>JACAEQ010000049.1 GCA_013388755.1 Chloroflexota bacterium
CGACTCACTCCCTGTCATGCAATTCGTTCCAGAAACCAGGCCGAAAAGTCTTGACACGCCCACGGAATGTCAAACCGAATCGCGACCGCATCAGGACGCGGTCGTATAAAAACTCTACCCTTGAGAGGCGGGGGAGTTGGGGGTGTATCGCGCCTTATTTGCAAGGTATTGGTGCCAGTCTGTCAATGCGGCGTGTCCAGAGTGGACAAGACAGGGTGTATCGCGCCTTATTTGCAAGGTATTGGTGCCAGGGTGCCGGCGAGGTCTACTGAAGTCTGTCGCAGCGTCTGTCAGTCTCTGTTACCTCAACATAGATGTGATCATGGGCGCGTCACCAGCGGTATCCATGCCGATCTTCTGCCGCGGAAGGTGCTGGCGGTGGCGGTATTGTTGCTGCTCTGCGGATCAGGTTGCGACGACGAGACGATGGCACTGGCGGTGATGGTGCCGCTGCCGGGAGGCACGACAAGTGTGATGGTCAGCACCGGTGCAACGCTTGCCACGCCGAGCGCGCCGCGAATGCAGCTTACGGTTGTGGCGACGGTGCAGGTCCACCCGGCGCCGCCTGTCTGAATGCCGGTTGCACCGGGCGGCGGTGTAAACTGGATCTGTACACTGCCGGCTGCGCCGGGACCGGCGTTTGTGACAATCGCCGAGTAGGTCAGTGTCGCGCCAGGTTCGACCGGATCGGGTGAGTCGATTAACGCCAGCGCCAGGTCGGCGGGGCCAGGCGGCGGGTTCTCGAAGGCGCCCATGTCACAGGCGGCAAGACCGTCGCCGTTGCCGTCGATCGGGCGGGTTATGCCACGTTGATCCGTCACGGCGCAGGAACTGCCCACTGCCGGGTCGCCGGTGTCAATGGCGGGGCTACCGCTGAGTAATGCCACGGTCGGTGTCGGGCCGCCATTATCCAGGAGTGCAGCAGGCCGTGCGCTGTTGCCGGTCAGATTGCCGGTGAGCGTACCGAGGATCGTGCAGCCAGGTTCGGTGACACGATGGATCAGGTTGTACCCCAGCGAGTTCAGTATGCCGAAACAGTCGGGGTTAACATTGGCCGGTGATGGGCTACGATCGGCATTATCGGAAATAATGGTGTTTCGCAGGTTCAGCTGATTGATGACCAGGCTATCAACGCGTACCGATACGCCGCCGCCTTCGCCGATGTCGTTACGGTCATCGTCAGCGGTATTGCCGGTGATCGTGACGTTGTTCAGTGTGGCAACGCTCACCGGCGGACTCGCCAGCGCCTGATCGCGCGAAACGCTGATGCCGCCACCGCTGTTGCCGGCACTATTGCCGGTCATCGTGACATTCGTCAGGGTGGCGCTGCCGCCGTTGAAGACACTGAGTGCGCCACCCAGGCTGGCGGCGCGGTTGCCGGTGAAGGTTACGCGTTCGATAGTTGCGCTGGCGCTCGCCGGGTTGACGCCATCGCCAAGCACCTCGATGCCGCCGCCGCGCGTTGCGCGCCCATCGCGTACCACGCTATCCTGCAATGTCAACGTTGCACCTGGTTCAACGAGGATGCCGCCGCCGCCGCCAGGCGCCTCTCCGGTGCCGCGCAATGTGATGCCGCTGATCGTCAGCACGGCGGTGGCGAGGGCGTGAAACACGCGGTCACCGGATGCCGCAACAATTGTCGTCGCAGGGGCACCGGCGCCAGTGATCGTCAATGCTGCGCGCACGTCGAGATCGCCGTCGGCATTCTCGTCCTCAGGGGTCGGTGCAAGCGTCAACGTGTAGGTTCCCGCCGGCACGATAATTGTATCGGGGCCAGGGTTGGCATTGGCGGCGCTCACAGCCTCCCGCAATGAACAATCGGCGTCGCACACACCATCGGCGGTATCGGCAGTCCTGGTCACGACCAGCGTGAGTGGCGCGGCAGCGGCAGGGATCACTGCATATACAACCACAAGCGTCGCTCCAAGCACGCCCAGCAGCAGGCGCGCGCGCAGGGGCACGATGGAACGCATGGCCAACCTCGTATAGCGGACAAGTGGCGGCTCCACACAGGCGTATTGTACTACATACCCTGGCATGTGATGCTTGACAAGTTAAAAGAAGGTCGAGTATACTCCACAGCGTAATGGCCCAGCATACACAGGCAGCATGAACCAGCGAAGCGCCAGCCTCCTCCTTAGCCTGCTCCTTGTAGCCCTGATTAGTATCACGGGTTTATGAGCGGTTGGGGGGAAACAAGCACGGCGCAACGATGAGACGGGCCCCTCCCAGACGCGGGAGGGGTCCTTCGTTTATGCCCGGACACCAGTTTTATCAGTAGCAGAGGAGAAGCAGATGTCCGACAAGCGTACCGGCGCTCAGGTAATGTGCGAGGCGCTGATCCGCAACGGGGTGGATGTGATGTTTGGCATCCCGGGCGGAGCGATCATGCCGTTCTACTACGCGATGTGGGAGTACCGTGACAGGCTGCGGCACATCCTGTGCCGTCACGAACAGGGCGCGGGGCACGCCGCCGAAGGGTACGCCCGCGCCAGCGGGCGGCTGGGGGTCTGCATCGGTACCAGTGGCCCCGGCACCACCAACCTGGTCACCCCCATTGCCGACGCGATGATGGACAGTACACCATTACTGGCGATTACCGGCCAGGTTGGCTCCCACGTGCTCGGTAAGGATGCCTTCCAGGAGACGGATATCACCGGCATTACGATGCCGATCACCAAGCATAACTACCTGGTGAAGAAAGCCGCCGAGTTACCCTATGTCTTTGAAGAGGCGATCTTTATCGCCACCACGGGTCGCCCCGGGCCAGTGTTGATAGACATCACCAAGGATGCACAGCAAGCGACGATCGTTCCCGACTGGAACATCAAACTCGACCTCCCGGGCTACAAGCCGAACTATCAGCCGAATCGTAAGCAGGTGCGCGAGGCGATCAAACTCCTGTTGAGCGCCCGGAAGCCGCTGATTATGGCCGGCAATGGCGTCATCATGGCCGGGGCCGTTGAGGAGTTGCGCGCGTTTGCTGAACAGACACGCATCCCGGTCATTACCACCCTGCACGGCATCGGCGCCTTTCCTGAGGATCATCCGCTGAGCATCGGCATGCCGGGCATGCATGGCTGGGTGCATGTCAATCGCGCCATCCAGGAATGTGATGTGCTGTTCAATATCGGCGGGCGCTTCGATGACCGGGTGACGGGCAAGGCCAGCACCTTCGCGCCGCATGCGAAGGTGATTCACGTTGACATTGACCCGTCGGAAATTGGCAAGAATGTCAAGGTGACGGTGCCGATTGTTGCTGATGCGCGCCTGGCGCTGCAGGCGTTCCTCAGCGAGTTCCCGGAGCGTGAGGCGTTTGCCGAGTTGCACGGCCATGCCTCCGACTGGATGGAGCATATCCGTGAGATGCAGTCGAAGCATCAGCACAAGCAGCAGTATCTCAACCGGTCGGAGACCGAGCATATGAGTCTGCCGCCGCACGACGTCTACGCTGCGCTGACTCGGGCGCTCAACACGCGTGGCAATTATCGCGTCGTTACCGATGTCGGTCAGCATCAGATGTGGGCGGCGCAACTGATCGACTGGTATCGCCCGCGCACCCATATCACATCCGGTGGCGCGGGCACCATGGGGTTTGCGGTTCCGGCAGCGCTGGGTGTGGCAGTGGCCCATCCGAACGACACCGTCTGGGCGGTGTGCGGCGATGGCGGCTTCCAGATGACCAACCAGGAGATGGCGACCATCATCCAGGAAGGGATCAAGAATGTCAAGGTGGCCGTAATCAACAATGGGTACCTTGGCATGGTGCGCCAGTGGCAGGAGCTCTTCGAGAACAAGCGCTACAGCGGCACGCCGCTCTCCGGGCCGGATTTCGCAAAACTGGCCGAGGCGTATTACTGGAAGGGTATCACTGTAGAGGATAGCAGCCAGGTTGAGGCGGCGATCGAGGAAGCCTATGCGACCGACGGGCCGGTGCTGATTGATTTCCGTGTCGAGCGCGAGGTGAATGTGTTCCCGATGGTGCCGCAGAACAAGAGTATCGGTGAGATGATCCTGGAGACGCCACACGAGTCGTAGCATGCGTTGTGGTGGCGCCACTCGCGGCACTACCCACGCTCAATAGGAACACATGCCATGAAAAAACACACAATCGTCGCGCTCGTGCAGGACCGCCCTGGTGTGCTGAGCCGGGTCATCGGGCTTATCCGGCGACGCGGCTTCAATATCGAAAGCCTGGCGGTCGGCCATAGCGAGACGCCGGGAGTCAGCCGGATGACGATCGTGATCGAGTGGGAGGATGTGGAGCAGGTCGTCAAGCAGCTCTACCGCCTGATCGAAGTGCTTAAAGTGAGCGACGTGACCGATGACCCGGTCGTCGAGCGCGAGATGACGCTGATCAAGATCCATGCTCCCGGGCCGAAACGGCCGGAGATCGTCGCGCTGAGCGAAGTATTTGATGCCAAAATCATTGACGTCGGCGCAAATACGATGGTGATCGAGATGACCGGCTCGCCAGCCAAGGTGCAGAACTTTATTGATGTGATCCGCCCCTACGGCATCAAGGAGATGATGCGCACCGGGCGGATCGCCATGGTGCGCGGCGTGCGCGGCCATAATGCCGAGGAGTTCGTCGAAAATGCCAACGGTCACGCCGAACGTGTTCCTGTGATGAATTAGTGCCTATCCATAGATTAAGGATGGCTGGATGGCATTGCGAGCGATAGCGAAGTAATCTCCTCATCAAATACCGAGATTGCTTCAGCATGTGGCCGGTATACGAGGGAGTATGCCGAGGTTCCAAGCCTTTGCTTGTCTTGACTATTACAGCACGGGGTGGTTGCTCTGCCCCGCCAGGAGTAAGAATCACTGCCATGGCCAGGATTTACTACGAAAACCACGCCGACCTGTCCCGCCTTGCGGGTCGTACCATCGCGATTATCGGCTTCGGTAGCCAGGGTCACGCCCACGCGCTGAATCTCAAAGAGAGTGGCTGCGATGTTGTGGTCGGCCTGTATGGCGGGTCGAAAAGCTGGGGCAAGGCCGAAGGCCTTGGTCTGAAGGTACGCACCGTTGCCGATGCGGCGAAAGAAGCACAGATAATCATGATCGTCACACCCGATACTGGACAGGCGGCGCTCTATCGCGACGAGATTGCGCCCGCCATGACCACCGGCAAGACGCTGATGTTCGCCCACGGCTTCAATATTCGCTTTGGCCAGATCGTTCCTCCTGAAGGTGTGGATGTCAGCATGGTCGCGCCCAAGGCACCCGGGCATCGGGTACGCGAGGTCTACACGCAGGGTGGCGGCGTACCGGCGCTGGTCGCCGTCCACCAGGACGCATCAGGCAATGCGCTGGCCGATGCGCTGGCCTATGCACGCGGCCTCGGCTGCACACGCGCCGGTGTGCTCGAAACAACGTTTGCTGAAGAGACCGAGACGGATCTGTTCGGGGAGCAGGTTGTATTGTGCGGCGGCGTGTCGGCGCTGGTCAAAACGGCCTTTGAGACACTCGTCGACGCCGGCTATCAGCCTGAGGTGGCGTATTTCGAGTGTATGCACGAACTGAAGCTGATCGTTGACCTGTTCTACCAGGGCGGGCTAAACTACATGCGCTATTCGGTCAGCGATACCGCCGAGTGGGGCGACTATACCGCCGGGCCGAAGATTATTACCGATGAGACGCGCGCAACCATGAAGCGCATCCTGGCCGATATCCAGAGTGGCGCATTTGCGGAGGACTGGATTGAGGAAAATCACAATGGCCGGCCGCGTTTCAATGCCTACCGGGCGAAGGATGTCTCGCACCAGATCGAGCAGGTGGGTCGCGAATTGCGCCGTATGATGCCGTTCGTCAATCCGCGCGAGGTGACGCCAGGCGAGGGTGGGGCCTGAGAGAACCGAGGACGGAGGACGGAGAACCGAGGACGGAGGATGGAGAACCGAGAACCGAGAACCGAGAACCGAGGACGGAGGATGGAGAACCGAGAACCGAGGACGGAGGACGGAGGACGGAGAACCAGGAACCGGGAGCTCCAGATCAAGCATCGAGAATAGCATCGTGAGGGAATGGCGAGGGACATTGTGTCGAGCGACTATACCTATCGAAAACTGATTGTCTGGGATCGGGCGCAGCGACTTGCGCTTGAGGTATTGAAACTCGTCCAGCGATTGCCGTCGGGTTGGGGAACGGCCGTTATTGCACGTCAGATCATCGGTTCAGCAACATCAATCGGCGCGAATATTGCTGAGGGGCATGGCCGTTTTACACCCGGCGCGCATCGCAATCATCTGTCAATCGCGAAAGGGTCGGCGGCGGAAACTGATAGCTGGCTTGATCTGCTCTGTCGTGCTGGCCATCTTTCGGAGGAGGAAGAAGCCAGGTTGCACACGGAATGCCATGAGATCATGGCCATGTTGACCAGTAAGATTCGTAAGCTGGGAGATTCCGTGAATCAGTCTCCTTCCGTGGTTCGCGAAGAAACGGCATCTTATCAGACTGATACGCCCACCGAGCCGCCGTTTCCATTCGTTCCCGAAGACTATTTGTAGCAGTTCTCAGTTCTCAGTTCTCAGTTCTCAGTTCTCAGTTCTCAGTTCTCAGTTCTCAGTTCTCAGTTCTCAGCTCTCAGCTCTCGGCCAATGAAAAGGAGTCATACAGCAATCATGGAGGATCACGTACGCATCTTCGACACCACATTGCGTGACGGCGAACAGGCGCCGGGTTGCACAATGACGCTGGAGGAGAAGCTGGAAGTTGCACGGCAACTCGCGCGGCTGGGTGTGGATATTATTGAAGCCGGCTTTCCCGCCGCGTCTCCCGGTGACTGGGCGGCAGTGCACGAGATCGCCGGTGCGGTCGGCTCGCCTGACGGGCCGGTGATTGCCGCGCTGGCACGCGCCAACAAGGACGATATCGACAAGGCGTGGAGCGCGATCCAGCCGGCTGCGAAGAAGCGCATTCATACGTTCATCTCCTCGTCCGACATCCATATTGAGCACCAGTTCCGTTCCACCCGCGAGGAAATCCTCGAACGCGCCAGGCTGATGGTGCGCTATGCGCGCTCCCTCTGCGACGATGTCGAGTTCTCGCCGATGGATGCGACGCGTTCCGAACCGGAATATGTCTACCGCATGCTTGCCGCGGTCGTCGCCGAAGGCGCAACGACGCTCAATATCCCCGACACGGTCGGGTATGCGACCCCGGAGGAGTACGCCGCCCTGATTGCCGGTATCTACCGGCATGTTCCCGGCGCTGACCGGGTCATCATCTCGACACATTGCCATGACGACCTGGGGCTGGCAGTTGCCAACTCGCTGGCCGGTGTGCGTGCCGGCGCGCGGCAGATCGAATGCACCATCAATGGTATTGGTGAGCGTGCGGGTAATGCTTCGCTCGAAGAAGTGGTGATGGCGCTGAAAACACGCCGCTCGTTCTTCAATGTTGATACGCGGATCAACACGCGTGAACTGGCGCGCAGCAGCCGCTTGCTCAGTACAATCATCGCCATGCCGGTACCGCCGAACAAGGCCATTGTCGGCGCCAACGCCTTTGCGCATGAATCAGGCATCCACCAGGATGGCGTGCTGAAGCATCGCATGACATATGAGATCATGGATGCAACGACCATTGGCCTGGATGGTAATTCGCTCATTCTGGGGAAGCATTCGGGCCGCAATGCGCTGCGCACGAAGCTGGCGGCAATGGGGTATGAATTCGATACCGAGGAGGAGTTCAACCAGGTCTTCCAGCGCTTTAAGGAGCTGTGCGACAAGAAGAAGGTCGTGGATGACCGCGACCTGGAGGTGCTGGCGACTGGCGGCTCGTTGCATACGCCAGAACTGTACCGCCTGGAGCATGTGCAGGTGACCTGCGGTACCGGCGTTACACCGGTCGCGACGGTGCGCATCATTGATCCGGATGGTCATGCGACCACGACAGCAGCGCATGGTACCGGCCCGGTTGACGCGATCTACAAGGCTATTGACCGGGTGGTCGGGCGACCGAATGAGCTTATTGAGTTTTCGATCAAGGCGGTGACCGAAGGGATTGATGCGGTGGCCGAAGTGTCGGTGCGGGTGCGTGAGCCGGGCGACGCCGTGACGGAGGGCGAGTATCGCGTCGGGCGGCATCGTGGGCCGCAGATTTACAGCGGCTACAGCGCCAATACCGATACCATCGTTGCCGCAGCCGAGTCGTACATGGCGGCGCTGAACAAGATGATCGCCGCGCGCCAGGAACGGTTGAGCGCCGAGAATGCAGCCTATGCCGCCGGGTATGATCGCACGAAGCCGACCTATGCCGTGGACCTGTTCGGCCAGAATGCCGTCGGGGCGACGGAGTAGCGGGTACGGGCTCAACATTGCCATGATGAACTCAATCGCCTATCTTGGCCCACCCGGCTCATATAGCGAGATTGCTGCGCTCGCATATGGTGGTGCGGCTGCGACATACGTTCCGCTGGCCAGCATGCCCGCGGTGGTTACCGCCGTTGAAACGGGTGCAGCGACCGCCGGTGTGCTACCCATCGAGAATGTACTGGAGGGAAGCGTCACCACCACGCTCGATCTGCTGATCCACGAAACGAATCTGCGGATCACGGGCGAGACAGTTATCCCCATCCGGCATTACCTTGTCGCGCGTGCCGGTATTGCGCTTCACGAAGTGAAGGTGCTCTACGGCCATCCGCAATCGCTTGGCCAGTGTCGCCGGTTCATCGAGCGCTGCCTGCCCGGTGTGGCCACGGTCGCGTCGTTGAGTAACAGCGCCGCGCCTGCCGAGGCACTCGCCGATGAACGGCCGGCGGCAGCCATCGGTACCCTGCGCGCCGCCGAACGTGTCGGTGCGACGATACTGGCCAGTGATATCCAGGATCGCACCGGCAATGTCACGCGTTTTATTGCGCTTGGCCGCCACGATCACGCGCCCACCGGCGATGATAAGACGAGTTTCTGCTTCGGCTTTGACCGTGAGGATCGGCCTGGAGCGCTGGTCGAGGCGCTCTATGAACTGGCATCGGTTGGCATCAATATGACGAAACTGGAGTCGCGTCCGGCCAGAGAGGTGCTGGGGCAGTATATTTTCCTGGTTGATATCAATGGCCACCGTGAAGAACCGGCCGTTGCCGCTGCACTTGAGCGCATTCGCGCGAAGACTGGTCTGTTCAAGGTATTTGGCAGCTATCCTCGCTGGAAGGAGGGCGTCGGGAATGGGTGTGACTAGGCTGGTACTATCCGTTCGGTGGGTCGCGTAGCGAGCCACCCGTCGCGTATGATCAAAGCCGTAACCTGTTGCCGGCCCGTGAGCGTACACTGGAAATTGTTACAGGAGGGAGACAACATGTACGATCTGGTCATTATTGGCGGCGGTGCGGCCAGTCAATCGGCAGCGATGTATGCGATCGGCAAACAGATCCATTTCCTGATGATCTGTGAGAAGCTGGGTGGCCGCGTCGAAGATGTTGCACCTACCGAACATGACTTTACTCTCGGCAAGATGCTGGTGCATTACGACGCGCCGGATGCCCAGGATGAAGAACAGCATCTGATTGGCAGCTCCGCTGTTCATCTGTTTGAACGCCAGCTTACAACACAACGTGGGCGGATTCTGGTTGATCGTGTCACGGCAATCGAGCGCGACGGCGATGGGTTCCGGATAGTGACGGAGCAGCATGGTGCAAGGAGCAGTCGCGCCGTTATCGTGGCGACCGGGGCCGTGCCGCGCGAGCCAGGGTTGCCGGGGAAGGGTGCGGCCCATGTGCGCATACTCGGTCACGCAGCCACGACCCACACCAGCAATGTGGCAGGCAAGATCGTGGCTGTGATCGGTATGACTGAACAGGCGCTCTATGCCACTGCCGAGATGGCGCAACTTGCGCGACACGTCTATCTGCTGACACCAACCACAACCCTGCTCGACAGCCCGATAGGCGCTGCGCTGGGCCAGCTTCCAAACATCCAGACGCTGGCGCGCGCCCAGATTATTGACGTTGTCGGAACAGGTGCGGTTGAGGAACTGGTTGTTGAACATGCGGGGCGAACACATCGTATCGGCGTCGATCTGGCGTTTGTCGATTCAGGGTTGCAACCGCGCAGTAACCTCGTCCAGTCGCTTGTTGAGCTGGATGAGCAAGGTTTTATCAAGGTGGATGATCAGAATGCAACAACTGTTCCCGGTCTGTTTGCAGCCGGAGACGTGACCGATGCTCTGGGTGAACAGGTGCTGATCGCGATTGGCGAGGGTGCACGCGCGGCGATGAGTGCACACCGCTATCTCCTTGAGCGGCCACTGGTGCGCCAGGCAAATCGGTAGTGCCGGCGCATGGTGCGGAGTCTGTGTATGTGCCAGTCAAAGGTGGAGACGGCGGCAGGTTGGCGCAACACTGCGCCCCTGCTGCCGATCATTCGTTGCACGGATGCTCGGATGCTATTGATGACGTAGCTGGTTTCGCTGGTACGCCATCGCTTCTCCAGCATTGTTTCACAACAAGGAGCATACTGTGCACATTCTGCTCTACGACACGACACTGCGTGATGGAGCGCAGCGCGAAGGGCTCTCACTCTCGGTCGAGGACAAGCTGAAAATTGCACGCGAGCTGGACATTCTGGGCGTGCACTATATCGAGGGTGGCTGGCCAGGTTCAAATCCCAAGGATGCGGAATTCTTTCAGCGTGTGCGGCGCGGTATCTTGCGCCATGCAAAAGTTGCTGCCTTTGGCAGCACGCGTCGCGCCGGTTCACGCTGCGAGGCCGACGACAACATCCGCGCGCTGGTCGACGCTGAAACTCCTGTCGTGACCCTGGTCGGTAAGAGTTCGATCCTGCACGTCGCGCGTGTACTCGAGACGACAAGCGCCGAGAATCTGGTGATGATCGCCGAGAGCGTGGCATACTTCAAGCAACGAGGCAAGGAAGTCGTCTACGATGCCGAGCATTTCTTCGACGGCTATAAGCTCGATGCCGGCTATGCGCTGGCGACGGTTGCCGCCGCTGCCGCTGCCGGCGCCGATTGTGTCGTGCTGTGCGATACCAACGGCGGCAGCCTGCCGGATGACGTAGCGGCAATCGTCACCGCTGTGCAGCGCCATCTTGCGGCGCGCACCGCCAACGTCCCCACCCTGGGCATCCATACCCACAATGATGGCGCGCTGGCCGTGGCGAATGCTCTTGCCGCCGTGCGTGCCGGTTGCACCCATGTGCAAGGGACGGTCAACGGCTATGGTGAACGTTGCGGCAACATGGATCTGATCCCGCTGATTGCGAACCTGCAGCTCAAGCTTGGCTACCACTGCGTCGCGCCGGAACAGCTCCGGCGCCTGTCGGAGGTGTCGCATGTGGTCGCTGCGGTCGCCAATCTCAACCCCGATGCCCACGCGCCATATGTCGGTCATTCGGCATTTGCCCATAAGGGCGGCATTCACGTTGCTGCGGTTGCCAAGGCGCCCGAAAGTTACCAGCATATTGATCCGGCGCTGGTCGGTAACCGGATGCGCGTGGTTGTCAGCGAGCTTGCCGGGCGCGGCAACGTGCGCATGCGCGCCGAGGAGCTTGGCCTGGATCTGAATGGCAATGAGCGGGTCGTGTTACAACGCATCAAGGAGCTGGAGAAGCGGGGCTTTCAGTTTGAAGCGGCTGAAGGGTCGTTCGAAATGCTGGTGCGCCGCGCTGCGCCCGATTATGAACCGCCGTTTGAGTTGCTCGACTTTACTGTGGTCGTCAACAAACATGGCGAGAACGATATGATCTCGCAGGCCATGGTAAAACTCAAGGTGTGTGGCGAGGTGATGCACACCGCCGCGGAAGGCGCCGGGCCGGTCAATGCGCTCGACAGGGCGATCCGCAAGGCGCTCTTGCCGCATTACCCCGAACTTGCCGATGTGCAGCTGGCGGACTATAAAGTGCGCATTGTGGATGAACATCTTGGCACGGCTGCCAGGCCGCGCGTGCTGATCGAATCGGCGCGCGGCGAAGAACGCTGGAGTACGGTCGGTTGCTCAGAGAACATTATCGAGGCCAGTTTTATGGCACTGTGGGATGGACTGGAGTTGCCGCTGGCGCGGTCTCGTGCCGTTCAACGTTCGACGCTGAACGTTCAACGGTGAGTGTTGGTGCTATAATGCCGCATCTACCGCGTCCGGTTCCTCGTACCGGTCTCGTCAAGGAGAATACCGATGCCCATCAACGTCTCGAAGTCAATCTGGTTCAATGGCGAGATGGTCCCCTGGGAAAAGGCGACCGTTCACGTCATGACTCATGCCTTGCATTATGGCTCATCAGTGTTCGAAGGTATTCGATCGTACGATACGCCGCATGGCCCGGCAATCTTCAGGCTTGGGGAGCATATTCGCCGCCTGTTCGACTCGGCCCGGATCTACCGGATGGAACTCCCGTACACACCGGCGCAACTTGTGGACGCATGCCGCGCCGCCGTGCGTGACAATGGCTTGAAGAACGCCTATATTCGCCCGCTGGTCTGGCGCGGCTACGGTGAGATGGGGCTGAACCCTTTGCGTTCGCCGGTTGAGGTGATGGTGGCGGCCATGGAGTGGGGTGCCTATCTGGGCGCTGAAGGTCTTGAAAAGGGTGTGGATGTTCAGGTTTCGTCGTGGAACCGGGTAGCGCCGAATACGTTGCCGGCGATGGCCAAGGCGGGCGGAAATTACCTGTCGTCGCAGTTGATCGTCATGGAAGCGTCACGCAACGGCTATGCCGAAGGTATCGCGCTGGATGTGTATGGCTGGCTTTCGGAAGGCTCAGGCGAGAATCTGTTCCTCGTGCGCGACGGTGTGATCTACACGCCGCCGGTGACTGCCGCTCTCTTGCCCGGAATTACCCGCGATGCCGTCATGACCCTTGCGCGCGACCTGGGGTATGAGGTGCGTGAGCAGAGTATGCCGCGCGAGATGCTCTACCTGGCCGACGAACTGTTCTTTACCGGTACCGCCGCCGAGGTGACCCCGGTACGTTCGGTGGATAAGCTCACGGTCGGCTCTGGTAAGCGCGGCCCGATCACGACTGCCATTCAGAAAGCTTTCTTTGGCCTCTTCTCAGGCGAAACGGAAGACCGTCACGGCTGGTTGACGCTGGTGTAGGGGTCAGGGGTTATCACAGCGATGACTCTGATCTCAAGGTGCGAACCGGGCCCTGACCCCTGGCGCATTCCGTCCTGTCTATCAAAGGCATGAAGATGACGATACCACGTACACTCTTCGACAAAATCTGGGAATCGCATATCGTCCGGCAGCAGACGGCGGAAACGCCTGCTGTGCTGTATATTGATCTGCACCTGATCCACGAGGTAACGTCGCCGCAGGCGTTTACCGAGTTGCGGCAGCGTGGGTTAAAGGTGCGCCGGCCCGATCGCACCCTGGCGACGATGGACCACTCGACGCCAACGACGCCGCGTGGACCGGATGGGATCATCCCGGTGATTGATGCACAGGCAGTGGCACAGCTTGGCCAGCTTGAGACGAACTGCGCCGACTTTGGCATTCCGTTGTTCAAACTGGGCAGCGCGAATCAAGGCATCGTCCACGTCATTGGCCCGGAGCAGGGGCTGACCCAGCCGGGCATGACGATCGTCTGCGGCGACAGCCATACCAGTACGCACGGTGCATTCGGCGCGCTGGCGTTCGGTATCGGTACTTCGGAAGTTGCGCATGTGCTGGCGACGCAGTGTCTCATCCAGAACCGCCCCAGGACCATGGAGGTCCGTGTTGATGGCCGCCCGGGCTTCGGCGTGACCGCCAAGGATATCATTCTGGCCATCATTGCCCGATATGGCGTCGGCGCAGGCACGGGTCACGTGTTTGAGTATACCGGCGCGGCGATCCGTGCGCTCTCCATGGAGGAGCGCATGACGATCTGCAACATGTCGATCGAAGGTGGCGCGCGCGCCGGGATGATCGCCCCTGACGATACAACCTTCCAGTATATTGCCGGGCGCCCGTTTGCGCCGCAGGGCGCGGCCTGGGAGGCGGCGCTGGCGCAGTGGCGCTCCCTGCCGACAGACGCCGGCGCCACGTATGATCGGACGATCACGCTGGATGCGTCGCAACTGACGCCAATGATTACCTATGGCACCAACCCGGGTATGGGCATGCCGATCGACGGGCGCATTCCATTGCCGGAGGAGATGCCGGATCCATCGGCGCGCCAGGCGCTCGATAAGGCGTTACGCTATATGGACCTGCGCCCTGGTGAGCCCTTACTTGGTCACAAGATTGATGTCGTGTTTCTGGGAAGTTGCACCAATTCACGAATCTCGGATCTGCGCCTGGCTGCCGGTATGCTGAAAGGTCGTCGCGTCGCCGAAGGCGTGCGGATGCTGGTTGTGCCTGGCTCGCAACAGGTCAGGCAGCAGGCGGAAGCCGAAGGATTGCATGAAGTGTTCCGCGCCGCCGGTGCCGAATGGCGCGAGGCCGGGTGCTCTGCCTGCCTCGGCATGAATGATGATAAGGTTCCTGCCGGGAAGTATGCGGTGTCTACCAGCAACCGCAATTTCGAAGGTCGCCAGGGGCCGGGCGCGCGTACGTTCCTTGCCAGCCCGGTTACGGCCGTTGCTGCTGCGATCGAGGGTGCTGTGGCCGATCCACGGAAGTATCTGCGTAATTGATACGAGGTACGCGGTGGCGTACCAGCAGGTTGGCCTGGCGGGCGGCACGCCCTCCAGAGTCCATCATCCGGCGGCGGGAAGGCGGTCGCACCGCGGAAAAGAACGCCGTCCCGCCAGCGGACGGGCCCTGGCATGCGCCCGGCTGGCTGATTGCGCGTGTGACCGCGTAAGTCGTGTAATTGAGGGCCCCGCCGGGGAGATGAGTCGACCCCCTCCCCCGGCGGGGGAGGGCTGGGGTGGGGATGACGGGCGTATTTGAAACGTATTGGGTTTCATTACGCGACAGTCTCCTGCGGAGGTTATTATGGAGAAGATCTCTTCGATCACCGGACGGTTTGTCGTGCTGCCGGTGCAGGATATTGACACGGACCAGATCATTCCGGCACGCTACCTGAAGGTGACCGACAAATCGGGACTGGCAGAGGGGCTGTTTTTCGCCTGGCGCTTCAATGCCGACGGTAGCCCGAAGCCTGATTTTGTGCTGAATCGCCCCGAGGCGCAGGGAGCGACCATCCTGGTCGCCGGGCGAAACTTCGGCTGCGGCTCATCACGCGAGCATGCGCCCTGGGCCTTGCAGGGGTACGGCTTTCAGGCGGTCATCAGCCCCTACTTTGCCGATATCTTTCGCAACAATGCGCTCAAAAATGGCTTGCTGCCGGTACAGGTTGATGAAGAGACCTACGAGCAACTCGTGAGCCTGTTCGACGAGGACCCGACCACTGAGGTACGCATTGACCTGGAGTCGCAGTCGGTCACCCTCCCGGACGGGCGCAGTGCCCGCTTCCCGATTGACCCGTTCGCGAAGCATTGTTTACTCAACGGGGTGGATCAGATGGGCTTCTTGCTGGCGGAGGAGCCGGCAATTGCGGCCTATGAAGCCGGCCATGCGCCGCGCGTGGTCACCACACGTTCCTGAAAAGCAGCCGAAAGCGGGGTACTACCATGCATGCGGTCATAACGGCACTCCCCGGCGACGGGATCGGCCCGGAGGTGGTGGCTGAAGGCCTGCGGGTGCTGCACCGGGTGGGCGAACAGTGGGGGCATCGTTTCGAGGTGCGTGAGGCGTTGCTTGGTGGTTGCGCGATTGACGCGACGGGGACGGCCTTGCCGGAAGCAACGTTGCAGGCCTGCCGCGACTCTGATGCGGTATTACTCGGCGCCGTCGGTGGCCCGAAGTGGGACGATCCGGCGGCAAGCGTTCGCCCGGAGCAGGGATTGCTTGGCCTGCGCAAGGCGCTCGGGTTGTTCGCGAACCTGCGCCCGGTCACGCTCCACCCGCGGCTGATTGCTGCCTCGCCTCTGCGTCCCGAACGTCTGCAAGGCGTTGACCTGCTGGTGGTGCGCGAGTTGACCGGCGGGATCTATTTCGGTGAAAAGGGGCGCGATGCCACGCCAGATGGCGGCGAGAGCGCCTATGATGAGTGTGTCTATACGACTGCCGAAATCGAGCGGATCGTGCGTGTAGCGGCGCAGCTGGCGCGCAGCCGGCGCAGAAAGCTGACATCGGTGGATAAGGCGAACGTACTGGAGACCTCGCGGCTCTGGCGCAGCGTGACGGCGCGACTGATGCGCGAGGAGTATCCTGATGTGCAGCTTGAGCACATGCTGGTGGATGCCTGCGCCATGCATCTCATCCGCCGCCCGGCCGATTTCGACGTGATCGTCACCGAGAATATGTTTGGTGACATCCTCACCGACGAGGCCGCGATGCTGGCCGGCTCGCTGGGTATGCTACCCTCTGCGTCACTGTGCGCGGCTGCCGGCCACCACCGGACCTCTGACGTCCAGCCTCGCCGCATGGGCCTGTATGAACCCATTCACGGCTCAGCGCCGGACATTGCCGGTAAAGGCATCGCCAACCCACTGGCAACGATCCTCAGCGTGGCGTTGCTGCTGCGCCATTCGCTTGGCCTTGATGTGGAAGCGCGCGCGATCGAGGCGGCAGTGGCGCGCGCGCTTGACGACGGTATTGTCACCGGCGACATTGCCGCGCCCGGCGAGCGCGTCTGCACAACAACCGAGGTTGGCGCAGCAGTTGTGGAACGACTTGTCGCGTAACGTCCGATCGAACCTCGTTACACTCCGGCTGCCGCTTCCAGCGGGCGCAATTCGCGCTTCAGGATCTTGCCGGTCGCGGTCTTTGGCAGAGTATCGCGAAACTCGACCGATCGCGGATACTTGTACGCTGCCAGCCGTTCCTTGCAGTATTCGATCAGTTCTGCTTCCGTCATTGTGTGCCCGGGCTTCAACGCGACCACCGCCCGCACCTCTTCGCCCAGCGCCGCGTCGGGTATGCCGATGACCGCTGCTTCGGCAATTGCCGGGTGTCCGTACAGCACCTCCTCGATCTCGCGCGGATAGACGTTGAAGCCACCCCGGATGATCATATCCTTCACACGATCCTTGATGAAAAAGAAACCGTCGTCGTCGCGCAGTGCGATGTCGCCGCTGTAGAACCAGCCATTGCGAATGGCGGCAGCGGTGGCTTCGGGCCGTTTGTAATACCCCTTCATCACATTATGGCCGCGAATGACGATTTCCCCCAGTTCTCCGGTCGGCACGTCGCGTCCCTGGTCGTCAACGACCCGCATGGCGATACCCCAGATCGGTATGCCGATCGAGCCCGGTTTCGGCTCGCGGTCGAGATGATTGAACGATGCGACCGGCGAGGTCTCAGAGAGGCCGTAGCCTTCGAGAATGGTCACGTTGTATTTCCGATTAAATGCATGCATGACCTCCACCGGCATGGCCGAACCACCCGAAACACAATACCGGAGCGCCGAGAGATCATACTGATCGGCGCCGGGGAAGTTGAGCAGGTAGAAATACATCGTCGGCACACCGGCGAAATAGGTCACCCGGTCGCGTGCCATCACCTCAAGCGCTTTCTGCGGCTCAAAACGCGGCAGCATCGTGATCGTTCCGCCGGCATAGACCACGGCATTCATCACGCACGTCTGCCCGAAGCTATGGAACAATGGCAACGCCGCCAGCCCCACGGTCTCAGGAGTCACATGCAGCAGCTTGTCGGCACAGATTGTCGCGTTGAGGAACATGTTGGCATGCGTCAGTTCCGCCCCCTTGGGTCGCCCCGTGGTGCCACTGGTATACAGGATGACCGCCGTATCATCTGGCATCGTCTGGATCGTATCGAACAGTGGCGGGTTGTCGGCCAGGAGCTTGCCGAGCGGCAGCGCGCCCTCGGGAAGCGCAACCGTTGAGCCCGGGGCCTGTGCGACGATCAGGTGGCGGCATGTTTCGACCATGCGAAAACCGGGTGCTGCTTCGCCAATGAAGCCCTCCCACGTCAGCAGGGCCACCGCATCGCTGTCTTCCAGGTGGTACTCGACTTCGTGATGCTTGAAGAGCACATTGAGCGGGACAACCGTTGCGCCTGCCTTCAGAATGCCGAAGTAGCACATGATGAAATGCGGTGTGTTCGGCAGCATCATCGCAACCTTGTCGCCGGGGCGCACGCCAAGCGCTGCCAGACCGGCGGCGATCTTGTTCGCGGCGCTATTCAGTTCTGCATAGGTCATCCGCATACCGTCGAGGATGACGGCGGTCTTGCCCGGCGTGCGTTGTGTGCTCTGTTCCAGGATGATGGCGAGGTTCAGCATCGAATGCCTCCTTGTGTGAACACCACTGTTCGTCATCGCTGTTTGTCGTTATGGGGGTGACGCGATTATACGCGTTCGTGTGTGGCATTGTCAACGAACCTGATGCAGGTCGGCTTGCCAAGCCGGTGGCTTGCTGCTACAATACGCGCTAGCGTGAGGCGCCGGGGGGCGGCGTCGGGTTGATGTATCCGAAAGTAGAGTAACAACATGGCCAGCAAAAAAGGCAACCGCATCATTATCAAAATGCGCAGCACCGAAAGCGCACATACCTATACAACGATGAAGAATCGCAAGAACGACCCGAATCGCCTCGAGTTGCGGCGGTATGATCCAACATTGCGCAAACATGTGACGTATCGCGAGACGAAGTAGGGCGCCGGTTGGTCCAGAGTGTCATGAAACCGCATGATGAGGTGCATCGTGCGGTTTCTTGTTTCGTGCCGCATCCGATTCCGGGTGGACGGTGGTAGGAATGATTGACCCACTCACTGCTCGCTTGCTCATAAGGATGGTTTTTTATGAACGAACCCCCTGATCGCGCTGGCCTGCTCGCGGCCCTGGAGGTCGAACGTGATGCGTTGCTCGCGCTGTTGCCGCGCTTTGATGATGAACAGTGGCGTGCGCCAGCGCGCACCGATGGCTGGAGTCCACATGATATCGTTATGCACCTGGCGGACTCAGGTTATGGTATGGCGCTGATGGTTCTGGGAGAGATGACGCCGTCATTGCCTCTGACCGACCAGGGATGGATGGACATTGATGGCTATAATGAGCAGCGCCGGGTGAAGAACGCCGCCTTGACACGCGAGAAGGCAATGGGCCGTATTGCCGCGTCGTTCGAGCATGTGCGCCGTGCCATTGAGGCTACCGACGATATGAATGCGCCCGGCCCGTATGGCCCGGTGCACACGCGTGGTTTCTGGCTGCAACGCATGGTTGATCATGCCCGGCTGCACCGCCACGAACTTGAGGAGAGCCTGGCGCCATGATGGTCGGTCTGCTGCCACTCGATGAGCGGCCGGTCAATACGCGTTACCCGGCGATGATTGCTGCAATTGCCGGGGTCGAACTGGTGTTGCCGCCGGACGAACTCTTACCCGCGCTGCGCGAGCCGGCGCGCTGTGATGATCTCGCTGCCTGGATGCGGACCATCGCTCCGGCGCTCGATGCGCTGGTGGTCGATCTCGAAATGCTGGCGTTCGGCGGGCTGATCGCTTCGCGTATCAGCCAGGAGCCACCAGGCAGTGCGCTGGCACGCCTCGACGCGCTGCGCACCGTCAAACAGGAGTTGCCGCAGTTGCCGCTGCTGGCCTTCAATGTTGTCACGCGCATCCCGAATGCTGATGATAACCTGGAGGAGCCGCTCTACTGGGACACCTACGGTACACGTCTGCATCGCCTGTCACAGTTGCTCGACCGTTCGGCGCAGGGTGAATCGCTGGCCGGTGAGATCGCAGCACTGCGCGCCGAGATCCCTGCCGCCGTGACGCATGACATGCTGCGCCGGCGCTTGAGGAACCATATCGTCAATCTTGGCGCGCTTCACCTGCTCGACTCGGGCGCGCTCGATCTGCTGGTGCTCAGTTCTGACGACACCAGCCCGTATGGTCTTGGTTCGCGTGAAAAGCGCTGGCTTGCGGGCTGGGCCGAGTTGTTGATGGCATCTGCGGTACCTGAGACGTACGCTGGCGAGGCTACGGCACATACCGTCACCACCACAGAACGCCTGCTCATGTATCCGGGCGCCGACGAAGTCGGCTGCGTCTTACTGGCGCGGGCCGTCAATCAGCATGCCCGGCATTCGCCACGGATTGCGCCCCTCTACGCTATTCCTGGTGGCGAGGAGATCGTGGCGCCGTATGAAGATGGCCCGGTGCGCCTGACGATCGAACGCCAGATTCGCGCTGTCGGCGGTGTGCTCTGCACCACTGATCCCGATCTATGGCTCGCGGTCAATACACCATCGCCGCGTCGCACGGAATGGGATCCGTCGTTCGCCGAGTCGGAACGCGCCGCGCGCTATGAGGCGCTGGCGGCGCTGGTGGATCGCATTTATGCGCTGCAGCACGCGGGGCAGCAGGTGATCGTGGTTGATGTGGCGTATCCGAATGGCGCCGATCCCGTCCTGACCGAACTGTTGATCGAACGTATCGACCTGCTGCGCCTTGCCGGGTATGGCGCCTGGAACACCGCCGGTAACACGATCGGCACGGCACTGGCCCAGGGATGTGTTGCTATCCGGGCGGAGACGCCGGCGCAACGCGCGGCGCACGAGCGCTTCCTGTTACATCGCCTGGTTGAGGACTGGGGCTATCAGCAGGTAGTCCGCCGCGCGGCTCGTGCATGGCTGAAGCACACATCCGGCAATGATGAGCCGGATGACACGACCCTGGGAGGGGTGTGCCGCTGGATCGAATTGCAGCTCGATGCGCGCATCGGCGAACTGCCGGGGTTTGCCGGTCACTGGCGCATTGCGCCTGGAAGTGTGCGCCTGCCCTGGCGGCGTCTCTTCGAGGTGGATTTCGGCCTGGAGACCGTATAAAACGATCTCGGTCGTGGACTGCGGCACGTGGCGTCCTGATGAGTGTGCATGCACCGATCACCGATCATGGGTCAGGGTTGCGCCTGCTCTCGTGCGTTGCTGCGCTCGACGAACACTTCGGCCACGAGCCGCACTGGTGGCCGGTCATCACGGATCGCCCGCAATTTGAGGTTATCGTGGGCGCCGTCCTGGTGCAGCAGACGCGCTGGGAGACGGTTGAGGCTGCGGTGGCACGCCTGCGCGACGCAGGGTTGATGGCACCGGCGGCAATGGCGGCCTGTGAGACCAGCGCCCTTGCTGCGCTGATACGCCCTTGCGCGTTCCATATGCAGAAAGCGCCGGGGTTGCAGGCGATTTGCCGCGCATTGCTGGTGCACTACGCCGGGGACGCAGCACAATTGCTTGCGGGGGAACGAGCCGTCGTGCGGGGACGCCTGCTGATGCTGCCACGGATCGGTCGGGAGACGGCGGACACGATCATGCTGTACGGGGGAGGCTGGCCGCTGTTTGTTGTTGATGCCTATGCGCGGCGACTATTCGCGCGCCTCGATCTGGTACCGGGGTTCGACTTTCTCCGTGCATCCTACGATGCCGTGCAGGCGCTGATCGAGGGGGAACTGGCGGCGTATCTGCCCTGGCATACGCGTGGTGATGGGCGCAGCTTTTCTATTCATCGGATGGCAAACACCCATGGGGATGCGACGTTCTTCTATGCACAGTTGCATGCATTGATTGTTGAAGCCTGCGTGCATCATTGCCTGGCGCGGAAGCCGCGCTGCGACCGGCCCGGGCAGGCGCGCATGTTCGTTGATCCGCTCAAGTGCGCGGCGCACTGTGTCAATTGTAGCGGCTGCCCATTGCGCCACGATTGCGCTGCCTACCGGCGCGGTATGGCCGGGCTGCGTGAGGCCGCGTCTGCATAGCTCACGACCGTGCGCGATCGCGTGATGCGGTCATCGGATGCACAGGAGTCTCGTGCCTATGCCTGTCATACACTACCAGCATCTCCTGCGCCTCACCCACGCCATGATCGCCGCACTCGGCACGCCGGATGACCTGGCGCACATGGTCGCCGGGTCGCTGGTAGAGGCGAATCTCCGCGGCCATGACTCACACGGCGTGCTACGCCTGCCGTGGTATGCGCGCTTTGTGGATGATGGTCGCCTATTGCCTGCCGCCCGCCCGTCGCTGGCAGAACAGCGCGGCGCCACGGCCAGAATTGACGGCGCATTCGGTTGGGGGCAGCCGGCAGCGCGCCTGGCGGCGGGCACCGCAGTGGATCTGGCAGCCGAATATGGCATCGGCCTGACAATCATCGAACGCGGCAATCATATCGGGCGCGTTGGCGAATATGTCGGGCTGATTGCCGAGGCTGGCATGGTTGGTATGGCATGGTGCAATGCAAGCCCGTCGGTCGCACCGTTTGGCGGGCGGCACCGTCTGATGGGCACCAACCCGTTTGCATGGGCCGCACCACGTGGCCCCGGGCGCGCCCCACTGATCCTCGATTTCGCCACCTCGATCGTTGCCGAGGGGAAGTTGCGAGTTGCGCGCGCTGCCGGCCAATCGCTCGATCCTGGTCTGATTCTCGATGCGGCAGGCCACCCGTCGCAGAACGCCGACGATTTCTATGCCGGCGGTGCGCTGGTGCCATTTGGTCTGCATAAAGGTTCCGGTCTGAGCGTGATGATTGAGTTGCTTGCGCGCGCAGTCGCCGGCGTTGAGCATGGTGCGACGGAGTATCGCGGCTATAATGGCACCATGCTGCTGGCGATCGCGATGAGCGGTGTCGTGGATACGGACAGATACCTGGAAGCCGCGGAACGCTTCTGTGCCGCTGTCGAATCCAGCGAGCCCGCCGATGGCGTTCCACGCGTGTTGCTCCCCGGCCAGCCCGAGGAGGCCATACGGGCGCAGCGCCTGGTGGATGGGATTCCGCTGGCCGCGCGGACGTGGGACGACATTCGCGCGCTTGCGGCTGATTTGCGCGTTCATGGAGTCTGAGGAGCACGCAGGTGAACGACACCAATCAGGAGCGTATCTATCCGGCGGAGCATTCGCCCAGAGCCTTCTACCAGACGTGGGCCGCCAGCCATCCTCCGACAATGACGTTTGCCAGCCGCGCCCATCGCGCAACTATGTGGCAGCAGGAATTGCGCGTCCAGCTGCTTGCCTGTCTTGGCGAGATGCCGCAGCCGGTCGAGTTGCAGCCGGAACTGGTCAACGAGGTGGATGCGGGTGACCATGTGCGCCAGAAATGGTTACTCCGCACCGAGCCGCATTTCCGCCTGCCATTGTTTCTGTTGTTGCCGAAGAGAGTGCATGCGCCCGCGCCCGCAGTGATTGCCGTGCATGGCCATGGGCCCGGCAAGGTGCATACAGCCGGTTTGCCGGATGCACCTGGAGCCGATGAGGCTGCTGCCGACGAACTGGACTATGGCCTGGCAGCTGTGCGTCGCGGCTATGTTGCACTGTGTCACGACATGCGCGGTTTTGGCGAATGTGTTGATGAGGATCATCGCATGATGGCGCACGGCTATTCATGTATCTACTCTGCCGGTCGCTCAATCATGCTGGGACGCACATTGCTCGGTGAGCGCGTATGGGACGTGCGGCGCGCGATCGATTTCCTGGCCAGCCGCCCCGACGTCGATGCCGGCCGCATCGCCTGTGTCGGCCATTCGGGCGGCGGTACGGTTACTCTGTTGACCGCCGCCGTTGAGCCGCGCCTGCGCGCAGCCGTGGTGAGCGCGTACCTGTGCGCCTGGAGCGCGAGCCTGTATGGCGTTGGCCATTGCCCGTGCAACTATGTTCCCGGCCTGGCGCGCCTGGCAGACTGTGGTGATATTGGCGCGCTGGCTGCACCCACGCCGTTGCTGGTCACCACCGGAACGCATGATGACATCTTCCCGCTGGCCGGGGTCCAGCGCGCCTTTGCCACGGTGAGCGATGGTTATGCCGCACTTGGCGCCGCCGACCGCGTCGAATTGTACGTTGGCGAGGGTGGGCACCGCTTCTTCGGTGCGCCGACCTGGCTGTTTCTGGAGCGCTGGTTGCGTGGTTGAGAGCAATGCGCTACAAAGATGTGGAAGTGTTCAGCGAAACGCAGACAATGCATCGTTTTGCTGGCGTTCGAGTGCGCGTTCGAGCTGGAGCCGGGTGATCAGTTGCAGCCGTAGCAGAATCGCGCCAAGCGTTTCGCGCCGCCCGATACGCCGCAGGCGAATCTGTTCCACGAGCGCGCGTTCGAGGTCTTGCGGTTTCAGCCCTTCAGCCAGCAAGTATTCGCCAAGCGCGCGTGGCGCCGCCTCATTACTGGTACGCTGCCGTAACTGTAGCATCAGCGCGCGCGCCAGCGTCTCAGGCGACACCGTGCCACGGGCAACGGCCATGTCACCAAACATGATCTGCTCGCCACGCCGGCGCGCCGCGGCCTGCTCCTGTAAGAGCCACTCCAGTTCATCAGCGGTGATCGCGCCCATATCAACCAGGATGGTTCCGAGGGTTGGCGATGCATCCATCTGCTTGAAGATCCGAGGCTTGTGGCCGCTCAGGGCGCGTCGTGCGCGAGCAACACGCAGTGCCCCCGACGCTTCGGTATCTCCAGGATCGATGGTCAGGCGATACTCAAGATAACCGATCTCGAGCTCAAGATCGTCGGGCGCCAGCGCACTGGCCCGTGCCAGGCAGTCGAGACGATGCCCCGGCTCGGTAACAAGCTGCGCCAGCGCCAGCCACGCCTCGACGCAGCGATGGCCGGCTGCGACATGATTACGGAGCGCGATGAAACTGGCGCGCGCCGATTCAACCACAGGGCACGGGCGAGGGCAAAGGGTGACCTTCATGGGCGTGAGACATCAGGTGCAACACGACATGAACCGGCGACGCTACACTGTGCTGCCGATTCTGCCTATCATACGTCATGCAGGTCGCCCTGACAAGGGTTTGCGTACGGCCACTTCGCGCGTGCTGACCGGTGTTCATGGGATCAAGCCATGAGATGCGCCTGGGCGGAACGCCAGCTCCCAGCGCCAGCCCTGGTCACTGCGGATGCCATGCCAGATGCCAGCGGTTGGTGCGTGGTTACCGTAGTCGTAGCGATGCCCGCTCAGATCGATCCGGTCCCTGGTGGTATGTTGCAGCGCGGCGAGAACGCAGCAGCCGTGGGTCACCAGCGCAACGCGCTGGAGCGGCGAGTCGTCGAGCTGGCCAAGTAACTCGGCCACACGGGCGCGTACCTGGTCATGCCGTTCGCCGGGCGCTCCTTCGCGTAAATGATCGATAATGCTGAGTTCAAGCCCGCTGAGCCGTGCGATTGTCTCGGCGGTGACACGGGCACGGGTAAATGGCGACGAAAGCAGGCGCTCGACGCGGCGCTCACGGATCCAGTGACCCGCCTCGATAGCCTCCTGCTCGCCGCGCAAGGTCAATGGCGGGCCGGGCAGGATATTGTAGGGCACGCCAGTGGCGCGATCCGGTTCGGCGTGCCTGATGAGAAAGAGTTCGTCAAGCATATGCCACGATTGTACCATAACCGGTTGTATTTCTTCATGTTCATAAGCGATGGTCCTCTGCGGAGCTTTTTATGGTACACTTGCGCCCATCCCTTTGTAGGTTGAGGCTGGCATGCCACACGATGACTGGCCGGAGTATTCCAGCGCCGATTTCATCAAGGATGATCTGCGTTGTTGCGACCTGGTGATGAAAGGCGGCATCACGAGCGGCGTTGTCTATCCGCCGGCGATCATTGAGCTCGCGACGCGCTATCGCTTCGTCAATATCGGCGGCACATCAGCAGGGGCAATCGCCGCCGCCGCTGCGGCAGCAGCGGAGTATGGGCGCGCCATCTCCTATGCCGGGTACAGCAGCGGTTTTCAACGCCTCGACCGGTTGCGCGTCTGGCTTGGCGAACGCGATGGCAATCTTCCGGGCCTGTTTCAGCCGACGGGCCGGGTGCGCCCGCTGTTTTATGTGCTGCTCGATCTGGTGATTGCTGCGCGAACAGCCCCGCACCATCCGGCGAAACGCGCGCCAGCCGCTGCGATGCGCCTGCCGTTCGCGGTAATGCGATTCGGCTGGCAGGTGATCGTTACTGGTGTTCGTGGCGCGGGAGTGGTGATGCGCCATCATGGACGGCTGGTTTCCGGAGTCGGCGGAGCGGTGGCGCTGGTCATTGCCGCGATCTGGTTGTTGCCGTCGCTGCTCAATGCCGAACTGCCCGGCGCTGCGATCGTTGCGTTTCGGCTGGCGCTGGCGATACTGGCTGGATTGCTGGCAGGGGTGCTGGTGGGCATCGCGAATCTTGTGTGGCTCGCGACAAGCGCACTGCCACGCAGTTTTTTTGGCATGTGCAGTGGCCACGCCAGCGACACACTACCAACGGGATGGCCACCCACGCTGGGCGATGAGTCCGGCAATGGCCGCCCGCCGGCATTGACCGACTGGTTGCATGCGGTGGTCAATGGCCTGGCCGGGCGTACTGCGCACGAACCGCCATTGACCTTCGGTGAACTGGCAGAAGCGCGTGCCGGCGATCAGGGCGTGAGGCTGCGGATGATGACCAGCAACCTGACCGAGCATATGCCATATGTTCTGCCGAAGGATCTGGGCCGCTTCCTCTTTGATCCGGTTGAGTTCGCGCGTCTCTTTCCTGCGCCGGTGATGGATCATCTACGCGCCTGCAGCGCCGGTGCAGCGTATCATGTTGCCGGTGTGACAGGTACGTCGCGCACGCTGCTACCGCTGCCTGTCTGGCGCGATCTGCCGGTGGTTGTCGGTGCGCGTCTCAGCCTCAGTTTTCCGCTCCTCATCGCTGCCATCCCGCTCTACACACTCAGTGTCGCCGGGCAACGCGAAATCGGCGCCGGGCGCGTAGTACGCGCCGAGTATGTGCAGCGCCATCTGTTCAGCGATGGCGGAATCGCAAGTAATTTCCCGATCCATTTCTTCGATCGCTGGTTGCCGACCCATCCGACGTTTGGTATCAACCTGGTGCAACTTGCCGCAACTGATGCCGACGACGAGCATCTCCTGCGCACGTTGCTGTCGGAAGGGGTCGAAGGCATGCCCGGTGCAGCGCCGCAGCCGGAGATGGTCGTCAAGCAGGCCTGCCTGGGACGCACCGATTTCAACGCCTCCGCGCCAGCGCGGCTTCCTGTGCGTGCTGGCGCGGCGTTCAGCGATCCGCAGGGCGAGGTGTACCTGCCGCCTGCCGGTCCGGGGGAGGACTATATCGAGTGGAAGGATATCGCCAGTGTCCCGGCCTTTCTCTGGGCCATCTTCGGCACGGCGCAGAACTATCGCGACACGGCTCAGGCGCGCCTGCCGAGCTATTATGAACGTATCGTGCGCGTGCGGCTAAAACCGGATGAAGGCGGGTTGAACCTGCGCATGCCGCGGCATATTGTGGCTGCAATCGGGCGCAAAGGGCGGCTTGCGGGCCGTGCCCTGCTGCCACGCGAGCCGGAGGCGGCGGGGCGGCGACGTGGCGGCTTCAGCTTTGATGAGCATCGCTGGGTGCGACTGGTGGTGCTGCTCTCGGAGCTCGATCAGCAGTTGCGCGACATGCGCGCCGCGTATGATGATGAACAGGCAGACTATCCAGGGTTCCTGCGAGCTGCCATGGCCGACGATACGCTGCCGCAATGCCCACCCTACTATCACGGATCTGCCGCTGAACGCGCGCTCTTTGCGCGCCGGATCGAGGCATTGATCGCACTCTATACGCGCTGGAGCGATCTGGACGAACAGACGACCGCGCGACTGAACGATATGCTGTTGCGCCTCAATCGTTCTGCTCTGGAAGACCTGGCGCGCCTGATCGATCAACCGGACGATCAGGCGGCCCTCGAGGGGTTGCGACACTGGATCGGGGCTATGCATGCAGAGAAGGTGCGCGCTGCCAAAGGTGCAGAACGCGAGCGCGGCGCGGTTGAGGATATGATCGATCTGCGGGTGACACCGACGATCTGAGGTCGGGATGCGCTGGCCGTAGTGGCGCTATGGTACGATAGACAGTATGAACCAGCCGCCAGCCGGGTACCTTGCCCTTGTTCTGACCGGCCACGTGCCGTACCTGCGTGCTGCGGGTCGTCGTCCCGACGGCGAGGACCCGTTGCATGAGACGATCGCCTTCTCGCTGGTGCCGACGCTCAATGTGCTCTACGACCTGCGCGAGCGCGGCGCGCGGCCCTACGTTACGCTGGCGTACTCGCCGGTGTTGCTCGAGCAACTGGCGGATATTGTCGTCCAGAAGCATTTCGTCGTCTGGATGGAGGAATGGCTGGCACGCTGCGAGGTCGCCTTGCGCCGCTGGCAGCGCCAGCGCAATGGTCACCAGGCGTACCTGGCCCGTTTTTATCTTGACTGGGGCCAGGGTGTCTTGCGGAGTTTCACCGAGCGGTATGGTCGCAATCTCGTGGCGGCGATGCGCGAGTTGTGCGCCGACGGTACGGCTGAACCGCTGGCGGGTGCAGCAACACACGCCTACTTACCGTTGCTGGCTCGCCCGGAGTCGATTCGCGCTCAACTTGATGTCGGTACACTGAGCGTGACTCGCCTCCTCGGGCGCCGCGCGCGTGGATTGTGGCTGCCGGAATGCGGCTTTCGCAGTGGCCTGGAACAGGCGCTACGTTTCAACGGAACGCGCTACTTCATTGTCGATCCGGCCAGCGTTGCGGCGGGATCGAACGTGACCCACCTCCGGCCACGCTGGGTGTTGCCGCGCCGGCTTGCCACTCTGTTGCGCGCAGTAGATGCATCGTATCAGGTTGCGTCGCCTGGCCTGGGGTATGTTGGCGATCCTCTGTATCTGGCCATCCGCCGCGAGCGCGATTTCCACCTGGCGCTGTGGCGCAATGGCGCCGATCTTGCCGCCACCGAGCTCTATGATCCCTACCATGCCTTCCGCCGCGCCCAGGAACATGCGACGCACTTTGTGGAGTGGAACGCCGCCGAGTTGCAGGCGCTCGCCGCCTGGCACGACCGGCCAGGGATTACGGTCGCCGTGCTTGACGCCGATCTGCTTGGCCGGCGCTGGTTTGAGGGCCCCACCTGGTTGCGCGCGCTGCTGGAGGTTGTGTTGCTCCACAAGCCATTTGCGCTGACAACGCCGTCGCCCTACCTGCGCGCCTTTCGGCCGCGCCAGGGAGTGACATTACATGATGGATCGTGGGGGGCGGGCGGCGGCCACGAGGCGTATGCCACGCCCCAGAGCGCTGCTCTGCAGCGCGCGATTACCGAGATGGAGTCGCTGGTCGTCACGACGGCACGACGGTTCCCCGATGCGCACGGTGACCAGGAACGCGTGCTGAACCAGGCGGTTCGCGAGCTGCTCCTGGCGCAGTCGAGCGACTGGCCGCTGTTACTTGGCCGCCAGGAGCATAGTGCCGTACATCGCCCGTGGGATCATCTTGCCCGTAGCCGACAACTGTGCGCGCTTGCTGCGCGCGAGGCGCTGGATGAAACGGATCAGGTGGAACTTGCTGCGATAGAAGAGCTGGATAACCCATTCGCGCACCTGAATTACCGTGTGTTCGCCAGTGAGACGGTCTGATCACCTCACCGTTTGATCGGTAACCCGGCACGCGCCCAGGCGATGATGCCACCCCGTAAGTTGAGCACGTCACGATAACCGGCGCGCCGCAGCAGATCGGCGGCGACACCGCTGCGATTGCCGGAACGGCAGATCGCGATGATTGTCGTGTCCCGCGGGAGACTTGCAAGCTTCAGCGAAAGCTGGCCGAGCGGGATCAGGACGCTCTCCGGGATGTGCGCATCAGCGTATTCCTCATGCTCGCGCACATCGAGCAGGTAGAGCCGGTCGCCACGCGCAAGACGCTCATGCACCTCGGCCGGCGTTATTTCTCCCACAGCGGGCTGCGGCTTGAAGAAGTTAAACACAGATAAACCCTTTCATGATCACATCAACGTTTACCAAACCTGATGGCACCGCAGGCGATCCGTGCAGGTTATCGCGCTACCGGGCCGCCGGCGAGTTTCCAGCCTTCGAATCCGTCGCGCATCTCGACCAGGTTGGTCCAGCCGCGCGCTTCGAGCACGCTGGCGGCAATCGGTGAGCGTGTGCCGCTCTGGCACGTGATAATGACCAGCCGGTCCTCCGGCAACTCACCACGCCGCGCCACCAGCTGCCCCAGCGGGATATTGATCGCGCCGGGGGTGTGGCCTTCGGCAAATTCGGTGGCCGTGCGTACATCCACCACCAGAGCATCTTCGTGCAATATCGCACTCTCCAGCTCGACGGCGCGGCGGCGCGCCAGCGTCGCGACGGAATGGCCGGCAAGCTGCCACTGGTCCAGGATGGTTGCGGCATCCCAGTAGCCTGTGACATTGTCGAGGCCGATCAGCGTTAACTCATCGCGCGCGCGCCGGGCTGCGTCGCTCGAACCAATCAACGCCAGCGGGCGATCGTACGGCAACAACCAGCCTGCCCAGGTCAGAAAGTCGTTCTCGAGCGGAAGATTGATGGCGCCAGGAACATGGCCGGCAGCAAATGCGTCAGACGATCGCACATCCACGATGATCGGCGCATCGGGGCGCCCGGGATGCAGATCGCTGATGGCGAGTGGCACCAGCGCGCCCGCCGGGCGGAGTGGTGGGCCGTCGCGGTTAATGCGCTTCATCTGCGCAAAGTAGGGCGGCGGATCGGGCTGGCCGGCAAGCACCGCCGTAACAAACGCCTGTTCCTCGCCGATCGCGAAGGCCCAGCCATGACGTTTCTCGTAGCCAACCGTACTCTGCGGTACTGCGCCAAGCGCCTTACCACAGGCGCTACCGGCGCCGTGACCGGGCCATATCTGTACGTAATCGGGCAGGGTGCGGAACCGTTGCAGTGAACCAAACAGCTGACGCGCGCCAGCCTCCATCGTGTTGGCAATACCTGCGGCACGTTCCAGCAGATCGGGCCGGCCAACATCACCGACAAACACAAAGTCGCCGCTGCATACGCCCATTGGCTCATCGGCGGCGGCGCCGTCGGTCACCAGGAACGACAGATGCTCGGGCGTATGGCCCGGCGTATGTACGGCTTGAATCCGCACATTGCCAATCGTGATGATGTCGCCGTCGCGCAGCAAGGTTGCACCGTCGGCGGCGGCAAAGGCGTATTGCCACTCAGCCGGCCCCATGGCGGAAAGGAACAGACGTGCCCCGGCACGCTGCGCCAGTTCACGCGCGCCGGACACATAGTCGGCATGGATGTGTGTTTCCGTAACCGCGACAATGCGCAGCCCGGCGCGTTGCGCGGCGTCAAGATACTGATCAATGTTGCGGTTCGGATCAATAACCGCCGCCTCGCCGGATGCCTGACAGCCGACCAGATAGCTGGCCTGGGCCAGGCCGGCGTGATAGAAACGCTGCAACAACACCTGTTCACCCCCTGATGTACTTTGTGCCAGTTCTCACCGGTTATGTGATGCGCCAGTGGGGCATGGGGTTACACGACCGTCGCTATGGGTAACGTGAACCAGAAACATGCACCCTGGCCCGGTTCGCTCACCACGCCGATCTGGCCACCATGCGCCAGCACCAGCTGGCGGGCAATCGCCAGCCCGAGGCCGCTACCGCCCTGGGATCGCGCCCGACCACGATCGGCGCGCCAGAAGCGCTCGAAGACGAACGGCACGTCAGCAGGCGCGATGCCAGGGCCGGTATCGCAGACACTGACATAGAGTGCAGGCGCACCCGGTTCTATTGTACCCGGAAACGCACGCGGATCGGCGGTCGCACGCAGTTGGATGGTACCTCCGGAGGGTGTATGGCGCAGTGCATTCGAAACAAGGTTGTTCAGCACCTGCACGATGCGATCGCCATCGGCGATGGCCCGTGGCAGGTCGGGCGCACACTCGGCGCGTAGCTCCACGCCCTTCTCGGCAGCCGGTGCAGCAAATGATGCCATGGTTCGGGCGATGGATGCCGCCAGATCGATCGGCTCCCGGCGGAGATCGATCTGGCCGGACTCAGCCAGCGTCAGTTCGCGCAGATCGGCGACGAGGCGGTGGAGTACCAGCGTCTCGTCATAGATCGTTGCGATCTCTTCCTTCTGTAATGGAAACACATCGTCCAGCAAGGCGCGCAGATTGCCCTGGATGACCGTGAGCGGTGTGCGCAGTTCGTGGGCGATATCGGCTATCATCCGGCGGCGTGCCAGTTCTGATTGTTCCAGGCTGGCGGCCATCGTGTTGAATGCCGCGGCAGCGCTCGCCACCTCGATCGGGCCGCTTATGGGTGCGCGCTGTGCCAGATCGCCGGCAGCGAGACGTTGCGCCGCCTGTGCGAGGCGATCCAGCGGCGCCGACAGACTACGCGCGATGATTACCCCGAGCAGCAACCCGAGCATCCCGGCCAGCACTCCGGCTTGCAGAAATGCCTGGTTGAGTTGATCGAGGAAGTGTTGCGCCGCGAGTGAGAGTGCCGCGTAGCGGGGTGTCGAGGCTGTAAGATAACCGGCGATGACACCGTCCACGACGATTGGCAGCGCTGCGTTTCGTTCGCTCGCGCTCACGTGGGTCGCTGTGGTGCCTCCTGGAAGGCCGGCACGGTAGACGATCGTGCCGTCAGCATCGGCAAGTGTCAGTTCGAGTGGACCGCGCATCATGCCCGGGTTGCCTATGCCTGGCCCCATGCTGCCAGGACCCATCCCACGCGAATCGGCAAAGACCGTGGCTACGCCTGTCCAGCTGTGATGCACTGCATAATATTCGGTGAGGCGCGGAACCAGGCCGAGCTGCTGGAGTTGTGCCTGAACCAGGAACACCCGAAAACCGGCACCCGCCTGTAGATGCGCCAGGGATGCCGCCGTCAACACGCTGAGGGCCGTGACGATCGCAAAGGCGAGTGCGAGTTGAACCTGAAGACGACGCATCATGCACCTGCCCGGTGTTCAGCAGACACACGCAGACGGTAACCAACCCCGTAGACAGTTTCGATCCTCAGCCCGGCATCCATGGATTCGAGCTTGCGACGCAGGTTCTTAATGTGGCTATCAATCGTGCGTTCGAGACCTTCATACTGATAGCCGGGACCGTGTTCGATCAACTCCTGACGGGTGAATGCATGCCCGGGTTGCGACAGGAACAGGCGCAGGAGATCGAACTCAGTGGGTGTCAGGTTGAGGAGTACGCCGCCAACGCTGGCTTCGTGGCGATCGAGATCGAGGCGTAGCCGACCAGCCTCCAGCACGTCAGGTACAGTCAAGGCTGTGCCACTGGCGCGCCGCAACACTGCTCGTACGCGTGCCACCACCTCACGCGGGTTGAATGGCTTGGTCATATAGTCATCAGCGCCGAGCTCCAGGCCAATGATCTTGTCCATGTCATCAACCCGTGCGGTAAGCATAATGATCGGAATGGTGGCACAATGAGGGTCCGCGCGGAGCGTACGTGTGAGGTCCGTTCCGTCGCTATCTGGCAGCATCAGGTCAAGCACGATCAGGTCGGGACGCTCGCTGCGCGCCAGACGCAGCGCAGTAACGCCATCATACGCTGTCAACGCTTGGAATCCTGCCTGTTCGAGATAAGCGGCGACCAGGCGCACAATCTGGCGATCATCATCAACAATCAGAATACGCTGGGCCATAGGCGCAAATCTCCTTGTGTACTACACCGCATGATGGCACATTCCGGATGGAACGATCTATCCCGACGGTGAACCATTATGAACCGCTGCAAGAGCTCACCCTGCGGTTGCCCTTGCAGCGGTTGTCGCTGGTCGAATGTGGGGTGGGTAGGGGGTACGGGCGTCTCGCCTGTCTACTGGAGCACGATTGTCAGCGTGAAGCGCGTTGCTGCCCGCATCCTGCCACAGTTAACGGCGCCAGCGTGGACCATGGCCGCCCGGCTGCGGTGTGGCGGGTTGCGGAGGCTGCAACTGCCCGCGCCCCGCACCCGCCTGCGCCTGCGGACCCTGGCGAACTGCTGCGCCCAGTAAGGGATCGTGTGCCTGGCGCACCCAGCTATCCATTGGCGAGTTGATGAGCACGACGATGTGGGTGCGCATGCTGTCCCGAGCATCATCAGCCTGCTTCTGGGTGATGGCACCACTCTTTATCAGGGCGTCGAAGCGAGCAAGGTGCGGTGCAACGAAGGCATCCACAATCGCGTCAGTTGGTACACCTCGCGCCAGCGCCAGGTCGGCGATCGTCTTACCGTTCTGCAATTCAAGTAGCAGGGCCTGGCGCGTCATACCGAGCTTGTCGGCGGCTACGCCGATCAACCCGCCGCTCATATCCTGTGCACCACCCATGTGCCCCATGGCCATACTGGCATTGGTCTGGCCGCCAGCCGGGCAAGCGATACCGCCGGGGCATATGCCGGGGTTGGTCTGGGCCGTTACCGCTGGAACTGCGTATGCCAGCGCTGCAACTACAGCTGCACCTGCCAGAAACGAGAGGATTCGCGATGTCATTGTTTTGCTCCTGTACGGGTCACTGCCCGTTTCATTTGTACATCACGGGCGTAGTGTAGCAGGCAATGATGGAGATCCAGTGGAAAGACGCGACAAAAGATGCGGAATGAATGAACATTGCATTCTACGTATCGCTATGCTACACTAAGCGTGGGGTCCGGTCCAGTAGCTCAATGGATAGAGCACCAGTCTTCGGAACTGGGTGTTGGGGGTTCGAGTCCCTCCTGGACCGCCATAATGTGTCCACTACCCGGCAGCGTCACGATCAGCGATGGCACCTGGCGCCTCGCGCTGCGCCAGGTGCCGGTCGTGCCGATTCACCTTTTATCTCCCGTATCGCCCTGCTGCGAGGTCCATGATCGTCGGTGATCGTTGGCGCTCCACGATGAGTGGAACGAACATGGCGCCGTGTGCTGACAGTATCGTGATCGCAAAGGGGCATTGTCGTCGCGATGCATCACTCGACATCACGACCGTGGCGAGCAGCAACCGTGATCCGCGGACGCGCCGCCGTTCCTGCGCGCCGCGCGCCTCATCGGAGTGTAAGATTGTTGCATGTTGCTCGAAGTCCCTATCCGAGGAACCATCGCCTCCTGTCATTGCGCGGAGCGTCAGCGACGAGGCGATGTCTTCTCGCGCCGCTCGATTGCTTCGCTTCGCTCACAATGACACGTGGCGTAGCGTTTTTTCGGATAGACACTGACTCCTATCTGTCCGGCACACCTATCCGGCAGTGACAGCGAGACGCCATGAATGACGACACCCCCCTCAGCGTGCTGCTCATCGCCCAGAATGATGAAGTTGCAGGCAAGCTCCGCACGACGTTCGGTGATCTGGCTGTTACTCTCGATTATGTCTCGCCCGACCAGGCGCTCTATGCGTTGACGATCTCCCAGACGGATGTCGTTCTGCTGGATGTAAGCTCTCTCCCTGGCGTTCCGCTGGAGTTGATAGCCGCGATCGTCATGGTCGCGCCGAGCGTGCCGATCCTGGCGCTGGTCGTGAACGAGACTGACCCGCGTGCCCTGGCGGCGCTGGCCGCCGGTGCGCACGATTTTGTGAGCTCGGCCGCTACTGCCGGCTCGATAGTTGACCGGTTGCGAAACGCGGTGGATCATCGCCTGGCCGGGCAGAATGGGCGCCCCCAGGCGTTGACCGAACTGGTGTCGCGTAGCAGCGATGCTGCGTTGTTGATCGGGCGTGATGGGCGCGTGAGTCAGGCAAATGTCGCGGCTGCCAGTCTGTTTGGCGTTCTGGCGGAGACACTCATCGGCCAGCCATTTGGTACGCCAATCGTTTCCAACCTGGCGACAACGATTGACATTCCGCGTCGTGATGGCCCGCCTATCGCCGCCGAGCTCTTCCTGTTACGCGTGCTCGGTGAGGAGCATGATGATGCCTACCTGGCGATTTTGCGCGATGTGACGCGTCGGCGTCGCCTGGAGGTTGATCTACGGCTCATGATGGCGGCAATCGCCAGCACCAGCGACGGCATTGTGATTGCTGATCTTGATGGCATGCCGCACTACCAGAACCCGGCGTTCCAGCGCATGGTTGGCTATACGCTCGATGACCTGCGCACCGCCGGTGGCCTGTTGCGGCTGTACCGCGACCTGGGTGCCGGGCGGGCGGTGCTGGCCGCTGTGCGGACCGGCCAGCCGTTCCAGGGTGAGATGCGCCTGGTTGATAGCCGTGGCCAGTTTCTCAATGTGTTGTTGAATGTTGATGCCGTGCTGGACGCCGAGGAGCAGGTCATTGCGCTGGTGGCCGTCCATACCGATATTACGCAGCGTAAGTTGACCGAAGATCGTCTGGCGTATCTCTCGTCGCACGACACATTGACCGGGCTCGCTAACCGGGCGCTCCTGCTCGATCGGCTGCAGATGGCGCTCGATCGTCGGAGCCGGCGCGGGTCGCAGCCATGCGCGGTACTTCTGCTTGATCTGGATCGCTTCAAGCAGATCAATGACAGCCTGGGGCATACGATCGGTGATGAGGTGCTGGTGGCAGTTGCCGGGCGACTCAAGCATATTACGCGCCCTGGAGATGTTGTGGCGCGTCTGAGCGGCGACGAGTTTGCGATTGCGCTTGAGGTGATCAATACGGTCGAAGATGCCTGGCGCGTGGCGACACGCGTCCAGTATGCACTGAACCAGCCGGTGGCGGTGCAGAACCATTCGCTGACGGTTGGCGGCAGCATCGGTATTGCGATTGGCGATGGGCGCGCGACCGATGCGGCAGCGCTCTTGCGCGACGCCGATACCGCATTGCACCAGGCCAAGGCACGCGGGCGTGCCCGTACCGTTGTGTTTGAAGATGCTATGCATGCTGCGGCGACGGCGCAATTGCAGCTCGAGATAGAGCTGCGCCAGGCGTTGCAGCTTGGCACGCTGGTCATGCACTACCAGCCAATCGTCAATCTGTGCAGTGGCGCGCTGCTTGGCCTTGAGGCGTTGCTGCGCTGGGAGCGCCCGATGAACGGCTTGATGCTGCCGGATACGTTCATGCGGGTTGCCGAAGAGGCCGGCATGATCCCGGCCATTGGCAGCTGGGGCATTACGGAAGTCTGCCGGCAGGCACGCAGTTGGCGCGAGCGATTCGGATCGCTCGCGGAGGTGCCGGTCAGTATCAACATTCACAGCCGCCATCTTGAGCAACCCGAGTTGCCCGACCTGGTGAGCCAGGCGCTGATCCAGGCCAACCTTCCCGGTTCGGCCCTGATGATCGAGGTCACGGAACAGGCAGCCCTCAGCGACCTGGACCTCATGGTAGCGCAGTTGAGCCAGCTCAAAGCTCTGGGTGTGCGTATCATGCTCGATGACTTTGGCACCGGCTACTCGTCGCTGAGTTACCTGGCGCGTCTGCCGATTGACGGCGTCAAAATCGATCGGACGTTTGTGCAATCAATGACGCGCGATCCGCATGCTGCAACGATCGTGCGTGCGGTTGTGACCCTTGCTCGTGAGTTGCAACTGGATGTGGTGGCTGAAGGGGTCGAGACCGAGCCACAGCGTGATGCGCTGCTGAAACTTGAGTGTATGAGCGCCCAGGGATGGCTCTATGGCCGGGCAGTGGAATCGGCGGCAATTGTTGAGCTCTTTGCGAAGGGGGCGGTGCTGACACCGTAGTCTGTGTTATGGACGAGTTGTGGCAACAGGTGATGGATCAACCCGTGCTGCTGCTGGGTGGGTTGATCCTGATCGCTGTCATTGCGATTGCAATTCTGCGCCGGCAGGCTGGCAGCGGCATTGTGATCGTGCAGAGTGCTCCACCGGCGGCAAAGGCACCACCGGTGGACGACAGCGATCTGGCGGGTACGGTGCGGGCCTTGCTGGCGGCAGGCAAGAAAATCGAAGCGGTGAAGCTGGTCCGTGAGCGTACCGGACTCGGGTTGAAGGAAGCGAAAGATTTCGTTGATGGCCTGGAACAGCCTGCATTTGCTGCGCCGGCGATCCCCATGACCCCGGGCCAGCAAGGCGACATCCCCGGTGATCTCCGCTCGATAATGGCCATAGCGGACGATGTCAATCGTGAGGTTCAGGCGCTCCTGGCGGCCGGCAAAAAGATCGAGGCGATCAAACTGGTGTGCGAACGCACCGGTATGAACCTGAAACAGGCGAAAGATCTCGTTGAACGCGTGGAGCGTCGCCTGAAATAGCCGGCGCTGTCTCAGGTTCAGGCGGAATGCTGTGGCGCGCGCTCGCGCCAGGAGCGTCTACCGGTTATCCCCGTCGCCGCCGATCCGGTCGCGTTCCTGGCGTGAGCGCAGCTTCTCGAGGTTGGCCTCGGCGACTTCAGCCAGCGTCAGATCGAGTTCGGTGCAGATCTGCGCCAGGTACCACAGCACGTCACCCAGTTCCTGCTTCAGCGCCGCGCGATCCGCGGCTGCGATCACACCACCCCGGTCGCGAAAGATCTTCTTGATCTTGCCCGCCACTTCGCCGGCTTCGTTGGCCAGCCCCAGCGCCGGGTAGACGATCGGATGATCAACATGGACGTGGCGCCACGTGCTGCGCGAGCGGCGCTGGTACTCATTCAGGCTATCACTGGTCATGTTAACGACGCCTGGTCAACAGTGAGACATAATATAGCATCTGCAGGATGGCGGTGGCTGCTGCAGCGACATAGGTCAGCGCTGCGGCATCGAGCACGGCTTTGACGCCGGCGGACTCTTGCGTTGTCACCAGGCCGTAACGCTCGAGCATGGCGCGCGCGCGCGCGCTGGCATCGAACTCAACCGGCAGTGTCACCAGGCTGAAGATTGCCCCCCCACTCATCAGCAAGACGCCGATCCAGGCAATCGCCAGGCCCCCGCCACCGCGTGAGAGCGCGCCCAGCACCAGGCCAACCATCAGCAAGATTCCACCCAGTTGTGAACCGACATTGACGATGCCGACGATCCCGGAACGCAGGCGTAACCAGGCATACCCCTGCCGATCCTGCAGGGCATGCCCGAGCTCATGCGCCACGACCGCCATGGCAGCGACCGATGGCTGAGCCACGGAACTGGCAGAGAGGCGCATGATTTTGGCGCGCGGGTCGTAGTGGTCGGTCAGGTCGCCGCCGATCTGTTCGATCCTGACATGGTCGAGCCCTTCATTACGCATCAGGACCCGTGCAACATCCAGGCCGGTCATGTTGCGCATGTTGCGTACCTGGGCGTAGCGTTTGTATGTTGACTGGACCTTCCATTGCGCCCAGAGGGTGATGCCGGCGCCGATCAGCATCACAATCAGATAGAGTGGGCTAAAGTACATTGGTGTTCCTTTCCAGGGTTACGTGGCGCGAAACTGGCGTCGGAGCAATACCGCCACCAGGGCAAAGGTCACACTGGCGATCAGTGCCAGTTCGAGCCACACCTCTGTACCGGGTAGCGTGCCGCGCAGCATCAATGCCTGAAACCCGGCCACGCCGTGACTCATCGGGATGATCGCCACGACCGGCATGATCCATCCGGCGAAACTATCGCGGCTGATAAAGAAGCCGCTGAAAAAGATTGATAACAACAGCGTGATCATCGCATACTGAATCGCCTGGCTGTCGGACCTGGCGATTGTCGAGATCAGAAAACCGACGCCGAGCGATGCCAGGGTCAGCAGCAGTAGTAGAACAGCGAAGAACTGCCAGTTACCGAGTAATGGTACGCCCAGCAGGCGCATCGCTGCTGTGAGGACGGTCGCCAATAATGTGATCACCAGCGTATAGCTGAGATACTTGCCAATCAACAACTGTACCATTGTTGCTGGTGCGACGCGAAACAACTCAAAGGCGCCCATCAGCCGTTCGCGCACCAGCGCCAGGGCGCCGAGCGAGACGGCCGTGTGCTGAACCAGTAGCGCCAGTACGCCTGGTGCATAGTATACCACTGCGGGGTAAGCGCCGCTTGCCTGGCCGCTCCCCTCGGTGCGAATGTTCTGGTAACGGTGTTGGAGGGGCGAGACGATCGTTTCGGGCGCGATACTGACGAAGATCGTTATCTGCTGTTCAAGTAACGCCAGGAGTTCCCTGGACTCGCGGATCTCGGCCAGCCCGCGCTCCAATGAACCAGAATCGAGGATGGCATTCACGTGATCAAGCGAACGCACCGCATCGTCAGCGGTCGTGCGCAATCGCTGGATCTCGTCGCCCTGGCCGGCAACCATACCGTTGGGTGGGGTCATGTCGCGCAGTTGCATGATCAGGTCGCGCAGTGTGCGCAGGTCGCGCTGGATCATCGCGCGCTCGGCGCTCCCGACCTGCCCCTCAAGTTCGGTCAGGCGTTCGGCGCCGAGTGCGACCTGTACGCTGACAGATCGTGCCTGCTGCTGTGCCAGGCGCATCTGTTCGGTCAGGAGCGCTTTGTTGATCTCATTGACCTGGGCGTAGGCCAGGTACTGGATCCAGCCCTCGATCAAGGGGTTGATGGCATTGGAGTAGACCTGGATTGTCGGGTTCTCGCCGCGCTGCAACCCGGTGAAGATATCACGCGGGACGATCTGAACGACATCGAGATCGCCGCGCGCCAGCGCCGCGCGCGCCTCGTCTGCGGTATATTCGTGATTGCTGAGGGTGAAATTGAGCCTGACAGCCGCAATCAAACGGGTGCGGACGTCGGCCGGCAGGTCATCCGGCAGCAGGAGGGCGGTGTGCAATACCGGGTTGCTGTTGACGAAGCCGATGCCAAACAGGACAAGCACCAGCAACGGCCCGCCAATCAGGCTGGCGATCAGGAGTGGCTGGCGGCGAATCTCGCGTACCTCTTTCAGGAAATAGCCGCGGGCACGGATGAGCCAGCGGAGGATCTCGCCCGGGATAGTGTCATGATGGCGGAGGGATGACATGTCCGTTCGGTGGGGTGCGTGCCGGTCAGATGCCATAACCGTTCGCCTCGCAACTCATGACTGCTTGCCTGTTTCCTCGGCTTCCCACTGATGAATAATGCGAACGAAGACATCATCGAACGTCAGCGCCAGTTCCTCGGCGCTCTCAACCACAATGTTCGGCCCATCAGGATTCTCGAGCACATTCAATACCTCAGGCAACCAGTCGCCAGCGTCGTCAACGGTGACGTGCAGTTCACGGTCGGTACCCGGTACATAGCGCACCTCTTTGACATGGCGATAGCGCCGGAGCGTGCCGACCGCCGAGGCCAGGTGGGCCGGGTTGGCCAGCGTCAGGTGAATGATCTCGCCACCCAGGGCGCGGCGCTTCAAGTTGTGCGGCGTATCGAGCGCCAGCAGCCGTCCCTGGCGCATGACCGCAACGTAATCACAGTACATCGCCTCGCTCACGATCTGCGTCGTGATAAAGAGGGTATGACCATCGTCGCGCAGGGTGCGGAAATACTGCCAGAACCGGCTGCGCAACACCGGATCGATCCCGGCCGTCGGCTCATCGGCGAACAGCAACTCCGGGTTGTGCATCAGTGCGCCGACCAGCATGAGCCGGCGTTGCATCCCGCCGGAGAGCTGCCGCCCCAGGCGATTGCGCGCATCGGCCAGGTCAACGAACTCGAGTAGTTCGTTCAGGCGCTTGCGGATCTGGCCGGTGCGCATGCCATACAATGACGCGATGAACTCGGCGTTCTCGACGACGTTCAGGTTTGGGTAGAGGACGAACTGCTGCGGAATGTACCCGATCCGCGCACGGTGGCGGGTGGTGAATGCCGCCGGGTCGGCGCCGAGGACGCGCACCGATCCGCGTTGCGGGCGGTAGAGGCCAAGCGCCAGTCGCACGGTAGTGGTTTTACCGCAGCCGCTCGGGCCGATCATGCCAAGAATTGCGCCTTCTGCCAGGGTGTAGGTCTGATCGAACACGCCGGCGTTCTCGGCAAACATGAGCGTGACATCGCGCGCCTCGATGGCGTTGTGGGCTGGCTGATCCACGGAGACCTCGAGTACATGGTGGCGAAGGACCGCTTCGGGCTCATTGTACCGCAGATATCCACCGCGCACTCAGCCGATGATGGGTAGCCGCCGGAACGAGTTGCCTTCAACTGTGCATGGTCACATGGGGGTATAATACCTATGCGCGGATGGAGGAAGCGATCGCAGGGAGCGCTATGGGAGCGTTCCCGTACGCGTCGGCGCCAGATACCGGCGAACCGGCGCTATGGGCGTCGCCAGCAAAGGGGGATCATGATCATGGCAGGCGACAAGCCAGGGCACGAGTGTGGTGTATTCGGCCTGTATGCACCGGATGAGGATGTCGCCCGGTTGACGTTCTTCGGGCTGTACGCCTTGCAGCACCGTGGCCAGGAGAGCGCCGGGATTGCCGTGGCTGATGGGCGGCGTATCCACTTGCACAAGGATATGGGCCTCGTTGCGCAGGTGTTCAATGAAGAGAAACTGCGCCCATTACGCGGCCATGTTGCCATTGGCCATACGCGCTACTCAACCACCGGTTCATCGCGGCTGCAGAATGCGCAGCCGTTTGTTGTCGAAAGTGCCCTTGGCCCGCTGGCGGTTGGTCATAACGGCAACCTGACGAATGCGCAACGGTTGCGGCGTGAATTGTTGCAGCGCGGCGTCGGGTTGACATCGTCAAGCGACAGCGAGGTGATTACCCAGATGCTGGCCGGTGGTGAAGGACGCACCTGGGAAGAGAAGCTGCGCGTCTTCATGATCCGTGCCGAGGGAGCGTACTGCCTTACGGTGATGACACGCGACACACTGTACGCCGTGCGTGATCCGTGGGGCCTGCACCCGCTCTGCTATGGGCGCCTTGGCAACACGGGGTGGGTCGTGGCGTCGGAAACGTGCGCGCTCGCGACGATTGGCGCCACGTTCGAGCGTGAACTGGCGCCGGGCGAGATTATGGTATTCGATGATCGGGGCCCGCGCACCGTCGCACTTTCACCTGCGCCGCAGCGTGCGATGTGCCTGTTCGAATATATCTATTTTGCCCGGCCTGACAGCCTGATTGACGATCAGACGCTCCATGCCGCGCGTGTGGCGGCCGGGCGCGAACTGGCGCGCGAGGCGCCGGTTGTCGCCGATATCGTGATTCCGGTGCCCGACAGCGCCGTGCCCGCCGCGATCGGTTATGCGCAGGAGTCGGGTATCCCGTATCAGGAAGGCCTGATCAAGAATCGTTACATCGGGCGTACCTTCATTCAGCCTGACGACCGGCTGCGTAAGCTCGGCGTGCAACTGAAGTTCAACCCGTTGAGCGACAGCCTGGCCGGCAGGCGTGTCATCCTGGTGGACGACAGTATTGTTCGCGGTAACACGTCCGGGCCGATCGTGCGCCTGCTACGCGATGCCGGAGCGATCGAGGTGCATATGCGCGTCTCGTCGCCGCCGATCAAGCATCCCTGTTTTCTGGGCGTTGACATGGCGACCTACCCTGAGCTGATCGCGCACCGCATGACTCTCCCCGAGATCCAGGATCACCTGGGTGTGGATAGCCTGGCGTACCTCAGCCTTGACGGCCTCATCCGTGCCACGGGGAACGCCGGCAAGGGGTTCTGCCGCGGTTGTTTCACCGGTAAATACCCGGTTGATATTCAACTGGTTGAGAAGGAGACGTTCGAGGCGTAGACCAGGGCCACGCCGGCGTGGCGTCTGTACTTCTGGAAACGACATCAGGCATTCATGGTTTTCCTGGAAGCGCGGACGCAACCGTCCCCGCCTGGCGCCGTTCACCCGTCGGCGGTGTAGCAGGCATACTGCTTTCCCAGGCGCATTCCGCCGCCGATTCGTGATTTCGGGGGTGTTCCTTCAGATCTCCGTCGGATGCCGCGCGCGAGCGAGGCTTCTCCACGGTGAATGGTTCTTCCCTGGCAGCAGATGAACAGGCGTTATCGGATGAGGTGAGGCCTGACAAACTGGAGCAGTAACTCGACGTTCGCCACGTTGCCGACCGGGACGTCGAGATCGTTGAACCAGCCACCGTCTGGCCGCTCGATGATCAGCGATCCACCGCTGACATGAATGCCGGCAATTTCGTTCCACGGGATCGATTTGCCCTTGACCCGCAGACCGGCGGGTTCAACGGCGACCATGCCGAACGCCACGGGCTGGCCGGCTGCGTATGTCGCCTGGAGCCTCGGCAGCAGCAGCGGGTAGATCTTCTGCCGGATCGTCTCGTATGCTGCGGCTGCGTTCCTCACATGATCGTAAAAGAAGATCGAGTCGCCGCTGCGATGCACTACCTTGTACGAGTGACGTACGAAGCGTGTCTGGGGATTAATCGTCTGATAATGGAAGATGGCGTCGATCTCCTCCCAGCCCCAGGTCTTCTGGCCGCTCTTATCCGCATAGTGCAGGCCGTGTTCATAGAGCTTCAGCGACATATCGCGTGTATTGCGCGCGTCGAAGAAGCCGACCAGGCCAAGCCCGAGCGCGCAGAATCCGGCGAATCCCAGACAGATCAATGCCTGCTGGCCCGCTGCCTCGGCCATCACCAGAAACGCGATCAATCCCGCGATCATCAGCACAACCCCGATCCCCAGAGCGACATAACTCTGAATCATCCGGCCACGACTGCCAACAACGGCCTGCGGATGGTCGGAGATCAATGCGCCAAACTGAATGGGTCGGGATGCTCTGCTCATCGGTGACTCCTGGCGTATCAATCTGGATGGTGCTTCCACCGATATTATACATACGAGTACCAGGAGTCGCTACAGCACTGGGGACAACTCACCCGCTGGCGGCGGCCGGGACCTGGAGCTGTACTGCCGGATCGCCGAAGACCATGTAATTCTGCGCATCGTTGCGCAAGATGTATGCCTGTGCCTGCTTCGCACGAAAGTCTGGCGTTTCGTATATGTCGCCGCGCCGCAGACGATCGATATCGTCGGCCAGTTTGCTGTTCAGTGCAACGTAACGCTGACCGATGGGCGCCATCGCCTGGCCGACAGGCTGGAGATCATGAAGCAGATGTCTGACGGTCATGGCGAATGGTGCGACTCGCGCCTCCCAGTGTTCGTTGTCTGACGCCTGACCTTCATCGTGAAAGCCGCAGACCCAGGCGGCATCGACATGGCCGATGAATCCTACTGGCCCATGTGGCAGCGCAAGCAAACGTTGCGGCAGCGCCGCAATGAAATCCGTATCCGTATTCAGTTCTTCCAGCAGCGGCGTCCAGTGTGCATACTCGCTGCGTGCCGGCGTTCCATAGCCAAAACAGGTGAACTGGAACAGAATGGCACCATCCAGGATGTACTGGTCACGCGCGATATCGGCGGCGCTCAGTAACCAGCGTTCACGCGGTTCGTCCCGGTTATGCTGGCAACAGATGGCGCCATTCACCCGCCGCTGGACGTCAGGCGGCTCGGCGGGCGCAACCATGCCATGGCTGGCCACAAAGACGAGTGCAGGGCGGGTAGCGCGCATTGTTGCCAGCAGTGCCTCCTTCGTCGCACGATCGCCGCTGAGGACATGGGGCACAAATCCGTACTCACAGCCCACCAGACGGGCGATTGGCTCGGCAAGGAAGCGGCGGCTGTAGTATGTCGCATCATGGTCAAGACCACGGGGCGGCAACTGGGGCGCGAAGAAGATTGCTTCGCGTTCAACCGCCGGCTCTGGCGCGTTCTCCAGGCGCAACACCTTGGTGACATATGATTGAAGGTCGTCAGGTGAGTCGAAATGGAGCCTCCCGGTGGCCGCGATCGTTTGCAACAGGGCCTGGAAGCGGAATGGAACATGGTCGGGATCGCCGATGATCAGCACATAGAACGGCGGGCGAGTGAGATCACGTGTCACATAGTTGTGCTCAATCCAGCGCCACCAGTCTTCCTCAGCGCCTCTGGCATAGATGAGGGGCGCCTCAGGATGTGGCATGCCACGGTGACGGGCCAGTGGCTGGATGATCTCAGTGATCGCTGCGCGCGCCGGATCATCTGCTGCGAGCAGGTATGTCCATCCTGCTGCGCGCGGATCGCCATAATCAGGCGATGGAAGGCGGCGTGCCTTTTCGCGCAGGAGTGCAACATCACGCGGGACCGTTGTTAATGCAAGCAGACGATCGTGCGCGCGATAGAGGGCGCGCACGGTCTCGCGCCCGGCGATCTGGTCATCAATGGCCTCACAGAGCAGATTGCCGGTTGTATAGTCAATCCCCATTCCAAGAATGTTCATTCTGCTCAGTGCTCCTTTTTGGCGGCGGCATAGGCCTCGTGCAATAACGTTCGTATCTGCTGCACGCGCGGATCGTCTGTGAGATCAGCCTGCTCGTACAGGGCCTCCTCTATATCGTCGCGCGCGACGTAGAGTAACCCTCTCGCTCGCAAGCGATCGCCCGCCATCACGCGATGACGTGTCCGCTGATACTCGGCCACTGCCTGGTCAATGCGGCGACTGCACAGTAACGCCAGTGCAAGATCGAACTGAACTGAGAAATAACCTGGCTGCAAGGAGAGCGCCTCGTTGTACAGGCGAATTGCCTCATCGTAATGGCTGAGTTGATACTGGCACCAGCCAAGCGCCGAGAACAATTCTGCGGTGACCGTCCCGGCATGGTCTGCGGCTTCCTTGATCGCGGCTTCGTATTCGGAGATGGCGGCTGGATCATGCGCCAGGCGCAGTGCGTTGCCCAGCCCTTTATGCGCCCAGAGTGTGTCGGGATAGGTTGCAAGCTTCAGCGCCTGTTCATAGGCCATACGTGCCTGATCGCTCTGTTGCAGATTCTCATACGCCCAGCCCCGGTGCAACCATGTGTCAACGCCAGGCTCCGCAATCTGGTCAAGCGCCTCGAGCGCAGCCGTATAATCGCCAATACTGCTGGCAATCGAAGCATATGTGGTCAGTACTATGGGATCGTGGGGTTGTAGCTGCTTTGCCCGGCACACTGCCGTCCACGCCAGAGTGTACTGCTCGAGCTGCGCATGCGTGTAGGCCATAGCAGCCAGCAGTGATGCGTCTTCGGGATTGCCGTCAAACGCACGCTGTAGTGTTTCCAGCGCCTCCGCATACTGCTCCAGGTCAATCAGCGCGTACCCTTTGAGGCTGAGCGTCGCGTTATCATCCGGCGCCACGCGCAGGGCGCGTTCGAACAGTCGCAATGCTTCCTTTGCACGACCCTGGAGGCGCAGCATCTCTGCCTTGCTGCGCAGGGCGTCCACGTTCTGCGGCTCGATTTCCAGCGCGTGTTCGATCGTCTCCAGCGCCTGTGACACGTCGTCAGCGTCGTACTGGATGCTGGCCTTCAGCACCAGAACGTCAGTATTGTCGGGCAGCAGGCGGAGGGCAGCGTCAATCGCCGTGAGCGCCTCATCATAGCGCGCCAGGGTGGCGAGTGCGTCCGCGAGCTGATAGTGTGCCTCCGGGTTATCCGGCGCCAGGGTGATGATCTGGCGCAGGGTCGCAA
>JACAEQ010000062.1 GCA_013388755.1 Chloroflexota bacterium
CGGCGGGTGCCGTGGTCGGCGCGGGCGCGGCGGGTGCCGTGGTCGGCGGCGGCGTCTGAGCCGGGGCGGCACAGGCCGCCAGGGCCGCAGCGCCGGTTCCCGTGGCTACCAGCCTGAGGAACCGCCGGCGTGTTACTCGAGTTGCGTCGTTCATTGACCCTACTCCTTCCTTGAGCATTTGACATGACAAATCATGAGTCGAGAAGTGTGCATATCAGGCCGAGATATGCACCTTGTGGTTCATCCTCAATGCCCCATACTCAATTACTATGCAACCAGCACGCCGCCGTATGGCCGGGCACAACCTCAACCAGCGGCGGCGTCTCTTCCGTACACCGGCGCATCACGTGTGGACACCGCGATGCAAAGGCACAACCACGAATCTCGTCCGTCAATTTAGGCACCATGCCCTTGATCGGGATCAACATCTTGCGCCCTTTGCGACCCAGCACCGGTACCGAGTTCAGCAGGCCGACAGTGTACGGGTGCAGGGGGTGATGAAACAATTCATGCACCTCACCATACTCCACGACCTTGCCCAGGTACATCACTGCCACGTGATCAGCCATCTGCGAGACGACCCCCAGATTATGGGTAATCATCACAATCGCCGAGTCGAAGTCGGCCTGCAGCGCGCGCATCAGATCAAGGATCTGGGCCTGGACGGTCACGTCCAGTGCGGTGGTCGGCTCATCGGCCAGCAACACCGCCGGGTTACACGACAACGCCAGCGCAATCATGACGCGCTGGCGCATTCCGCCGGAGAGCTGGTGCGGGTACTCGTGGAGTCGCCGCGCTGCATCGGCGATCTGGACCTTATGCAGCATTTCGAGCGCGCGGTCCATCGCCTCCTTGCGACCGACATTCTGGTGTAACCGGACCGTCTCGGCAATCTGGGAGCCGATGGTATAGAGTGGGTTGAGCGACGTCATCGGCTCCTGAAAGATCATGGCGATCTCACCGCCACGAATGCTGCGCATCCTGGCCCCGTACGGGTCGAGCTTCACAAGATCGACGGTCTCCACCGAGCCGTTCTGCTGCAGGTGCAACAGGATCTCGCCACCAACAATCTTGCCCGGCGGCCAGCGTACCAGGCGCATCACCGACATCGCCGTGACGCTCTTGCCGCAACCACTCTCGCCAACCAGGCCAAGCGTCTTCTTGCGATCGATCGCCAGGTCAACGCCGTTCACGGCACGCACGGTACCGCGCTCAAGCATAAAATGAGTCTGCAGATTGCGAATATCGAGGATGCGGTCGGTTGTGGGGGTTGTTTGCGCCATGGATGCGCGGTCCCGTCTCTGAGCCGTCGCTCGTAACCAGAAATAACAAGCGCGGCATGTCTGCAACACTGAAGACAACCGAAACGTCGGCCAGCAAAATGGTATGGCGCGCGTGTGGTCATAGAATAGTATAGAAGGTCTCAGATGTCTTGGACGATTTGAGGAAGGACATGTCTCATGTGACACGACTTACGCGATGCGTCCAGGCAGGGTGGTCTGGCGGGGCGTCTGGTTTGCATCTCCAACACTGCGGGCCGCACGCCGGTACTCACGCGGCGAGCAGCCGGCCTGCCGGCGAAAGACGCGGCTGAAATAGGCCGGGTCGTTGAAACCAACCTGCTCTGCGATCGCCGTCACACTGGCGTCGCTCATGCGCAGGAGTTCGCATGCGCGCTCGATACGATACCGGTGCAGGTACTCCCAGGGTGACACCCCCAGTTCGCGCTGGAAGAGCTGCCCCAGATAGCTGCAACTGACGCCGATCGCTTCGGCGATCTCGCGGCGCGACAGGTCCCGTGTATGGTGCTGTTGAATAAATGCCAGTGCGCGCCGCGCCAGCGCCCCGGTCCGCGGCATCAGCGACGACTCGCGCGCTGCCGGCAATGGCCTGGCGCGCCCGTTCGTCACAGGTGGCGCCTCCCCACGTGCGCCTGGCGCTCGCGGGAGATGTACGTGAAACACGCTGCCGCGCCCCACCTCGCTTTCAACGGTCATCCGCCCGCCATGCAACTCGACGAGCAGGCGAGTAATGCTGAGCCCCAGACCGATCCCTTCACGCCGCAGACCACCCGGCTCGCCGGTAATGAATGGTTCGAACATTCGCGCGTGCACATCGGCAGCGATCCCGGGCCCACTATCCTCGACCCACAGGTGAAACTCGTCTTCGTCGCACCGCGCGCCGAGCACAATATGGCCGCGCCTGGTGAACTTGCCTGCGTTATCGAGCAGGTGCAGCAGGACCTGCCGCAGGCGCCGCCGATCGGCCTCAATCGGCGGCAGCCGATCAGGCACATCCAGGCGCCACACGACATGGCGCGGTGCCGCAACGGTTTCAGCGGCATGCTGAAAGACATCCGCAAGAAAGGATCGCGTATCGACTGGCTCAAGATGCAGATTGAGCGCGCCGGCATCGCCGCGCGCAAGATCGATCAGGGTATCGTTCAGGTTCATCAGGTACCCCGCGCTGCGCCGGATACGTTCCAGCCGGATGCGCACCTCACCTTCCGGCGTTGCCGCCAGCGCCGCCTCGACCGACTCGGCGATCACCGCGAGTGGCGCGCGCAATTCCTCGCCGACACGTGCCAGCAGCCGGGTCTTCAGTGCTCCGGCGCGTTCAGCCGCCGCCCTGGCGCCAACCGCGTCGCCATACAGCTCGGCATTATGCAGCGCGATACCGAGCTGGTCGGCAAGCAACTGAAGCGCAGCGACTTCGGCGGAGGAGAGGAGCCGTGGTTGATCCTCACCCAGGTCAAGCAACCCGTACACAGCGCTGCCGAGCCGCACCGGAAGAATCGCACGCGAACGAATCTCCGGCCAGGCAACGCCCGCGTCGCGGCGCAAACTGGTGCGTGTGTCCGGAATGACCAGCGCCTCGCCATGGACCAGCGCCTGGCGCAATGGTCCGGACTCGTCCAGCGGTAACGACTGCGCCTCCGGCGCTACGTCGGGTGGAAAATCCAGTGCCAGTTCATTCGTCTGCGGAATCAAACGGTACAGGCGCACCTGACTGAAGCCGAACGCCGCCTCGATTCTCTCAGCAATCTCCTGCACGAGTTGATGACGGTCAAGGATAGCGCCGATGCGCCGGTTGATCGCCAGGCTGGTCTCAAGATGCGCAACGCGCTGGCGATCGCGCAGCGCGTTCACACCCACCAGACGGCTGGGGAGATCGGCGATCGCAATGAGTTTCTGCATGGCAACTTCGGCAACATTCTCAGCCGTGACAAGCCGCGGTCGCAGATCAAAATACGCCGGAAGCGCTTCACCCTGCGCCGCAGCCAGCGCCAGTTCAACCGCCCGTGCGCCCATGTCGGCGGCGGCAGTCTCGACCGTGGCCGTCATACTACCCTCCGCGATGGCTGCCAGCGCCAGCGGATCGCCATTGATGCCAACTATCAGGGTCTCCGGCGCCAGCACGCCGAGCGCACGCCCCACATCACGCGCCGCCAGCGCCAGCGAGTCGGACAGCCCGAACACGGCATCCGGCGGTCGCTCCAGCCGGCGCATGGCTGCCTCGAGTTGCGGAAAGGCGTGCTCATAGCGCCAGGCACTCGGCACGTACTCAATCTGCATTGCCGGGAAGTTGCGCAGTGCATCGAAGATGCCAGCAATCCGGCTCCGGCCATCCTCGCCGCGCCCCGCAACCATTCCACCGACGACCAGCACCCGCCCCTGGCCGTTCAGCCGCTCGATCAGGAAGGCGCCGATCATACGCGCAATATCATAGAAGCCGCGCGGCGACGTCATGCGTGGATGGCGCACGCCGGTCTCGGTCAGGTGGATCATTGGCAGGCCGGCATCGAGCGCTTCGTACGCCAGGGTCTCAGGGCAATAGGCAACAATCAGCGCATGCAGATTATGGGCCAGCAACGCATCGAGCGCCGCCTCGCGCCCGACCGGTGTATGCGCCGTTGCCAGGTCGAGGTCAAGATCGAGCAACTGTGCACCGATCTGGTGCGCGCGTTGCTCCACGGCTGCGCGCACCTGCACCCAGAATGGATCGGCAGTGCCGATGCGCGACCCGATCCGAACCACATACGACATAGCGCGCCTCATAATCACCGGCATGCGCGACATCGCGTGCCGATGCTATAATAGCGAGAAGTGACACAGTCGTCTAGCGAGCGACTCGCCTGAGGCTCATCTTGCCTTCGGCAGAGCGGAACGTATTTTCCTTTTGTGGCGGTTTTCGCCGAAAATGCCGGCGAGAACCGCCACCTTGATCGGGGGGACCACGCTGCCGCAGGCGATACAAACCCTGAAACGATACCACTGCATAACTCGTGTGAGAGCCGCACCTTTTTGTGCACACATCGCGTATCCATGCCTGGAACAGAAGACCATGGCCCACTGCTGCTGATCGGCGGCGCCGAGGATAAGCTTGGCAGCCGGACCATCCTGGCACGCTTCGTTGCACTGGCCGGCGGTACTGTCGCGCGTATTGCGGTCATTGCCACCGCCTCGGCCTATCACGACCTGGTCGGCCATCGGTACGTCGCGCTGTTCAGCAACCTGGGCGCTGCGTCGGTCGAACTGCTACACCTGCATGATCGCACGGATGCGCAGCACCGTGAGACATTGCATCGTCTCACCGAGGCGACCGGCATCTTTCTGACCGGCGGCGACCAGTTGAAACTGACCGCCGTGCTCGGAGGAACGCCGGTGGCCGAGCAGATCCGGCGCCGTCACCGGCAGGGGGCCGTGATTGGCGGCACAAGTGCAGGCGCATCGGCGGCTGCCGAGCACATGGTTGCCTACGGCGCTGGAGGCTTTCCGCCGCGCAAAGCGATGTTGCATTTCGCACCCGGTCTCGGCCTGATCGGCGGCGTGGTGATCGATCAGCACTTCGGCGCGCGTGCACGCACCGGGCGCCTGATCGCCGCAGTGGCACACAACCCTGAATTGATCGGCATCGGCCTCGATGAAGATACCGCCGCCGAGATCGATGCGCGCGGGTGTCTTACGGTGCTTGGCCGCGGCGCTGTTATGATCGCCGATGGCGCCGAGATCAGCCACACCGACATCCATACGGTTCCCGAACAGGCGCCGCTGGCACTGTTCGGGCTGCGGCTGCACGTGCTCACCCGGGGGTACCGCTTCGATCTGCCGTCACGCACGCCGCACCTGCCGAGCGAGCCTCAACCATACCCAGAGGTTGGATATATGGGCGGGGAAGGGATTTGAGCAGTGAGCATTGAGAAACTGAAACCTGGAACCTGGAATCCGGCACTGACCTGAGGAGACTCTGCGATGCGCGTCGTTGAAACGCGGGTCTTTCGCGGCCCCAGCCCCCACGGCTATTCACCGGTCATCAGGATCACGCTCGACCTCGAAGAAGTCGAGGAATGGCCGTCGGCGCGTATTCCCGGGTTCAATGAGCGTCTACTCGCGCTCATGCCGACACTACACGAACACGGCTGCTCATACGGCGAACCGGGCGGGTTTGCGCGTCGCCTGTCGGACGAGAATAGCGATGGCACCCGCGGCACCTGGATGGGGCATGTGATCGAGCATATCGCCCTTGAGCTTCAGTGCCTCGCTGGAATCGACGTCTCCTACGGCAAGACCCGCTCGGTTCCCAACCGGCCCGGTGTCTACACGGTCGTCTACGCCTACCAGGAAGAGCGCGTCGGCCTGGAGGCGGGCGAACTGGCGCTGAAACTGGTACGCTCCCTGCTGCCGCCGGAACTGCCGAGTGCGCTTCCGCCCACCGAACGCGCCGCCTTCGACTTTGAACGCGAGCGCGATGCGCTTATCTCCCGTGCCCAGGATATCGTACTCGGTCCGACCACGGCTTCGCTCGTCGCAGAGGCGAAGAAACGCGACATCCCGGCGATTCGCCTCGATGAGCACTCACTGGTGCAACTCGGATATGGCAAGTACCAGCAACGCATCCGGGCATCGGTGACGAGCAAAACCTCGAATATCGCCGTGGAAACCGCCAGCGACAAGGAACTGACCATCCGGTTGCTCAGTGATGTCGGCATTCCAACGCCGCGGCACGAACTTGCGCGCTCCGAGGAAGAAGCCGTCGCCGCCGCTGAACGACTCGGGTTTCCGATCGTGACCAAGCCGCTCGATGCCTCGCATGGCCGCGGTATCTCGCTGAACCTCACCACCATCGAGGAAGTCAAGCGCGGTTACCACATCGCCGCCGAGTATGGTCCGGTCCTGATCGAGACCTTCCTGACCGGCAACGATTATCGCGCACTGGTGATCAATAACGACGTCATTGCGGTCGCCGAGCGCGTGCCGGCGCATGTCGTCGGCGACGGGCAGCATACCATCCGCGAACTGATCGAGATCGTCAACAGTGACCCGCGCCGTGGCTTTGGTCATGAAAAGGTACTGACCAGGATCAAGGTAACCCACCAGAGCGAGTTGCTGTTACAACGCGCCGGCTACACACTCGACACCATTCTGCCTGCCGGTGAGGTCTTCTACCTTGCCAGCACGGCCAATCTCAGCACCGGCGGCACGGCCATTGATCGCACCGCCGAGATCCATTACGAAACCCGCGAGCTCGCGCGACGCGCGGCGATGGTCGTCGGGCTCGACATCGCCGGCATTGACATTGTCACCCCCGACATCACCCGCCCGCTTCGCGAGACCGGCGGTGGGATCGTCGAGGTCAACGCCGGCCCCGGCTTCCGCATGCATTTGCAGCCAAGCGAAGGGCGGCCACGGAATGTCGCGCGGCATGTGATTGACATGCTCTTTCCGCCCGGCGTGCCGGCACGCATCCCGATCATCTCGATTACCGGCACCAACGGTAAGACGACCACGACCCGCATGGTGGCGCACATCCTCAAAATGGATGGCCGGCGCGTCGGGATGACCACCACCGACGGCATCTACATTGACGGGCAACTCTACATGCGCGGCGATATGACCGGCCCCTGGAGCGCCCGCATGGTGCTGAAAGATCCGACGGTTGACGCCGCGGTGCTGGAGACGGCGCGCGGCGGTATTTTGCGAGAAGGGCTCGGCTACGATCGCAGCGATGTCGGCGCGGTACTCAATGTCAGTAACGACCATCTCGGCCTGCGTGGAGTCAACACTGTCGAGGAGATTGCTTTTGTCAAGTCGCTGGTGGTCGAAACGGTGCGGAAGGATGGCGCAAGCGTGCTGAACGCGGATGATCCGCTGGTCGCGGCCATGGCAGACGCTGCGCGCGGGCGGATCGTCTATTTCAGCATGCACGGTGGCGAGAGCGCCTCCGGCCTGGTGCGCGACCATATTGCCCGGGGCGGCATTGCTGTCGTCCTGCAGACTGGCGTACGCGGCGATATGATCGCGATCTATGACGGCGACCAGTACATCCCGTTGCTCTGGACCCACCTGATCCCGGCGACACTCGAAGGCAAGGCGCTCCATAATGTCGCCAACGCGCTGGCGGCAACTGCGATCTGCTATGCCCATGGCGTGAACATCGAACACATCAAGCAAGGGTTGCGCACCTTCACCACCAGCTTCTACCAGGCGCCGGGGCGGCTGAACGTCTTTGATGAGCACCCGTTCCGCGTGATCGTGGACTATGCGCACAACCCCGCCGCGTTGCGCGCGATGGCCGACCTGATCAGGCGACTGCGGCCGCATCACCGGCGCGTCATCGCCGTCGCCGCCGCTCCCGGCGACCGGCGCGATGTGGATATTCGCGAAGATGCACGGATTGCCGCGTCGCTGTGCGACGTGCTGCTGCTGAAGGAAGACGATGACCTGCGTGGCCGCGAGCCGGGCGTCGTCGCCGCAATGATGCACGAAGAGGCGCTGGCCGCTGGCTTTCCCGCCGGGCAAATCATCACCATCCTCAATGAACGCGCGGCGACCCGCCATGCCCTCACGCTCGCCGAACCACAGGACCTGGTGGTCATCTTTGCCGATAACATTACCGCGGTGTGGAAGGAAGTGATTTACTTCGGCAAGGCACCGGGTGGGAGACCAGCCGAGTGAGTCTGCTCAGGGGAACACGTATGGATCTGCTCAAGGATCGGTTCCGTGGCTGCTTACTGGGTCTCGCCGCCGGAGATGCCGTTGGTACGACGGTCGAGTTTCGCCCGCGAGGAAGCTTCGCGCCACTGACGGACATGACCGGCGGCGGTCCGTTTCATCTCCGTGCCGGCCAGTGGACCGATGATACCTCGATGGCGCTTTGCCTGGCAACCAGCCTTGTCGAGTGCAACGGGTTCGATGCCCTCGACCAGATGGAGCGTTACTGCAAATGGGCCGACACCGGGTACCTGAGTAGCACCGGGACGTGTTTCGACATCGGCGTGACGGTGGCTTCCGCATTGCGCAGGTTCCGCGAGATGGGAAATCCGTTTGCCGGGTCACGTGATCCACACACTGCCGGCAATGGCAGCATCATGCGCCTGGCGCCGATCCCGATGTTTTACTTCCCGGATCTCGACGCCGCTGAGCGGTTTGCAGCGGAGAGTTCCCGAACCACGCACGGTGCAGCCGAGTGCATTGATGCATGCCGGTTGCTTGCCCGGATCATCTGCCGCGCGCTTTCCGGCAACCCCCGCGATGAGGTTGCTCTTGGCGATAGTGACACGTTCGCAGGAGCGGAGAAGATTCGAGCCATTGCGCGTGGCGCGTATCGAGAAAAGTCAGCAAGCGACGTGCGCGGCTCCGGGTATGTGGTGGAGAGCCTGGAAGCCGCGATGTGGTGTTTCATGCGAACCGACCGTTTTGCAGACGCGGTGTTGATGGCCGCCAATCTGGGGGATGATGCCGACACGACGGCAGCGGTCTGCGGGCAGGTCGCCGGGGCATATTATGGTGCGCGGCACATCCCTGCCGGCTGGTTAGAACGACTTACCCTGCGCGCCGAGATAACCGAGCTCGCCGACCGGCTCTACGGCTAGAGAATATGCATTAAACAGATCAACCAGGTTTGACAGACGCACGCCACTGTGCTATACTGCACAACCGCTGTGCTGAGAGTGCACGGTTAGCTTATTGTGTGCATTCAAGCCCCGATCTAAGGCGCGACTTTAGTCGCGACCAGAAGAGGGGAACGGTTTTTTTTTGCGAAGCGACCGGTCGACCGCTGCAGGGGCGTGCGCGTCTCGCAGGGCGAGGAGGACAGGAGTAGCATGCCAACGATTAATCAGCTGGTACGCAAGCCGCGCAAGCCGGTACTGAAAAAAGTGAAGGCGCCCGCGTTGCGCTTCAGCCTGAATGTGTTGAAGGGCAAACTGACACGTGGGAAGGGCTCGCCGTTCAAGCGCGGCGTCTGCACGCAGGTCAAGACCATGACGCCCAAGAAGCCGAACTCGGCGCTGCGCAAAATTGCGCGTGTCCGACTGTCGAACGGCATGGAAGTAACGGCCTACATTCCGGGCGAAGGGCACAACCTGCAAGAGCACTCGGTGGTGCTGATCCGCGGTGGTCGCGTGAAAGATCTCCCGGGTGTGCGCTACCACATTGTGCGCGGCACACTCGACGCGCAAGGCGTCGCCAATCGCAAACAAGGTCGCTCGAAGTACGGCACAAAGAAGACAGGCGCGGTTCCGGCGAAGAAGAAGTAAGGCAATCGTACGCAGAGTGCTGCAGACACGCAACCTGGCGCCTGCGGCCTGCCTGGTGAGGTAGTCTATGCCCCGACGCGGTAAGATCGAGAAGCGGATTCCACCGCCTGATGCGCGTTACAACAGCGTTCTGGTGCAACAATTCATCCATAAGGTCATGCAGCGCGGCAAAAAGAGTATCGCTGAGAAAATCGTTTACATGGCGCTGGATCTGGCATCGGAACGATTGAAGAAGCCGCCCATGGAAGTGTTTGAGACGGCCATTCGCAATGCCGGGCCAGTGATCGAAGTCAAGCCACGACGTGTTGGCGGCGCGACCTACCAGGTGCCGGTCGAGGTCAAGAGCGATCGGCGCCAGTCGCTGGCGATGCGCTGGTTGCTGAACTCGGCGCGCGCGCGATCGGGCCGGCCCATGTTCGAACGGCTCGCAAATGAGCTGGTTGATGCCTACAATAATACTGGCAACACCATCAAGCGCAAGGATGATGTCCAGCGTATGGCGGAGGCCAATCGGGCATTTTCGCACTACGGGCGTTTCTGATGTGGCGCTGTCACGGCGGGGGATAACGAAAAGGTGCGGACAGCGCTTCCAGACGCTTACGGTGCCAGCCGGCACCCTGACGGGCAGTGGGCAGTCGGGCTCAGGCGCCTGTCGAGCGCCGGAAGATCGCCCCTGGCACGTTTATGCACGGTATCTCGACCCACCTTTCATGGTGGTGTTGCATCCAACCGCTGGTTCGTTCCGGTAGAACGTCACAGTGGCCAGAGCCGGCCCTGACATCACTGGCAAACATACAGGCGCATAGTAAAGAGCATCGGTCAGCGCAGAAGAGAGGGGAGAGCATCATGCCACGCGAAGTACCACTGGAGCGCATCCGCAACATCGGTATTATCGCGCACATCGATGCGGGTAAAACGACGACCACCGAGCGCATCCTGTACTATACCGGCCGGACGTACAAACTTGGCGAGGTGCACGAAGGCACTGCCGTTATGGACTGGATGGAGCAGGAGCGCGAGCGCGGTATTACGATCACCGCCGCCGCCACCACTGCCGAGTGGACGGTTGAGGGAACGTCGTATCGCATCAATATTATCGATACGCCTGGTCACGTAGACTTTACGGCGGAAGTTGAGCGTTCGCTGCGCGTGCTCGACGGCGGCGTGGTCGTGTTCGATGCCGTCGCCGGGGTTGAGCCGCAGTCGGAGACGGTGTGGCGCCAGGCCGATAAATATCGTGTGCCGCGGATCTGTTTCGTGAACAAGATGGATCGCATCGGCGCCAACTTTGAGCGTACGGTGGGAATGATTAAGGACCGGCTCGGCGCCCGGCCGGTGCCGATCCAGTTGCCGATCGGTTCTGAAGATCGCTTTCGCGGTATCGTCGATCTGATGACCAACCGAGCCGTCATCTATGTCGATGACCAGGGCAGACGCGAGGAACTTGAGGAGATCCCGGCCGAGGTCGCCGCAGAGGCCGAACGATTGCGTGCCGAACTGGTTGAGGCGATTGCTGAGACTGATGATGAACTGACCTTACTGTACCTCGAAGGCGAAGAACTGAGCCTGGAAGAACTGCGTCGTGCACTGCGCAAGGCGACGATCGAGGGTAAACTGGTGCCGGTGTTGTGCGGCGCCGCATTGCGCAATAAAGGGGTACAACGCCTGCTCGATGCCGTGGTTCATTATCTGCCGTCGCCGCTCGACATTCCGCCGGTGAGCGGTACGCGGCCTGGGCAGGTTGCCGGCGAGGATGGCGTTGAACGGATCGTGCGCCTGACATCGGAGGATGCACCGTTTACCGGCCTGGTGTTCAAAATCGTCTCCGATCCGTTTGTCGGGAAGCTGGCCTACTTTCGTGTCTATGCCGGCAAACTCGAAACTGGATCGTATGTGGTGAACTCAACCCGAAACCAGCGCGAGCGCATCGGTCGCCTGTTGCAGATGCACGCCAACCATCGCGAAGAGATCAAGGAAGTCTACGCTGGCGATATCGCGGCAATGGTTGGCCCCAAACAGAGCTTCACCGGCGATACGATCTGCGCACCCGAGGACCCGATCGTGCTCGAAAGCATTCGCTTCCCCGAGCCGGTCATTCAACTGGCGATCGAACCGAAAACCAAGGCCGACCAGGATAAGATGGCGATTGCGCTCGGCAAACTTGCCGAGGAGGATCCGACGTTTCGTGTCTTTACCGACCAGGAAACGGGCCAGACGATCATCGCGGGCATGGGAGAGTTGCACCTCGAAGTGCTCGTGGATCGTATGCGCCGTGAGTACAAGGTCGAGGCCAACCAGGGTAAGCCGCAGGTGGCGTATCGCGAGTCGATCACCATGCCTGCCGATGTGGACAGTAAGTTCGTTCGTCAGAGCGGCGGCAAGGGCCAGTATGGCCATGTCAAGCTGCAGGTCGAACCAGTGGAGCGGGGCAAGGGCTTTGAATTCGTCAATGCCATCGTTGGCGGCGCGGTGCCACGCGAGTATGTTCCGGCCGTCGAGGCCGGCGTCAAGGAAGCGATGGCTGGCGGCGTCCTCGCCGGGTATCCGGTCGTTGACCTGAAGGTGACACTCTACGACGGCTCGTATCACGAGGTCGACTCGTCGGAGATGGCGTTCAAGATTGCCGCCTCGATGGGATTGAAAGATGCGGTACGCAAAGGGCGTCCGGTGTTGCTTGAGCCGGTGATGAAGATCGAGGTGGTGACACCCGAGGAGTTTCTCGGCACCGTCCTCGGCGATATCAACTCGCGTCGTGGTCACGTCGAAGGGATGGAGGCGCGCGGCAATGCCCAGGTGGTCAGAGCATACGTGCCGCTGGCCTCCATGTTTGGGTATACCACCGACCTGCGATCGGCCACCCAGGGGCGTGCAACGTCATCAATGGAATTCGCATACTACCAGCCGCTGCCGGACGCTCTGGCGAAAGAAATCGTCGAGAAGCGGCGCGGTTAGGCTCGCAATCGGTCCAGATACAAGCTTTCATTACCCTGCAAGGAGCAGCGAAGAGCAATGGCGAAGCAGAAGTTCGAGCGAACCAAGCCGCACGTGAACGTCGGTACGATCGGCCACGTGGACCACGGCAAGACGACGCTGACGGCAGCGATTACCAAG
>JACAEQ010000040.1 GCA_013388755.1 Chloroflexota bacterium
CGCCCCCGCCCGCCCCCCCCCCCCCCCCCCCCCCCCCCCCCCCCCACTTCGATCGTTTAAGGGCGGACAGGGTACTGCCCCCTGAAACCTCGATCGGGAGAACGACACTGCCACAGGCTCTCCAGGCGCGGAATCTGTGACTCCGCATCCTGTTCCCCTATCGGCGGGTCATGGTGAGCGCCACACGGCCGATCATTTCGATCAATTGCTCGAAGGTGAACGGCTTCTCCAGTACCTCTTTGATGCCGGGCGATGGCGGATGGGGGTGGATCGTACCGTTGTGACCGGTCATCAGCACCACCGGTAATTCGGGCGCCTGCGCGGCGAGTTGCCGGGCAAGCGTTTCCCCATCCATGATCGGCATCACGATATCACTGATCACCAGGTCGAACGACGCGCGGCGAACGTGATCCAGCGCCTCGCGCCCGTCTGTCGCGATCGTGACCTGCATACCTTCCGCTTGCATCAAGCGCGCCAGCGCCTGAGCCACGTTAAGCTCGTCCTCAACGAGCAGCACACGCAACCCCTGCAGTATGTCGCGGTCGAAGCGTTGATCCTGCGTTCCTGAACGATCGCTGATGATCGGCAGCGTGACGATCATGGTCGTACCCTGGCCAACAATGCTGCGAACACGTATGGTGCCACCGTGGCCCTCAATGATCCCATGGCTGATTGCCAGTCCAAGCCCGGTTCCGGGGGTGGAACTTGCGTTCATGGCACCTTTGGTTGTTACGAATGGCTGAAAGATCTGGTCAATCATTTCGGGCGGGATGCCGCAGCCAGTGTCGCTGACCGCGAGTTCGATCCGCGGTCCATGGCGGTTCAGTTCGATTGTGATGGTTCCACTACCCTTTTCACGCATCGCATCGCGCGCGTTGGTGATCAGGTTCAGCAGCACCTGCGCGATCTGTCCCGGGTCGCACAGTGTCGGCGGAACCTCGTGAAGGTGCAGTTCCACCACGATATTCTCTTTGCCGAGTTCGCGTTCAACCAGCGTCGCCGTCTCCCTGATCAAGTCACTCAGCCGGGTCAATTCGTGCTGCGTACTGCGCCGACGTGCAAAGGTCAGTAAGCCGCTGGTAATGCTGCGCCCGCGCAAGCACATGCGAACGGCCACCTCAAGTGCCTCGTTCTTTTCCGCAACGCTATCGCTGCTGAGGCCGAGTTGCGCATGACCGAGGACACCGGCCAGCAAGTTGTTGAACTCGTGCCCGATGCCGGCTGCGAATGTACCGAGCGCGGCCAGTTTCGACGAACGCACCAGTTCATCCTGCTTCACCTGCAATTCGGTGAACAACCGCACACGTTCGACGGCGCGGGCAACCTGGGAGGCAAAGCCGAGCAGGACACGCCGATCGCTGTCGCTGAGCGGCGTCGTCGTGCCCAGCGCGAGACAGATTCCGCCGATGGTTTGCTGTTCAATAACCAGAGGGATGACAACGAGCGACGGCCATAGCGCTGCGCCAGGATGCAATTCCGCCAGGCGTTGTGCATCAACCTGATGGACATCAAGGCGCTGGAGTTCTGCACGGTACGCGTCCGGGCTCCAGGTCCAGCCAGGCGGCAGGATGGTTGTTGACAACAAGCGGGCCGGTTGTTCGTCGAGCAGCACGGCCCAGTGCGCCCTGGCGTCGAGGAGCGTGGCCAGGCGTGTACTCACCGTGTCAATCAGGCGATCGGGTTCGTCGCTGGCGATCATGGCGGCTGCCAGGCTCTGCAGCCGCTCTAGCTTTGATGCAAGTTGTTGTGACTCACGGGCCAGCCGGGCATTGAGCTTGCTTTCGGTCTGTAAGGCGACGACCGTCTTGAACCAGCGCTGCAGCATGATCAACGGCGCGATCGAGATTGGCAGTAACCAGGGGTTGTACTGCAGGAGCACTGCCAGTAAGACACCAAACGGCGTGGTTGCGAAGTGAACCCAGTGAACGGTACGGTAGCTGTCGCGGTAAACGCGTAGCAGTTGTTGTCGGGTGGCAAAAGCAACGACGGTTGAGACCAGCAACGTATTGAGCGCATAGTACATAGCCGCCATCAGAATAAATGTAACCAGCGCGAAGGGTCCCGAAAAGGGCGGCGCGTTCGGGCCATTGCCAAGGGTGTAGATGATCATGAGTACCTGGTACGTAATTGTCCGGGTGGCGATATTGAAGGCGATTTTGTACCAGGGGCGGCGGTTGAGGAGATCGGCGACCAGCGTGCCGCCGGCGATCGCCAGGATGCCGGCATGGCCGGTGACGGCGACAAGGAAGATCGTCGGGGCATCTGCAATCGTCATTGCCACCCCGTGGCCGGGGGTGACCTCGAAACTAAACTCATAATAGTCGGCGATAGCAAAGGCAAGCGCGCAGATTACCAGCAAGAACGCATGGTCAGCCAGGCGCATAGATGGGATCGTGCTGATAAACACGACTGCTGCGATCACCCATACGACATAGAGATACCTGCGTGCAGCTTGCGACAGCGATAGCATTACGTTCCCTTTGTGCGCCGCTGGCACCCTGTTCCTCTGCGCATGAATCTATCTCAGGCTCCCTGATCATAACGCCGCCAGTCGGTGCAAGCGATCAAGCGGCGTGGTTGACGACCTGTGGTTATGTATCATACCGTATCTGGCCGGCAAAGGGAAACCCGCAAAAAAAGAGGGCGGGGGAACCCCGCCCTGCCTTACGGATCGGTGCGCTGGAGTCTATACCCACTTGCCTTCGGCGCCGGCTGCCAGCAGGAATGAGGCGAGAGCGCCGAGCACCAGTGCGACCTTCCAGTATGCGCGCGTGATGTGCCACTTCATGGGAGACCCCTTTCTTCGCTGATAATCATCGTGTACCACACGAGATGGTTGCCAAGGGTCCCCTCCGCTCCGCTTCGGGCGTATGCCCTCCTTCTGTGGTGTTATTGTTCATCACCCCGTGGACCGATCCGCAGATTCCTTATACGATATTTTGACTATTACAAAGGTTGTGATTCATCAACCTGGGGTTAATTTTCCTTAACTTTACTGAGATCAGCCTGTCGCATTACCTGCCAGGCACCGCGTCGTTGATGGCAGCCAGTGTTCGCCTGGCCACGTCGGCAGGCGTCCCGGCACCGCTGACGCGGTGCAGCAACCCCTGATTGTGGTAGAACGCGATCAACGGCGCAGTCTGCTGATGATAGACGGCAAGCCGCTGGCGCACCGTTTTGGGCCGGTCGTCATCACGTTGTACCAGGTGTCCGCCGCGTTCACGGCAGCGCATCAGGCTCGACAGATCGTCAATGTGAACCGGAAACGGTTCACCGGCGCCTTCACACATGCGACGCCCGCTGAGACGCCGCACGACTTCACTGTCGGCGACGTCAATCGCAATCACGGCATGCAGCGTCCGGTCGTAATCGGCGAGCATGGCGGCCAGGCCAAGCGCCTGGCGCATGGTGCGCGGATATCCATCGAGCAGAATGCCCCGGGCCGGGTCGAGGGCTTCAATACTGGCGCGCAGCACCCGGTCCATCACCGAGTCCGGTGCCAGGTCGCCGTGTTCTAGCAGTGGCGCCACCATGCGGCCAAGGCGGGTCCGCGCGCGGATCTCGGCGCGCAACAGCGCTCCTGTCGAAATCGGGGTCAGTGGTAGTTGATGCACCAGTTCTTCGGTGATTGTGCTTTTTCCAGCTCCGGGAGGGCCGAGCAGCACAATATTGAACGCTGTGGTCACGATCCACTCCGCTGGCATTGCATGTGTGGTAGCGTTGACCATTATAGCGTATCGGGCGTTGCTGGTTACGCCGCTGGGGGGGGGGCGCCGGTCGCGCGCGCCGCGCGCGCGCCGCGCAGGAGCTGCAGTCCCTGGTGGAACAGCGCAATCTGCGCCAGGCCAAACCAGACCAGGACGAGTGCCAGGAGCGCACGCGCCATGCCGAACCATGCCGGCAGAGTGGCCCGCAGATTGGCCAGGTCGTTACGTGTCTCCGCCACAATACCCTCGTATTGTGTGATGACCAGGCGGGTGTCGTTGAGGCTGCCGCCGATCTGCGCTATGTTTGTTGCGATGCTGGTTGTATCGCGATGAATGCGGCGCAGGTTGTCATTGGTCTGTTTGAGCCCCTCGCGGATCGTAGCCAGTGATGCCGGCAGTGGGTCGAGGTTGTCGGAAACCTGCTGAATCGCCTCATTGAGCGGCAGCGCCGGGTTATACGTGTCGGTACCGAGGAGACCAAAGCGGCTGATCGCGCCAAGGAGCGAATCGGCAACGCGCGCGGTCTCGCGGGCCGAGGCGAGGGTTCGCTGGGTTGAACGAATCGTTCGCGGCACATCCTCACCAACCAGGACGCCAAGCCGGTCAATGGTCGGAAGTGTATCGCTGATGGCGCGTCCCGACTGTCGCACGGTGGTTTCAAGGTTCGTTATTGTGGTGCCTGCCCCGCTGAGTGACGCATCGGCTGCTTCCAGGCCACTGGCGGTGGCCACGAGCGCCTGATCCACCATGGCGACACGCTGCTGTAGCGTTGCTTCAGCCGTTGTGAGCGCCGGTACCCCGATGAACAACCCTGCCAGGCTCAATGCCAGCCCGATCAGGCCAGCAACCAGGAGCGCGACGCCGGCAACACGGCTCAGTAGATGCATGATCACCTCACGATCCTTCGTCCTGCGCCTCTCCATCCAGCACGTCGTGATCCAGCAGTGTCGCGGCCTCATCCGCCTCAAGCGCCTGTGCAAAGAGCCAACCCTGACCATACTCACACGACAGTGCGCGGAGCTGGGCCAGTTGTTCCGTGGTCTCGGTCCCTTCGGCAATCGCGGCCATGCCAAGCGAACGTGCGAGTGAGATTATCGTGCGAACGATCTCGGTATTTTCACTGCTGAGGTTCATCTGGCTGACGAAGGAGCGGTCAATTTTGATCGTTGCGATCGGAAAGCGATGTAAGTAACTCAACGACGAATACCCGGTGCCGAAGTCGTCAATGCAGATCTGTACGCCGAGTTCGCGCAGCCGCAGCAAGATACGGCTGGCAGTATCGCCATGTTCGATGATGGCTGTTTCGGTAATTTCGAGGCGTAGATCACCGGGTGCGACATGGGTCTCACGGATCACGGCGGAGGTGCGTTCAACCAGATCGGGATCGGCGAGTTGCCGCGGCGACAGGTTGACATTGACCGATAGTGGCCGCGTGGGGTGGCGTTGTTGCCATGCGTAGAGCTGGCGGCACGCTTCACGCAAGACAAACTGACCAATCGGTACAATCAGGCCCGTCTCCTCAGCGATGGTGATGAAGTCGGATGGCAGGATGATGCCGCGTTGTGGATGGCGCCAGCGAAGCAATGCCTCGAACCCGACAATACGCCGTGAACCAAGCTCAACAATCGGCTGATAGACGACAAAGAACTCGCCGCGTTCGAAGCCGCGCCGGAGATCGGTTTCAATCTGCAGGCGCGTGCGGGCGCGGTCGTGCATGGTCGCGTCGAAAATCGCGTAGCGCGACCTGCCCTCCATCTTGGCATGATACATTGCCGTATCTGCATCGCGTAGCACATCGGCGGGCCACTGATAGTCGGCGCTGCTGCTGAGCGCAATACCGATGCTGGTGCTGCTGAAGACCTCCTGGCCGGCCAGGTGGAATGGTTCTTCGAGCAGGCGCGAGATGCGTTCGGCAACAGCGATGGCAGCCTGTGGCCCACTCAATTCCTCAAGCAGGATGGTAAACTCGTCGCCACCCAGGCGCGCGAGTGTGTCGCCGGGGCGCAGGCACCGTTCGAGCCGGCGCGCAATCCCGATCAGCAACTGGTCGCCGATCAGGTGGCCGAGGCTGTCATTGACCAGTTTGAAACGGTCGAGGTCGAGAAACAGAACTGCGAAGAGCGGCAACCCGCTGCGGCGCGTGCGCGCAATCGCGTGGCTCAGGCGATCCATGAATCGCGCCCGATTGGCCAGGCCAGTGAGGCCGTCGTGCATGGCATCGTGCAGCAGGCGCTGTTCGGCCAGCTTGCGTTCGGTAATGTCGGTTTGCGAGCCGACGATTCGTGTTGCGCGCCCGCCTGCGTCCCACACTGCCAGGCCACGACAGCTCATCCAGCGGTAGACGCCATCGTGATGGGCGATACGATACTCATGCTCGAAACTGGAGATCAGGCGTTTCAGGTGTGCAGCAAGGCGTACCTCGAGCGACTCGCGATCATCGGGATGGACGCGGTCAAACCATTCAGCGGGTGTATTGCCGATCTCATGCTCTTGATAGCCGAGCGTTGCCTTCCAGCGCGTTGAGTAATAGATCCTGCCGTTGCGCAGGTCCCAATCCCACAGGCCGTCGTTGGCTGCCCGCGCCGCCAGTGCGTAACGCTCCTCGCTCGCACGCAGTGCCGCTGCCGCCTCACGACTGGCCGTGATATCCCGGAACACGGCAACGGCGCCGGCAGGCTCGCCGCCGGTATCGCGCAGCGGGCGAGCCGTCACGCTGAGCCAGCGCGCTTCGCTCGTTTCATCGGCGAGGAGGAGGAACTCTGCGCCGTCCATTGCCTGCCCACGCATCGCCACCGCGAGCGGCAGTTCATCGGGCGGGCAGGGGGTGACACCGTCTGCCAGCAACAGCCGGCTGTCGCCGATCGCAGGGCCAGGGATCAGTTGCTGGATGCGGTTGCCGAGCAGTTGCCTGGCCGCCGGGTTCACATGCAGCAGGTGGCCATCGTGGTCGATCACCACGACGGCATCGCCGATGCTATCGAGGATTGACTGGAGCACAAGGGTTTGTTGCCGCAGTTCGGCGGTACTCCGTTCGGCGGCAGCGCTGCGTTCAGCGACACGATCTTCGAGCGTGGCGTTGAGTGTGCGTAGTTCTGCTTCGATACGACGGCGCTCGTGGTGCGAACGCTCCAGTTCATCGAGCGCGGCCAGCAGGACGTCATCGAGGGCGACGGATTCAACCTGTTCCACCGGCTCAAGGGGGCCGGCGGCGCCGAGCGTGCGTAAGCGGCGCTCAAGCTCCGCACGCTCGCGGTCGCGCAGCAATTTGCGTTCGAGTGAAGCGCTGACACGCGCCCGCAGCAGGACCTCGTTGAATGGCTTGGCGAGATAATCGTCGGCGCCCAGTTCGATACAGCGCGCAACCGTTTCAAGATCGTTATCCGCCGAAACCACGACCACCGGCACCTGGCGTACCGTCTGGCGCTGGCGCATCTGCTCCAGTACCTCGATGCCGCTCATTTCCGGCATCATCAGGTCAAGCAAGACGAGATCGAACCGGTGTTCGTCAAGCAGCCCGAGCGCCTCATGACCGCTTGCCGCCGTTGTGACCAGGTGTCCCTGGGCCCGCAGCAGGCGGGTCAGGATGGTGCGTACATATTCATGGTCGTCAACAACCAGAATGTGTGACGGCATGATTGTTCCAGCTGGCCGGCAATCGCCGCCACGAATCGCTATTATACCGTTGTGGAGAGAAGCCTGTCGATCTTGGCGAACAGTCTGTCAAAATCAATCGGCTTTGGTTCGAACTCATCGCAGCCGACGTTCAGTGCGCGAACGCGATCTTCGTTGAGGGCGTATGCCGTCAGGGCGATAATTGGAATGTGACTCGTCTCTGCACGGTTCTTAATACGCTGTATCGCCTGCCAGCCATTCAGGATCGGTAGACCCATGTCCATAAGAATAATATCAGGTCTGGCGTTGAGTGATGCAACGATCGCACGCACCCCATCTTCGGCATGCACAGTATCATAGCCGGCCATCGTCAGCCGGCGGGCGAGCATGTCACGCACAAGGCCATCATCCTCAACGATCAGGATACATGCCATACGTTGTGGTCTCCACTGGTTTCAATCGCGCAAACATCGCAATCGCCGATTGGACGGTTCGCAACAACTCATCGCCACGAAACGTGCCTTTACGCAATACACGGTTGACCGAGCGGTTCAGGTACTCATGCTTGGCAGTTGTCAGTTCCCTGGCGCTGACGACAACTATCGGGATCGCAGCGCCGTAGGGCATCGTGCGCAACACCTCGATGAATTCCACGCCATCCATTTCGGGCATCATCAGATCGAGAATGATCGCGTTGGGCAAGTGGGTATTGCAGGCGTCGAGCGCCTCCCGCCCGTTTGCGGCCTCTACCGTCGCCCATCCATCACGCTCGAACGTACGGCGCAGATATTCACGCACGTGCTCATCGTCTTCAACGATCAGGACGCTACGCCCCGCACTGGCCGGCGCGCCCTGCTGCTGGCTGAGTAACACAACGATCTGTTGCTGGAGGCGCTCGAGGTCGACCGGCTTGTTGAGCAGCTCGGCGGCGCCAAGCAGCAGGCCGCGCTGTGGATCATCCTCGACGGTCAGGAGGATCACTGGAATGGCGGCGGTTTCAGATGATGACTTGAGTTCAGCCAGTACCTTCCAGCCGTCGATGCCTGGCAATAGGATGTCGAGGATGATGATATCGGGCTGTAACAGCCGCGCCAGTTCAATGCCACTCAGGCCGTCAGCGGCAGTTTCAATGTGCAGATCGGGGCGGCTTAATGCGCGTGGCAGCAGATTGCGAATAGCCGGGTCGTCGTCGATCAAGAGTGCGATGTGCGTGCGGTCATCCTCGTGGACGATCACGGCAGTCTGATCGTCTGATTCGGGCACGTCGCTTCGTAGGATGTCGGTCGCGGCTGCCTTCTGATCCGGCAATGTGACAATGAAGGTTGATCCGACCCCCGGCTCGCTTGTGAGGGTAATCTCCCCGCCGAGCAAGCGGCTCAACCGCCGGCTGAGCGCAAGGCCGAGCCCCGTTCCGCCATATTTTCGTGTTGTGGTTGCATCAGCCTGGACGAAATCGTTGAACAGGATGGCGATCTGATCGGGAGTCATGCCGATGCCGGTGTCGGAGACGGCAAAGGCGATCGAAGCTGCGTGGCCATTATGCGCTGCTGCCTCGGGCGCCGGAACCGGCGCGATCGTTATGGTGATCGTGCCGTCCTCAGTAAACTTGCAGGCATTATGCACCAGGTTCAGCAATATCTGGCGCACGCGTGTTTCGTCGGAGTGCATGAGTTGCACGTGCGGGTCAATATCGAGCGTGATGTGATTGCGTCGCTGGCTGGCAAGCGGTTCAACGGCGCCGATCACGTCGCGCACAAGGTCAGCGACCGAAAAGGATGTTATGTGCGTCTGCATGCGACCCGCTTCGATCTTCGAGAGATCGAGCAGGTCGTTGATCAGCGCCAGTAGATGTTTGCCGGCAATATGCACCCGTTCAATATCGGCAGCGACATTGCCGATCTCGCCACGCGCCATCGCCGTAGCGATCAGTTCGGCATATCCAATGATCGCGGTTAATGGCGTGCGCAACTCATGACTCATGTTGGCGAGGAACCGGCTCTTCGCGCGGCTGGCCTCGTCGGCGAGTTCCTTGGCTTCGCGCAGTGCCAGTTCGGCCTGTTTGCGTTCAGTGATATTGTGCGCTACGACCTGCCATGCCGATTGGCCCCGAAAGGTGAGCGGCACCGCGACGAGTTCCAGTGTCACCTCGCTGCCGTCTGATTGCATAAGGTGACACTCGTACGGCGTTGCGTCGCGTGTGTGCGGGCGGTGTTCAGATGGCAGAAATGCGGCGGCGGACCGCCCGACCGCCTCGGACGGATTGCTCATGCCGAGCAGGCGGGCACCGGCCTGGTTGATATACTGGATCTGCCGGCCATCGTGCACGACGATCGGCTCGGGTGCGACCTCGACGAGCTGGCGGTAGCGCGCTTCGCTTTGTTCAAGTTGCCACGCACTGTGCGCCAGGTCATCCAGCATGGTGTTGATCGAAGCGCCCAGCCGCGAGATCTCATCGTTGCGATCAACGGTCACCCGTGTGAGCGTGTAATCGGCGCTTCCAATTTGCATAACCTGGGTGCTGAGCGACAGGATGCGCCGTAACACATTGCGTTCGAGAATGATGAGCATGGCGGCTGCGAATGCCACTGTGGACAGGAGCAGTACCAGCAGGTAGTAGCGTGTTGCGCTCTGGCCGTACTGATAGATATCGCGCGGTATGTCAACCTGAAGGATGATGCCGTCGCCGCCACGCAGGTCATCAATGCGTGCATAGCCGGCGATGCGGTCAGATGATAATCGGTGGATCGCTACAGGCGTTTCACCATTGACTATGCGGCGCGCGACGCCAGGATCGATATCCGATAATGCACCGCTGACAGGAAACACGGTGAGGTTGTCGCCGGTGACCGTGACGATACGCTCGATCTGGGCGGCATCAAGGTCGCGACCCATCAGCAATGTGCCGTGTGGTGGGCCGTCATAGGCACTGGTCAGAATCGGGCGCGCGGCGATCAGCACTGGTTGCCCGCCGATCATCACCAGGCCGCTGCGGGCCGCGTCAACCGAATGATGTTGCAACAACACCGCGTTCGGCCCGGCGAACGACAGGAGTTCCACCGGTAACGGCGTCTCGCGCTCTTCGGCCAGGTCGAACCTGCGCGCGTAAACGAGGTCCCCTGCCGTATTGACGAACGCGACGAACGACAGGCGATTGGAGATAAATGTTTCATCAGCAAAGTTAGCGGCGATATATTGCGGGTTGCCATCATTCACGAACGCATAGCTGTCGTCCCATCTGGCGTAATCGATCGTCGTGCTATCAAGCGTGGCAAGGTCGCTCTGGATCGCGTTCAGGGTCTGCGTCACCTCGCTGCGTATATCGCGTTCTTCAAGTTCGAGGAAACTGCGACTGATGATGAACTCTGAGGTCGCCATCAGTAAGATAATCAGGCCGGTCAGGGTGGCGACAATGAGGTACAGGGTCTGTGTGCGTAGTGATGTCGGCGAATTCGTGGCCATAGATCGTTCCTGTTGTGGTGTCCCCTTATCGCATGCACTGGAGCATTGCGGCGTAACCACCCTCATGATACTACGAGGTGGGTTCGTAGCTGTCATTGTTCCACGTTACCTCCACATTAGCGATTGCCATGCCGGGCGTCAATAGCGGCTACTGTCCATCCGCGTATGAATTCAGTGGGAAAGGCGATCCAGTGGTGATGGAATGTGGTACGATCACGCGGGAGAACTCGCGTCTGAGTCGCAAGGAGCGTTCATGGCAGCTGACGTTGTTATCAGTGGCGCGCGCCTCGTTGACGGTAGCGGCAACCCCTGGCGCTACGCCGACGTCGCGCTCGCCGGGGACCGGATCGCCGATATCGTTTCACCCGGCGCCATCCCGTTCGACCAGGTGCACGAGGTGGTTGATGCGCGCGGCATGGTCGTCTGCCCCGGTTTCATCGATATTCAGAGTCACTCGATCTTGCCGCTGATGATTGATGGTCGCAGCGTTTCGAAGATTACCCAGGGGGTCACCACCGAGATCATGGGCGAGGCGTGGACGCCGGCGCCATTCGGCGGCCGGATCGACGATCCGCTGGCGAATGCGCTGTTTGAGCAGCAGATTCCTGGCTGGCCGGAGCGGATGCGTAGCTGGCGTCGCTTTGGCGACTGGCTCCGCGCCATGGTCGAGCATGGGGTGACACCGAATATCGGCTCGTTCCTCGGCGGCGGGACGTTGCGCCAGTATGCATGTGGTATGCGTATGGGGCATGCCGATGCCGATGAGTTGCGTGTGATGCGGCAGGTCATGGCCGAGGCAATAGAAGATGGCGCATTCGGTGTTTCGTATGCATTGATCTACCCGCCCGACTCGTTTGTTGACACCGATGAACTTGTGGAGGTCTGCCGGGTTGTGGCACACTACCACGGTATCTACATCACCCATGTGCGTTCTGAGGCCGAGTTGCTGGTCGAATCGATCGGTGAGGCGATCGAGATTGGCCGTCGCGCCGGTCTGCCGGTCGAGATCTACCACCTGAAGGCGGCCGGCCGGCCAAACTGGCATCGCATGCCGGCGGCCATCCGTACGATCGAGGAGGGGCGCGCGTCGGGCGTGGATGTGACTGCCGATATGTATCCATATGCGGCATCGGGCACCGGTCTGAGCGCGATTCTGCCGCCGTGGGCCGATGCGGACGGCAGGCTGTACGAGAACCTGGCGGACCCGGCGATGCGCGCCCGGATTCGCGCCGAGGTCCTGGCGCCGGCCGGGGATTGGGAGGCGATGGCACACAATACCGGCCCCGACGGCGTGATGCCGATTGGTTTTCAGAAGCCGGAGCACCAGGAATATGTCGGCAAGCGCCTGGCGGAGATCGCCGAGATGCGTGGCCAGCACTGGCTCGATGCCGCCCTCGATCTGTTGCTGGCGGAGCGGCAGCGGATCAGTACGATCTACTTCTCGATGGACGAGACGAACGTGCGCATGCAACTTGGTCTGCCCTGGATCAAGATCGCAACCGATGCTGGTGGCTACGACCCGGTATGGGCCGTAGCGCGCGGCCCGGTGCATCCCCGCTCGTACGGCACGTACCCGCGCGTGCTGGGGCGGTATGTGCGCGAAGAGCACGCATTGACGCTGGAGGATGCCGTGCGGAAAATGTCGTCGGCGGTCGCCGAGCGGTTGGGATTGCGTGACCGCGGCCTGCTGCGCGCCGGATGCTTCGCCGATGTCGTCGTGTTCGACCCGGCGACAATCACCGACCGCGCGACCTTTGAAGCGCCACATCAGCTTTCGAGCGGCGTGCGTGATGTATGGGTGAATGGGGTGCGTGTGCTGGCGGATGGCGCGCATACCGGCGCCACGCCGGGTCGCTTCGTTACGCGTTGAAATTGCAGTGCTCTGCCGGTATCGTAGCCGGCGTGGAAGAGATACATAGAGCGAGATTGTTGATGACCAGGATCGTCCCCGGGGAAGTGGTTGCCGACTGGCGCGCGGCTGCGGCGCATGGCGTCCGTCACCTGTATATCCACGTGCCCTTCTGCCACCGGCGTTGTTCATACTGCGATTTCAACACCTACGCCAACATGGAGGACCGCATGGCGGCGTATGTTGACGCCCTGTGCGCGGAGGTACGATCGTTCGCCGACGCAGCGTCGTGCCCTCCAGTGTCCGAGCCTGCCGGAGACGCGCTCACTCGCGCGACGCTGCGGCCTACGGTCTTTCTCGGTGGTGGGACGCCGAGCATGCTCCCGGAGCCGCTCATGGAACAGGTGCTTGCTGCGGCCAATACGGTTGTACCGTTACGCGGTGCTGAGGTAACGGTGGAGTGTAATCCGGGTACGGTGCTGGGACGCGACTACCTGCGTGCGCTGCGCGCGATGGGCGTCAATCGCCTCAGCATGGGCGTCCAGAGCCTGCACGACCCGACGCTGCGCGTGCTGGGCCGCATTCACACCGCCGCCGAAGCACGCGCCTCATATAACGACGCGCGTGCCGCAGGGTTCGACCGCATCAACCTGGACTTCATGTTCGGCCTGCCGGGGCAGACGGCGGCGCAATGGGATGCGACGTTGCGCGAAATCGTGACCTGGGGGGCGGATCATTTCGCACTCTACTCCTTGATCCTCGAAGCGCGCACACCGCTGTATGCCCAGGTGACGAGTGGTCGCGTCAGTGTGCCTGATGATGATGCCACCGCCATCATGTACGAACTGGCGATGGAGCGTTTCGCAGCCGCAGGCTATGTCCAGTATGAAATTAGCAACTGGGCGCTGAGCATCGCGCCCGAACCCGCGATACCCATTCCTCATCACGCGTGCCATCACAACCTGGCCTACTGGCTGAATGCCGACTACCTGGCGGCGGGAGCGGGAGCGCACGGGCATCTTTACCCGCGCCGGTATGCCGACGTGCCCGGCATTGATGACTACATCGGTTGTGTGCGCGCCGGCGAGACGCCGGTTGCCGAGGTAACGGAACTCTCGCCGCGCGACCTTGCGGCTGAAACCATGTTCATGGGGCTGCGTTTGAACCTGGGGGTTGGTGCAGCCCATTTCCGCGAGCGGTGTGGCGTGGCGATGGATGTTGTGTTCGGCGCCGAACTGGCGGAACTGGCGGCGGCCGGCCTGATCGAATATGACGAACGTGGCGCGCGGTTGACGCCACGTGGGCGAATGCTCGGCAACCAGGTGTTTTCCCGCTTTGTCTGAAACGCCTGAACCGGGTGAATCTTCAAGATCAGGGCAGCGCGAGGTATTCAGGCTTCTGCCACGACCGGGGCTGTCGCCACGGCGGGCCTGCCTGGTAAAGTCAGCGCCAGGATGGCCGCCGGCAGCGCCAGCAACACAGCGCCCTGCATCGCCGTCAGCAGACCGATGCCATCCGCCAGCGCGCCGACCAGCGCGGTGCCGATGCCGCCGGCGGCGAACGTAAAACCCAGGATGAGCCCGGCAGCAAACCCCTGCCGTACCGGCAGGAGGCGCTGTGCATGGACCACCAGGACGCTATGCTGCCCGCCGATCAACAACCCCGCAACGCCGCATGCCACGAAGGCTGCCACTGGCGAGGGCGACCAGAGGCAGATCAGGCCGGCGGGAACGCTGGCCAGCAGCGGCCATATGGTCGCCGCGCGCATGCCGTACCGGTCTGCAATATCGCCGGCAATAATGTTCCCCACTGCGGCAGTGAACATAAATGTGCCGGCAATCGCGCCATAAGCCGCCGGGTCCCAGCCGCGATCGGCAAACAGTTTGGGCAAGAATGACATGAAGACCGACTGGATGGACGAGCGGAGCGCCACCAGCACAACGAACGCCGCCAGGATGGCAACCCCGGCCTGAATGGTTGCCCGCGCAGCCCGCGCCACACCGCCGACCGGTATCGCCGGGCGTGGCGCGCTGAAAAGCAGCGCCGCAGGGGCGACCGTCAGGGCAGCCAGTAGCAGCATCAGATGCGCACCGCCTGGCGCGCCGAGCAGTACCCCACCCAGCAAGGGGCCGAGTGACAGCCCCAGTTGCCCGCTAAAGAAGAAGATTGCCGTCGCACTGGCGGCGCGCGCCGGAGCAGCGGCGGCGGCACCGGCTGTTCCCACGGGATGGAACAGACCGGAACCGAGCGCCATCAACCCGACAAACGTCACAATGAGTGGCCAGTTTGTCACGAGGACGATCCCGACCAGGCAGATGGCCATCCACGCGACGCCGGTTGCCGCCAGAACTGCCGGTCGTCCCTTGAAACGGTCAGCCAGCCAGCCAAAGAGCGGCTGTGACAACGCACCGGCAAAGATCTGTATGGTCAGCGCAACGCCAATCTGTGCATTGCTGAGCGCCAGAGGGACAGCCAGCGCAGCCAGCAGCACTGGCACGACGCTGTTCAGGACATCAACTGCAAAATGGCCAGCGCTGATCGAGAGGAGCAGGCGATTCTTGAGCATGGAAAGATTTTTCTACTACGCACAGATCACACGGTTACCCTGGCAGGCAACCTGCATACTGGCGTTGTTGCCTCTGGCAGGGCCGCTCGTACCGCTCGCAAGCTACCCTTCCTCGGGAGGACCGTGCCGCTGCAGGATTGACAGACGCCAGTTCCGCACCACCGCGCAACGCGTGGACTTCACGGATACAGGATACATCAATTATACGGTAAGATAGCGCAAGGGGTTTTGTCGATATTCACCGTTCCTGCCGTGCTATGGCGACGTGCAGAAGTACTGGCCTTGCGTATACCGGGAGCGCGTGCAGTCTGCGCGCATGCGGGCGAGCCGCCCGCGCTCCCGGGAATCATCGCTTTTGCACTTCACCAGAGAGCGTGCAGGCGGCGTGCCGGCGACCTCTTTTGGACGTTCCACACCGACCGTCGTATAATCACCGGGGTATCGCGATCATACTGCCGGAGGTCGTGTATGCGGCAGATAGTACTCTCCGGAGGCTGGCAGCTCAAACAGCGTGATCCCACGCGTGATCTCAGCGACGATTCTGGTGCGGCTGAGGGATGGATCCCGGCCGTCGTTCCAGGAACGGTTCACCAGGATCTGATCGCTGCCGGTCTGCTCCCTGACCCGTTCGATGGGCTCAATGAGCGCGCCGCGCAATGGGTGGGGGAGGTTGACTGGCTCTATCGCTGCGACTTCGAGGTTCCACCGGGCGAAGCAGCAGGTGAGACGGCTGTGCTCTGCTTTGATGGCCTCGATACGTTTGCGACGGTGTGGCTCAATGGCGCCGAGATATTGTCAGGCGACAATATGTTCGTGCCGCGGCGCGTTGAAGTGACGCGCCTGTTGCATTCCGGGCGCAATCAACTGATACTGCTGTTTGAGTCGGCGCTGCGCCGTGGGCGTGCCCGCGAAGCCGAAGGTGGCGCTTTGCCGCTGTGGAACGGCGATAGCAGCCGTCTGTATGTGCGGAAAGCACAGTACCACTATGGCTGGGACTGGGGACCGGCACTGTTGACCGCCGGGCCGTGGCGCGCCGTCCGGCTGGAGTATTTCAGCGCTCGCATCGCCGACCTGCACTGCCCGGTTGGCGTAGCCGCCGATCTGCAGAGCGCGACGCTGCCGGTGTCTGTTGATATCGAACTCGGCGGTGACGTGGCGCGTGATGCGGCGGAGACCGCGCGCCGCCTTGATGAATTGACGGTACGGCTCGAACTCTTCGATCCGGATGGTGCGGTGGTGGCGGCGGCTGCGCTTCCAGCGAGCGGTGGCAGGGTTACCACGGAGCTGGCTGTCCACGCGCCGCGCCTCTGGTGGCCCAATGGCCACGGTGATCGCCCGTTCTATCGTCTGGTCGCTGAATTGCAGCGCACCGGTACGATTCTTGAACGCCAGGAGGTGCGGCTCGGTATGCGCCGGCTACGCCTGGTGCAGGCGCCGCTTGAGCATGAACCTGGAACAACGTTCATGTTCGAGATTAACAATGTCCCCATCTTCTGCGGCGGTGCGAACTGGATTCCTGCCGATAGCTTCACTCCTCGTATTGCACCTGAACGCTACCGCGCGCTGTGTGTGCAGGCTGCCGCGGCGAATATGGTGATGCTGCGTGTCTGGGGCGGTGGCATCTATGAGCATGAAGCATTTTACGAGGCCTGCGACGAACTCGGGTTGCTGGTCTGGCAGGATTTCATGTTTGCCTGCGGTATCTATCCTGCGCCAGGATGGTTCCGCGACAGTGTGCGCGCCGAGGCGGAAGCACAGGTGCGCCGTCTGCGTCACCATCCGAGCCTGGTCCTCTGGTGCGGCAATAATGAAGACTACCAGATCGCTGGAGCGACCGGTCGTTATGATACCAATCTGACGCCTGAAGAGAACGCCGATCGCTTTCCTGCACGGCTGATCTATGAACGGCTGCTGCCCGACGTCTGCGCGACCCTCGATCCGACGCGCCCCTACTGGCCGGGTAGCCCCTATGGCGGGCACGACGGTTCCGATCAGACCGTCGGCGATCGGCATACATGGGATATCTGGCATGGGCGCGTTGCGCCCTATCAGGAGTATGCCGCTTACCATGGCCGCTTCGTGAGCGAATTTGGTATGCAGGCGTTTCCAGATCGTGCCACCATCGAGGCGTTTGCGCCCCCGGCTGAACGCTACCCGCAGAGCCGGACGCTTGACCATCACAATAAAGCAACGGACGGCCCGCGCCGCCTGGCAGTGTACCTCAACGACAATGTGCGTGTCCCGGCGGACCTCGACGGTTACATCTACGCCACCCAGCTGGTGCAGGCTGAGGCGCTGACGTCGGCGATCCGCGCCTGGCGGCGACGCTGGGGCGGGCCTGGTCGCTACCAGACTGCCGGTGCGCTTGTCTGGCAGCTCAATGATTGCTGGCCGGTGATCAGCTGGGCAATGATCGACTACTACCTGCGAGCGAAGCCAGCGGTGTATGCCGTACGGCGGGCACTGGCGCCGCTGGCGCCCGGCCTGGCGCGTACCAGCGACGGTGTTGACCTGTGGGCGGTGAACGGGACGGCATCGGCCGTAGCAGTGGAGATCGAGTTGCGAACCTGGACGCTCGGCGGCGATATGGTGGCGCTCGAAAAACTGAGCGCATCGTTACCACCTGTCGGCACGACGGAACTCGGCCAGTTCGGTTTCGACCCGGGCGCCTCGCTGATCTTCGATGCCCGGTTGCTGCTGGACGGGCAGGTAGTGGCGCGCGCGTCGCTCTGGCCCGAGCCGCTGAAGTACCTGACGTTACCTGATCCGGTGATTCTTCTCGACCTGGTATCCAGTGAGGAACTACGCATACGTGCCGCTCGACCCGCCAAAGGGGTTGTGCTTGCTGCCGGTGATGGCGTCGCCTGGAGCGATAACTATCTTGATTTGATGCCCGGTGATGAGCAGGTCATCCGGGCGCCTGGTCTGGGCGAGCGACCGGTCAGCCTGCGCTGGCTGGGTATGGAGGGGTGAGGCTGGACGCTCGCAACCGGCGGTAACATGGTAACCCCACCTCTGAACCGTTACCAGGTCGGGAGGATCTAGTCAGACGAGTGCTTCCCGGTCGCGCCTTCTTCCACCGGTTCAGGCTCGACATACCGTCCATACAGGATGGTCAGCTCGCGCAGTCGGCCGATGGTTGACGGTGTCAGTTGATGGAGGCCGAACCGCCAGGTCCAGTTACCGCCCGGCTGCCCGGGCGTGTTCATTCGCGCCTCGCTGCCCAGCGCGAGCACATCCTGCAAAGGAATGATCGCGGTGTCTGCTACCGATGATAGCGCGGCACGGATGAAATCCCACGCGATATCCTCTCCGCTTCGCCCCAGGTAGAGTTGCACGTGCCGGCGTTCCTTTTCCGGTGCGCTACGCCACCAGCCGAGGGTCGTATCGTTGTCGTGCGTGCCGGTGTAGACAATGCAGCGGCGAATGTGATTGTGCGGCAGGTAGGGCTGGTCGGCTTTCACACCGAAGGCGAACTGCAGTACCCGCATGCCGGGAAAGCCGAACCGGTCGCGTAACTCCTCAACATCTGGCGTAATGACCCCCAGGTCCTCGGCGACGATCGGCAACCCGCCCAGCGCGCGATCGACGGCCTCGAACAGCGCCGCTCCCGGTCCTTCGACCCAGCGACCGTTCATGGCCGTTTCCTCAGAGGCAGGGACCTCCCAGCAGGCGGCAAAGCCGCGGAAGTGGTCGAGTCGCACAATGTCGAACATGGTCAGTGTGGCGCGGAAGCGATTGATCCACCAGTCGTAGCCGCGCTGTTTCAGCACATCCCAGCGGTAGAGCGGGTTGCCCCACAACTGGCCGGTGGCGCTGAAATAATCGGGCGGCACCCCGGCAACGACGGTTGGCTTTCCCTGCCTGTCGAGATAGAACAGGTCGGGGTTGGCCCAGACATCGGCGCTGTCGTAGGCCACGAAGATGGGAATATCCCCCAGGATGCTGATGTTCAAGTCATTGACATAATTCTTCAGCGCCTTCCACTGGTCAAAGAAGAGATACTGGATAAAGCGCTGATAGGCGATCTCGTCAGCGTGTTCGCGCTGCGCTGCGGCGAGCGCCTGCGGCGTACGGCTACGCAATGCGGCCTTCCAGGTATACCAGGCGGCGCCGTTGTGGGCATGCTTCAGTGCGGCGAAGAGTGCATAGTCATCGAGCCATGCTGTCTGAGCCTCGCAGAAGGCCTCGAAATCATCGCGCAGATGATCGGCGAAGCCGTTTCTGAAGCGCGCAAAGGCGCGACGGAGCACGCGCTGCTTGAATGGTATCACCGCGCCATAGTCAACCACGGTATCGGGCAACCGTGGGGCGTCCGCCAGATCAGATGGTTCGAGCAACTCGTCTTCCAGGAGGATGTCAAAACTGATCAGCAGCGGATTTCCGGCAAAGGCCGAGAAACTCTGGTACGGCGAGTCGCCGTAGCCTGTTGGGCCGAGCGGCATTACCTGCCAGATACGCTGGCCGGCCGCAGCAAGGAAATCGGCGAACTCGTAGGCGCCGTCTCCCAGATCGCCAATACCCCATCGCGAGGGAAGCGATGTCGGGTGGAGCAAAATACCGCTGGCGCGTGCGCCATCCATAGGTCGTCCTCGCTATTACAGTGCACCCCGAAGCTTTCAGGAGCTATCCGCACAAGTATAACCGAATTGCGCCTGCCTATCGCCGGTCTGCAATGCCCGGGGTGTGACGAATTGCCCTGCATGTGCCGGGAGCGAGCTTTCGGGAAGCTCTGTTCCGCAGAACTTTCCGTTGCGCCCCAGGACCCACGGATGGAACCTGGAGCGCCTCCCGGTCGTCATATGCATGGGTTACATGATGGCTATCTTACACGGCACGATCATGGCTTTCTTGCCTTCGGCAGAGCGGTCTCTTTTTCATGTTATGGATCGTGTGCGGCTACCATGATGCCGCCGATTGTTATCGGAAGCGTGCATAGCGGTACTGTACTTCGTGCCTATCCGAAAACCCATGGGCATGCGGTCAGTGCGCGGAGCATCAGCGACCGCGTGCAGCGAGCGCAGCGTGGCTGACGCAATCGAGCGGCGCGATCGGAGAGTGCTTCGCGCGCGCTCGCCATGACAGTGACCATCTGGTGTTCGGATAGGCTCTTCAAGGTGAGAATGATGCGCCGTTTCAAAGAACTCCTGCTGGCGGCGCTCCTGGTTGTGACGCTCCTCGTCATTTCCTCTTTCGCAACAGTGAGCGCGACAAAACAGACAGATGAACCGCCGGTCGCGCCAACCACGGCTTCATCCGATGAATTGCCATCCATGTTCGAGGAAGATCTCGGCCCGGCCACACGCGATATTCCTGCCGACACAGACGCTATCATCCGCGCTGCGCTCGCGGCGTTCAGCCATCGCGCTGCTGCGATTCCTGCCGTGACCGTGGCCGATGCTGCGCCGGGTAATACGATTCCGCCGGCCGCTCAGCCGGTATACTTACCGCTGGTACTTGGCCCGCCACCACTGCCAGTCGTCGTCCCGCCGGGCGCAACACCGGCGCCGGAACCGCCGCCGCCTGCCAGTGTGACGGCAGTGCTCTGGCCCGAGCCGAGCATTCGCGCTGGCCGTGGTGCAACCATCGCCTACGAGTTTCGTGTATACAACGATGGTCGCGGCGATGCCGGGCGAACGACAATCACGTTGCCATACAACCGTAACCACGTGTTGCCGATTGGTAGCCGGCTCGATCGCAGCGCGGGCGACTGGGTCAGCGAGTTGACCTCAAGCCGTCTCACTGTCACTTTCGGCAAGCTCGGCAATGGCAAGATGCGTTCCGGCATCGTCTACTTCCAGGTGAACAGCGGCCTGCCGGACAACACTGTGATCGACATGCGCCCGGAGTTCACCTGGTCCGATGAACGGAGCGGCGGATCAGGGCGCGGCAACTGGGCGCCTGTGCTGGTTGGAGGCGGTAATGACACTGCCGCATTCGTCTGGCTGATCGTTGATCCGGCAAGCGCGCCCGCCAGCGTTTCGCGCACCTTCTTCAGCGATCGCTTTGTACCGGGCGAGCATGTGGTGACCTGGCTGAATACGCCGGGAGGCGTTGTGGGTTTGCCTGTGGCGAACGCGGCCGACCCATCGGGCAGAGTATGGCTGACGTACCGGCCGGATGGCCTGGCGCGCGGAACGTATCAGCTTGTCGCGCATGGCACGCGCAGCCGTCTGACGGGCGTCGTGTCATTTGTGGTGCGCTGAATGGAGGTGCCGACTACGACGTGACTCGCTCCTCCAGCGGGTCGAGCGCGGCGTTCCAGAGTTTCATGCGTTCGGCGTCGCCGCCAGTGTCAGGGTGATGGAGACGCGCCATTGCCTTGCGGATGGCGCCGATTTCAGCGGCAGTGAGCGAGAACGGCATGGCACCGATGTTCAGCACCCCCTGCTCGAGGTGCGCGCTTTCCGCGCGCGCCTTCCACATATCGCGCTCGCGCTCGAGGGCGGCATTCTCGCGGGTAATCTCCACCAGGTTCGCGACCGTTTTATTGTATGCGCGCGCAATTTCGGCGTGGCGCCCCTGTTCCTTGCTGATCTGGCGCAACAGGCTACGGATCGTCTGGTGCGCCTCATTGAGTTCGCGCAGTAACCACGCCGGATCCACCGTCGCCGGGTCAGCGTCGCGTAGTCGGTTATCGTTGCTGGCCACCATGATCTCCTCGCCGTCGCGCATCTCCTGCACTGGTAGTATAGCGACATGACGCACTGCACGTCAAACCATGTGTGGCCCGTCATACTGGCGCAACTCGCGCACCTTCAGCGCCGTCCCGATCACAAACAACACGCAGAGCGTCCCGCCGAGCGCGACTGCGGCGGGCGCGCCAAAGATGCTGGCGATAAAACCGGTGTTGGTCTCACCAAGCTGCGGGCCACCGGCGAAGAAGATCATGTTCACCGCCACCATTCGCCCACGCAATGCGTCGGGGGTGAGGAGCTGGCGGATGGTACCGCGAATGACCATGCTCACGGTATCTGCCGCGCCCGTGCCGGCGAGCGCCAGCAAGGTGAGCGGCAATGACCGCGACAGCCCGACCAGGGCGACGCAGATGCCGAACATCGTGACCGCTGTAAGCAGCACGATCCCCTGGCGACGAATCCGGATGCCGGTGAGCAGCATTGCCGCAATCACCGCGCCCACCGAAGGCGCGGCGAACATCCAGCCAAGTTGCGCCGGTCCCACTCCCAGCACCTGGTCGGCAAAGATTGGCAGCATCGTGCTGGTCGCGCCGAAGAAGGTGGCGAAGAAATCGAGCAGCATGGTTGCCGCGATCATGCGGTTGGAGAAGACAAAGCGCAACCCTGCCAGTGCTGCCTGGAGCGACACTGGTTCGGTACGGGCGGGGATGTTGCGGGTACGCATCATGAGCGCCGCCGCCACAACGGCCAGGAAGGTTGCGGCATCGATCCAGTAGACCAGCGTGACGCCGATGGTCGCGATCAAGATCCCTGCCAGTGCCGGGCCGACGACCGTTGCAATCTGCCAGGCGATGATATTCAGGCTCAAGGCATTCGGCAGGTGTTGTGGCGCAACCAGGTTCGGCGTGATCGCCTGGCGCGCCGGGAGTTCGAAGGCCCCGGCAACGGATGCAATCGCAACCATGGCATAGATCAAGGGCAAGGGCGGGCGTTCCATGCCGCCGGTGACTGCCAGAACGACGGAACAACCGAGGGCCGCCCACGAGGTCAGCATAATAATCTTGCGTCGTTCGACTCGATCGGCGACCAGCCCGCTGAAGAAGGCGGTCAGGACCAGTGGAATGACGCGCGCCAGGCCGATCAGACCCAGGGCGATTTCCGGTTTCACACTGCCATCGGCAAGCGCGACCTGGTAGATCTGCCAGACGATCGCCACGTTCCGCATCTGGGTGCCGGTGATTGACACGAGTTCGCCGATCCAGAGTAAGCGGAAGTCGCGGTAGCGCAACGCCGTCAGGCCGGCGAAGCGCCCGGTAGACGAAGGGGAAGATGTCATGCTCATAGCCAGGTATCATAGCATAGTTCACAGCGGTTCAATTTGTGAGTATAATTTGTGTTAAGAACTGATTGCATGTCTTGAACATCCAGAAAGGAACACCCACATGTCGGATCAACCCCTGCATACATTCAGGCTCCATCGCAGCCACCAGTCAGGGGCGGAGGAATGGATCTGCCCGGCGTGTGGCCGCCGTGTCCTGATCAACCGGCCGCCTTCCTACCAGTGCGTTGTGCTGGCGGCCGGCGACACGACCGCGGTCCACGTGGGTGGCAGCCCGAGCCGAACAACGGTTGCGCCGTTTCAGCGGAACGGCCAGAAGAGGCCGACTGCAGCGCCTGATGAGCCGGGTGACGTGGCAATCACCGACACGCTGTTGCCATGGATTCGCTGGATGGAACAGGCCGGCCTCTAGCAAACCGGGCCGGCGCAGCGTGAGCGCCGGTTGAGAGCCGCGTGAGCAGCGACGCTCACGGGTTGCTCATGATACCCTCACCCCCCTTCTCCTCTTCTCACTCAGCAAAACCTGTGTCGCTCACAATCGGCTGTTGAGACATCAATGAGTGTGTATTGAGCGGTGGCGGCTAGACTTGCCACATACAAGAGCGTTGAATGTGGAGACGCTCGTCGTATGAGAAAGGGGTAAAACCATGGCAGTCGCAGCCGCAAGACGTGAACTGGTCGTACCGGCAGGCGCCAGAGCGGAAGCAGCCGTCGAACCGCAGGTAGAAGAACTGCAGGCAGCCGTTCTGGCGCAACTCGAGGCAGCGTATGAAGAGGCAAAGGCGCGTCCGATGCCGCAGATCGCCGCGCCGACACGCTGGTGGGATGTACTGGCGATCGGGCCATTCTCGGCGCCGTTCGATCTTGGCTTTCCCAAGCCCAATCCAATCGTTCAGGTTGGCCAACCGATCACAATCTTTGCCGTTCTGTTCCTCAACCCAACACTGCCAGGAGTCGTTCCGCCGACGCCCAATCCCATTCCCGGGTCGTTGCTGCCCTATCGGATCATGTATGACACAACCAATGTGACGACGGCAACTCATGATGCTGCCTTGAGTGGCACGATCAACGGCAACCTGGCGCCAGTACTGTTCATTGTCCGGCCGATCACGCTGACGCCCAACCAGGCAGGGTTATACGAGCTCAATCTGCGTGCGCAGATCCTGACGGCGATGAGCACGACAATGGTACCATTCGCCGGCTATGCCTCGCGCATCGATCAGATTGATGCCTCGATCTTCGGCCCGAACGGCCTGGTGGTTCGTTTCGAGCAGCCCGTTCGCTTTGATGCATACGTCTGATAACGTGTTGTCGGCATGATTGTGGCAGGGGCGCAGCATCCTGCGTCTCTGCCGCGTTCCCGCAGTTGCACATGGGGAGGGGGCATGTGGAGTGAAGAACGATCGCGCGCAGTGTGGGCGCGTATGGTACTCCGCCAGATCGCACCAGCGTTTCTGTATGATCCCAGGTATCGCGTCAACGTGATTGATTTTGGCCTGCCGGAGCGCCAGCAGTCAACCGATGAACGCCCAACCTTACGCTTCCACGTGACCGAAAAGATGTCCGAACACCGGCTCGAAAGCGCCGGAATCGAAAGGGTACCGCGGCAGATCGGCGAATTCACCACCGATGTGATCGAAGGAGTATATTATCCCCAGGTATGGCCATGGTGGCCAGCGGTGCAGCCTCCCGCTGGCAGTCCACAGTCGCGTTTTGAGAAGTTGCGCGGCGGGATCAGCATCTCGGATGTCCGGCATATCAGCGCCGGTACGCTGGGTGGCCTCGTGCGCGATCGCGCGACTGGTGAGGAGATGATTCTGAGCAACTGGCATGTGCTGGTGGTTGAGTGGTGGGCACGCCCGGGATTACGGATCTGCCAGCCAGGGCGCCTCGACGGTGGCTTGCCACATGATGTGGTTGCCAGGTTGACGCGCGATGCCATGCGCAGCGGGCTCGATGCAGCGGTCGCAACGTTGACCGGTCATCGAGCACTGATCAACGACCAGCTCACCCTTGGCCCGGTGGACGGCGTTGCGCGGCCCGAACTGGGTATGCAGCTTGTGAAAGCGGGGCGAACTACAGGGGTCACGCACGGGATCGTCACCGGTATTGAGGGATATGCCCGATTGTGGTATGGTTCCGTGCAACGGGTCATCCGCCATGTTATGACCATCGTTCCAGCGGTGACGAGGCGCGATGTGAGTAAAGCGGGCGACTCAGGCTCCTGGTGGCTCGATGAAGCAACGAACAACGCCGTTGGCCTTCATTTTGCTGGAAGTGACAGTCCTGAACAGGGATTGGCCATGGATATGACCGCTGTGCTCGATGCGCTTGGTGTGGATGTCGTCACTGAGCGTCCCCTGCCCGCGGCGCGACGCTGGATCGAAGCGGCAAGAATGGAGGTCATGCGACGATGACCGTTCAAACACAAGAGTGGTGGGAACGGGCGCGACGAGCGCGCGATCAGTTGATCGCGCGCTTCGGTACGCATCCGTCGGTGACCTTGATCGATATTGGTCTTTTCAATCCACCGCGCGCCCGTATCGCCGGGGTGCGGATACACGTTCGCGACAACCCGCAGGAACTGGATGTTCCGGAGACTATCGACGGTATTCCCGTGCGGGTCGTATCCGGTGACTTTCAATTGCAGTAAGAAAGAGTTTCTCCATGGCATCGCTTGATGTACCGCCGCCAGGCGACGGGCAGAGCGAGAGCGACAGGGCGCGTGAATCCGTCTGGAATGAGCGAGCTGCGTTTCGCCTCGCGATCGAGTCGCGCGATATGGGTGCCGGCAGGCTCACCTGGCGTACGCGCGCCTATCACGAAGAACGCGACTCCAGTATGGTGTGGACGGGATTGCCGGATGATGCGTTCATCGAGTGGCTGCGCGGCCAGCTTCATCAGTCGCTTGGTTTTGCGCTCGTCTCGCCCGATGAGGCCCCGGCCAGGATCGTGAAACCCGAACCACCCGCCCAGGAAGAGGCCGCCCGGGTCGATGATCTTGAGCAGATTTCGGGGATCGGTCCGGCGATTGCGCGCCGCCTGTATGCCGCAGGAGTCAAGACATTCGCGGCGCTGGCCGGGAGTTCGGTCGAAGATCTCGCCTCCTGGACGGGGCGATCGGTGGAACAGATTGCGCGCATGGAATGGATCGAACGCGCGCGTAAGCTCGCGGGCGCGGAGGAACCTTTGCAGGCGCCCGGCGAGCCGGCACGCGAAGATGGACCGCGTGAAGAGCATGAAGCAACGCGTATAGTGTTCGCCGCAGTGTTGCTCAATGAAGATGGCGATGTCGTTGATACGATGCTGCTGGATGTTGATGAAGAACTGCCGATTGACTGGCAAGGCGGACGCGTCGCGCAATTCTTCACGGAGGTTGCATCGGATCGTGAACGGCGTGAGGGCGCACCCCGCAGCCTGGCGCTTGATGACTCACAGGTTGAGACCGTCAAAGTGGCAGGCAGTCACGATACCTACCGGCTGCGCGCGACAGCGCATGTGTGCGTCGAACGGCTCGACCTGGCACAGGTGGTCAAAGAGGGCACGACATGTCGCGCATTTCTGCTTGGGTACAGGCTCGACAACGGCCAGACATCAGTGTTGAATGCTGTGAATGTGCGGTTCGAACCAGGTGAGATGGAAGCTCCGCTCGTCATTGATGCAGCATTACCGGATGTTGGAAGGTACCAGTTAATCGTCGCTGCCTTACTGACTGACAATGGCGCAGTGAGTGCGGTCTCCGGCCCGGTGCTGCGCGTGACGCCGGGGCGCTGATGCTTGTTACGAGCCTATCCGAATTGTGGACTGGCTGTCATTGCGAGCGAAGCGAAGCAATCTCCTCCCCCCGGCGGGGGAGGTTGGGCAGGGGGCTGTGCGGTGCGCCAGGCCTTAGAGCCTATCCGAAAACCAGATGGTCAATGTCATTGCGAGCGCGAGCGAAGCAATCTCCTCTCGCGCCGGTAGATTGCTTCAGCCACGCTTCGCTCGCTGCAGGCTGTCGCTGGCGCTCCTCGCAATGACAGCATGCCCATGGGTTTTCGGATAGGTACTTATTATGGCCACGGCGGAGCATAGACCGGTTTTACTGGATACTCTTCATCAGCGCCCCTCACGGCGACGTCTTTCCGTCCCTCCCGGCGGTAACGCGTCGAAAGAAGGTTTCGAATTCATCGGACGGGCGCAACCCGAGCTGGCTCCGAAGGTTTCCTACACAGACCTGGTATTGCCGTACCGCCAGCTGGCGCAACCCCTGCGCGACATAACAACCGATCAGCATCCGGTGAGCATCTTCGTCACAGCTATCAAGCGCCAGTGCACGCTGGCTGAACATGATGGCCGCTGCAAAGTCGCCACGTTCGTGGTAGGTGCGCGCCAGTTGATGGAGTGCCTCAAGATTCGCTACCTGTAATGCTGTCCGTCGCTTTTCTGCCCAATCTTCATAGCGATCCTCTGCCATATAGTCGCCACGATAGAGATCGATCGCGCGGCTGTATGCGAGCAGCGCGGCGGCGGTGTCTCCATTGCTCCAGAATGCGCGCGCCGCGCCGATCGATTCCTCGAAGTCTTCGGAATCAACCCATAACGGTACCTCCGGCGCCAGCATATAGCGGTCGTTCGCAAACTGAATGATCGGCGTCGAGCCGGCATAACGCTTGAACGTCTGCCGCAGGCAATAGACCGCCTGGTGCAGGCTACGCCGGGCCAGTTCCGGTTCTGAGTCGGGCCAGAATTGCGCCGCAAGCAGGTCTTTCGGCGCCGGCATATGACGATGGGCGATCAGGAAGCGAAACAAAGCACGCGAACGAGCTCCTTCCCACTGATCGATCAGGACGTCATCGTAGTAGACACGTAGTTCGCCAAAGGTATAGACCGTCAGACCAGGTTGATGACGCACCGGCTGGTCTTCCGCGACCGGATCAGGAATCGTCGCTGCGGATGGATGCGGCAGACCTGCAATCGCGGCATGCTCGATGGATGACTCGCGATCGTCGAATGCGTTTTCTTCCTCAACGGATGTTTCCTGTTCGGGCGTCGCGTCTTCTTCGGTTTCTGCATCCGCTGCTGGAAGATCCTCTTTCCCATTGGCCCGCTCCACGGTGACCGCTGGTTCGGATGGAGCATATTCATTGTCAGGCGATACACTGGTGTGCCGCTGAACCGTGAACAACGATTGCAACCAGTGGATGAGGCGGTTCCCCAGCGAAGCGTGCGATACCCGTTCGGCAGGCGGCGGCAACAACGCTGGAAGTGCCGGATGTGGTGCAAGGTCGACCCATAACGTGGTCGGCTCCGCTTCGTGGGCGCCGGAGAGTCGGATGGCATCCGCAAGGCAGCGTATCAAATCTGCATGCGCTTTAACGATGGCCGCTTCACCTTCGCTTCGTCCGATCCGGCTGCCGGCGACTGCCTGCTGCCAGCGAAGGATCTCAGCGCAAATCTGTGCCGCCGCGGCCAGCAACCCGCCCGGCGGCGCCGTGCCGATGTCATCGAGGCACACCTGCGCTCGCTGCAGATAGGTTTTGCCGGTTTCGTAGTCGCCGAGGCCAAGCGCAATAATGGCTGTCTGCCAGGCGACGATACCGCACGCCAGCGGATCATCGAGTTGTTCGGCAGCGGCAAGCGCGGCGAGCGCGCGGGCCAATGCCAGCGGCGCCTGCCCCTCGCGCCAGTGAAGTTCTGCCTGAGCCGCGAGGGCGCGCCATTGGCCGCTTGCGTCATCATCAGTGCGAAACATGGCTTCGGCTTCGGCAAGCAACACAAGCGCCGAGGCGCTTTCATGGCGGGTCAGCAATTCCAGCGCCTGGTGGTATGCCGGCCAACCGGATCGCCGGTCGGCTATGCGAAGTGTCTCCACAGGCGGTATTCGATAATGCGTCATCGCTGCAATCCTTTCAATGGCGCCTGATGCGCATTGCAGCGCACGTTGCCGTACATCGCGGCAAGAACGAGGATCGAACGTAGGGGATGAGAATAGACGAAAACCGGCTACCTGATCATCGAGCGCATCGTTCAGGCAAATAACCGGCAGCCCTGCACGGCAGGCAGTGGAACGAAAGCATACGATTCGTGGGTCGTCAGGCACGCCAGTGGCGGGAGTGTGGTGCCGGGTGGAGCGCCGGTATCTGATCGAATGCTATGGTCATATGTAGTATAAATCCGCATCGTGGCGAGATCAACGTTGAGGTTTCGTTAGAAACGAGCACACACCTGGATTCGGATAGGCTCGAAGTCTTTGCTCAAGGGCACGTGGGGCGCGGAAATCGTTGATGTCCTGAAGTCGCAGGAGGGTGACATCATCATCGAGAGGAAACGCGGTCTCTGCGGCTTTACCAGCACCAACCTCGACGTTATTCTTCGCAACCGCAACATCACGAATATCGTGCAGGGCGGCTTTTTGACGAATTGCTGCGTGGAGTCAATGATGCGCACCGGCTATGAGAAAGGGTACAACGTCGTTACGCTGCAGGAGTGCACCACAGTAACCCGTGAGACGAGCAGCACCTGGCCGTCGACAAGAACTATCCGATGTTCATACGGCCGACGAACCACGACGAGTTCCTCGCTGCATGAGCCGGCGAGACGGAAGCTACCGATACCAGCCGTGGCCATACGGCGTAGCACAGGCGCAAACGCCGCCTGGTCATTGTCAGGATGCAGAGCGTTCACCCGCACCAACCGCCGCGAGGCTGAACGGTTCGGGTGCGGGTGAGCGTCATTCTACCTACTCCGTATACCCGTTCGGGTGGCGGCTATGCCACTCCCACGCGCTACTGATGATCTGTTCCAGTTCCGGAAAGCGCGGCTGCCAGCCAAGCTCGTGCCGGATCGCTTCCGCAGAGGCGATCAGCACCGCCGGATCGCCTGGCCGTCGCGGCCCGATCTCGTACGGGATCGACCTGCCGGTGACGCGCTGTGCCGTCTGCACGACTTCCAGGTTGGTAAAGCCGTTGCCGTTCCCCAGGTTATACTTCCGGCTGCCCAGTCGATCCAGCGCTTCGAGCGCCAGAATGTGTGCCTGCGCCAGGTCGAGCACATGGATGTAGTCGCGCACGCATGTACCGTCCTTCGTCGGGTAATCGCCGCCGAAGATAGTCAGTTTTTCGCGCTGACCCAGCGCCACCTGCATAACGATCGGGATCAGGTGATACTCCGGCTCGTGATGTTCGCCCCGGTCGGGCGTATCACCTGCGGCATTGAAGTAACGCAGGCAGGCATACTTGAGGCCATAAATACGCTCGAACCAGTAGAGCATGCGCTCGAGGAAGTACTTCGACTCGCCATATGGTGAGCCCGGGACGATCCGTTCATCCGGCTCGATCGGCATCTTCTCCGGGTCATCGAACAGGTTGGCGGTTGATGACAGAATGAACCGGCGCACGCCGTTCGCCACAGCATGTTCGAGCAGGTTGGCCCCTGCAACCAGGTTGTCGCGCAGGTATTTGAGCGGCTGCTGCATACTCTCGCCGACCAGGGTGAACGAGGCGAAATGCATGATCCCGTCGAAGTCGCGATGCTGATCGAACAGGCGTGCGATCGCGTCAGTATCGCGTAAATCGCCCTCTACAAATGCCGCGCCAGAGGGGACAGCAGCACGATGACCTTGATACAGGTTATCGATAACGACAACCTCGTGCCCGGCGGCGAGCAACTCCGCAGCGCAGATACTGCCGATGTAGCCGGCGCCGCCCGTAACAAGGACTTTCACCATAGCCTCCTTATCGGGGTGTTGTGCAGCGAAAACTGGCCCGAGGGAGTATACCACGGCCCGCGCCTGGCGCATACCGCACAGGGGTGCGACGGTGAGACTGCCAGGCTGCCAGACGGTGGTCTATACAAGGTAACGCTCCTATGCTATTCTAGAGGTCGCTATCGTACGATGCTGCTACGTTTGGAACGACTGCCATGACCATTACCGATCGCATGCTTATCGGCGCAATTGCCAGTAACCCGGGCGCATTCGATGGCGCCGGCGAGTACCGCTGCTGTCGCACATGTATGGTGATTTATTACACATCGGCGAAGAAACCCGACACTGGCCATACCGAGCACGATACCATTCCGCTACCGGCGCTCAACCCCGATGGTTCGGGCAAACTTGCGCGCGCCTTCCAGCGCTATATCGAACGCTGGCCGGCGGAGCGGCGCGAACAGCTTGACCACTTCGCGCGGCGCAAGGGCTGGGATATGGCGATGGAGCTGAAGTATGGCGGTGGCGCGCTCGAGGATCATGAGGCAGCCGAATGGCAGGATATCATTAATGCGCGGCTTGAGCAGTTGATGCGCCAGGCGCGCCAGGAGATCGAGTCTGGCGCCACGGTGCGCCAGCATTAGAAGAGCATCACCCCCGCCTCGCGCGCCAGTTGCCGTAGTCGTTCGCTGGCGGGCCTGTGCCCGCCACTCTCCATCTGATCGGCAAGCTCATTCAGCCGCCTGACGAACGAAGGCGTAATCATGGCCGGGTTCTGGCGCAGCAACCTGGTTGCGGCCTGAGGCGTATCGGCCTGGAGCAACTGGTTCACAAAGCGATCCTCCGGCGAGAGCGACTCCTCAACGATCTGCGCGGCAAGTTGTTCAATCGCGCGCAATCGCGCTACCATCTGATCCTGGCCCGCACGTTCAGCCATGGCAATATTCGACTGCAGCACCAGCATGAAGGCTTCATCAATCTGGGCGCTGTTGGCGCGCAGCACATCAGCGGCATCAGTGGCTTCCAGCGCGCTGCGCAACAGGTTCGCCCCTGCATCGAAGAGTGCCTGTGCCTCGCGATCCATGCGCTCGATTGTCTCAAGAATCATACCGCGCCGCGCCGTGAGCCGCTCGGCGGTTACCCGATCGCCGGCCTGCTCCGCCTGATCGATGCGCGCCGTCCAGGCCTCGAAGAAACTGTAGTCGATTGCGGGGCGCAATTCGGCGATCAGCGCTTCCAGGGCGTCATCATCTGCGGCGATCAGGCGCTCGACCACTTCCGATAGCGCGATTTCCGTTTCGTCTCCATGCATCTCGCCACCCGCAACGCCGACGGCATCCGCCAGCCGGTTGCGGAGCGCCGCCAACACCTGTGCCGAGTCATCACGGCCAACCTGCTGGCTGGCGGCAATGAACGTATCGAGCGTTGCAAAAAACTCATCATCGAGTGATTCGCGATGCTGAGCAACGAGGGCCGCCAGCGCTTCGTCCCCGCGCTCAGCAGCTTCGGCGAGCTGGCCAATGAGATCCACGCGCCGGCGTTGCGCTTCGATCGTCTCGCGCGAGATGCCATCCGCCTCGAGGATGGCGTCAATCAGCGAGTTGATGGTCAGGAAGCGCCGTGGCGCGAGCAGGTAACCACGCGGTGCGTCGGCGGGCAGCGAACGCATCATCAGTGAGGTTGCGTCGCCGATGAACCGTTCCTGCTCCTCAGGGCGAGCATTGAGCTGCTGCGGCACATGGACCAGCGCCAGTTGCTTTGCGCCATCGTGATAGAACAACGGTGCACTGATCATGATCGGCGTGCCGCAATTCGGGCAGACAGCCAGGTTGAGCTGGCCGGCGATCAGGCGCGCCTTGAGTTCGGGTTGCCGTGCGGCATCAACAATCGTGGCGATCGGTGCGCGAATCGGAGTGCGGCAGGAAGGGCAGGCAAGCTGGACTGCCTGCGGTGACGGCGCGGTGGTCACGCGATGTCCTTTCAGAATCGCGCGCGCCGGCGTGGCCGGCGCGAACATGCTACGGAACACAATATAGTATATCATATATCACGAGTTCTGCAGTGGCACAGATTCTGCGTCTGGAGCGCCTGTGGCAGTATGCTACTCCCAATACCTTTCAAATAAGGCGGTATGCACCGCACAGCCCCCCACCCGATCTCCCCCCGCCGGTGGGTGGAGTCGGACTCCCTCCCCGGGCGGGGGAGGGCCGGGGTGGGGGTGACGGGCGTATGTGAAAGGTATTGGTGCTACTCGCGTGAAAGGCCGCTCGCGAACCGCTCCAGCGAGTTCCCACGGGGGTGACATACTGCTCTGCATGCACGTGCCAGGGGCCAGTTTGCGGGAGGATCCACCCGGTGGGCGTCCGGGCCTGATGGCGCGTCGAGCGCCAGCAAGCCGGCTGGTGTCACGTCGTACGTTTTCTGGAAGCGCTCTTCCGTATGACGTTCCGTCACACCCGGTCGTCGCGCGATCGCGCTTGACGCCTGGCTTTGCCGGATATATACTTGGAATGTTGCGTAACAAATATAAGAATAAAGGGAGAAGGTATGAGCCGCATCTATGGGAGCATTACGGAACTGGTTGGCAACACGCCGCTGGTGCGACTGAACCGGGTGAATGACACGCATGCGACAGTTGTTGCGAAACTCGAATGGTTCAACCCCGCCGGCAGTGTCAAGGATCGCATCGGCCTGGCTATGATTGACGCTGCAGAGCAGGCAGGTATCATTCGGCCCGGCGAGACAGTGATCGTTGAGCCCACAAGCGGTAATACCGGCATTGGTCTGGCATTTGTGGCAGCAGCCAGGGGTTACAGGATCATCCTCACCATGCCTGAGACGATGAGTGTCGAACGGCGCAAACTGCTGCGCGGGTTCGGCGCTGAACTGGTGCTGACGCCAGGTACCGAAGGTATGCGCGGTGCCATCGCCCAGGCCGAAGCGATCGCTGCGGAATTGCCGAATGCCTGGATACCGCAGCAGTTCAAGAACCCGGCGAACCCCGAGATTCATCGGCGCACGACGGCGGAGGAACTGTGGCGCGATACCGATGGCCAGATCGATATCCTGATCTCAGGGGTTGGCACCGGTGGGACGCTCACCGGCGTCTCGGAGGTGATCAAGCCGCGCAAGCCTTCATTTCAGGTGGTGGCGGTTGAGCCGGAAGCATCACCCGTACTGTCGGGCGGGAAGCCTGGTCCACACAAGATCCAGGGGATCGGTGCCGGGTTCGTTCCCGATGTCCTCAATACCCATGCGTATGATGAGGTCATTCGGGTCTCGAATGAGCATGCGTTCGAGACGGCGCGGCGCCTGGCGAAGGAAGAAGGTCTGATGGTTGGTATCAGTTCAGGCGCGGCAGCCTACGCGGCGCTGGAGGTTGCTCGCCGCCCGGAGAACGCGGGGAAACTGATCGTCTTCATCTCGGCCTCGAATGGCGAGCGCTACCTGAGTACGCCGCTCTACAGCGACGAAGCGTGATTGCGTCAGGTCAGAGACGCCGTTTGTTCCGAAATCAGGCGATCCCCGGGTGGCGAGAGTTCGTACCCACAGGCGCCTCGTCCTTCTCACACACGCGGCCGGGCGTCGCTATGGTGGTTGTTCACTATGGCGATGGCCCGGCTTCTGGTGCCGGTTCGTTTCTGGGAACTGCCGTCCAACAATGGCGAACCGTTGCGTCCAATCACCATTCCGGTACGTATCGTAGTATGCAGAGGTTCCGCGGTGGGCCGCGCAATCGGCTTGCGGGGCGGACGCCAGTGTCCAACTGCCAGCGGTGCGGCGTTTTTTCTGGAATGAAACCGCCATGCCGCCGCCAGGCTATTGTTGCTGGAGGGCCTGGCGGCCCTCCAGACCACCCTGCTGTGCTGGACTGCGTCAAACCGTTGCTGGTGAATTGGTATGCAGTGTCATTGCGAGCGCAGCGAAGCAATCTCCGCGGGCGAGAAGCGATTGCTTCGTTGCGGGCGCTCCTCGCAATGACCGCATGCCCATGGTGTTTCCACAAACCGTATAGTGGACCGTGTGAAGCGCCAGTGGAGGTCCGGAGGAGGCCTCCGTAGCGACGCCCCGCTGTCGAAACGACAGGGATCTGGAGGGCTACAGGCGCTCCACACTACCCTGTCGGGATGCACCGCCATCTGCAATCACACCATGTGGCACGCTGCTTGCTGAAGCTGAGGTCGGCAATGATGAAGATACCCTCATCCGAAATAACCCCCGAATCGATCTACCGTTCGCGGCGCCAGTTCATGCGCGGGATCGGCGCCGTTGCGCTCGCTGGTCTGGGGCTGACGGCATGTGGCGCTCCGGCAGATTCGTTCGTTGCGCCTGAACCGGGCGCAGTCGCCGGGCAGGCCGATGAGCTTGGCGATCCGCTTAACTCGTACCAGCAGATTACGACATACAACAACTTCTATGAGTTCAGCACCGACAAACAGGCAGTTGCACCGCTTGCGCGCGATTTCCAGACCACGCCGTGGACGGTGACGATTGGCGGACTGGTGAAGAAGCCGCAAATGATCGCCATCGAAGATCTCCTGCGGCGTTACCCGGCGGAGGAACGCATCTATCGTCTGCGGTGCGTCGAAGGATGGTCAATGGTGATACCCTGGCTGGGATTTCCATTGCGCTTCCTGCTGGCCGATGTTGAGCCACAGGCGGGAGCGCGCTATGTGCGCTTCGAGACCTTGCTCGATCCCGAGCGCATGCCTGGCCAGCGCGATGCATGGTACAACTGGCCGTATGTCGAAGGGCTGCGTCTCGATGAAGCCATGCACGACCTGACCATTCTCAGCACGGGACTGTATGGTAGGGTGTTGTTGCCGCAGAATGGCGCGCCACTGCGCCTGGTGGTGCCGTGGAAGTATGGCTTCAAGAGCATCAAGTCAATCGTCAAGATCGACCTGGTTGCGGAGCAACCGACTTCGCTCTGGATGGCCGCAGCGCCGCAGGAGTACGGTTTCTATGCCAACGTCAACCCGAACGTGCCGCATCCGCGCTGGTCACAGGCGACGGAGCGGCGCATCGGCGAGTTCGAGCGGCGCCCGACGCTGATGTTCAATGGCTACGGTGAACAGGTTGCAGCACTGTACGCCGGGATGGATCTGCGGGCGAATTACTGAGCGCGCGGCGGGCACGCATAAGAGTAGCGTCATGCGGGAAAGGATCAGAACGAACTGGATGCACATCGTCCACCCGGTGGCGCTGGCGCCGCTGGTGTTGCTGGCGTTCGATGCGACGACCGGTCGTCTGACGATTAACCCCATCCAGGATCTGACACATCGCACGGGGTATGCGGCAGTTCTGCTGCTGGTCGCATCGCTGGCATGCACGCCGTTCAGTATTGTGACTGGCTGGAAACGGCTGTTACGTTTGCGTCGCCCCCTCGGCCTGTATGGCTTTCTCTATGCGACACTCCACATGCTGGTGTTTGCGGTGCTGGATTTTGGCCTGGACCTCCGGCTGATCGTTCAGGAGATCGCCGAGAAACGCTATATTGTCGCCGGCCTGGCGGCACTGTTGCTGCTGACCCCGCTGGCAATGACCTCGACCCGGGGCTGGCAGCGACGTCTTGGCAGGCGCTGGAAGCAGGTGCATCGCCTGGTGTACCTCGCGGTTCCCCTCGCCCTGGCGCATTACACATGGTCGCAGAAGGCGGATATTCGCCAGCCACTCGCGCTCGGCGCGATTGTGGCCGTGTTCCTGCTGCTGCGTCTGCCCGTGCTGCGCCGCTGGATCGAGGCGCGCCGGCGGAAGCCGGGAGATGTGCGGCACTCTACGCAGGTGACCGGCGGCGATCTGCCGTGAGGCCGGAACATGACCGCATTGCGCCGGAACTACGACTATGGTACCATGACGCAAAGCCTGTTCGGTGTTTCACATGGTATTGGCAAACGTACAGCCTGCTGGTTGCGGATGGCTGGCACACGCTGCTCGAATGGTCGCCCGATATGGTCGCCGTGTTGCGGCTCGCGTGGTTGTGCTGGCGCTGATCTGGTGCATCGGGCTGCACGCTCCGTTGTGTTGTATCGTGCATTGCCACGTCGCCCCCTGGTTGCTGGCGCGTTTGAGCAACTCGGCGCAACCTCAGTTTGTGTGTACGCTTGATCATTCTGCCAACGATCGGGACGCCTTGCCGCCGGCCAGATCCTTACCACCGGTGATCTATTCAGCGGTCATTGATTCGTGTGCGCTTCTCACGTTGCTTCTGATCGTTACCGGCTGGCTTGTGCCTGCCGCATTTGCCCCGATTTTTCACCCGGTTCCTCCGCCGACGCCTCCCCCGCGCAGCGTTACATCGCACCCGTGGGTCGTGTGAGCGTGTCCCGCACCTGATGGGTGATGCGGGACGTCGGGTATTTCACGATGGAGGAAACCATGTATCGTACATATCTCGGCGCATGGATGCTGCTGCTGGCGTGTGCCGTGGCGCTTGCCGCCTGTGGGCAGAGCACGTCGCAGACGGCCGGGCCAGTCGCCGATATTCCGGCTACCCTCTCCGCCAGTGGTGATGCTGCGAGGGGGAAGGTCTTCTATGAGGAGCAGGGCGGGTGTGTTGCCTGTCATTCGACCGGCACCGAAAAGCTTGTCGGCCCCGGGCTGGCCGGTGTGATGACAACGGCCGGACCCACGCATACCGACCCGGTTGACTACAAGGGCAATCTACCCAATGGTCAGCCGCGTACCGAGGAGAACATTGCGGCCTGGATTCGCAGTGGTGGCGAGGGCAAGGTCGGGGTGATGTCGGGGCGTGAAGTCAGCGATGCCGACATGGCCAACTTGCTGGCATATCTGCGCACGTTGAAGTAGGAGCCCGGGATCGTCCATCCCCACGCTGTCATCGCGCTGCGTGGGGATGGCGCGCGGTATTGCCGGGAACCCGTCTGCCGAACCAGCACGTATGGCAGTCGATCACAAGATACGGTACAATAGTGCCGGTGCAGGTTCGTCCTGGAACGTGATCAACGTGAGTTCTGGTAGCGGAGATGGCACAATGCTCGAGTCACGTAAGCGCACAGTAGCCATTCTCGTTTTTGACGATGTTGAGTTGCTTGATTTTGCCGGGCCTTTTGAAGTGTTCAGTTCAGCGCGCAACCTCACCGGCGACCATGAGCGCCTGATGGAAGTGTTTGCTGTGGCGGAGACGGCTGTGCCGGTACATTGCCGGAATGGCCTGGTCGTTCTGCCGGCGCATACGCTTGAGAGCTGCCCGCCGATCGATCTGCTGATCGTGCCGGGTGGCGCGGGCGTGGGCCCGGCACTCGAACGCAGCAGCCTGATCGACTGGCTGCGGGCGCGCGCTCAGGAGGTGGAACTGACCGTCAGCGTCTGTACCGGCAGTTTTCTCCTGGCGCAGGCCGGGTTGCTTGCTGGCCGGCAGGCGACGACGCACTGGGAAAGCATTGGCGATCTGCGAGAGCGTTACCCGGAGGTACAGGTGGTCGAAGATCAGCGCTGGGTCGACTCTGGCGAGATCGTGACGGCAGCCGGCGTGAGCGCGGGGATCGACGTGGCACTGCACGTCGTCAGGCGGCTCTATGGCGCCGATGTTGCGCGTGCCACGGCGCTGGGCATTGAGTATGATTACTGGGAATAGTCGCGTGTGCTCACGGCCTCACGGCAGAGCGCGATCGCCAGCCATACGTCCACCCTTCAGCGCAACCCGGCGCCCGGCGCACGTGTGCCAGATATCTTCCGGAAACACGATGCGCCTCGCCAGCGAGTCGCCTGTCACCCTCGCACCGCTGTTCAGATCGATGCCATGCGGGAGATACGCTTTGTAGACGAGCTGGCTGCAATAGAGGGCGCCATCGGTGTCGGCATTGAAGAAGTTGGGGTTATACGGCGTGCGCTGCTGGACATGATCCAGGCAAAAGGCGGCCACCGCCTCGCGCACGCGCTGTTCCTCAACATCGCTCAACCCGCGCCTGGCCAGCGGGTAGGCTACACCAACCAGTTCGTCCAGCAAGAGGCGTTCATCGCCAAGCGGCCCCGCTTCCCACACGGTGCCCGGCATGGTAAAGGCGATAACGCCACGCGCGCCCGACTCGACGCAGCGCCCGCCCGGCCCGATGTAGATCGCACAATGATCGATCTCACCCGGCACAAGCCTGCCGAGCAGGCGCCACAACTCACCGAAGAGACTTCCCGGCACGCCATTGCGGGTGCAGAGAATATCGCCGGTGCGGAGGGTGAGGCCATTGAATCGATGCTGATAGCTCATCGCACCGGTCATTTACCGTTTGCCTGATCGCGAACGATCGCCCATACATCAATCTCGACCTGCGCGCCGCCGATCAGTTCCTTGACGCCGATGGTCCGCCGGGTAGGATACGGCGGGTGGAAATACTCGCGGTAGATACGATCCATCTCGGTATAATTCTGAATATCGGTCAGCGCCACGTTCACGCGCACAACATCGCGCAATGTGCATCCCGCCGCTGCCAGCACTTCCATGATATTGTGGATCGCCTGGCGGCACTCTACCTCGAACCCGCCGCTGATAATGCCGGCATGGCTCGGGTGCAGCCCCATATAGCTTGACGTAATAACCATGTTGCCGATGCGGATGGCCTGGTCATACGCGCCATGCGGAACCGGAGCGGCGTCGGTGAGAATGTGGATGTGCTCCATCGCACCCTCCTGGTGGTGCGCCGCGCGATGGCGCCTGCGCACATAGCAGAATACCGGAAGCGACGACCTGGCTGGAACCAGAGCCGCAGCCGTGATTATACTCGAAATGCGACGAGAATATGGTAATATGCGTCCCGTGGAACCGCTGCTATCGAGTACGAAGGGAGGGCGGTGTGACGACATTGGCGAAGATTGTTTCGGAGAAGGCCGGCATCACCGAGGCCCAGGCGCAGACAGCGGTCAGGGCCGTGGCGGATTTCTTAAAAGAAAAGCTGCCGGCGCCAATTGCCGGCCAGGTGGATGCCGTACTTGCTGCCGACGCCAGCGCTGTGGCCGGGGCGGCTGAGTCGTTGCTGAAGGGTGGCCTGGGCGGGTTGCTCGGCGGCACCAGGAATGATGACTAGCGTGGCTGCTATGATCGACACGTCGGAGCGCCGTGTGGCGCTGGTAACGATGGCCCATCCTGATGATGCCGAGTTTGGCTGTGGCGGCGCCGTGGCTGCCTGGGTGCGCGACGGGTGGGAAGTGCATTACGTGGTGTGTACCGATGCCGCCAGCGGTGGCCCTGACGAGGCGATCGATGTCAGTCAGGAGGCGCGCAGGCGAATCACCGAACTGCGCAAGGCTGAGCAACGCCAGGCATGCCACATTCTGGGCGTCGCGAGCGTGACGTTCCTTGATTATCATGACGGCCTGCTCCAGCCGACGCTGGAACTGCGCCGCGACCTGGTGCGCCTTATGCGTCAGTATCGCCCGACGCGCGTTGTGTGCCAGTCGCCGGTGCGTACCTGGCGCCCGGTCTACACGATCGGGCGCCACCACCCGGATCACCTGGCCGCTGGCGAGGCGACCCTGGCGGCGTTGTATCCTGCGGCGCAGAACCCGTGGGATTTCCCGGAGTTGCTTGCCGAGGGCCTGGCGCCGCACAAGGTGCGCGAAGTGCTGGTCATTGGCGCGCCGGAGCCCAACTTCGCAGTGGACATCACCAGCACGATTGATGTAAAGCTGGCCGCGCTCCGCGCGCACGACAGCCAGGTTGGCGCGCGGTTCGCCGAGATTGAGTCGCGGTTGCGCAAACTGGCCGCAGACCTGGGTGAACCGCACGGTATGCAGTATGCTGAGGTGTTTCACCGTGCCGAAAACGCGTAGGTTGTGGCCGTCTCTCCTGGTGTTGCGCGCATGTGCTCCCTGATGGTGCGAACAATCTGAACCTGAACCAGTGAATGATCTCCCCGGGCCGTTCCGGCACGTTCCGGTTGAAGGTACATCACAACAGGATGCCGAGCGCGAGGAGGGAAGCAAACGCCAGGTGCAGTCGCGCGGTTCCTTTCAGCGCCGGGTTCAGCTCCCGCCCTTCGCCGGTCAACATGGTTCGCAGGGGTGTGATCGCCAGCGGCGCCGCCAGCCAGGCGAGCAAGGCCCATGGCCCTGCCAGGCCGGCCAGCCACAGCAACGGCGGCGCCACGAATGCACCCACGACCAGCAGCGCATATTCCGCACGGGTCGCCTGCACCCCAAGTAATACGGCGAGTGTGTGCTTGCCTGCCGCCCGGTCGGTGGCAATGTCGCGCAGGTTGTTTACCACAATGATAGCCGTTACCAGCATTGCCACCGGAACCGACGCCGCCCAGGCAAGGGGTGATACAACACCTGCATGCAGGTACGCCGTCGCAGTCACGGCGACAATCCCGAAAAAGATGAATGTGAACAGGTCACCCAGGCCATGATAGCCGAGGGGCCAGGGGCCGCCGGTGTAGAGCACGCCGGCAGCAATTGACAGCACGCCGATGACAAGGATCGGCCATCCGCCCACAGCAACCAGGTACACTCCAACGAGCGCCGCCAGGCCGAAGACGATGATCATTCCCTGCCGCACGGTTGCGGGAGCGAGCAGGCCGGCCTGCGTGACGCGCACCGGGCCGAGCCGCTCGGCAGTGTCTGCACCTTTATGAAAGTCAAAATAGTCGTTTGCCAGGTTGGTGCCGATCTGAATGAGGAGTGCGGCAAACAGGGCCGCCACAAATGGCAGGGGGCGAAAACTGCCTGCAGTAAGTGCCACAGCCGAACCGACCAGCACCGGAGCAACAGCGGCCGGCAGTGTCTGTGGCCGCGCGGCAAGCATCCAGGCCCGCAATGGTTCATGGCGTACAGACGATGTCGGTGATCCCATACCTTCCTTGCTCTTCTCCTGTTTCAGGCGCGGGCACTGAGCCTGGATCACGCGGCTGAGTATCAGCCAGGCTACCGGTTCCCGGTGTCAACCCGTGCGCTCTATCGCACCGGCGCAATACATGCCAGAAGGGGATGGCCCGGCATGATACCACGGGTTCAGTCTGTGGTGATGGGGGAAGCGCAACGAAAAGACCATAGGTGGAACATAATGCTTTCACCTATGGTCCTGTCACCCTGTACTGTCAGGTAGAGCGAGGACGAGAACTATTTAGCCACGCCATCATAGAATGATACCAGCGTCTCGGCAGTCTGGCGGAGGAGCACCACCAGTTCAGGCGGATCGAGCACCCGGCAGCCATCGCCATAACGCAGCAACACATTGCGGGCAGCCAGAAGATCAGAGACCGTGGCGGTCACCAGCGCGCTGCCATCATCGCCGTACTCAATACGCGTGTTGGGAAAGAACGCGGCGCCGTCGCGCCGTCGCGCGATATTGGGGTGGAGCCAGTAACGGAGCGTGAACGTACGCGGTTGTGGGCGCTCTAGAGGTATCTGGGCCGGCAGGATCTGTACCGTGCCGGGAACGATCCGATCAAGCCGGTAGTCGATGGCAGCGTTCGGCAACTCTGCGCCGGGTGGCTGTACCTCCAGCAGCGTCGCGTCAAGATAGCTGTGGCCATCGTTACGGAAGAAGATGCTGTACGGTGCCACGCGATGACGCCGTGGTGCCTCGGTGTCAAATGTGCTCCAGTAGCGGAATGCGAGTTCACGTTGCTCTTCGATAGCGCGGCGCACGGTTGTCAGGACGTTGGTGTCAATCCGGCCGCCGCCTGGCGTTTGTTGCCGTGCTGTACTGCGCCGTTCATAGAGCTGCGCCTGTGCGCGGTTGGGCAACATCTGAACCACCTGGTCGAGCAGTGCGCGTACGTGCGCGTGCTGCGGGCTGGCCGATCCTGCCGGGTAGCTTGAATCGAGCAATGCCAGCGCCTCAAGGCATGGTGGTGCCGGATTGAGCAATGCCAGTTCGCCCAGGTCCACAATCATGTACCGCCCCTGGTCGCGCTGGTAGACGATCCGGCAGTCGTACTCACCCTTCAGCGAGTCGAGATCATGTTTGAGGGCGGCTGCCGCATTTGCGGGGTAGCCGTTGGCCCCGAGTTCGGCCTGGATGCTGGTGATAAGCTCTTCGGCACTGGCTGGTGCACGCAAAAGCAATCGTACCAGCAACAGGCGTCTGCGAAAGGTTAACCAGGAACTACGTTTGATACCGCCACTCCGGCGCGTCATGCCGTCCTCCATAGTGGGTGCGATGCGAGGAAATGTATTGCGGTGCAGCATACCACAAATGGGATTGATGGCCGGCTGTACAAAGGGTCTACAACGCTTACGCATTGGTTCAGGTTTTTGAACTTTTCTTCCGTAGGGGTGGACGGGTGCCGTCTCCGCAGTCTCAGGGCATGGGCAACGTCCATCTCCGGCGGTGGGGTGTTTTTGCTCTGGCATGGTGCAAAAATCCTTCGCAGTCTGGCATGAGTTGCAGAGACCACTGCACTATGCTATACTGCGGATCGCCGGGCGATTAGCTCAGTCGGCTAGAGCGCATCGTTCACACCGATGAGGTCACTGGTTCGAGTCCAGTATCGCCCACCAGTCAGGTCGAGGCCTGCCGTCACGTATGGCAGGCCTTTTTGCGTGATCTACGCGTTGTTAACAACGGTGATGGGGTCAATACCTTTCAAATAAGCTCTTCGCCCCCACCCCAGCCCGCCCCCGCTGGGGGCGGGAGACCGGCTTCTCCCC
>JACAEQ010000075.1 GCA_013388755.1 Chloroflexota bacterium
GCGGTTGTTCTGGGTCATGGCGTAATCGAGCGGCACGGTCTCGGCGGTATAGATGCGTAAGGCCGCGTCATAGGCCGCCAGCGCTTCGCGCAGCCGCGCGCCGCGATCCTCGCCCGGCAGGCTGGCGGCGTGTTGCAGGGCATTCCCCAGCGATACCCGGGCGTGCGCGATCTGCGCCGGCGTGCCGCGCTGTTGCGCTGCGGCGAGCGCCTGCTCAGCCCAGGCCAGGTTGTCGCGGCCATAGTCACGCGCCCGTTGCAGGTTCGCGGTGTTCGCAATCAGGTCCAGCGCCAGTTCCAGGTCGTTCTCGATCGCCCAGGCGAAGGCGTGCCTGAGTTGTGCGTAGTCGCCCAGCACTTCGTAGAAGCGCTGCGCATCGTCGGCGGTGCGCATGGCGGCGGCATAGAAGGCGGCATGGCGCGCGGCGGCGGCTTCGTGTTCACCTTCGCGCCGCAGCAGCGCCAGTGCGTAGCCGCGCAGCAGTCTGTGCTGGCGCCAGCGGGATGGCTGGCCCGGCTGTTCGATCCGGTCAAGCAGCGCCGCGCCGGTGAGTGTTTCAAGCAGTTGACGTGTTTGTGTGGTATCGATCCGCCAGATGGCGGCAGCGGCTTCGGTGCTGAACTCGGCGTCTGGCGGCGCCATCACGCCAAGTTCACGGAAGCAACGGCGTTCGATGTCATTCAGGGCATCATAGCTCAGGCGGAGCGAGATCTCCACCCGGCGCTCGCGATCGGGCTCGCCGATAATCAGGCCCTCAAAGCCACGCCCCTGGTCGAGCTCACTGGTGAGGCGTAACGCCTGTTCCTCCCAGATATCCGCGCCAACCCGCGCTAACAGGCGCAAGACGATATCGAGCGCGAGCGCGTGCCGTCCGACTTTCTCCGCGAGAGTCGCCATCCAGGGCGGTGCGCCGAGCGCGGCAAATCGTGTACCGAGACGTAGACTGAACAGGTCACGCACTTCGGCGTCATTGAGAACGTCAAGTTCATAGAACGGAATATCAAGCCGATCCGCCATCCAGCGCGATCGTGTTGTCACCAGCAGGCGCGCGCCCTCTGGCCGTGCTTCCAACAATGGTTCAATCGCTTCCATATGCCAGAGGTCGTCCAGCACAATGAGCAGCGGGCCATGCAGACGAATGGCCTCCGCCAGCAGCGCACGAACCCCTGCCGGCGTGAAACCGACGTTGCGTGGCAGCTTGCCGTTATAACAATGGCTCGCCCAGGTGCGCAGGATCTCTTGTGCCTGGTCTGCGGACCGGAACGTTTCGCCAAGTGGGTGAAAGAAGATGCCGGCGGTATAGGTCGCACTGCATTCGCGCGCAACCAGGCGAGCCAGGACGGTCTTGCCGATGCCGGCCATACCCTGAACCGCCAGTGCGCCCGCAGTAATGACCATGCCTTCCCGCGTCTCCAGGCCATCGGCTACCTCACGCACACGGTCGGCGCGCGGGATCACGCCGCGAACATCGGGTGGGGAGGGCGGCAGCCATTCCCGGTCAGGCGGCGCTTCATAGATGTGGTTGACGACGATGGCATCGCCACCGCCTTCGGCATGTGCGGATAATAAGTAGCTCCGCGCATCGCCAGGCAGGTTGACAATTACGGCTGGTGTGAAGCCCCACTGGTCCTGCAGGGCGACGATATCAAGCGCATAGAGGAAGGCGCGCTGCGCTGCGCCTGGGATTGCATCCGCGGCGACAATATGGGCGTCGAGATATTCTTCGGCGGCCCGCACGGCGCGATCAAACGACATGCGCCCATCGCGCCGTTCGCGCCCGCGCCCTTCGGGACGATCCCTGTCCAGGCTGGCGCTGGCAGCGAAGCCGGTACACTCGACCGGCAGATACAGCCGGCCCATCTGATCCTTCAGCTGCTCAAGATCGGTCAGCATGCCCTGGTGGAAGGCCAGCACACCTTCGCCGCCCGGTTGCTGCAGGGTGCGCTCGGTGGAAACAGCAGCAAAGACATGCCCCTCCAGCACAATCAGCAGCGGCACGAGGTCGTGCGCCAGGCAGACGGCACAGAAGAGGAGCGAGAGATCCAGGCACGTGCCACGCTTCTCGGCCAGAATTGTCTCAATCGTGCGGATCTGCTGGCGTATCGCAATTGCCGGGTCAGGCGGCTCAACATCATAGTTGATGCCCTGGTCGCGCAGCAGAGTGTAGAGTTCGCGCAGTAGCGCTTCGACACCCTCCTGGTGCAGCAGGTCGAGGCGGTTGATCTCGGGCGGCAGGCGCAGCGCAGGCGGAACCGCGCGTGGGATGAAGCGCGCCAGTGAGCGTGGTTCGGCTTTGAGGAACTCGTGGTAGCGCACTGCTGGAACAGGTGGGCTGGCGGAAGTACGTGAGGCGCTGTCGCGCTGAGGCGTCGGAGAGACAACCGGCATGGGCCGTGGCGCGGGATCGCCGCCGCGCAGTTGCCGCAGCAACGCCGCGCGGGCCGCGATGGCGGCGCGCTGCTCATCGGGCGCCTGCTGCACCAGATCGTCGAGTGCGCGTTGCGCCTCGAACGGCTGGAGAATCTCCTTGTAGTCGTTGAAGACCCGCGTAGCGTCGGCGTCGCCGGGGGCATCGAGGAATGCGCGCAACGCCTGCACGACCGGGCGGTTGGCGCGCTCCTGGCGGCGGTTGCGTTCGGCCTGCATCCGAGCATGCGCCGCGCGCAGCCGTTCGGCCAGATCCGTATCGTCGCGTTCGACTTCTTCAATACGTTCGGTAATGGCCCGCAGGAACCATTCCTCGAGATCACCGGGGAGATCGAGCCACACCTGCCATGCGTCGTCATCGGTCGGCGCGGCTTCCAGGCGTTCGAGCGCCTGGCGCACCACGTCCCGCGCGGTTTCGCGTGCCTCGCGCGCCTGGCTCAGTGCTGCGATCCGCTCGCGCAATCGCGCGGCGGTTGCGGCGTCGGTCTGTTCCAGTTCGCGGGCGCGCTGTTCGGCCAGTCGCAGGAACGGTTCTTCCAGCTCCAGCGGGATGCGGTTCCAGACGTCGGCAACGCCCTGATTATCGGCGGCGGCCAGGGCTTCCACATCCGCCGCCAGCTGTTCCAGCAACCGGCGCATGGTTTCGGCGCCGGTGCGCTGCTGCTGCTGAATCGCGCTGAGGCGTTCGTGGCAGGCGCGGACGTGCGCCGCGAGTTCGGCGTCGCCGTACTGTTCCAGCTCCTCGGCCTGCATCGCGACAAGGTTCAGGAAGGTTTCCTCAAGTTCCAGCGGCACATCGCGCCACACCGCCGCCAGATCACCGTCGGTCGTGGCGGCTTCCAGGCGTTCGAGCGCCTGGCGCAGGAGCGCGCCATCGTGGGCAATTTCTTCACGATAGGCGCGCAGCGCGTCAATCCGTTCGCGCAATGCGGCGGCCAGTCCGGTGTCGCCGGATGTTTCGGCAGCGGCGGCGCGGGCTTCGGCGGCGGCCAGGAAGGCGTCTTCGTCTTCGGAAGGGATCATCTGCCAGAGGGCGCGGAGTTGCTGTACGTCAGGGATTGCTGGCAGCGCGTCGAGCAGGATCGCCCGGTTCGCGGCAACGATGGCGTCGTGGTTTGCTTCCAGGAATGCCTGGTACTCGCGCCGCAACTCCGGGTCGGCATCGAGCGCGGCGGCCAGCGTTGCGGCATCGGTGACGCCGGCGGCGTCCAGGCGCGCCTGGAGATCGGCGGGCAGTTCAGGGAAGGCTGGCGATGTCATCGGCGGCTCCTGCGAGACGCGGCGTACATGTGGGTATTGTCTATCAGTGTTGCGCGTTGCGCAAGATAGTTCTTGCCATTCCTCTCACGCCGGGAGATTGCTGCGTTATCGCGCGCAATGACCCGGGAGATTGCTGCGCGTCGCGCGCGAGGACATCCAGGCCCTCCGTTATTCGGATGGGCACATGGTTCCGCCAATGACGAACCCCGCCGATCACTCGACGGGGTTTCGCATTGGGTTGCCCTAAAACTGGAGCGGGAGACGGGATTCGAACCCGCAGCCCTCTGCTTGGGAAGCAGATGCGCTACCATTGCGCCACTCCCGCGCAGCGTTACTGTAGCAGCTTTGGTGATACCTGTCAAGACGATCGCTGCAAAACTCAGGGCTTGTGCAAAGTCGCAAGGAGCCATACCGATCGCGCCGGTAGATTGCTGCGCTTCGCTCGCAATGACATCCAACCATGCGTACAGGCACTCATCTTGACAAATGCTGCTCGAGCGGATATACTTATTGTTGTAGTGACACTATTGAGGTGCGGCCATGGCGGATCCCGGCGATACTGCTGAAATCTACGATCCCTCGCGCTACGAACGACCGTCGGTGACGGTGGATGTTGTCATCTTCACCCTGATCGAACGCGAGTTGCATGTGCTGCTGGTGCGGCGCAAGCACTGGCCGTACGAAGGGTACTGGGCAATTCCCGGCGGGTTCGTGCAGATGCACGAGTCGCTCGAAGAAGCGGCGCGCCGTGAGCTTGAGGAAGAGACGGGCGTGCGGGACATCTATGTCGAGCAATTGTATACATTCGGCGATCCCGGGCGCGATCCACGCACACGGGTGATCAGTATCGCCTACTTTGCGCTCGTGCGCGCTGACCGGCAACGATTGCGCGTTTCGGATGAAAGCCTGGATGTGCGCTGGTTCTCGGTGCGTCATCTGCCGTTGCCGCTGGCGTTCGATCACGACCGCATTCTGGCAACTGCACTGGCGCGGTTGCGCTCGAAGCTGGAATATACGACACTGGCGTTTGAGTTGTTGCCCGAGGTCTTTTCCATTCTTGAACTGAAGCATATCTATGAGCAGATCTTCGGTGAGGAACTCGACAAGGGTAACTTTTACCGCAAAATCAAAGACGCCGGCGTACTCGAAGATACTGGTATGCAGCGGGAGGGGCGTGGCCGTCCAACGAAACTGTACCGTTTTCGGCGCGACCGTGGCGAGGGGCAGTTTGTCTTTCGCTGGCGCGAGGCGCGTGTGGATGCCACTGAGTGATACGCGGCGGCGTGGTGCGGCGGCTACGTCTGCTGCATCGCGCCACGCAAGAAGTGCAGCGATGATCCGGCGGGGCGTCTCTCCGGAGGCCGCTTCCAGCCCTCCATTGCCGCTCCGCGCGGTCCACTGCGTAACTCGTCACATATGAGATAAAACAACCACAGGAGGGACATGATGCCTGCCCGAATGAATCTGGCCGATCACGCACGACCGTTCTTGACCTATCTCGACGAGTGGTATGCCGCGCTGGCGAACGTGCCGCTGGCGGATGTCGTGGCGGGTGAACCGGAGCGTGTTGCGCTCCTCTCGATTGATGTCATCAACGGCTTCTGTAAGAGTGGCCCGCTGGCGAGCGAGCGAGTCGGGCGGATCGCGCGCCCGGTTGCCGACCTGTTCGAGCGCGCCTATGCGCTGGGGGTGCGCGACTTTGCGTTGACGCAGGATACGCACGATCCGCACACGCCTGAATTCGAGGCGTACCCGCCACACTGCGTCGCCGGCACCGCCGAGAGTGAGGCAGTTGAGGAATTGAAGGCGCTGCCGTTCTTTGGCGATGTCGTGGTCTTCCCGAAGAACTCGATCAGTTCGATGATCGGTACCGGCCTGGGTGCGTGGGTACGCGAGCGCCCCCGGATCGACCGCTTCATTGTCGTTGGCGACTGTACCGATCTCTGTACCTACCAGGGTGCGATGCATTTGCGGCTGGAAGCCAACGCCGACGGCATCCGGCGCCGCGTGATTGTTCCGGCCAGCGCCGTTGACACCTTCGATACGCCGGTGTCGGTGGCGCGCGAACTGGGCATCAAGGCCCACGATGGAGACCTGCACCACGTTCTTTTCTTGCACCATATGGCAATGAACGGTGTCGAGGTCGTGCGCGCGCTGGTATGATGCGTCCCCCCTGCGTGTATAATCATGTCTCCGGTCATTGGGGGCCGGAGGGATGCGAAGGGCCGCGCCTTCGTTCTTGCTGAGAGATGCAATGACGCAACTGAACGCGCTCCTGGTCGGTGCAGGCGCCATGGGGCGTGCCTGGGCGAAGAATCTGCACGATTGCGGCGATGTGACCCTTGCCAGCTGGATTGACATTCAGACGGGGCAGGCGGCGCGCGCCCCCGGCGAACTGGGGCTCGATGTGCCGCATGCCGGTGAGGACCTCGAGCGCGCGCTGGTTGAGGTGTGTCCCGACTTCGTGGTTGATGTGACCGTTCCCGAAGCGCATCATGATGTCACCATCACGGCGCTGCGCGCCGGGGTCCCGGTGCTTGGCGAGAAGCCCATGGCCGATTCGCTGGAGCGGGCCAGGGCGATGGTGGCGGCGTCGGAAGCGACCGGCAAACTCTATATGGTCAGCCAGAGCCGGCGCTACGATCCGCGCCTGCAGGCGTTCCGCTGCCTGATCGATGATCATATCGGGCCGGCAGGAATCCTGACCGCCGATTTCTTCATCGGCGCGCATTTTGGGGGCTTTCGCGACGACATGGCCCATGTGTTGCTGCTCGACATGGCGATCCACACCTTTGATGCGGCGCGTTACTTGCTCGGCGACAGCGACCCGGTTGCGGTGTATTGTGAGGAGCATAACCCGCCCTGGAGCTGGTATCGCGGCGCGGCCAGCGCGACGGCGCTGTTTGAACTGGCGGGTGGCGTGCGCTACACGTACCGCGGTAGCTGGTGCAGCGAAGGGCGCCATACGGCATGGGACTCTGAGTGGCGCGCGGTCGGGCCGCGTGGGACGGCTACGTGGGACGGTCGCTCGGCGCCGCTGGCCGACGTGGTTGCCGCGCGCGGCGGTTTCCACTCGACGTTTGACACCATTGTCGCCGATGGGGCGCCAGGCATGCCGGAAGGAATCGCCGGGTCGTTGCGCGATTTTCTCCATGCCCTGAAAACCGGCGCAACTCCCATGGGTGAGTGCCACGACAACATAAAAAGCCTGGCGATGGTCTTTGGCGCGATCGAGTCGGCGGAGACCGGGCGGCGCGTTGCGATTCGCTGGTAGCCGGAGCCGCCTGCAGTGATGGCCGTGTTTTCCTGGCATCGGGCGGTAGCGCTCATCTACGGAGGAAGGTATGGCGGTAGCACTCACACTCTGTGATCGGTCGGATGAGATGGTTCGCGCCTGGCAACGCTACTTTCCGCTCGATCTTGGTGTCCGAATCGTCAAGGGAAACATTCTGACCATGCCGGTGCAGGCGCTGGCGGTGCCGGCCAACTCCTTCGGCTATACGGACGGCGGCGTCGATCTGGCGATCAGTCGCGAGATTTTCGACTGGCAGTTGCAGGAACGGTTACGCGCCATCATCGATCGCCAGTTTGCCGGTGAAGTGCTGGTCGGCCAGGCCTTTATCGTGGCAACCGGTAGCCACCGCTTCAAGTATGTCGTCGTCGCACCCACGATGCGTGTCCCGGGTGATGTGAGCACTACGCTCAATGCCTACCTGGCGATGCGCGGTATCCTGTTGACCATTGACGCGCACAATCGCGAATCGCACCTTGATGAGGAGCGTATCACATCGGTGGCGGTGCCGGGCCTGGGGACGGGGGTCGGCAAGATGCCGCCGGAACGTGCCGCCTTCCAGATGTATACCGCCTACCGGAGTATTATCCTGAGTGACCTGGAGTGGACCAGGTCGCTCGAGAAACAGGTGGAGTATGATCGGAAGATGCGCGAGCGCATCTAGTATCTTTTTCGAACAGGCCCGTGGCCCCCATCCCGGCCCTCCCCTGCTGCGGGAGGGAGTCCGGCTCTGTCTCCGGTGGGGAGAGGTTGGGAGAGGGGCTGTGCGATGTGTAGCGCTTGCTTTGCCAGGTATTGCATCTATGGCGGCGCGCAGCACCCATGATCCGCGGACGCGCGGCCGTTCCTGCGCGCCGCGCGCCCCATCGGGGCGCAAGGTTGTTGCACGTTGCGAGAAGAATCGCTTTGCCGTGCTCGGGCTGGCACACACGAGCGTGTTGTACAGGAGACCCCTATGAGCGACACACTGCATGATCCATTTGGCGCGCGCGCGCCGCTGGTGGTTGGTGATCGGAGGTATATCGTCTATCGTCTTGATGCGCTGGCGGAGCGCGCCGGCGCCGACCTGTCGCACCTGCCGTTCTCGGTCAAGGTCGTCCTGGAAGCGTTGCTACGCAATGTCGGCGATGGCTTTACCACGACCGATGATGTGATTGCGCTGGCGCAATGGACCCCGGCAAGCGCCGGGCAGCGTGAAGTGGCGTTCAAGCCGGCGCGCGTGTTGATGCAGGATTTCACCGGTGTTCCCGCAGTGGTTGACCTGGCGGCGATGCGTGATGCGATGGCACGCCTGGGTGGCGACCCGGCGAAAATCAATCCGCTGGTGCAGGCTGATCTGGTGATCGATCACTCGGTGCAGGTGGATGCGTTCGGCCACGGGATGGCGCTCCAGCTGAACGCCCGGCTTGAATTCGAGCGCAACCGCGAGCGGTACGAGTTCCTGCGCTGGGGCCAGCAGGCCTTTGCCAACTTTAACGTCGTGCCGCCCGCGACCGGCATCTGCCATCAGGTGAACCTTGAGTACCTGGCGAAAGGTGTGCTGACGAAAACGATCGATGGCGAACCTGTGGCCATGCCCGACACACTGGTCGGCACCGATAGCCATACGACCATGATCAATGGCCTCGGTGTACTTGGCTGGGGGGTTGGCGGTATCGAGGCCGAGGCGGTGCTGCTCGGCCAGCCGCTGGCGATGCTGACGCCTGAAGTGGTTGGCGTGAAACTCAGCGGCGCGCTGCGCCCCGGCGCCACTGCGACCGATCTGGTGCTGCACGTGACCGAGATGCTGCGCAAGCATGGTGTGGTGGACAAGTTCGTCGAGTTCTGTGGCGCCGGCCTCAGCGGGTTGAGCCTGGCCGACCGCGCGACCATTGCCAATATGGCGCCGGAGTATGGCGCGACGTGCGGGTTTTTCCCGGTGGACGCCGAAACCCTTGCCTACCTGCGCGGCACCGGCCGGCCGGAAGAGGTGGTCGCGCTGGTTGAGGCGTATTGCCGCGAACAGGGGCTGTTCCGCACCGACGACTCGCCCATTCCGACCTTCAATACGTTGCTGGAGCTCGATCTGGCAACGGTTGAGCCGAGCGTCGCCGGGCCGCGCCGGCCACAGGATCGCGTGCCGCTGGCACGGTTGAAGCCGGCGTTCAACCAGGCGATGAAGAGCACCTTTGGCCGCGATGTGCCGGAGTATACAGGGAATGGCGCGCGGCACGCCGAGCGGGCCGATCTCTATGGCGCGTCGCGCACGCCGCTGACGCTGGGCGATCGCGAGACGGCGCTGGCGCACGGCGCGACGATCATTGCGGCAATCACGTCATGCACCAATACGTCGAACCCGTCGGTGATGCTGGCAGCCGGATTACTGGCGAAGAAAGCCGTCGAGAAGGGGCTGCGTGTGCCGCCGTATGTCAAAACCAGCCTGGCGCCCGGATCACGGGTGGTCAGCGAATACCTGGCAAACGCCGGCCTGCAGGAGTACCTTGACCGGCTTGGCTTCAACATCGTGGGCTATGGCTGCACCACGTGTATCGGGAACAGTGGCCCGGTCGCCGATGAGATTGCCCGGGCAGTGAAGGACCAGAACCTGGTCGTGAGCGCCGTGCTCAGTGGCAACCGCAATTTCGAGGGGCGGATCAACCCGGTGGTGCGCGCCAATTACCTGGCGTCGCCACCGCTGGTGGTCGCCTTTGCTATTGCCGGCACCGTTGATATTGATATGCACCATGAACCGCTCGGCAGCGACGCCGATGGTGCGCCGGTCTATCTGGCCGACATCTGGCCGGCTCCCGAGGAAGTTGCCGAGACGATGGCGGCGTCGTTGAGCGCCGATCTGTTCCGCGCACAGTATGCCAACGTCTTCACCGGCAACGATACCTGGAACGCCATCCCGGTCGCGGGGGGCGACCTGTACGCCTGGGACGCCGCATCAACGTATATCCAGAATCCGCCGTACTTTGCGGGGATGACGCGCGAAGTGCCGCCGCTCACGTCAATTCGCGGCGCGCGGGCGCTGGCGTTGCTGAGTGACAGCGTCACGACCGACCATATCTCGCCGGCGGGGAGTATCGCCAGAGAAAGCCCGGCCGGCCAGTATCTGATCGCCCACGGCGTGCAGCCGGCTGACTTCAATTCCTATGGTGCGCGGCGTGGCAACCATGAAGTGATGATGCGCGGCACATTCGCCAACATTCGTCTGAAGAACGCTATGGTCCCTGGTGTGGAGGGTGGGTATACCGTCTATCTGCCGACCGGTGAGCAGATGAGCATCTATGATGCGGCGATGCGCTACCAGAGCGACGGGACGCCGCTGGTGGTGCTGGCGGGCAAGGAGTATGGCACCGGCTCATCGCGCGACTGGGCAGCGAAGGGTACGTTTCTGCTCGGCGTGCGCGCCGTTATTGCCGAGAGCTTTGAGCGTATTCACCGGTCGAACCTGGTGGGCATGGGTGTGCTGCCGCTGACCTTCGCTCCCGGCGAAAGCTGGCAGTCGCTTGGCCTGACCGGTAGCGAGACGTTCACCATCGAAGGAATCGAAACATTGCGACCGGGTCAGGAACTGACCGTGCGTGCCCGGCGGAGCGACGGCAGCGAGATCGCGTTTAGCGTCAGGGCGCGGGTTCATTCTGAAGGCGAGCTTGCCTATTACCGTAACGGCGGGATTCTGCACTACGTGCTGCGCCAGCTGGCGGTGGCGTAAGAGAAGTGGGCAGGCGTCTTGACTCCCGGTGCTCAATGCTCAGCTTCTAGCGGATAGGTACACACAATCAGTTCCTCCACGTTGCCGCGCTTGTTGCCGTCGCAGTTAATCTTGCGGCTGGCATACACGGTGGATGAACTGACGGCGTGTGCCGCATACAGCTCGCGTGTGAGCGGCGTGGACGAATTGCTCAGCATTGCGTACACGCCGCGCTCGCCAAGCATCGCGAAGAGTGTCGCCAGGCGGCGCTGATCGTCCGGGCCGAAGGTTTGCCCGGTATAGTGTGTAAACGAGGCGGTCGGGCTGGTCGGCACATAGGGCGGATCGAAATAGACAAGGTCGCCCGGCTCGGCGTGGTGCAGCACGTCGCCAAAATCACTGACGCGCAACTCGACATAGCGCAGGGCGGCGCTCACCGCGCGCAGGTTTTCAGGATCGCAGATCAGAGGATTCTTGTAATAGCCGAATGGTGCATTGAACTGCCCTTTGCGATTGAGGCGGTAGAGGCCGTTGTAGCAGGTGCGATTGAGAAAGATTGTACGCGCGGCGCGTTCGATCTTGCTGCGCTGGTTGAAATCGGGCCGGCGATCCCAGCTACGCACGTCAAGGAAATAGTGCGGGTCGAGGCGGTTGCGGTGATGCCAGCGTAGCGCCGTGATCAGCGATTCGACATCATCGCGGATGACCTCGTAACAGAGAATTAACTCGGCATTATAGTCGCTAAGGGTCACGCCGTCGCGCAGCAAGCCACTGTTATACAGGTGAAAGAAGAGCGCGCCACCGCCGACGAATGGTTCATGATAGTGGCGGAAGCGTTGCGGCAGGCGACGCGACAACTCGGGAATCAACTGGCCCTTGCCGCCGGCCCACTTGATGAAAGGGCGTGCAGGAGGCCGGACCTCAAAGGCGCGCGAGGCTTGCACCATCATCTATCCCTGAAATACAGCCGGCAGTCACCCGGGGTGGGCACGCGCAACCGGCGCGTGTCGGGCGATTATAGCACACGTGCCGGCCCGCTACCACGCAAGAAACCGTCCGATACGTTACTCTTTACAGCCGGCATTCGGCGGACGCCCCGCCGCCGCCGGCCAATCTGTGCTATACTCACCGTGGTAGCACAGTCTGAACATACGAGAGCAGTGTCATGCCATTGCCGCCCAGCGCCAGCATTGCCGCAATCTCCCGTCATAGCGGGCAGGCGGTTACACTCGCCGGATGGATCGCCGGCAAAACCGAAAAAGGCAAGCTCGTGTTCTTGCGTCTGCGGGATGGGAGTGGCCTCATCCAATGCGTTGTCTTTCGGAAGAACGTTGCCGAGGAGACCTTCACCGCGGCCCAGTCGCTGACACTGGAGAGCTCCTGCCGGATCAGCGGCGTGGTGCGCGCTGATGAACGCGCTCCTGGCGGGTTCGAGATTGACGTCAGCAATGTGGAGATTGTGCAGCTTGCCCCGGAGTACCCGATCCAGCCAAAAGAGCATGGCGTTGAGTTCTTGATGGAACACCGCCACCTGTGGGTGCGCTCTGCGAAACAGCATGCCCTGCTCCGGATCCGCGCCGAGATCACTGCCGCAGCGCAGGAATGGCTCAACGACCAGGGTTTTGTGCGCTTCGACTCGCCAATCCTCACCCCGTGCGCCGCTGAAGGAACCAGCAATCTGTTCGCCACGCAGTATTTCGATCTGGGTAGTGCCTACCTGGGGCAGACGGGGCAGTTGTATGTCGAAGCCGGGATGATGAGCTTTGGCAAGGTCTACTGTTTTGGGCCGACGTTTCGGGCAGAGAAGTCCAAAACGCGCCGTCACCTGACCGAGTTCTGGATGATTGAACCGGAGATGGCATTCGCTACCCACGAGGACAACCTGGTATTGCAGGAGCAGTTCGTCAGCGCCATCGTGCAGCGTGTGCTGGAGCGCCGCGCCGCTGACCTGGCGACGCTCGAACGGGATACGGCGACGCTTGAACGCTGCCTGCCGCCCTTCCCGCGCATCACGTATGATGACGCGCTGGATCTGATCGCCAGGCATCACGCTGAGGTCGAAGGGTGTACCCCGCTGCCGTGGGGCGAGGACCTGGGCGCACCTCACGAGACGCTGATCGCCTCACGGTTCGACCGCCCGGTCTTCGTCGAACGTTTTCCGAGCGCGATCAAGGCCTTCTACATGGAACCCGACCCGCAGCGACCAGACGTTGCGTTGTGCGCCGACCTGCTGGCACCGGAAGGGTATGGCGAGATTATTGGTGGCTCACAGCGCATCCACGACGTAGCGCTGCTTGAGCGCCGCATCCGTGCGTACGGGCTGAACCTGGATGATTACCAGTGGTATCTTGATCTGCGGCGTTATGGCAGTGTGCCGCATAGCGGGTTCGGCATGGGGATCGAGCGTGCGACGGCGTGGATTGCCGGCACGCACCATATCCGCGAGACGATCCCGTTCCCGCGCATGCTGTATCGTATGTACCCCTGAAGCCAATGCAGCCGGATGATCCTCCAACACCCCAACGCGACAGCGCTGGCCTGCTGTACGATATCCTCGACCATGCTCCGGCAGCCATCCTGCTGGTGTCATTGCCTGAGTTTCGCATTCTGGCCATCAACGCGCGCGCGTGCGCCCGCTTCGGCATCCGGGTGTCGGCAACCCTTGTGGGGCGGCGTTGCGCCGAGGTCATTCCGCGCTTTATCGAGGAAGGCATCGGCGATCTCTGGTTGTCGGTGGCCGGCATCACGCCTGAGGATCGCGCAGAATCGGCGACCCAGGTGGGAGGGCAGGCGGTGCGCCGCTGGAACATTCACCCGGTGCGCGATCCTGGCGGTGCCGTGACACGCCTGCTGATCATGCGCTTCGAGTCCGGTGAAACTCCGGAGCAACAACTGGCCAGTAGTACCCGGCAGATCACGCATGCACTGATCTCGACGCTGGAACGCGATCAATTGCTTGATCTCATTCTCGTTCAGTTGCACAACGTTGTCGCTTACGATAGCGCGACGATCATGCTGCGCGATGAGGATGGCTATTATGTCGCCGCCGGGCGTGGCATGATCGATCGCGATGAACGGATTCGCTGGCGCTTCGATTCCAGCGAACCGCTGCTGCGCGAGGTCGAAACGGCGTCTGAACCAATTATCATTCGTGACACGGCTGAAGCCGGCATGGTGCAGGTGCCGTTTGGCGCGACCCGTGGCTGGGTGGGTATGCCGCTGCGCGCGCAGGGGGAGGTTGTCGGCGTGCTCACCCTCGAGAGCCAGACGCCGCACCGCTACACCCGGGCCGACGCTGCGCGTGCCCAGTCGTTCGCGGCCTATGCGGCGCTGGCTGTGCGTAATGCCGAGATCTATCGCCAGGCGCGTGAGCAGAGCAGGCGCCTGGCGCTTGTCGGCAAGATTGCACGCGATATCACGGCGACCCACGATTTGCGCACGATCTTCGGCCTCCTGATCGATCACCTGCGGGATGCCGTGGCGCTCAGTTTTGCCGAACTTGCGCTGATCGACGCTCAGCACCGGCTCGAGCTTGTGGCGCGGTATCCTGAGACCATTGCCGGAGCGCCAGATGACCAGTGGTATAGCGACGACGATCTGCGCGCTCTGCTGGCGGCGCTCGACGATGGGTGGCCGCGTATGCTCCAGCTCACCGGCGCTGGCTCTGGTGCGTTATTGCAGACGCGACTGGCCCGGCATGGTGCGCGATCGTGTGTCGTCGTGCCGATCGTGGCTGATCAAAGTTCGCTTGGCATTCTCGTTCTGGCCAGCCAGCAGGCGCGCGCCTTTCCCGCGATCGAGGTTGCGACTCTCGCCGATCTCGCCCAGCACCTGGCAGTCGCCATTCAGAATGCGCGCCTGCATCAGGCGCGTGAACAGGCGCTGGCCGATCTGCGTATTGCGCAACAGCGGCTCATTCAGTCGGAACGGCTGACGGCAGTTGGTGAACTGGTCGCGGGAGTGGCCCATGAACTGAACAACCCCCTCACAGCAGTGCTCGGCTTTGCCAGTATTCTCCAGCAGACGGCGCCGGCTGAATTACAGGAGGATCTGGCACCCATTGTGGAAGGCGCCACCCGCGCGCGGCGGATCGTACAAAACCTGTTGACATTTGCCCGCCAGCGCGAGGCGCATCTCGAGGAAGTCGATCTGAACATGGCGGTTCGCCAGGTATTGAGCCTGTTAGCTTACCAGATGCGCACCGGCGGCATAACCGTCGAGGAGCGCCTCACGCCAGGGTTGCCGACGACCGTTGCCGATGCGACGGCAATCAAACAGGTGCTGCTCAACCTGCTGAACAATGCCCAGCAGGCGCTGGCAGGATGGAATGGCATGCGCCAGATTACGGTGTCGACCACGATGACCGGTGTGGGGCACGGGCGACGACTGGTGCTTGAGGTGGCCGATACCGGGCCGGGGATCGCACCTGACCACCTTGCGCTCGTGTTTGAGCCGTTCTTCACCACCAAACCGATTGGCGAGGGTACCGGGCTCGGGCTGTCGATCTGTTATGGAATCGTGAAGCAGTATGATGGCGACATTCGGGTGCAGAGTCGCCCCGGTGAAGGAACGTGTTTCAGTGTTGAGCTGCCGGTGCGAACGCTTGATGCCCATCCGATGGAAGAGCCGCTGCCGCCTGACGGGCCAGCGCCGATGCGGCGCATTCTGGTGATTGATGACGAGCCGATCGTCACAGCGCTTCTGACGCGGTTGCTGGGCGAGCAGGGGTTCGAGGTTGATGTGTGCCACGATAGCCTGCTGGCGTTCGATCACATCGGGCGTTCCGAGTACGACCTGATCATTAGCGATATTCGCATGCCCGCGATGAGCGGAGAACAATTGTATGAGGAGTTGCGGCGGCGCGCGCCGCAACTGGCACACCGGCTGCTGTTCATCAGCGGCGACACGGCCAGTCGCGGCACGCGCGAGTTTCTCGATCAGACCGGGGTCAGGTGCGTCGAAAAGCCATTTGAGACGGCGGAGCTTCTCGCTGCGATACGTCTCTCGCTGTCCGGCGCGGCATGATCGTCATGGCAGGCGTGTGCGCCCGCTCACGGCCCGGCGCACGCCAACCGCCATGCTCCGCGCTGCATCCAGGTAGGCGGTATAGACTGCGGCGCGGCGCAGGCCGAGCGGTATCGCCGCAATCAGCAACAGCAATGCCGGAATGTACCAGATCCAGCCGAACGCGCTGCCGAGGAAGAAAAAGATCAGCGCTGCGCCAACCAGGGTGTTCATGAGCGCCGCGCCACTGTTCATTCCGGCTCGTCCGCCCAGGAGATCGCGCAGATTGGCCAGGACAAGCAGCGCGCCTGCGGCCACGGCAAAATAGGCCTGCACCCCGGCGCTGAGCAGGCCACCGATCAGCGACACCGCGATGATCGCCAGGATACCGATGCCAATATACAGGTACAGGGGCGGTATACCGAAACCGCCCGAACCGGAACTGCTGCGATAGCCATTGCCATTCATCATGCTGCTCCCCCTTGCCCGGTGTTGTGCCCGGGTGCTCAGTACCTATCCGAAAACCCATGGGCCTGCGGTCATTGCGAGGAGCGCCAGCGACCGCGTGCAGCGAGCACAGCATGGCTGAAGCAATCGACCGGCGCGAGCGGAGCTTGCTTCGCTCGCGCTCGCCATGACATGGACCATCTGGTTTTCGGATAGGCGCTCAATACTCTGCTGATGGTACGCGAACCTGGCGCGCATTGTTGCATGATCGCCGGGCCGAAAGGTTGCCTGACGGGCAGGTTGCGTGTTGTGCGGGTGATCGCCGCAGTATACACCGGAAGCGGTGCCGGCACCACCACACGACTGGAGTCCTGTGCTGCCGATGGTGAGTGGGTACTCCTTCGTCACCGGTGGGGAGGCGACAGGAAGTGCGAGGGAACGGCCGGTCATGCGGCTGCGCGCACCGTCGGTTCGGGCACCTGGCGCAGGATGGCAAGCGAGTCGAGCGCGGCTTCATGCACCTGGACGTCGCCGTCCTGCGCCGCGCGAGTGAGCGCCTCCATAACCTCCGGCACGGCTGCGGGGTAGCCGATGCGCCCGAGGGCACGCGCCGCCGCTTCACGCGCATACGGATCGAGGTCATTCAACATGCTGCTCAGGCTGGCAACGATGCTCGCCGAGCCGGCGCGTTCGCCAAGTTGCCCGAGAACCAGTGCAGCCGCAGAGCGGTAGAAACTGTCGTCATGGAACAGGTGACCCTCGACCTGCTCCAGCAACTCGTGCGTCACAACCCGCTCGCGCAGCAGACCAAGCGCGCGTGCCGCGGCAAAACGCGTCTCGGCATCAGAGTCGCGCAGCGCAACCTGGAGCAATCGTGCCACCAGCGGAGCAGGTGGTGCATCGGCGCTGATGCCGAGCAGGCGTGCGGCGCCTGCTCGCACACGCGCGGCGTTATCGACCAGCGCTGCATCGATCAGGAGGAGATCATCGGCAGTGTAGCGGCCATTACGGGCACGCAGACGGCGCAGGGCATCGGCGCGCTCATGCCCGTCGGAGTCGCGCACCACGCTGCGTAGACGAGCAAACGCCCCCGTATAGGCATTGATCTCACGTTCAAGTGTTGCGCGCAACCACTCGCTGCGGCGCGTATTGAGGTGCCTCAGGGCCAGATGGATCGTCTGCAGTTCCACCAGCAGGTGTTCCACGGTCACGCGCAGATCAGCGTTGTTGCGCAGGTCGCGCTCGATGTCGGCGATGACCATGTAGCGCCGGCGCATGGCTTGCTGAACCAGGAAATCGGCGCCTGGACCGCGCGCCAGCGTCGCCAGCGTCACAACCGCCTCAACCGGGGTGGCATGAAATGCTTCGAGGAATGGTTCGAGAGTGCGAATCACGAGGTACGGCAACAGACCATGAGCGCCGGCAAGTTGCACCTCCTGGCGCGGATCGCGGGCAAAACCGCTCAGTTGTTCAGCGATCCGTTGCTGCCAGGTATGCTGATCAAACATAGCGCTGTCCTGCTCGGTACTGTGGAGCAGATACTGATACACCGACACGTATTATGCCATGTAGGAGTATAGCACGGCATATCTGCGATCATTGTCATGTGATACTTACAGAATGGTTACAGAACTTACACGGTTTTGACGATCTTGATCCCAACGCATGGGTATGACGCACGAACGCATCGTGAGGATGCAGCCCGATTGGAATGGTTGACAACGGTGATTAACGCGGCTATAATGCCATGCGCAAGCCGAGGTGGCGGAATTGGCAGACGCGCTAGGTTGAGGGCCTAGTGAACAGTAATGTTCATAAGGGTTCAAGTCCCTTCCTCGGCACCACGGGCGATTAGCTCAGCTGGTAGAGCACCTCGCTTACACCGAGGGTGTCGGCGGTTCGAGTCCGTCATCGCCCACCAGGGGAGCGTGCACCGAAGTGCTGTGCACCGGCGCCAGGTCAGGTTCTCCGTGCCAGGGTAGCTCAGTTGGTAGAGCGCGTGTCTGAAAAACACGAGGTCACCGGATCGTTCCCGGTCCCTGGCACCACATTCTCATCAAGAATGTCAAAGCGCGGCGCAAGCCGCGTTTTGTTTTTGTGTCCTATTTCGCGTCCTGATCCGCCTGTTCAAGCGCCTGACGCGAGCCAGATCCGGGCTCATCTGGAACGTACTGGCGCCAGGAATATGCTACCGCGCCGGTACACGAATTGCCAGTCGGCGCTATAATGGAGCGCCATATCGCCGCCAGGCCGCTGCAGGAGAGTCACCATGTCGTCCCATGATCTCAACGTCGCAATTGTTGGTTGCGGCAATATCGCCGGCCCGTATGCTGCCACATTCCAGCCGTATGGTCACATCCATCTGCTCGGTGCAGCCGACATCGACCCGGCGCGCGCGCGCGCGTTTGTCGCTGAGTATGGCGGTATTGCTTACCCTACCCTCGATGATCTGCTGGCGGATGAACGGGTTGATGTGGTAATCAACCTGGCCATCCACCACGCCCATCCCGAAGTGATCACAACATGCCTCCATGCCGGCAAACATGTGCATAGCGAAAAGCCGCTTGCGACGACCTACGCCGAAGCGAAGGCGCTTGTGGACCTGGCGGAAGCAAAGGGGTTACGCCTGAGTTGCGCGCCGATTACGTTCATGGGCGAGGCACAGCAGACCGCCTGGAAATACATCCGTGAGGGGGCGCCTGGCGTCGTGCGCGTGGTGTATGCCGAGGTGAACTGGGGGCGCATTGAGAGCTGGCATCCCAATCCTGGCCCATTCTATGAAGTCGGTGCGCTCTTCGACGTCGGCGTCTACCCGCTAACGCTGGTGACGACCTTCTTCGGCCCGGCGCGACGTGTCAGCGCCTATGGTACGGTCGTGTCCCCCGATCGGGTGACGAAGGAGGGTCTGCCGTTTCATATCACGACACCCGACCGGGTGGTGGCGGCGGTGGAACTGGCGAATGGCACGGTCGTTCGCCTGACGACCAGCTTCTATGTCGGGCACCACAGCAAGCAGCGTGGCCTCGAGTTTCATGGTGACGTGGCATCGCTGTACCTGGGCAGCTTTCAGAACTTCGATGATGTTGTGGAGATCGCGCCATATGGTGGTCGCTATGAGCCGGTTGCGCTGGTGCGCGAAGGGTATCGCCTGCAGGTTGGCGATTGTTCGACGGCGACCGAGTGGGGGCGTGCGGTGGTTGAGATGGCCGATGCCATCGCCATGAATCGTCCCCAGCGAGCGACAGGGGCACAGGCAGCACACGTCGTTGAAATCTGTGAAGCGATACATGGTTCGCTGCGGCAGGGCGGCCCGGTAGCCGTGACCTCGTCATTCGAGCCGCCAGCGCCCATGCCCTGGGCGCAGTAACGTGAGCTGCGTGTGTCTGACGCCGTAGTATCACAATCATAGCTTATGCTCACCAGAAAACCGTCATCGTCGCGCCAGCTCACTGCGTGGGAGCGTACGGAAGGGGCACCTGCACCCTTCGGCGCAACGTGGGTGCCTCTGGCGGAGGGGTATAACTTCGCGCTGTTCTCGCGCCATGCAACCAGTGTCACGTTGCTGATCTACAGCGCCGATGATGTGGTCACGCCGATCTATCGCCATTATCTCGACCCGCGGCGACACAAGACCCAGCATGTCTGGCATTGCTGGGTGCCGGCAACCGCCATTCCCGGTGGCCGGTATTATGCCTACCGTGTTGATGGTCCGCGTGCTCCGGAGGAGGGCCAGCGTTTCGACCCGACCAAGATTGTGCTCGATCCGTATGCGCCGGAGGTTTTCTTTCCGCTGAATTACAGTCGTGAGGCGGCAATGCGCCCCGGCCCGAATGATGGCCGCGCACCGCTTGGTGTGCTGCCGCAGCGTGTTGAGCGCTTCGAGTGGGACGAGGACCCACGCCCGCATCACACCCATGATCTCATCGTGTATGAGCTTCACGTGCGCGGCTTTACCGCGCGGGCGAATTCAGGCGTCGCGCCCATGGAGCGTGGCACCTTTATCGGCCTGATACGCAAGATCCCGTATCTGCTCGAACTGGGCATTACTGCCGTTGAGTTGTTGCCGGTACACCAGTTTGATCCCCAGGAGGGTAACTACTGGGGCTACATGACGCTCAACTTTTTTGCCCCGCACAATGGGTATGCCGTCAACGACTCGCACGCGGAATTCCGCGAGCTCGTGCGCGCGATGCACGCCGCCGGCATCGAAGTGTGGATCGATGTGGTGTACAACCATACGAGCGAAGGCGATGACCGTGGTCCTACCTACTGCTACCGGGGCATTGACAATCGTAGCTACTATCTGCTTACAGCCGACCGACGCCAGTATCTCAATGCCAGCGGCTGCGGCAATACACTGCGTTGTGCCGATCCTGCGGTGCGCACGCTGATTGTCGAGAGTCTCAACACCTGGATCCACTCGATGCATGTTGATGGCTTCCGCTTTGATCTGGCCTCGATTCTGACCCGCGACGAGGATGGCGCGATCAACCATCAAGATCCGGCGCTCATTCACGAGATCAGTATGCTGGGGCAACGCCATGGTGTGCGTCTGGTGGCGGAGGCCTGGGATATCAGTGCCTATCTGCTTGGCCGTGTCTTCCCCGGCATGACCTGGCGCCAGTGGAACGGTAAGTTCCGCGATGATGTGCGCTCCTTCGTTAAAGGCGACCCGGGCAAGGTGGGTGATCTGATGTGCCGCCTGTATGGCAGCGACGACCTGTTCCCCGATACACTGGCGGATGCCTACCGGCCGGCGCAGAGTGTCAACTTCGTTACGGCGCACGATGGGTTCTGCCTGTATGATCTTGTTTCGTACAACCGGAAGCATAACCTGGCCAATGGTCATCAGAATAGCGACGGCACCGACCAGAACTTTAGCTGGAACTGCGGCTGGGAAGGAGACGAAGGTGTGCCGGAGGACGTGCTGGTGTTGCGTCGTCGCCAGGCGCGAAATCTATTTACTCTGTTGATGCTCGCCAATGGCACACCGATGTTCTGTGCCGGTGATGAGTTTCTCAACACGCAGCGCGGCAACAACAACCCGTACAATCAGGATAATGAGATTACCTGGCTGGATTGGGATCTGCTGGAGCGTAACCGGGATATGTTCCGCTTTGTGAAGCTGCTGATTGCGTTTCGCAAGGCGCACCCGTCGATTCACCGCAGCCGTTTCTGGCGTGAGGATGTGCACTGGTACGGTGTGAACGGACCACCCGATACGTCGTACGAGTCGCGCGCCGTGGCGTACTGCCTGCGCGGGGTGGCGGTCAGCGACTGTGACCTGTATGTGATGATCAACGGCTACTGGAAGGACCTGGTCTTCACGATCCAGGAAGGCGCGCCGGGTACGTGGTTGCGCGTCATTGACACGGCACAGCCGGGGCCCGACGATATCTATGATGTCGGCGATGAGACGCCGGTTATGGTGGGATACTATGTTGTGAGCGCGCGCTCGGTCGTGGTGCTGCGCTCGCGGACTGGCCCGGCCGCGTCAGGTTCGCCGTCGCGCGGCCTGGCGGCGCGGAGCGGGCAGAGCATGTTGTAGCCCTGGTGCGCCGCTCAGGCTGCATGAAGATTTGCATTTCGTGAGGGGCCATGCTATAATCGTCACTGCTGGTGCGGGAGTGGCTCAGTTGGTAGAGCGACACCTTGCCAAGGTGTAGGTCGCGGGTTCGAATCCCGTCTCCCGCTCCATAAAAAAGCCGCTCGTGAGAGCGGCTTTTTGTATTGTATCTGCTACGCCTATGAATGAACTCACCCACCTGAACGAGTCGGGCCATGCGCGCATGGTTGATGTGGGCGCCAAGGATGAAACCCGGCGTGAGGCCGTGGCGCGTGGCGAAGTGCGCATGCGGCCGGAAACGGTACAGCAGATCGCTGCAGGCGACATGCCGAAAGGCGATGTCCTGGCGGCAGCACGCATCGCCGGCATCATGGCCGCCAAGCGCACCCCCGATCTGATACCCCTCTGCCATCCACTTGTGCTCACCCATGTGGCCGTTGATGCCCGGCTCGATGTGGCCCGTTCCAGCGTGCAGCTCGAGGCGACGGTGCGCACCGTCGGTAAGACCGGGGTCGAGATGGAGGCGCTGACGGCGGTCAGCGTCGCGGCGCTGACGATCTATGATATGTGCAAGGCGATTGATCGTGAGATGCGGATCGAGCATATCCGGCTGGTGCGTAAGAGCGGCGGGCGCAGCGGCGATCTGGTGCTCGAGGATGAAGGTTGAAGGAGTTCTGCATGCCACGCAGCACGATCTGCCTGACCTTCGATTTTGATGCGTTCTCCGTCTGGTTCAGCTATCCGAACACGACGCCGGCCATGCTGGCGCGCGGCGAATATGGTGCGCGCGTCGGCATACCACGGGTGCTGGAGCTGCTTCGCGCCAGCGCCATCCAGGCGACGTTCTTCATCCCCGGCCATACGGTCGACTCGTTCCCGGCGCAGGTCGAGGCGATTCTTGCGGATGGTCACGAGGTGGCGCATCACTCCTATGCGCACGTGGATCCGAGTGAGCAGACGCCGGACGAGGAACGGCACGATATGGAGCGGGCGCTGGCGGCGCTGGCGCGGCTTGGCGTGACGCCTGCCGGCTACCGCTCTCCCTCAGCCGACATGTCGTCGCGGACGCTGGCGCTTCTGGAGGAATATGGGTTCCGCTACGACTCGAGCCTGATGGCTGATGATTTCCGGCCCTACCGGCCACGGATCGGTGACCGGGTGACGCGGTATGAACCGCTCGTGCCGGGGCGCGACGCGCGCCTGTGGGAGTTGCCGATCTCCTTTGAATTCGACGACTGGGTTCATTTCCAGTTCAACTTCAACCCATACCGCAACGGCACATCGGCACCCGGAAAAGTGCTGGAGATCTGGACCGGCGAGTTCGACTGGATGCATACCCATGTGAACGATGGCATCCTGACAGCGACGATGCATCCGCAGGTGATTGGTCGCGGCCACCGTATCGCAATGCTGGAACGCTTTATCGCCCATTGCCGCGCTGCCGGTAACGTAACGTTCGCGCGCCTGGGTGATGTGGCCGAGGCGCTGGATGCAGCCAGGCAATTGTAATTGGGCGGCGAAACGCCTGATAATATGTCTCAAATTCACGTGATGATTTGACGAAGAATAACGCTACGTGGACTACGGCTGCGCGACGCGCTGCTGCCAAAGCTCATCTGCGGCGCGCTGCGGATGAAGGATACAGAACGGTTTTTGAATGAGAGGAGGGTATGACATACGACCCCAATCGCCACCACCGCCGTTCCATTCGCCTGAAAGGATACGATTACACCCAGGCGGGGGCGTATTTTGTCACCATCGTGACCCAGAATCGGGAATGTCTATTTGGCGAGATCGTCGACGGTGAGATGCGGTTGAACGAATCGGGGGCGTGCGTGGTGCGTTGGTGGGAAGACATCCCGCGCCATTTCCCCAACGTTGATACCGATGCGTTTGTTGTGATGCCCAACCATATGCATGGCATCATCGTGATCACCGACGCCGGGGTGGGCGTAGGGGCGGGGTTACCCCGCCC
>JACAEQ010000041.1 GCA_013388755.1 Chloroflexota bacterium
CCCGGGGGCGCGCGGCAAACTATTGCCGCGTGAACGGATCGAGCGCCTGCTCGACCCGGCAACCCCCTTCCTCGAAATCGCACCACTGGCGGCGTACGGCGTCTATGGCGAGCCGGTTCCCGCCGCCGGTATCATCACCGGTATCGGGCGCGTCGCCGCGCGCGAGGTGATGATTGTCGCCAACGATGCAACGGTCAAGGGCGGAACCTACTATCCACTGACCGTGAAGAAACACCTGCGCGCTCAGGAGATTGCGGAGCAGAATTATCTGCCATGCATCTATCTGGTTGACAGCGGTGGCGCATTTCTGCCGCTCCAGGCCGACGTCTTCCCCGATCGCGATCACTTCGGGCGGATCTTCTACAACCAGGCGCGCATGTCGGCTCAGGGGATTGCGCAGATTGCGGCGGTTATGGGATCGTGCACTGCTGGCGGCGCGTATGTGCCGGCAATGAGCGACGAAGTGGTGATCGTTCGCGGGAACGGTACGATCTTTCTCGGCGGGCCGCCGCTGGTGAAAGCCGCAACCGGTGAAGAGGTCACCGCCGAAGAACTGGGTGGCGCACTGGTGCATACCCGGCTCTCGGGCGTCGCCGATCACCTGGCCGAGGATGACATGCATGCGCTGGCGATCGTTCGCTCGATCGTCGCGCATCTGGGCCCGCGCCGCGCCGCGCCGTGGGAGTGGCGCGAACCGGAAGCGCCACACTATGATCCACGCGAGCTGTATGGGATCATCCCGCGCGATACACGCACCAGTTACGATGTGCGCGAAGTGATTGCCCGGATTGTTGACGGCAGCCGCCTGCACGAGTTCAAGTCGGCGTACGGCGAGACGCTGGTGTGCGGCTTCGCCCATATTGCCGGCGCGCCGGTCGGTATCATCGCCAACAATGGCGTCCTCTTCTCGCAGAGCGCGCTCAAAGGCGCGCATTTTATCGAATTGTGCTGTGCGCGTGGTGTGCCGCTGGTCTTTCTGCAGAATATTACCGGTTTCATGGTTGGTAAAGAGTATGAACAACTCGGAATCGCCAAGGATGGCGCAAAGATGGTGACCGCCGTCGCCAACGCTCAGGTACCGAAGTTCACGGTTGTCATTGGCGGCTCGTTCGGCGCCGGCAATTATGCCATGTGCGGTCGCGCCTATGCGCCGCGCCAGCTCTGGATGTGGCCAAATGCGCGCATATCGGTGATGGGCGGGCAACAGGCGGCCAGCGTGTTGCTGACGGTGCGGCTCGATGCACTACGGGCACGTGGCGCCGATCTCGATCATGCCGAGCGTGAAGCATTTACGGCGCCTATTCTGGCAACATATGAGCGCGAGGGCAGCCCGTACTACGCCAGTGCGCGTCTGTGGGACGATGGCGTGATTGATCCCGCCGACACGCGCACGGTGCTGGCGCTGGGGCTCGCCGCTGCCGCCAACGCGCCGATTGCGCCCACACAGTTCGGCGTCTTTCGGATGTGATGCTGCGCCTGTTGACAACATCCACCCATGCGGCTGCATCTATCACCTGTGTTCACATTATGGCAACGTGCAGCAACCTTGCGCCCCGATGGGGGGCGCGGCGCGCAGAAACGGCGGCGTGTTCGCAGATCACGGTTGCTGCGCGCCTCTGGAGAAGGGCAAATCTATGCACCGAGACGACGCCTTGCACGCGGATGCGGTTCAGGCCGCGCTTGCAGAAGTGATTGCCGTACCTGATCGTCCGAGCCTCGCGGCGCTTGCCAGACGCCTGCCGCTCATCATCGACGACACGTTCCTTGTCGCGGCGCAGGCGGCTCTGGCAGAGGCTACGGGCCAGACTGCGGCAGTGCTGCGTGAACGCCTCCAGTGGCTGTCGGAGATTCAGCGTGGCGCGGAACAGGATGTGCCTGCGGCACTCGAGGCCCTGGCGGCGGCACGCGATATGGAAGATCTCCGCAATCTTGTCGATCGCTGGCCCTGGGTAGTGACCGGGTCGTTCGTTGAAATGATCGATCAACTGGCGCAGCAGCTCTTTGATGCCGGTGAGCGCGATGCTGCCAGCAGCTTGCGCCAGCGGCTCGTCGGCCTGGCGCAACTACGCGCACAGCGCGAGAGCTGGATCGAGTCGCCCCAGGCGAGGGCGGTGTTCGCGTTCCTCAACGCGGAGGATGACGCAGCAGCCCTCGCGGCGTTTCAGACGCATCGTGAACTGCTCTCTCATGCGGAAGCGCAGCGGACGCTCGATGATGTACTGCAAGGTGGCGATCCTGAGAGCCAGCAGCGGCTGGAGCGCCGGCGCGAACTATTGCGCTACCTGCGTGGCGAGGAGCAATCGCGATGAGCATACGTGTAGACCGGCGCGGGCCGGTTGCAACGGTCACGCTGAACCGCCTGGATGTACATAACGCATTCGATGCGGCCATGATCGACGCATTACGCACGGCTTTTGAGGATCTTGCCGGCGATGCGGCGGTACGAATCGTCGTGTTGACCGGAGCAGGCGAGTCGTTCTGCGCCGGCGGCGACATGCGCTGGATGCAGGACGCGATGACCTGGACGCAGGCGCAGAACCTCGCTGACGCTGCTGCGCTGGCTGCAATGTTTGAAGCGGTATGGACCTGCCCCAAAGTCGTTATTGGCCGGATCAACGGTGCGGCCATCGGTGGCGGATCAGGCCTGGTTGCGTGTTGCGATCTGGCAATCGCCGTCGAAACAGCGCGTTTCGGATTTGGCGAGGTGAAGATCGGGCTGGTGCCGGCCGTCATCGCGCAATATGTCGTGCCGAAGATTGGTGTGAGCCAGGCACGCGCATTATTCGTCTCCGGCGAGCGCTTCAGCGCCGAGCGCGCGTTCGATATTGGCCTGGTTCACGGAGTGGCGCCGCAAGAAGAGCTTGACGCGATGGTGGCGGAACTGGCGCAACGCTGCCTGACGAGTGCGCCAGAGGCGGTGACAATCGCCAAGCGGATGGTTGATGTCGTATGGGACAGCGAGCGAGATGCAGCGCGACGGTTTGCCGTCGAGATGCTGGCGCGGGTGCGGGCGGGGGATGAAGCACGAGAGGGGATTGCGGCATTCAAAGCGCGGCGAAAGCCGCCGTGGGCCTGAACAGACCGCAGCGACTCAGAAGGGGCGCGACAAACCACGCCCCTTCGAGTCCCTGATCTCAACCCTTACCGGATGCGTTGAATATCCTCAGCGCGGTTATCAGGCCGCATAATGTAGATCCGGTCGACACCAGCGCGATACACTGCCCATGCGCCGCCCTGGAAGTACTGCACCGTCGCCGTATCGGCGCGCTCCGGTTCGACGGCCCAGCCAAGCGTCTCGCGCAACTGCTGATTCTCGCGCCACAGTTTACCAAAGCCGCGGATCGGCTCAACCAGGCCCTGGGGCGGTTGCTCGCCGCCACTCACCGGATCCCCTTCGCGCCAGTAGTCGGCATACAACTGCCATACCAGCGACGCGCGGCTATTATCGTAGAACACGACCCAGATGTCACCAGATCGGTCATACCTGCTGGACACCCAGTACATCGCGCCACGCTCAAAGCGTTGCGACGCTGCCGGAACCGCAATTTGCGGGGACGGTGCCGGGCAGCCAAGCAGATCGGGGTAGGCGCGCGTTGTGGGGCCGAGAAACGGCGCCGGCATAGCGCAGCGCCCACTCATCGTCTCATAGATATCGCGTCCGAGCAGGCCCAGCAGGACCTCGTACCGCGTGCCGGCCAGCTCCGGATGCAACTCCATCCGGCGACGCTCGAAGTACTGCACCGTACCCGTCCAGATCGTGTCACCGCTGGCCAGCGTCTCGGTCATCGGTTCACTGATCGGGTAGCCGAAGCGCATCAACCCGCCATTGCGCACCCAGTACTGCTGAAACGTACCGCACAACGTATGCCCGGTCTCCTTGAAGAACCGGCAACCGGCCGGGATCGACGCCGGGCGCGGCAACGATTGCCACGAGCGCCCCTGGTAATCGAGGATCTGGGCGCCGAGCCGCCCTGCCAGCACGCCAACCGACCCATGATCCTCGAGCCGGTCGCGTTCGAACCACTGGACCGGCCCGCTCCAGTTTTCAACGGTTTCAACGCGCATCTCGCTGATAGGATAGCCGAAGACCGGCAGGCCGCCATTTTTCTCCCAGTACCGCAAGATCGCGCCGGAGACGCAATACCCCGTCTCCGGGAAACAGCGCTGGCGCTCGGCGGCGCCAACCGGGGCGGCGGCAACGACCCCGGCGGTTGCCAGCAGGAGCGTAAGCAGTATGACGAAGCGTTTCATCGTCGTCTCCTCTCGTGAGCGGCCCTTCTATGGCGCATGCCTGCCGCTCGTGTACACTCTCAGTGTACGCCGTTGCGCCACCCGCATGAATGGTGCGCAGCTTCTATTGACCTTGCAGCAGCCCTCGAAAATGAGAGAAAGGTGATACGGCGCAGCCTTACGGCGCGCGCCCGCGCCGCGGGATGCCGAGGCGTCGCCGCCAGTTGCCCACCGTACTGGCCGATACATTGAGCAGGGCGGCAATCTGTGTGATCGATCGCCGTTCGTCGAGGTAGAGCCGGCGCAGGATTGCCTCGTCGCATATGCGATCTTCGAAGCGCCCGGTACGCAAGGCGACGCCGCACCGTCGAAGCTGACGCGCCACGGTTGCCGGGCTGCAGCGGTAGCGGCGCGCCAGCGCGACCGTGCCCATGCCGGCCTCGTATAGCTGGCGCAGCTCGGTACAGGGGAGGTGAAGACGACGCGGCATGATACATTCCACACGTAATCGTGTATTCAGGCTGACAAAGAAGGGCGCAACTGCTGCGCCCTGTCTCTTATCAGAATGATAACACGAAATCGTGTGGACGTCAAGCGCTCTGGTCGGATGATGGCGGATCGTCGTCGCACGCCTCGCCTGCCCCATCGTTATGCTGCACACCATCGCCCTCGGCCATCTCCTCGGCGGTGTACGTGAATCCTGCGCGTTCAGCGACCATACTCAGCGTCTTCTGCGTCGAACGGTGCGGGATATGCAGGCCGGTTTCCCATTCGCTGATGGTCTGCTGGCGTACCTCCAGCATATCGGCCAGTTCGCGCTGGGTCATATCCATATGTTCGCGCAGGGCGCGAATCATTTCAGGTTTCCAGATATACGTTACCCGGCGGCGGCGCCGGCTGGTTTCGTGATCCATTTGCGCTCTCCTCCTGCATTGACACTCAATCTCTCCTTTGTGTCATATTGTAACACGGCAGCGGATTACATGGGAAGGCGCCGTACCCACACCAGTGGTGACGCTTGTACAGCGGGGCGCTTGGCGGTACAATACCGGACTACCTGTAACGCACTGCGAGGGATGTCGTTGATAAACTATGAAGAACTTGCAGCGGGGCTGGAAGACGCCTGGCTGATGGCCGGTCTCCACGATCATGCGGTGGTCGAAAGCATCCAGCCGGAGACGCTCGATCGCACCTATCGCGCCGAGTTGTTCCCTGAGCACCCGGAGCCGCTGACTGATGGCTGGTCCCCGCCATGGGTTGAATTGAACCTCGTCTGGACGCCGACCCACCAGCTGCATGCCGAAGGGCGCGAGATCGCACCCGGCCCGCTGGAACTGGCATGGACCTATACCGTCGATGTGCGTTCATTCGATCGCAGTGACGTCGAGTTGCTCCGGGCATTCAATGGAGCAGTGCGCGCGGCGTTGCGGCGCGTGGCACCGGATGTGCCTGCGCCATCGGACTATATCGCCGTCGAGGTGCGGCGCGGCTATCGGATGGAGGAGAAGCCTTCGCTGGCTTACCTGCAGATCGTCGGAACGAACGTCACCGATCTGAGCGACCTGTGGAGCGCCCGCAACCCCGAAGCGTTACGCGAAGTGCTGCGCGATGAGTTGATTGTCGTTGCGGCGCTGCTCCACAGCCTTGGCGAGACGTTTGCCCCGGGCGGGATCGGTGGTTATCGCTCGGTGGATACAGCATAACGCTGCTATACCGTCGTGCGTGGTATAATAGCGGGAGAGGAAGGGGAGATGCGCCACCCTGGCGGGCTGGTACGCGTCTCCTGTGTGACGTACCGGCAGGTGCGATGGCAGAGGCGCTGTCGAACCTGTGTTGTTGTGGTCGGGAAAGGAGCGGCGAGGATGACACCGACGACATTCTTCGCAGCACAACGGGAGCGGCTCGAAGCTGAGCGCGACGCGTTGCTCGCCGAGATCGCCGCGCTTGACCGAGAGCATGCCGATCGGGAGGAGAGCGCCGGGATCGGCAATGTGGTGGCCGAAGAGATGGCAGAGACGCTTGCGCGTGAGCGTGACCTGGCGTTGCGGAGCAATGCGCGCGATCTGCTGGAACAGGTCAATGCTGCATTGCACCGTATTGATGAGGGCACCTACGGCATCTGTGCCAGTTGCGGCGGGGCGATCGCCGCCGAACGTCTTGAGGCGCTGCCCTATGCCACGCTCTGTATCAGCTGCCAGTCGGCGCGTGAGCGCACACGGCGCTGGTAGCGAGTGATGCTGCGCGAACCATAGAGCGATACTGATGGGGCGGCCTTGCGGCGCTGCCGGCAACGAAAGCGACTGGTTGTTTTGCAGAGATCAATAACATCGATCCAGGATGAGTTGCGGCGCTACTGGTTCGGCCCGGCGGTGATCGCCGCAGTGATCCTTGGCTTCGATCAGGTGACCAAAGCCTGGATCTGGGAACGTCTTGGCCCCGTCGAGGGCGCGACATTGCCGCTCATTGACGGCTGGCTGAGCTTCACCTTGATCCACAATACCGGCATTGCCTTCGGGATGTTTGATGCTGGCTTTCCGCATTTCTTCACGGTCACCTCGATCATTATCAGTCTCGGCGCGATGTATTTCTATCGCTACCACCTGCCGACGCGCCGCCCGCTGATTCAGCTGTGCCTGGGAATGATCGTCGGCGGCGCAATCGGCAACATTATCGATCGGTTGCGGTTTGGCTTTGTGATTGACTTTGTGCATGTCAGCTGGTTCCCCGGCATTTTTAACGTCGCTGATAGCGCGATTACCGTAGGCGTCGCCATGCTGGCCCTGTTTCTCCTGCTTGCAGGTGATGGCCAGGAGGGGAATGCGCCTTCCGATGATGCGCTCCTGGGCGATCTGCTCAACCAGGATCCGCGAGGCCGTCGATCGTGATCGTCTTCTCCGGTTGCGCGGCATCACCACGCGGCGGCAACATGGTTCCGGGAAGCTGGCCTGGTGTGGTGTTCGCCCGTTGTCTCTCCAGCGGAGATCTTCGTGAGTGCCGAGTTGCTTCGACTGGTCGTTGAGCCCGCCGATGAAGGCGAACGCCTGGATCGGTACGCTTCCGGCAAAGTGGCCGACCTCTCGCGCACGTACGCTCGCCAGCTCATCGAATCTGCGCATATCCGCGTCAACGACCGCAATGCACGCCCGGCTACCCCTGTGCGGATCGGCGATGTGGTGACGGTGTGCCTGCCCGAGGCGCAACCCGTCGGCCTCATTGCAGAACCACTCCCGCTCCGCCTGGTCTTCGAGGATGATGACGTCGTCGTGATCGACAAACCTGCCGGTATGGTCGTTCATCCCGCCCCTGGCCACGAACGCGGTACACTGGTGAATGCGCTGCTGGCTCGTTACCCCGAGATGGCAATCGGTGGCGGCCTGCGCCCCGGTATCGTCCACCGGCTGGATCGCGATACATCCGGGTTGCTGGTGGTGGCGCGCAACGACCGGGCGCTACGCGCGCTGCAGGCGCAACAGCAGGCGCGCACGATGACGAAGATCTATCTTGTGGTGGTCGAAGGGCCGATGAAAGAGCCGGAGGGTGTGATTGACGCGCCAATCGGGCGCCATCCGACGAACCGGCTGCGCATGGCGGTGACGCCCGGCGGGAGGGCGGCGCGTACCCGCTGGCGAATGCTCGAAGCCCTGGGGGAATATACGCTGGTCGAGGTGCAACTGGAGACTGGCCGCACCCATCAGATCCGGGTGCATTTCGCGTCGCGGAACCGGCCCGTGCTCGGCGATCCACTGTATGGGCCGAAACGCCCCCGGGCGACCTTCGGCCTGACGCGCCAGTTCCTGCATGCACACCGGTTAGGGTTCGAATTGCCGTCGAATGGCGCCTCTGTCGAGTTCGTCTCGCCGCTGCCTGACGACCTGGCTGCTGCGCTTACGAAACTCCGGCAGCGCGCAGGCGTTTCTGTGGCGGGGTGAATGTCCTCCGCCGGTGGATGCGGCGCCTCACGGAGAAGGGTGAATTGGATAATCATTGACGAGTAGCGGAGGAGGGAACATGCGACCCAGGATTACCATCATCGGCGCAGGGTTCGTCGGGTCAACGGCTGCACACTGGATCGCAGCCAAAGAACTGGGCGATATTGTCATGGTGGACATCATCGAAGGGGTGCCGCAGGGCAAAGGTCTCGACTTGCTGCAGGCCGGGCCGATTGAAGGGTACGACGTCAAGATCACCGGCACGAATGATTATGCCGATACTGCCGGTTCCGACGTGATCGTGGTGACGTCGGGCGCACCGCGCAAACCCGGGATGAGCCGCGAAGATCTGATCAAGGTCAATGCCAGTATTACGCGCGATTGCATCGAAAAGGCTGCTCCGCTCTCGCCCGATGCGGTCATCGTGATGGTGAACAATCCACTGGATACGATGGCGTACGTCGCCAGGCAGGTCAGCGGCTTTCCGAAGAATCGAGTCGTGGGCCAGGCCGGCGTGCTCGATACGGCGCGCTACCGGACGTTTATCGCCATGGAAGCGGGTGTGTCGGTAGAGGATGTGCAGGCGATGCTGATGGGTGGTCACGGAGACGAAATGGTGCCGCTGCCGCGCTTCACGACCATTGCCGGCATTCCGGTTACGGAGTTCGTCGGCAAAGAACGCCTCGATGCGATTGTCGATCGCGCGCGCAAGGGGGGCGGCGAGATTGTCAACCTGTTGAAGACCGGCAGCGCCTACTATGCGCCGAGCGCGGCGACGGTCCAGATGGTCGAGGCCATCCTGCGTGATAAGAAGCGCGTCCTGCCATGCTCCTGCTATCTCGAAGGAGAGTATGGCCTGAACGACATCTACTTCGGCGTCCCATGCGTGCTTGGCGCGGGCGGCGTCGAAAAGGTGATCGAGTTGCCGCTGAATGACGAGGAAATGGCGCTGGTGAAGAAGAGCGCCGATATTGTCGCCGCCTCGATTGCGACGGTCAAAACACTTTGATGCAACGGTGTATTGCGACTTGCCACGCAAGGACGCGGGACGACCAGCGGGCCCACCGTTCGCTGGTCGTCCGCCATTTGTATGGCACACTTGTGAGACCCGCCCAGAGGATCTATGGACGCAGTGGAGCCTGAGGTCTCGTCCCTGAAGCCATACTTACAGCGCCAGATGCTTGGCGGGGATCGATTCTATAACCTTTCGCGCTGGGGAGTACTGGCGCTCCTGCTCGGCCTCAGCCAGCTTATCTCAGGCGAGCCGCTCTGGCCGTCGGCTGCTTCGCAAAACCCGATCACGCTGGTTATCTGGGGGTACCTGGCGTTTGCCGTCCTGGCAACGATTGCCCTGTTCATCCCGCGGCTCGTGCCATTGCTGCGCTTCAGTTTCGCCGTCGATCTGCTGGTGTTCATTCTGTTGACATTGCTGAACCCTGACCCGCGCGATGTGCTCTATCCGCTCTTTCTATTGCCGCTGGTCAATGCTGCTTTTCGATTACACTCTTCCGCCAGCCTGCTCACCGGCCTGATGACGGCCATCGCGTACATGGCTGCCTACCTGGTTGCACGCATCGGGCCCGATAATGGCTCGATCCCGGACGATCCGCTTGGCTATGTCGGCTTGCTGCTCCGCGCGATTGTGCTGGTGTTCATTCCCTGGATCACCGGCGGCCTGGCGGAACGTTGGAGCGCGAGCAACCGGTTGAGTGTGGCGCTGGCTGAAGAGAAGGCCAACCAGGCGCTGCGCGAGGCGAACGCCTACCGCGACCAGACGCGTGGGCTGTACGAAGTGGCCTACACGCTGGCAACCACCCATAATTACCAGAATGTGCTTGAAGTGGCGCTGGCCGAGAGCCAGAAGCTGGCACCGTACACCTGCGGTATCGTGCTGCTCTCGACCGGCCATCCCGATGAGTTGTTCGTTGCCGCATCGCGCGGCCTGGATGAGGTTGACCGCACGAAAACCATCAGCATCTCGCGCGGAGCGCTGGGGCAGGCATTGCGGTCGCCTGATCCTATGCGAATCAATGATGTTCACCGCGAACCTGAGCTCGCGGAGCTTACCTCATTGCAGCGATGCCAGACAGCGTGCCTGCTCCCGTTGCGTTCCGGTCTGAATACATACGGTGTCATGCTGTTCGCCAGCGAACAGAGCGGCGCGTTTGGCAATGAGGACGTGGGCAAACTGGCGGCTCTGGCCAGTTATGCGCTTGTGGCGCTGCAGAATGCGCAACTCATCTTCGACCTGCAACAGGAACGCACCAAGCTGCTCTCAAAAGAAGAAGAGGTGCGCCATCAGCTGGCGCGTGACCTGCACGACGGGCCGGCGCAGGCGCTCGCGGCGATCACCATGAATGTCGAGTTCATCAAACGTCTCCTCGAACGCGATCCTGGCCGCGTGCTGCCGGAACTCGATAAACTTGGCCAGCTTGCGAAGCGTACAACCCATGAGGTGCGCACCATGTTGTTTGAGTTGCGCCCCCTCGCCCTCGAAACGCAAGGGCTCGATGTGACGCTGCAGCAATACCTCGAACGTTTCCAGGGCAATGCGACGGATATCATTCTGGAAGCCGAGGGCATCACCGCGCAGCTTGACACCAAGGTGGAAGGCACATTGTTCAATATCATCCAGGAGGCAATCAATAATGCGCTGAAGCACGCCAGGGCAAAGCATATCTGGGTTCGCCTGCGACAGACGCCGACCACGCTTGAAACGATTGTCGAGGATGACGGGCGCGGTTTTGACCTGCAAAAGGTGCGTGCCAGTTATGAGAAGCGCGGCTCGTTCGGCCTGATGAATATTGAAGAACGTGCATCACTGATGGGCGGCGTTGCGGAGGTCTCCTCCGAACCGGGCAAAGGCACCGTATGGAAAGTGATCGTGCCGCTCAGATAGCCGGGGACAACCCGTATCTCTCTCCAGCGCGCGTACGGGCGGCATTGCGCGCGCTGGAGTTGCGCCCCACGCGCGGCATGGGGCAGAACTTCCTGGTGGACGGCGACGCACTGGCGACGATCGTGGCTGCAGCAGAACTGGCTCGCACCGATACGGTGGTGGAGATTGGCCCGGGCCTGGGAGTGCTCACCTGGGAACTGGCGCACCGCGCCGGCGCAGTGGTGGCCGTTGAGCTTGACCGGCGCCTCGCGGAGCGGTTGCGGTCAGAAATGCGCCGCTATCCCCATGTCTCGATTGTTCAGGGTGATGTATTACGCCTGACGCCGGCGATGATCCTTGCGGCGCGCGATTCTGCCGTGGCGGGTGACACAACGCCATACAAGGTGGTCGCCAATCTGCCGTATGCGATCACATCCGCCGCACTGCGCCACTTTCTCAGCGACCCGCTGCGCCCGGAGTTGATGGTCGTGCTGGTGCAACGCGAAGTTGCCGAACGTATCTGCGCGCGCCCCGGTGATCTGAGTGTCCTGGCACATGCTGTCCAGATCTACGCAGAACCGGCAATCGTCGCGCACGTGCCGGCGACGAGTTTTTTTCCGGCGCCGGAGGTCGAGTCGTCAGTCATGCGGTTGCGCTGCCGGCCACACCCCGCGGTAGACGATCCGGAAGAAGTTATGCGGCTGGTGAAGGCCGGTTTTCTCCACGCCCGTAAGCAACTCGGTAATGCGCTGCCAGGAGGGCTGACGGCGATGGGAGTGAAACTTGAGAAGGAGCGCGTACTGGCGGCGCTGGCAGTGGCCGGCGTTGATCCGGTGCGCCGCGCCGAGACGCTGACCCTGGACGAATGGGCGGCAGTGCACCGCGCGCTGGAGCACGAGGGGGCGAGCAGGCATCGCACATCGCCCTGATCCGTGTGGCCAATCACGCGAGCCAGGGTCTCGCCCGCGACCTGACGACCCCATTGCTCCGCCCGCGTTGCCTCTGTTATGCTCCCAGCCATTCGGCCAGCGCCAGCAGGTTCGGAACTTCGGCAAGCGGCGCCGGGCCGCCGGGAGGCAGCGCCTCGCGTAGCCGGTTCACCCATACGACCGGCAACCCCAGCCGCGCCGCAGGGACCACATCATGAAAGTGGCTCTGGGCGGCGTGCAACCAGCGCAGACCGCCAATGCGCTCGCGGGCGGCAACGAAATGCGCGGCTGCCGGCTTGTACGACCCCACCTGTTGCGCCGTGACGATCAGGCTGATCGGCGCGCTGAAATGAGTGATTGTGGCGGCGAGCAGGTCGTCATCCACATTCGAGAGGATCCCCAGCCGGTAGCCGGCGACGTGCAGACGATCCAGCGCCGGATTTGTATCATCGAACGGTGGCCAGTCGGGCAGCGAAGAGGCAAAGAACGCGGCGGTAGCATCATCCATGGGCCAGCCGATACTGGCCGCTGCGCGGCGCGCCGTTTCGGCCAGGACATCGCGGTAGGGCCGGTAGTCGGCAGCCTGGACCTCCGGTTCGACCGTGTGGTACGCCGCCAGCGCCGCCACCGGGTCCATGGTGATACCGGAACGCTCGGCAGCCGCGGCAAATGCCGCGCGGATGCCACGGTTCCAGTCGATCAACGTGCCGTAGCAGTCGAATGTAATCACATCAAAGTTGTCGGGCATAGAGCCTCCGTCACTTGTGTGCTGAGATCGCCCATGGAACGTTTGCCGCCTGGGCGGAGCACGTTACGGCACTGTTGCAACATCGCTTCCCAGCACCACGATCACATCAACCACAGGATCGACGCCCTCGGGCGGGCCACGGCGGATCTCGGCATTGAGCAGCGCCGCCAGGCGGCGCGCCGTGGCAGGTTTACCACTCACATCATACACAACCGTACGGCTCACATCGCTGCGCGGCGCATCAGCGGCAGGAACCACCGTGAACCCGGCAGATTCCAGGTCGCCGCTGATGCGCCGCGCCAGGCCGACAACACCGGTTCCATTCAACACCTGCACGCGCGCTGCTTCGGTTGCAACACCCGGTACAGCAAGAAAATCGCGCACCACCTCGCGCACTTCAGCCGGATCCCAGATAATGTCGGAGCCTTCTTCGCGGAAATTCGGCGCACTGTCGGGCGCGAGACGATACTGGCCGACAGCGTCGGGGTCGAGACCGGCAGCGATCCAGCCCAGACCCAGCAGCATATCGGGCCGCGCCAGCGGCAGGGTGGTGGTGAAGGCGCCGTCAAGCGCCGTTCCAAGGGCCGGGGCCAGCAGCACCGCGCCGAGCGACCCGCGCGCCCGCACTTCCGCAACAATGGCGCGGATGACCTGTTGCTGGCGTTCGGAGCGCCCGAAATCACTATCAGCATGGCGCGTGCGGGCGTACATCAGCGCCCGCGCGCCATCCATGCGCTGCGGGCCAGGCGCAAACTCGACGCGCACCGTGCCGAAATCGGGGGTCGGGTAGGCGTCGTCAACAATCGGGCGAGGGACATCAATGGTCACGCCGCCGAGGGTATCAATCACGCGGGCAAAACCGTCGAAATTGACCTGTGCCGTGTAGTGGATCGGCAGATCGAGAAACTGCCCGACAGTGTCGGCAGCGAGCGCCATGCCACCCTGAGCGGGCGTGGTCGTCGCGCCGTACAGATCGGTCGCTGCGGCGTAGCCGTAGCCATAAGCGACGTTGATCTTGGTCGGGCCGATATCGCGCAGTTCGACCCGCGTGTCGCGTGGAACCGAGAGCAGGCTGACACGCCGGCCAATGGTGTCAAGATGCACAACGATCAGTGTGTCGCTGCGCACGCCTTCTTGCGGATTGTCGGGGCGCTCGTCAACGCCGATCAGCAGAATGTTGATCGCGGTGCCGGGTGGATTGAGTGGTGGAAACGGGCGGGCATCAGCCACAACCAGCGGCGCGCTGATAGATGCAAGTTGCCAGTAGCCCAGCCCGATAGTGGCCACAAGCGGCACGGTTGCCAGCAACAACACCAGACGAACGCGCCGCCATAGACGGAGCACACGATTTGTCGCCGGCAGGGGGCGCGCGCGCACGACAATCGTGTCACCAGTGTAGGCGCGCCGCTCCTGATGCTGGCCCGGAGTATGCTGTCGCTGTCTGTCACTGTTTCGCATCGGAGGAAAGTATAGCACGCGTGCATCGCATACCGGCTGATAGCTTGCTGGCAGGAGTGTGACGACCGGTTCTGCCGAATATAGCTTCCACGGAGCATACGACGAGGCACCAGCCCGGCTCACGAACGCTCCCCCAGGCTGATACGGCGGAGCTTCCCGGATGCTCGCTGCCCCGGCGCGTGTATGCACAGTATCTGGCCACACGCTGCTGGCAAGGTTCTGTCAGCCGGCGCTCATCACATTGTAAACTTCGCGTGGTATGCTACCACCGGTCAGCCTGGCGGCCCATCGTATTGCGTGCGGTTCCACGCGACCCGTCCGGGTATCAGCGCGGCATCAACGTCGAGATGCACCGGGCGCAATTCTACAAGCAAACATCTGCAATCGCACCCGTTCTGTGCGTCGTTGTCGTAGGTTCAGGAGAAACCCGTGCTCACAACATCAAAGATTGCATTCGTCGCAACTCAGGAATACCACGTTCCCATCGAAGCGCATCCCCAGCGAGAGCCACGTGCGGGGGTACGCCCGCGCAAACGGCGTCCGCTGCGTGGGCGGCAATCGATCGAGGAAGCAGAGTTGTATGTCAACCGGGGATGGCTCGGGCTTGGCGCAGCTGCGGCAGTGGTCGGCCTGGCAGGGCTGGGCATGTTTGGCTGGCCGGTCGCAGCCGCCGGAGGCGCGCTCAGTGCAGCCACACTGGGCCACATGGCGTTCGGCGAGCCGTCGCGCCCGATCCTGGAGCGGGTGACGTTGCATCTGCCGGATCTTCCGCCACAACTCGAGGGATTACGCATCGGGCAACTCAGCGATAGCCATCTCGGTTTTCGCTACAGTGAGGCGAATCTGGCCTGGGGCGTGGCGCAGATGCAGCGCGAACGTCCCGACCTGGTTGTGATCACCGGCGACCTGGTGACGCACCACTGGGCAATTCCCGATGTGCCGCGGCTCTTGCGCGGCTTGCAGGCGCCACTGGGCGTGTATGCCGTACCAGGCAACCACGATCACTGGGAGGGCCTGGCGGATCTGCGTGGCGCGCTTACCCTGGCGAATATCCCGTTGCTGCTGAATGAACACCGCCGGCTGTCATGGAACGGTGGCGATCTCTGGCTGGCCGGAATTGACGATGTGTGGGATGGGCGACCATCGCTGCGCCGGGCGCTGCGCGGCGTGCCGGCGGGGGGGTTTACGCTGTTGCTCTCGCACGCACCCGACATTGCCGACAGTGCGGCTCACCTTGGCGTCAATGTGCAACTGTCGGGGCACACCCACGGCGGGCATTTGCGCCTGCCGCTGCTCGGCCCGTTCACGTTGCCGCGATATGGCAAACGCTATGTGATCGGCACCTATCAGGTGGGCGCCATGACCCTGTACGTGTCGCGCGGCCTGGGTGGCGCGCCGTTGCGATTGCTCTGCCCGCCCGAAGCGACTATCTTCACCTTGCGGCGGTCATAGCGGCGCGCCACGGCAGCCGGCCGGGTGGTGCATCAGGCCGAAGTATTGCTGCGCAGATGCTTCGGCGTTTGCATGGTATACTCCCTGCAAAGAAGGGAGGAGGTCTCGATGTCGCTGCATACTCGCTCGCCAGCATTGCTCGCTGGCCGCCGGGTGGCATGGCTGGCCACCGGTGATGCCCTGGCGCTGCTGGTATTCGCCGCAATAGGGCGTGCGAGCCACGGCGAAGATGCCGGCCTGGGCGCGCTGGTGCAGGTTGCCGAAACAGCGGCGCCGTTCGCGATCGGCTGGTTTGCGGTCGCCCCTCTTGCCGGCGCGTTTCGCCCCGATGTCGCCGGCGCCCCGCGCCGGATGCTGTTGCGCACGGCGCTCGCCTGGTTGCTCGCCTGGCCGGTCGGGCTCGGCCTGCGCGCCCTGATTCGCCAGACGGCCATTCCGGTGTCGTTTGCCCTGGTAACATTTGGCACCGTGCTGGCGATCATGATGATCTGGCGTGGCGCATACGCACTGCTCGCCGCACGGCGGGGTTGATGGCGGTCAGGTGTGGCCGGTGTGGCGGCATACGGGTGATGCCCGGGGCGGCTCTGTCGAATCGCGCCCGGCTGGCGACCCTGCCGAACCAGAGACCCTTGAACAGGTAAGAAGCACAATCGTTGCGCGAAGCGCCCGCCAGGGTAACCATGGACGTTCTGCTCCTGCTTGCCGCGCCCCCCATCGGGGCGCAAGACACGTTGCTATAGCATTATGACGACCAGACCCACGAACCTCTATCTGATCCGGCATGGCGAGGCGTACTCGAACGTCGAGCCCGTGATAGGCGGTATGCGCGGCGACCGGGGGCTGACCGAGCGCGGCACGGCCCAGGTGCGAGCACTTGGTCGCCGCCTCTCCACCGGAGAGATTGCCGCTGATGTGCTCTACGCGAGCACGTTGCCGCGGGCGCGCCAGACTGCCGAAGCGGTGGCTGAGGCGCTTGGCCTGCCGATCCAGTGGGATGATGAGTTGCACGAACTGCGGCCCGGCGATGCCGACGGCATGCATCTTGACGAGGCGCGCGCACGCTTTGCCGGTATGAACGTGTTCCTGAAAGAATACTTCACACCGATCGCCCCTGGAGGCGAAAGCTGGGCCAGTTTCCAGTTCCGCGCCTCAGCGGCGCTGGAGCGGCTCATTGTGCGCCACACAGGTGAGACGATCGTGGCCGTGTGCCACGGTGGCATTATCGAGGTGTCATTTCTGTATCTTCTGGCGCTCGGGCCACACGTGCGCGGGCGGAACGCGTTTCATGTACAGAACACCGCCATCACGCACTGGCGCCAGATCGCTGCCCGCGACGGGCGCCAGGAGTGGCAACTCATCACACATAACGACTGCTGGCACTTGCGCGAGATGGAGTGACCGCGTGGCATCGCCTGATTTACCGACACCACCGGTTGATGTCGTTACGGACACCGACCTGTTCCCTGAGCTTATGGCGGCGCTGGGTGCCGATCCCGCAGCGATCGCATTCGTTGAGCGCCCGGCCGGTTATACCTTCTACGGTCCGGACGACCCGGGCGCCAATGTGTACCTGCTCCGTCGTGGGCGGGTGCGGCTCTCCACAATCTCGCCTGAAGGTCGCGCGCTGGCCATGCTGTTACTGGAAGCGCCATCCGTGTTTGGCGAAATGTCGCTGCTGGAAGGCTGGCGACACGACAACTACGCCGTGAGCGTGACGCCATGCCTGGTGGCGACATTACGGCGCGATACGCTGCGCCGTGCACTCCACGCGCAGCCGTCGCTGGCATTACGCTTTATGACGGTGATGAGCCGGCGCCTGCGAGCAATTGAGCGCAAACTGGCCGATATTGCATTCAGAAGCGTGCCGCAGCGACTGGCCGCCGCACTGCTGGGCCTGTGGGCCGAATGCCGCGATATGCCTCCGGCAGTGCGTTCCACCCATCAACAGCTTGCCGAGATGATCGGGTCGCATCGCGAAACGGTAACCAAGGCCATCGGCGATTTTCGCGCTGCCGGGTTGATCCGCGTTGATGAAGAGGCGATCTACCTGACTGACCTGGTGCGGCTTGGTGATCTGGCGCGTTCGGGAACGGCGGCGTAACAGGGAAGCGGTACAGGGCCGCGAACAAACACGGTTACGTTGCTCCACCGACGGCAAAACACCATTTTCGGGCGAAGCGCGAACGGTTGCCAGGCATGCCGGATTTGCCGCCGCTGCTGCGGATCGTGTACAATCAGGCGGCGGCCAAAGCCGACTGTGACTGAGCTGCTGGACATGTCGATTGCTGAACTACCGCCGCAGGTCGCCGCATCGCCCGATGATCGCGCGATGTATGGGGCGAGCCTTCGCCAGGCGGCGCTTACTCTCGAACAGCTTGCCTACCTTGCTATTCTCCTCCTGGCGCTCATAACGCGGTTATGGGGCCTGGGTGATCGCGCGCTGCATCACGATGAAACCTTGCATGCCTATTACTCCTGGCTGGTGTTCCAGGGGCAAGGGTATGTGCATGATCCGCTGTTGCACGGGCCTTTTCTCTACTTCTTCGGCGCGCTGGTGTATTTCCTGTTCGGTGTGAGCGACGCAACGGCACGCCTGGGGCCGGCGCTGTTCAATATCGCCCTGGTGATGCTGCCGTACCTGCTGCGGCGCGAACTGGGGCGCAGCGCGGCACTGATGGCGTCGGCGTATCTGCTTATATCGCCGGCCTTCCTCTACATCGGGCGCTTCATTCGTCACGACCCCTACACCATCGTTTTTGAACTGCTGATTCTGATCGGTATGATTCGCTACGCCGCGACCCGTCGTGCACGGTGGCTGTATGTTACGGCGCTGACGCTGGCATTGATGTTTGTGACGATGGAGACGTTCTTTCTGTATGTGACGATCTTTGCACCTCTGGTGGCGCTTGCGCTCTTCTGGAAGGTATGGCGTCCAGGCGTCGCCATCCTGGCTGGCCTCGGTGTCACCGTGCTGGCGCTGGTATTCTGGCTACCGGGATACCCGGAACGCCCCTTTCCACAGAGCGAGACAGTGAATCGCGTTGCCGGGCCATATGTGTGCCCGACCGCAGCACAACCCTTTCCTCCGCCAAACCCTATGCGCGTCGCCAGGCCCGGGCCGATCTTCGGCTGGCCGCCACTCGCCACGTTCGATAATGATTATGCGCTCTGTGTGCGCCATCAGCCCGATGACGACATTGGCCTCTACTTCATCAAACTTGGACAGTTCATCGCGCACCCGGCCATCCTGGCCAGTCTCGTGCTCGTGCCGGCCACGCTGCTGGCGCTGTGGCACATCGTCTGGCGCCGCCGCGCAGGTGACGGGCGGACGCACTGGGAACGTGCCTGCGCGTCCGGCGATGCGACCGTCGCAATCTTCGCCGGTCTCGCGCGCGATCGGCGGCTGCTGATCGCCTTCGGTCTGTTCTTCCTGGTATATGCACTCTTTTTTACGTCGTTTCTGACCAATCCGGCCGGCGTGGTTACCGGCACGGCCGGCTCATTGCTCTACTGGCTGGCGCAGCACGAAGTGGAGCGCGGTGGCCAGCCGGCACACTACTACATGGTGCTGCTGGCGATCTATGAGCCGCTGCTGCTCCTCTGGGGTGCGATTGGCCTGCTGCTGGCGGCAACGATCGGGGTGCGCGCATGGCGGGGCAAGCGCCGGGCAGCGGGTGAGGGAGGGCAAGAGGAAGGGGATGGGCAACTCGACTGGGGCATTGTCCTGCCGCTGGTGTTGAGCTGGTGGTGTGTGGCCACCTTCGCCCTGTACTCGTGGGCGGGCGAAAAAATGCCGTGGTTGACGGTCCATCCCGCGCTGCCGCTGACCTTGCTGGGCGCCTGGGCGGCAGGCCGGGTGCTGACCTGGTGGCGTGGCAATGCTGCCGCTCGTGACGAGCGTTATGCGCCGGCGGCCATGCTCCTGGCCGGCCAGATGGTGCGCCCATTGCCGGCCTACCTGGCGATCTTCGCGGCAATCAGCGCCTATTGTTTTCTGTTGTTGACCGTGATCATGCGCGCCGAGGGCTCGATGGCAGCCTTTACGCCATGGATCGCGCCGCTCTGGATCGTGCTGATCGGCTTGCTGACCGCCGGCGCCTGGTTGTTGTATGGGCGGCGCTGGGCGGTCGGGGCGCTGGCGGTGGGCGTCACGCTGCTGTGTGGCGCGTACACCGTGCGCAGCGCCTACCAGTTGAGCTACCGGTATGGCGATGTGCCGCGCGAGATGATGATCTATACCCAGACGTCGCCGGACGTCAAGCGCGTGATCGACCGGCTGGAAGTGGCGCTGGCACGACGCAGCGGCCTGGCGCCAGCGCCGGTCTGGTACGATAATGAGACGGTCTGGGACTGGTATGCGCGGCGTTTTGCCGGCGCCGTCGAGCAGCAACCGGTGCTGGAGCGCGCACCCGGGCCTGATGTACTGGCCGTGCTGATGTTGCTCGAGAACTACGATCATCAGCAGAACCAGCGGTTCCTCGAAGGGTTCCGCATCCAGCGCTACCCGTTACGCTGGTGGTTCCCCGAAGACGAAACCTATCGCCTGCCAGGCGACTGGATGACCGCAGAAGTGACAGAGCGTTCATCGGTGCTGATGCGCTTGCTACGTGAGCCATTCGACGCGCAAACGGCGATTCAGTTCTGGCAATACATCCTGTATCGCGTGCCGCCGCAGCAACTTGGCTCAACCGATTTCGTGATCGCCGTGCGCCCCGAACTTGCCAGTGAGATTGGCCTGGGAGTGGGAAGCGACCGGTGATGGGTGAACGTACAGGAACGATATCGCATGGCACTACTGTCGCGTGATACATCCGGCCCTGCTCTCACACCGGCAGGGCTCGATCGCCCGGTGAGTCTCTCGTGGCTCACTACGGATACACTCCTGTTCGCGCTGCTGATCGTCGCGAGCGTCATCGCGCACCTGTACGGCCTGGGGCGCATGGCATTGCACCATGATGAGTCAATCCATGCCTGGATGAGCTGGAAGTTCTACACCGGCACCGGCGGCTTTTCATGCTGGGGCGGGCGGGTGTCGGCCACCTATTGCTACGACCCGGTCTACCATGGCCCGTCGCTCTATGTGCTGACGTTGTTCTCTTATTTCCTGTTCGGTGATGGCGACCTGCAGGCGCGGCTGCCTCAGGCGGCGGCCGGTATTGGACTGGCGGCTTCAGCCTGGATGCTGCGCCCCTACCTGGGGACGCGCGGGGCATTGCTGGCCGGCGTGCTGCTGGCATTCACGCCAACCTTGCTCTACTACACGCGCTTTGCGCGCCATGACGGCCTGATGGTGCTGTGGACCTTCTGGATCGTCATCGGGTTCTTCCGCTTCCTCGATACCGCACAGCCGCGGTACCTGTACGTGCTGGCCGTTGGCGTCGCACTCGCGCTCGCCACACACGAACTGTACTACATCCTGGCGTTCATCTTCGGCTGGTTCCTCATTCTTCGCCTGCTGTACGAATTGTTGCCGCGCCGTATGGTGACCATCGGCCTGGGAGCCATCGCGCTGGTTGCGGCGCTGATCGAGTTGAGCATCATTGGCGGTCTGTGGTATGGTCGCCTGACGCCAACCTTGCGCGCCGACGGCATCTCGTTGCTGTTTCTGACCGTTGCCAGCGGCGGGTTGATCATGGCGCGCGTGTGGGACCCGGTGCCGTCATTTGTGCCACGGTTCGTCGCGCTCTGGCAGCAGCAGCGAGGGGCGCTCTGGGTTGCGCTGGGGACGATCGCTGCAATCTTTGTGGTGCTCTATAGCACGTTCTTTGCCGATATGCAGAGCATCATCGCCGGTCTGTACGCCGGCCTGGCCTACTGGCTCGGTTCGCAGCAGGAGTATGCACGCGGCGACCAGCCGTGGTACTACTATCTGATGCTTATGTCGTTGTACGAGCCGCTGGCATTCTCTGGTGGGCTTGCGTCGACGATGTACCTGTTTGCTCGCGGTGTGCGACTACCGCATCGGGCAGCGGTGGAAGATGCACAGCCGGAGAATGATGCGGCTGAGCCGGCACCAGCGGAAACCGGCGCGGCGTCGATCGCCGGCCATGAATCGTTTGCCGGGCGACCGGCAACGCCGCTGTTCCCCTTGTTCCTCGCCTTCTGGTTCCTCTGTTCATTTGTCGCCTTCTCGTGGGCGGGCGAGAAGATGCCCTGGCTGAACGCCCATATCGCCCTCCCGGCCAATCTGTTGCTGGCGTGGGCGCTGGCGCGCCTTGGCGAGAGCCTGCACTGGCGCGATCTCGATCCGCGCGCCTGGCTCGTGCCGCCGGCGCTGCTGCTGGCATTCATCGCCCTGGCGGTTGCGTTCTGGCGCTTTGGCGCCTCGGCGACCGGCCAGCAGGGGCAGGCGAGCCTGTTGCAGGGATTATTGCCGCTGGGACTGGCCGGCGGATTGATCTATGTCATGGTAACGGTTGCTCAACGAGCAGGTGTACGAGCGACGCTCAGCCTGTGCGCATTGACAACTGCGGCGCTGCTGGGCGCCTACACGCTGCGCGCCACATGGCTCGTGGTGTACGACCACCCGGATACGCCGGTCGAACCGCTGATCTACACCCAGAGTACGCCCGATGTTCCCCTGATCGTGGCGCAAATCCGCGAACTGGCGATCAACCAGACGCGCAACGCACGGAGCGCGAACGACCCGGCGGGCGGCCTGTCAATGCCGATCATCATGGATAATGGCGATCCGGAGCAGGGGGGGGAAGGCAGCCTCGCCTGGCCGTACCAGTGGTACCTGCGCGACTTCAAGCGCATTGAAATCCGTGGCTCGGACGTCTTTCGCGCCGCAACGCCGGAAACCTTCCTGGTTGACCCACCGCAAGGGCCGGGCGAAAAGATACTTGCGCCGGTGGTGCTGATCTCGCGCGTGAGCCTGAACGATACGGCGCAGCAGGCGCTGGAAGCGAACTACACCAGACTCTACGATACCAAACTGAACTGGTGGTTCCCTGAAGGCAACAAATGCGATCCGCAAAGTGCCGGCTATAAGCGATTCTATTTCGCCTATCCGGGAAGCATGGGTGATGTGCTGAAAGATTGCCCGGCGCTCGATCGCGCGAATGTTCCGAGCGTGTGGGCGCCGCTGCTCTGGCCATTTGACGGTTCGCACTGGGATAATACCTGGCGCTATCTGTTGTTCCGTGAGTTGCCGCCACCGCTACGCCTCGACGGGCGCGAGATGCAGGTCTGGGTGCGCAGCGATCTGGCGTTAAACGGCGAGACGGGCGTTGCCGCGCCATCCAGCGGGCTGGTGAAGCTGGTGGCGACAGCGATCTATGGCGAGCCGGGTACTGCTCCTGGCCAGCTTGTCCAGCCACGTGGCATGGCGGTGGACGCTCAGGGGAATGTGATCGTCTCCGACACGGCCAGCCATCGCCTGATCGTGTTCGACGCTTCAGGCGCGCCGGTGCGCACCATCGGCACATTCGGCAGCGGCGACGGGCAGTTCTATGAGCCGCGCGGTGTGGCGGTTGATGCCGCGGGGAACATCTATGTCGCCGATACGTGGAACGCGCGCGTGGTGAAGCTCGACCCGCAGGGCACGTTCCTTACAAGCTGGGGGGTCGGGCGCGAGGATTTTGGCGATGGGCGGCGCGCATCGCCGACCGACGGCACCGAGGCGGGAAATCAGGCCGAGCCGCTGGCGTTCTTCGGGCCGCGTGGCGTGGCGGTGGACGCCGATGGGAACGTTTATGTCGCCGATACCGGCAACAAACGGATCGTCGTGACCGACAGCAATGGAAACTACCGCTACCAGTGGGGCTATCAGGGCAGCGATGCAGGCCAGTTCAGCGAACCGACCGGCGTGGCGGTGGACGAAAACGGTACCGTGTTCGTTGCCGATACATGGAACAGCCGGGTGCAGGCATTTGCGCGCGGCGCCGATGGCCAGGTCGCCCCGATACCATTCGTGACCTGGCGCGTGCCGGGCTGGTTGCCGCAGACGTATGACGACCCGTTCATTGCTGCGTCTGGCGGTCGTGTGGTGGTGAGCGTTCCAGGGCGCAATCTCCTGACACTGACCGATACTGGCGGCGCCGGGTTGCTCACCTGGGGTGGCAATGGGAACGACACTGCATCGGTGAACCTGCCATGCGGCGTAGCGTTCGGCCCTGACGGTTCAGTGTATGTCGTTGATCGCGGTAATGCGCGAGTGATGCAATTTGCGCTGCCGAGCGTTGCGCCCACGACATCCGGCCCGGTGCAACAGTAGGGGCATAGCTGCAGGTTCGTGGTCCGCTGTGCCTCGATGGCCAACTGGAGACCACCTGATTGCAGATGGGAGATGCCCTCGAAACGACGCACCGCCAGGACATCGCACCGGTGGCGCGAAGCCATCCGTTCCTGCCTGCCCGCAGTAGTATGATATAGGCGTATTCGTCGCGATCGTTCACGACCAGGGTCGCCAGGCTCCGGCGGGGTTCACGGATCGGCGGCGGGAAGGTAGCCACATGCGGCAGATATGTCGCTCCGCCGGCGGGCGGGATGGTTGCGCTCCCCTGAGATGTGTGAACAGGTGCACGAGCATAGCGCGCCGGTGCGCGTGGAAGGGACGCTGCCTGTGTTCAATGGTCAACAGCTTGGTCACGTGCTTCCATTGCTGCCACTCATTGCCCTCAGCACGCTGCTCGTGTTCTGGTACCTTCAGGATGTTGTCGTTGCCTTTCGCACGCCCATGCTTGGCCCGCGTTCGGGCCTGCCGGTGTCGGGGCCGCTGGTGACGGTCATCATCCCGGCACGCAACGAGGCTGCGCGAATCGGCGCCTGCCTCGCGGGCCTGGCGCAACAATCGTACCGGCAGTTTGAAGTCATCGTCGTTGATGACGACTCCAGTGATGGGACCGCCGAGGTGGCACGCAGCTTCGCCGCACGTCTGCCATCCCTGACCGTGCGTGCCGCCGGAACGTTGCCGCGCGACTGGGCCGGGAAATGCTGGGCCTGCTGGCAGGGGGGCACACACGCCCGGGGTGAATGGTTGCTCTTCCTCGATGCGGATGTCGTGCCGCGCCGCCAGCTGATTGCGGCAATTGTGGCGCATGCCGGCGAGAGAGTTGACCTGTTCACCGCCGTGCCGCTCATTCACCTGACATCGCTTGCCGAGCGGCTGGTGCTGCCGCCGTTTATTGGCCTGATCTCCGCAATCTATCCGTTTGAGCGGGTTAACGACCCGCGGTCGCCGGTAGCCTTCGCCATCGGCCAGTGCATCCTGGTGCGCCGATCGGTGTATGCCGCGCTTGGTGGTCATCGCGCCGTACGCCGGAGCGTACTGGAAGACATGGACCTTGCGCGGATCGTCAAGCAGGCGGGGTACCGGCTGGAAGCCGCCGCCGCGCCCGATCTGCTGGAAGTGCGCATGTACAATGGCTGGGCAACGCTCGCCGAAGGTCTCAAGAAGAATGCTGTCGCCGGGTATCGCAGCGGAGGAACGCGATCCGGATTGATGGGGCTACGCCTGGGATTGATGGCGGCGGTTCCGTGGAACATGGTGATCGCGAGCCAGGTCCTGCTGGTCACCGGCGGCGATGCCGCCCTGGCGGAGGCCCTTGCGCTCGGAGGCATACTGCTGGTCACAATCGGTGCGGCCTGCTGGGGGCTGGCAATCCGGCGCCGCTTTCGCGTATCACCGCTGTGGGGCGCGCTCTACGGGTTCGGCACGGCGATCTATTTCGCGCTGGCGGCCCAGGCGCTGCGCCAGGTGCGGAGTGGTCGCGGCGTCCAGTGGAAAGGGCGAATGTTCACCCGCTGAACATCCGCCCTTCGGCATCCAGGCGCCGGAACATGACAGGGCCATACCCTACGGCGCACCGGTATACGTAAAGTAGATATCAGCCCGTACGCCGCTGGCTGTGCCACGATAGTGATACCCGTAGACCCCCGTCGGGTTGCGCGGCCCGAATTGCACCCCCAGGGCTGGCGAGACGCCGATCCGGCCCCGGTTGTCGGCCTGGACCGGGGTATTCAGCACGTAGAGCCCATCAGGCGATGTAATCCAGAATTCCAGCGTTTCATTGGCGCGGAAGCCGGTCGCCGTGAGGCGGAAAGTGGCGCGCTGCCCGCCCTCGCCCGGCGTAACCGATGCATTGCGGCTCGTTGCCGGGCGCGGCGTACCCGGTGGCGCCACATAGTCGCGCGTAATCTTGAACGGCGCCGTGACTGCGCGGCCGGTGGCGCTTCCCTGGGCCGTAATCGTCCAGATCCCTTGCTGATCGCGGTCAACGCGGAACGCCACGCGCACGTTGCCACCACTGCGCTGTAGCAGCGTCTCATTGATCGCCTCAACCCCGCCACCTGCCGGGCGCGTCAACCAGACACCAACCTTTTCGCTGGCATCGAAGCCGCTTGCGGTAAACACGAACCCTGAGCCGGGTGGACCGGCCAGTGGTGTGATTGCTCCTGCGCCGCTCACGCGCAGATCAGTGTGGATGAGCAAGCCAAGGCGACCAGGATCGCCGGGGGCCTGTGACGGCGGGGGAGGAGGAGGCGCGGCGGCGATATCAACGCGGAACGAGCCAATCGCCTGGCGCCCGCTGCTGCGGCCCTGGGCCGTAATGAACCAGACGCCGGTACGGAACGTATTGTCGATCGCAATTCGGATGTTTGCGCCGCTGATCGAGCCGCCACCGTCGGCGCGCGGCGACTCAGGAATGGCGCGCACGCTCTGGTCGGGCGCGGTCAGCCACAGACTGACCTGCTCCTCCGGCTGGAACCCGCCACCCTGAATAATTACCGCCTGGCCGAATCCCGCCGTCTGGGGCGTCGTGCCGACAACCACACCGCCTGGCTGCGACACGGCCGGCGCCTCACCGACAAAGAACTGTGCAATTCCGGCGCGGTTGCTCGTCAGCCCTTGAGCGGTCAGATACCAGCGCCCACGCTGGTAGTTCCGCGCATTGAAGCGCACCTGGGCGTACGAGATCGAGCCATTAACATCAGCAAGCGGTTGTGGATCGATAGCAAACGGCCGGCACTCACAATCGGGCGAGGAGAGCAAGAAACGTACCCGCTCGCCGGGGCGGAAACCCTCGCCCTCAACGCGGTAGGTCTCATCTTTACCACCCTCGGCAATCACACGCGCGCTGGCATACGTCCCTGGCCGAAACGGCGGCGGGCGCGGCGTGCCATCCTCATTCAGCGGCCGGTCAGGCGCGATGTTCGGTGGCCATGGATCGCGTAACTGTGCGGGCGCCAGCGCATCGCCAAGCAGGCCAAACTCAACGCGGCTGGGATAGAGACGCAACTCGAAACGCTGGCGTTCAAAGTATTGCACCAGCGTCCACTGCCCGCCGATATTCTCGTAGATCTCTTCACTGATCGGGTAGCCAAAGATGGCCAGACCACCACGCCGCTCCCACGTCTCCTTGAACAGGCCACGCAATGTGTGGCTGGTTTCGCCGAAATAACGGATGCGTGACGTGCTTGCCTGCGGCGGCACCTGAGGGAAGATACGGTCGCTGGTAAACTCGCGGCCAAGCTGACCGAGTTGCACCACGGGCGGATTGCCCTGCGCCAGTTCAAAGCGGGCGCGCTGGAACCATTGCACGATCCGTCCGTCGGACCGGAAATACTCTTCAGTGATCGGGTAGCCGAAGATTGCCGCACCACCGTTACGCTCCCAGTAAGCGCGGAAGGCGCCGCGCAGGTAATGGCCGGTTTCACCGAAGTAGCGCAGGTCGCTCTGCGCCGTCGCCTGCAGCGGCAGGGTAGCGATGAGGACCGACGCCAGAAGTAGAAGCGCAAGCACCCGGCGCGTGAGCCGCCTCAGACTATCGCTCCCGATCATGAATCCTCCTTGTGAAGGACAGTGGCTAGCGTCGAACTCACGCCGGCACGCACAACAAACGTCACATGACATCCGGCTTGACAGATCATGCACGCTGCCTGGCGCTCTACTGCGGTTCTATCTTACGTCGGCGCATGCATGTTGTCAAGAGTACATCTTGGTATTACTGCTGACAGGTACAGTCAGAAAGTCGTCGCTCGTCACACCGGCGTTGCCAGCGCGACGAGCGATGAATGCAAAAATGCGGCGATGTGACGAGGTACTGCTTCGTCACGACGCTGCGAAACCGCAAGGCGTTTCCGCTGCGTTCCCGCGCCATGCCCACATGTGCAGCAGAAGTGTGACCAGTTACCGCGTGTCACATCGTGCCTTCAATAAAGGTCTCGGTCATCCGGCGTGCATCATTGTCCGTCATCTGTTGCGGCGGGGTCTTCATGAAGTACGCGCTTGGCCCGATCAGCGCCCCGCTGATGTTGCGATCCAGCGCCAGTTTGACACAGCGCACCGCGTCAATGACCACACCGGCGGAATTGGGCGAGTCCCAGACTTCGAGTTTCAGTTCAAGATTGAGCGGCACATTACCGAACGTCGTACCTTCCATGCGAATGTAGCACCATTTCCGGTCCTCCAGCCAGGGTACGTAATCACTCGGCCCGACGTGTACGGCGTCATCGGGCAGGTCGTAATCGAGCTGGCTCGTGACGGCGTTGGTCTTGCTGATCTTTTTGCTTTCCAGACGCTCGCGCTCGAGCATGTTGTAGAAGTCGGTATTACCGCCGAAGTTCAACTGGTAGGTGCGATCGAGGCGTACACCCCGTTCGCGGAACAGCGACGTCAGCACGCGGTGGGTGATTGTTGCGCCGACCTGGCTTTTGATGTCGTCGCCAATGATCGGTAAACCGCGCTCTTCAAAGCGCCGGCGCCAGTAGGCCTGGCTGGCGATGAAGACCGGCACACAATTGACGAAGCCGCACCCGGCTTCCAGCACCTGTTCGACGTACCACTTGGTCGCCATTTCGCTGCCGACCGGTAAGTAGGAGACAACGACGTCGGTGCGTGTGGCGCGCAATATACCGATGATGTCGTCGGTTGCACCGGGAGCCTTGTGGATCTTCTCACTCAAGTATTTCCCCAGACCGTCGTGGGTCATGCCACGCGATACCGGCACGCCCAGGTGTGGCACGCTGGCGAAGCGGTAGGTATTGTTGGGTGGCGCGAAGATCGCCTCCGAGAGATCTTTGCCGACTTTCGTGTCGGCAATGTCGAATGCCGCCGAGAACTCGATATCGCTGATGTGATAGCCGCCCAGATTGACGTGCATCAGGCCGGGAACGGCATCCTCACTTCTGGCGTGACGGTAATACTCGACGCCCTGTACCAGCGACGAGGCACAGTTACCAACGCCGATGATTGCGACCCGTACTTTTCTTGACATGGAACCGGTTTCCTTTCTTCAATGACCCGACGTACGCGGTGGCGCGAATTCCGCCGTTAAGAACGAAACACTGCGCCATACAGCCTGATGCCTTTCCCGCGAGCGTTCCATCATACCACGCCGCTGGCGCCCTGTGCGCCGGGATACTGTGATGATTGGACACGCTCGAGGTGACGGTACCATAACACTCAAGAGGCGTTTATCGCGCTACCATAGCGAAAAGCATGCATGAGCGTAAGCAATTACACTTTTCGCTACCATGGGCGCGCTCTACCTCTTGCCAGCGCGTCATGTGCGCAGCAGGGTGTTGACTTTACCCATGCCTGTGGTAGAATAGCGCCGACTGGAAGGAATGTGGCGCTCCAGGATATCGCAGAGTCGTCAGGGTTGGGGTTCACCCTGGCGCGGCGCCAGAAGGATAACCTCTGCTTTACAGCGGCGAGCAGCACCTTGATCCACGGACGCGCCTCCGTTCCTGTTCGCCGTATGCCCCACCAGGGCCTGGGTTTTTGCACTTGCTATAGCAGGAAGGAACGCGCATGGCGGAGCCCGAGACGATTCTGCAGCTAGGGATCGAGGCGGCGCGCGAAGGGAATCGTGAGGAAGCGCGCAACCTGTTCAGCCTGCTGACGCGTCAGGAGCCTGAGAACGTACAGGCGTGGTTGTGGCTGGCCGGCGTTGCCGAGGGGCCCGAGCAGCGTCGCGCAGCGCTTGAGCGTGTGGTCTTGCTCGACCCGGACAATGAGATGGCGATCAAGGGCTTACAGGCGATGGGGGTTCCGCTTCCGACGCGTGAGAGCGAACGCCCCACCGATGTTGGCGCCGTCACGCCGATCGCTGCTACGCCAGTTGAGGTCGAAGCTCCTGAACCTGCTCCGGTTCTCAGTGACGAAGAACGTTACGCTGCAGAACTTGACGCAGCCTTTGATGATTATGACGCACTGCCGCGCGCCACGCCCCCCCCGCGCGCCGAACCGGCACCAGGCGAAGCTGCGCAGTTACCGCCTATGCCGCCCCGTTCCTCACCAGTGCGCGCCGCGGTTGACGAAGAGGAAGAGCCTGCGCGGCGCGGCCCGAGCTGGTTGTTGTGGGCATTGATCGGCTTGATCGCGATTGCGCTGATCGCGTTCCTGTTGATACAGTTCTTTTCGCCGGGTGCGCCGTCTCCGGTGCCGCCAACCCGGATTGCCGCCGAGCCGACCACGCCCGGCGC
>JACAEQ010000090.1 GCA_013388755.1 Chloroflexota bacterium
GCATGGATCCTCCTGCTGACGATTGGGTGTGGTAACCATATCGTAGCAGAAGCATGCCGCACCTTCAAAAACCCTTGACACCATGCCACCGACTGCTGAAAAACTCTACCCTTGAGAGGGGCTGGGGTGGGGGTGACGGGCGTATTTGAAAAGAATCGGACCTGGACCCGTCGCGCGGGTCATGCTTACGCCGGGCCACTGATCACACACGGTTGTCGCGACCAGGGCAGGACATCGTTTCTGACACATACGCTTTCGCATTCATATTCTGTATGGTATGATCCACGCGACTGGCCAGATAGGACCCATAGAAAGGAAGCGCGACGATGGCCATGCAGATCGCGCGCTGGCAGTTCACAGTTGATGACTATCATCGGATGCAGGCAGCGGGCATCCTCACCGAAGATGACCGGGTGGAACTGATCGACGGAGAGGTGCGGCGTATGAGTCCCATTGGTCCGTTGCATGCCGCGATTGTGAAACGCCTCAACACCTTGTTGATGCCCCATATGGGCACCTTGATGCTGATCAGTCTCCAGGACCCGATCCAACTCAATGACGTCAGTGAACCCGAACCGGACATCGCGATTCTGCGGTACGACGCGAGTTATTACGCGCAGCACCATCCCACGCCAGAGGCGGTGCTCTTCGTGACTGAAGTGGCAGATACGTTGCTTGACTATGATCGGGACGAAAAACTCCCACGGTATGCAGAGGCCGGTATTCGCGAGGCCTGGATCGTGGATGTGGAAGCGGAAATCGTCGTACAATACACGCAGGCGATAGAGCACCGGTATCTGACCAGACGGGAATATCGACGGGGCGACAGCATCACGTCTGTGGCAGCGCCCACTATTACCTCCAGGTCACCCACATTTTCGGATGATGAATGCCCCACAGCGTCAGGTGACCTGACATCGCGCGCCCCCGACTCGCCTCGATAGAGCAATTGTGGCGGATTGTGGCACTGAGAACGCCTTTCCCGTTGGGACTACCTATACCAGCCAGCCGGCGAGCGGGTGACGCTGAGCGTTGAGCGGCTTCGCAAAGCAGGAAAATGGCGCTATGAAGAAGATCGCATCGCCAGGAAACCTGGCTTTGTTCTTTTGCATCATGGTCACCAGTCTCTGGACCTTCTGGGGAGTGACGGAGATGTTCCATGAAGGATGGTATGCTCCCTTCGAATGGATGTTCTTCTTGCTGCCGGCAAGCCTGTCTCTGACCGTTACACTTATCGCACTGACCTGGCCGCGCCTGGGCGGCTGGCTCTTGATCGGCACAGGCATTGCTTTCTATACCTGGGTGCTGGTAAAGGCAGCCACAGGCTTCGGGTTGAATCTCCAGATTATTTTGAGCTGGTTTCCGGCCAGTGGTTTCCTGGCGTGTATCGGAGTATTGTTCTTGCTCGAAGCGCGTCGCCCTTCTGTAACGTCTGGTCCTGATCCGCGCTGGTGGTGGCGCAATCTACGCTATCTCCTTGCTGTTGGCATTCCCTTGCTCCTGGGTCTTGGGTTGGCAAGCAAGCAGGCCATCCATCTGGCACATCGTGTGGATGACGGTAATTATGGCACGCGGCTTATCCCCGGCAATGGTGTTTCGCTTGTCTGGGCACCCGCTGGCCCTGGCTGGGGCAGGAGTGTTACCTGGAATCAGGTCGCTCTCTATGGTCTGCCGCCGCCTGGATTCGACCACAAATCTTTCGGCCACGAGGGGAGATGCAACAAAGACACCAGCGAGGGCTGCGCTACTGCCCTTGATATGCAACGCTACAATGTGTGTCTTTACCTTAGTGAAGATGGTTCCAGGCTGGAACCATCATTCCAGGGCGATTGGCGCATGCCTACCACAGATGAGATTGTGCGCTCACTGGTACGTCATGGCGAAAACGCTGGCTGTATCTGGGAGGGGCAGACGGGCAATCAACCATGCACCGTGACACCCGACAAAGAGACACCGTTGTGGAATCCAAAGTCACCCATCATCTACCTGTGGAGCGCCGATGAAGCTAACCGAGACGAAGCCTATTATGTCACCTACCACGGCGCAGTGTGGGCGGGCAGTAAGTTTGTCGGGTTGGGAAGCAGGGGATACCGCTGTGTGCGATAGACCCTGACGTACTCACACATGCACACACCCCGAATCGTTGCTGCCGACCGCGCTGACCGGCTTCGTCGTCAACCCGCTGTGGTACGTGCTGCCGGGCCTGAACCTGCGCCGCGGTGAAGCAGTGGTACAGGCGGGCGCGCCGGTGGCAGCCCGCGTCTGTTGGCAGGGGCCGCACTGACGACTTTCAACTGGCTACTGACTGTTCGGTGGTCGTTACGGAGCGGATGCGCCCGCGTGCACATCGAGTGCAAACAGGCGCACACTGATCGGCGCGCCGGCGCGCGCAGGATCCGGTGTGGCCGGGGCCATCAGCGTGAGCTCGTGCTCTCCCGGCGGCAGGAGTAGCCGCAGTGCGCGCGCCGGCGCGCGACCGGGCGCCCCCTCGAATACGCCGATTTCAGCGCCATCCAGGGCCAGTGTCAGCGGTCGCATGCGCTCATACGCCCCCAGCGATAAGGTCAGACGCAGCGGCGCCGGTCGCGTGAACGGGTTGTACAGGCGGACCTCGGCGCGTTCTCCCATCCAGCGCCAGCGCGCACCGGCTTCTGGTTGCCGTTCGATGGCCTGCCAGCCATCCCCCAGGCAGGCCAGCGGTGCGACGGACCATGTTCGCGGTACCAGATACGCTTCCAGGCGCTCATCGGCGACCACGGGCGGGCCAACGCCAAGTTCTACCAGTAAGGGTCGCACGCGCGCAAAATATTCTTCTTTGTCGCTGGCGCGATCCAGCGTTACATACCGGATGCGGTATGCGGCCAGCGCCTGCCGCGCCAGCTCGGGCCAGCCGGGCGCTATGACATCGTCGCGCTCGACCTCGCCAGACTGGATCTCGCGCACGCCGGGAGTATACCGCGCAAAGGGATAGGCCGGCGGTCGAGCGACGTACCCGCCGACGATCGGCCAGCCATGCGCCGTCTGCGCCGTGAGATTTTCGCTACGGTTGATGTTGATGTATAACGGCAACGGCATGATCGCACCGTCAGGGGGTGGAAGCGTTGCATAGAACGGGTGCGCCGGGCGCATCACGAGCGTATGCTGCCCGGCATATGCGTCAAGAGCGACAATTGCGGCAATCAGGAACGCTGGCGCCACCCACTGCGCACCACGAGCGAAAACGCGCGACGGCAACCGATGGATACGTGCAACACGGTGTTCACGCGCGTCTCCGCCGCGGTGGGCGATCGCCTGCTGCAGCACTCCCACGCCATAGGCCGCCAGGACGGCCAGCGCCAGGCTCGCCATGACCGCCATATGATTGGGGCGCTGGCCGGAACGAATGCCCGGCATGTCCTGGAGAAGCGTAAACGGCAATGGTATGCCTGTATCCTGGCCAGCGACCTTCAACTGCGGTCCCAGAGCCAGGACCAGGCAGGCGAGCAACAACAGCGTCCAGCGCCATGTCGCGCGGCGCGCCACGATCGCGCCGGTGATGCCCAGCAGCAGCGCAACCCAGCCGAGAGCGACATTCCAGATCACGGCGTCAGGATACGCCTGGTCGCGCCAGGCACGCACCAGCGGCCCCCACCACGGATGAACCGGACTCGGTAGAAAGAAGTCCAGCAGGTCCGCCGAGCGTTCAACCTGTACCGCGCGCATATCCCAGATGGCATCACCCCTGCCGGCAGCGAGCCCTCCGAGACGCGGCGCGAGCGCTGCCGCCCAGATCAGCAGTGGCGCGATCCCCCAGGCGAACTGCACACCGCTACGCCGCACGTCGCCCCCTGGCGCATCCAGCCTGGCGCCAGCCGCCCAGATTACGGCGACGCAACCCGTGTAGAGCACACCGAACAGCCCGTAATACCAGCTCCCGAGGCTCGTCCAGAGCAACAACGCGCCGGCAAGCAGCACGCGCCGCCACGAAGGTTGTTCCATCAGCAGGTGCAGTGCATAGGCATACCATGGAATCCAGTGAAGCGCAGCAAGTTCGAGGTTGCCGTCAATCACCTTTTCCATATGGTACGGCGAGCAGACGAACGTTGCGCCAGCGACCAGCGCCGCTGCATTGTTGCCGGCCAGCCGGCGGGCCAGGAGAAACGTCGCGTACCCGCCAACAATGAAACTGGTCAGGACGATCCAGTTGACTGCGGCAACCGGGCCAAGCGCCAGTGTCACGGGCAGCGCCAGCACGCCCTGACTGAAACCGAGGGTCTGCCAGAAGAGATCAATACCTTCGGGGTAGAAGAGGAGTGGTGAGAAGAAGGGATCGTTCAGCGTGACAAGGGCGCGCGTGACCCACCACAGGTTCCAGGCGTTCTGGTAGGCATCAACACCACCCACGGCGCCGATCACGCCGGTGGTCAGGCTCGTCGCCAGCGGCCAGGTGAGGACGACTGCCAGGAAGGCGTACGTACCAAGCGCAAGCAGGTGCGGTGTGACCGCGACTGGCGACGCCCTGTGGTCGGTAGCATTCATCGGCAAGGGATGTACCGGCAAGGCTAGAGATCTCGCAGCGATCGGCGCTTCTTCAGTGCCAGCATCACGTACAACGGGTCAGAACGGTCGAAGCGTTCCTCCAGCGGATGAATGATCCAGGCCAGCAGCAGATCCTTCAGCACAAAGCGGCGCCAGAACCGGGTCAGGCGTGTTTCGTGATAGCGACCATTGAGTATGCTGCGGCCAAACGCGCGGCGCTCAACAATCTCCGCCTCCGCAGGCTCGATGTAGGTCCGCTGGATGTCGTCACTGGTGTAGAACCGGAAGAACGAGCCCGGCTTGCCTTCCTGAACGAAGGCATTACGCGCCACCTGCTTGAAGGGCCGGATCCCCTCGAAAAATGATGTTCGCTCACTGCTCGTGAATGGAACCGTCAGTACAACGATGCCGCCGGGTGCCAGCGCGCGCCCGATCTCGCGTCCGGCTGCGCCATCGTCGGGGATGTGTTCCAGCGATGACACGGCGCTGATGTACTGCACCGCGCCATCACGGAACGGTAACCGTGTCGCGTCGGCGACCAGCGGCAACAACGCGCCGTCACCCGGGCGTGCCGTGGCACGTCGCTTCTCGCGCTGCCAGCGCACCCGGTGCGCCTCAAGTTCCACGATGATGACATTGACGCCTTCTTTGGCCAGCATATGCGGAAACGACGATGTACCGGAACCAATGTCAACGACTGTCTCACCCGGTGCGACCCGCAATGCGCGGGTGGCCCACGGATATTCGATCAGGCGCCACAGGCTGAAGTCATTAACCGTCTCCCACAGCACACGCAACCCGTTCATTGCAATCTCATAACGCAAACAACGCCACGCGGAGAGGGTGACGGGTTGTTTTGTCGCTATCGGTCGTTCAGCTGGCGATACTCTGATACGCATATGGTTGCTCGACTTCCCACGATTACATTCGGACCTTCAAGAACAGGACCTAGAGATACCCCTCCCGGACATGCCGGTACCACATCTCCAGGGCCGCCGCCAGGCGCGGTGCATCGTAGCGCTCCTCAACATTGCATCGCCCGGCTTCGCCGAGCCGGTGCGCCAGCGCCTCGTCGTGCAGCAGACGAACGATCGCCGCCGCCAGCGCGTCAACGTCGGCGTATGGAACGAGCAGGCCGTTTTCCTCATGGCGCACCACTTCATTGCATGCCGGCACATCGGTTGTGACCACCGGCCGCCGCGCAGCCATCGCTTCGATCAGCGGTATCCCGAAACCTTCATAGCGACTGGGCGCAACCACGACCGTTGCCGCTCGCAACAACGCGACCTTGTCCGCCTCGCTGACGCCATAGCGCAACTCGACGCGATCGCCAACCCCTTCCTCTGCCAGGATGTGCCGAAGATCGGCTTCGCCCTGGAGATTATGACTGATAAACAGGAAGCGCGCGCGCGGCGCAGCGCGCACAATTGCCGGGATCGCACGCGCCAGTAGATCGTACCCTTTACGCGGAACGAGTTGACCAATGTAGAGCACCAGCGGATCTGCCGGGTCCGGCGTGACAGCAGTCTCCTGCGCCAGCCGATCGAACATCGCCAGGTCCACGGCATTCGGTAGAACGACGATCCGCGTGCCGGCAATGCCCAGGTGCTCGCAGATGCCACGTTCATGTTCCGATAGCGCCACCACGCCATCCACCAGGCGGAGTGGCGCGTGGATGAGGTAGTTGCGCGTTGCCCGGCGCGGATGCGCCCCGCGTGCCAGGCGCATCGCCAGGCGGCGCACGCTGAAGACTGGCCCATCGAAGCGCAATGGCGCCTCCAGCGGGCGCTCGCGATCCACCACCAGGTCACCGTCGTGCAGCAGGCCATGCGGCGTCATCACAACGGGAATGCCAAGCCGTCGGGCCAGCACAACCGTCTGAAAGCTTAGCAGGTTCCGCATGTGATGAATATGAATGATATCAGGGCGTGGGTCGAGGAGCATGCGCAACAACGCCACCGGCGCAACAAAGCCGAACGTCCGGCTGCGACGCAAAGCAATGCCGCCAGGGAGCCATGCGCGCCGGGCAGCTCTGGCAGGATGCTTCGGGTCGGCATACTCGCAGGCGGCAATCGCATGGCCACGCGCCGCCAGCGCGCGCGCCTGCAGGTACTCGGGCCAGCCGGGGAAGCGCGGGTCAAACCCATAGGTTGAAACCATAAGAATACGCATGCAGACTCCCGACCGTGAAAGATCTCGTTGCGTTCCTACCGTCGTAACGCCGCCTGATACGCCGCCTCAACCCGATCCGTGACGGCGGGCCAGGCGAACCGCGCTGCCCAGGCAGGCGCGGCGCCGGCCATTGCCACGCGACGCGCCGGATCGTCAAGCAATCCGCGAACCGCTGCGGCCAGTGCCTCAGGATCGCGCGGTGGCACCAGCAGGCCGGTGCGTCCTTCGTCAATCACCTCAGGAAAACCGCCAAAACGCGATGCCACCACTGGCAGGCCGCAAGCCTGCGCCTCGACCAGCCCGATGCCAAATGTTTCGCTGGCAAAACTGGTTGCCAGGAGTAGATCAGCGGCGGCGTAGAGCGCGGGCAGGCGCCCACGTGGCCATGATCCCAGGAAGCGCACGCGATCCGCCAGCGACAGATTCGCTACCAGTCGTTCGAGGTCTGCGCGCGTCTCGCCATCACCCGCGACCAGCAACTCGGCGCATGGGATGTGCTGCAGGGCGTGGATCGCGATATCAACGCCCTTCCACGGCTGCAACCGGCCCACCCAGAGCAAGCGGAACATCCCCTCCCGGCGGGGGAACGCCGGGTCAGGCGGCACCGGGTGAAACAGTGCCGTGTCAATTCCATTGAACACCACCTCCGGCTCAAACCCATACCGAGCCGCAACGGTGCGCGCGTTGAAGCGGCTGCATGAGACGGCGGCATCAACGCGCGGCGCAAGCAACGTATCGCCGGGATAGAAGTCCTCGCCGTGGCACCCCAGCACCACCCGCGCCCCGCCAAGACGGCGCGCCAGCAGCGCCGGGCCGATATCGTAAGGCTTCTGCAGGTGAATGATGTCATACCCACCGCGTACCAGTTCCGGCAACGCCGCAACCGCCAGCGAAAGGCGTTCCAGGAGCTTTGCCTCGGCATAGGCCCGGCGTAGCGGCGGGATCGCCTGGATGCGGTACCGATCAATGAACGGAAATGTCCAGATCTGCACGCCGGGCACACACTCACGCCGCTCACCCACACCGCCGATGATCGTCACAGCATGATCGCGCCGTGCCAGTTCGCGCGCGAGATCCCACACGAAACTCTCAACACCGCCATACTTCGTGGTGGTGGTCAGGTTGTAGAGGGCGATACGCATACACCTGTGCCATGTCATAGCATGCGCAACAGCCAGCGCCGGCCCGGCAGGCGCATGTTCGCCAGTTGAGCGCGATCCTGCGCCTCCAGCCCGCCGGTCAGGCGCAGCGCGACCAGAAACACACCGGCGCCAAGCACGGCGATGCAGAGCAACAGTGCCGCCTCGCGTAGCCGCAGCATGATGCCGGCATTTGCGGGCAGCGCCGGAAGCAGCATGGCCAGCCCCGCAACCAGCAGCGCCATCACTCCGCTCGCGAGTAAGACACGCGCCGTGAAGCGCCAGGGCCAGCGTAACCCGAGCAAGCGATAGCCGCTCGCCGTGGCCCACGCGCCGGCCAGCACCCGCGCCGCGCCAAACGCCAGCGCCACGCCGGCCACGCCGAAGAGCGGCGGCAGCAACAGCAACAACGGCGCAACCGACAGGGTCAGCAGCCGTGAAACGACAATCACCCGCAACTTCTCATAGACAATCAGCGCATTATGCGCCGTCGTCAACATACTTTCGACAAACAGGCATGGCACCAGCACCCACACCAGCGGCGCCGCATCAACATACTGCGGCGTCAGAACCGACAGCACCGGCTGTGCCAGCAACAGCAAGCCAGCCGCTCCAGGAATCAACAACAACGCCTGGAGACGCGCCAGCGATTGGTAGGCGCCAGACAACGTGCCGCCCTCGCCGGCGCGCACCCTGGTGAACAGCGGCACCTGAACGCCAACCATCGGTGTGTACAGATAGCCCAGCACCATACCGACCACCGACGCGCCGGCCCAGAGCAGCGCAACCTCGCTGATATCACTCGTCAGAAACACGGCGAACGATTTGCTCGCCAGAAAATCAGTCATGGTCATGAGAAACGAGACCGCGCAATAGCGAATGAAACCGGCAGGCAGCGGGCCGGCAGGCGGCAACGGACGATCGGCGATTGCCGTGTCGTTCGCCAGCCAGTAGCGCACGTCGGACATCCACAAGCGGTACACGTTCCATCCCGCCAGCATCACGGCAATCGTTGGCGCGAGAAACATGGCGATCAGCACGCCAATAATGGCCATACGGTCGGGATCGCCGGTCAGGCGGCTGAGCAGAATGGCGGCAGCGCTCAACAAGGGGGGTAGCAGACCCGCGGCCAGTGCGATGCTGTTCCAGGCACGCTGTTTGAAAAAGCTGTTCAGGTAGGCCATCAGCATGTCATAGCAGATACCGAGAAACAGCAGAATCAGAATCGTCAGGATGATCAGCCAGCCGAACTCGCCGATGAAGCCGACCAGCGTCAATTGTTCGGCGCGCGGGATACGTCCGTCGGCAAGTACCTTGCCCTGCAAACCGCCCAGGTAACTGTCGTACAGCAGCAACAACCCGCCAAGCACCAGCAGCAGCACCACCACCTGCGCCGCAAGCACTGCCAGCAGCAGGCGCAGCACCGCACGTGGCCCACCTGCGCGGTTTGTCTCCGGAATATACTTCGGCAGCGCGCGGGTTGTTCCCAGATCGATCCATGTCCCGAGGCCATTGCTGGCGCCGCTCACCAGCGCCAGCAGACCGTAGCTCGTCAGCGGCAGAACCGTCAGTTTGAGCAGCGTCGCAACAATCTCGGCGATCATGCGCAGCGGCACAAAGATCGCATTCCACACCACAGCACGCGAGACCTGGCTCGCGAGCGATGGTGGGTTGCCGGTTGTCGGTTCGGTAGCCATTTATCGCCTGTTCAACGCCAGTTCAAACATGCCGGCATACCAGGCGCGCTGCAACCGGTAGGCGACCCGTTCCAGGCCAACGCGCCGCAACAGGGCGCGCGCCACCCGGCGTGACGCTTTCGGGCTATGCAAGGCGCCACGCGCCAGTTGATCCTCGCGCAGATCGGTTGTGGAAAAGCCGTGACGCGCTGCCAGAGCCACAAATGCCTGGTAATCGAAGTAATGCATATCGCTGAGTCGCTGCATGTCGCGGAAGGCCGCACCCTGCTTCCCGCGCCCGCGCTGCGCGATCAGTTGCTCGGCAAGCGAGCGTGGCAACCAGTTAATGCCGCGCATATGGTAATGCGGATCGATCCAGGCGCGCCGGTTAATCACTGTCACCAGCGCCACGCCGCCCGGGCGCAGCACGCGCGCGATCTCTCCCAGCACCCGATCGGGTGATTGCACATGCTCAATGACGTCCCAGCAGACGACCGTATCGAAGGCTGCCGCAGGCAACGGCAGCGCCTCCCCGGCGGCGTTAATGACCGGCAGGCCCAGGCAATGGCGCGCGGCGCGCAGCGTAATGATGCGGCAGTATGCCGGGTTGAACTCGGTGGCGGTGACGAGCGCGCCGCGTAGCGCCGCCGCCACGGCAAAGCCGCCCATGCCGGCGCCCAGGTCAAGCAGGTGCATACCGTCGAGGCGCCCGGCAACCTGTGCGAGTTGCGCCAGCCGCTCGCTCTGGTACAACTCCTGGTTCACCCGTCGCTCGCGCCAGCGTTCGAAATCACGCCGCCAGCGCATGTGCACCAGCCAGGGATCAATAGCCTGTTCAAGCGCTGTTGTCACGTGCTGCTCACAAAACACACTTCACGGTTCCGCCCGCACCTCGCGCACCGCCACACCGACATACCACGGCGCAGCCTCGAGATCCAGCAGACTGGTGGCGCTGCGCAGCCGCACCGTCAATGGTGGCCCATACTCGCAATCACGAACAGATGCCACTGGCAGCCGCACTTCCTGGGGCGCGCCATTGAGCGTCACCTGCTCCTGGATGCCGCCCTCGTCCACCGTGACCTGAACAACGCGCCCGACAGGCCCGTACAGATTTATCACCAGGGCACCACATCCGCCCCGCACACGTACCCGCCCGTCACCCAGCGTCCAGCGGCCCACCGTCAGATCGGGTGTTGCGGGTGCAAAGCCGGCATACAACCCGATCGCCGATGGATCGCCGGGAACGACGCGCGGCGGCGTTCCCACCAGCAGCGCGGTCCATGCCCATTCGAGCAGATCATTGCCGGAACGCCAGTAACCATCAATCGCCTGCATCGCCGCGCGGGCTTCATCCGGCCGGTCAGTGCGAACTGCAAGTGCGGCGCGCATGGCATGCGCATACAGACTGCGCGGCTCCAGGGCGGCGGCTTCGCGGTACAACGCCAGCGCCGCTTCATACTGCCCGTACTCGAATGCCGCATCAGCCAGGTCAATTGTGCGCAGCGGGTTTCCCTGGTCCACAGTGCGCGCGCGCGTGAGGAGCATTTCAGCAAGCGCCTGATCACGCTGCTCGAGCGCCAGGCGACCCGGAACGGCGTACTGCATCCCGGAGAGCCATGGCAGATAGCGCAGGCTGCCAGTCAGGGCAAAGAACACGATCATCACCGCCAGAGCGGCAGCGCTTCGCCGGTCACGCAGCAGTGCTCGCACACGCAACCCCACGCCCGGCAGTATCGTAAGCGCATATGCCGCAAACGGCAATAATGCCGCAACAATCGGCAGGCGCAACCGTGGATGGCCGATGGTCAGCGCCGCCAGCAGCGTCGCCAGCCCGACCCAGAGGATGGTTGGCACGGCACGCTCACGTCGTGGCGCAAAACAGATCCCGGCGATTGCCAGCGGCATCAGCAGGCTATACTGTGCATCCGCCAGTAACGTCAGCGCCAGGCGATATTCCCCCGCGTTCTGAACCATCTGCATGCCACGCGAGTCGATCGAGATCACGTCGCCGACGGCATAGCTACGGGTCTGCAGGCCATACAACGACGCGATCTTGAAGCGCATGCGCGCCAGAAAACGCACCGGATCGGCCTGGATATTGTCCCAGGCCATGCGCAGCGCCAGCGCTTGCCGGTCGGCCAGGTTCGACACGACGGCCAGGCGCGCTTCACCTGCCTCCTGTTCGGCATCATCACGCACCGTCCCATACCACATACTGATGCCGCCATTCGTATCGCTCAGGATCAGGCGTCCATGAATCACATAGTTACGCGCCGCCCACGGGCCAATTATGAAGGCCGCGCCAAGCATGAGCGTGGCGGCCACGCGGTAACGCGCACCTGGAGCGCCCTGAGCGCGCCACGCCAGCCACGCTGTCCAGACAACCACGAGCGGTATCAGGTACACACCAACGGCGCGGGTCAGTGCGGCAAGCCCCAGCAGCGCGCCGGCACCCAGCGCCGCGCGCCCGGTGCCAGAGACGAGCGCCCGGTCGAGCATGGCCAGCGCCAGCGCGAGCAGCATGGCGAACAGCGCTTCGGCATAGAGCGAACTGGCGTATGACGCCAGCGGCACGTAGAACGCCGCCAGCAACGCCGTTACAAGACCGACATCCTGTCGGCCGAACAGTTGCGTGCCGGCGGCATAAAACGCCAGCACGCCGACGCTCAACACCATCGCCTGCAGAAACAAGGCGCCGGCAACGTTCATGCCGGCGAGTGGCAGCAATACCGCCAGCAATGCCGGGTAGACCGGCGGGCGCAGCCACTTTCCCGTATCGTGGTAGCCGCCATGCAGGATGTGCAGTGCAGCGCGGTAGTACTCTTCCGGATCACCGGGCGGAACCGCGCCGGAGCGAGCCTGCACCCACCAGAAAGACATACGCGCCGCCATCGCCAGCGCAATGATCCCTCCCAGGATCACCAGGTGGGTAACGGACGGCAAAGCGGCACGCCACCCCGGCTGCTCACGTTGACTGGCCGGCTCCATCGCTTCATGATCCATCGCCGATCCGTCGCAATACCAGCAGATCCTGCTCTTCAGCGATCACCTGCCAGCGGCCGGAGTCGCGAATACGCTGGACGAAGTCGCGGTGCCGTTCGGTGCGCAGTGCGGCAGCGCGCGTATCTATGAACAGGTATTCAGCGCGTTCGAGCGGCGGAAACGACTCATCGGGCGGCACATAGTAGATGTAACGGCGCGGCATCATGCGTGGCGCGAGAAACGACGTCACTCCCAGTGGCGCATCCTGCGGAATCAGTTGCGCCAGGCGCTCCATCGCCTCAATCCGCGCCGGTTCTTCACGGTAGAGCAACGTCGTCACAACCGGATTACGGTATGCCAGGTTTGTCGCCAGCGCCGCCAGAATAACCGCCACGATAAGGGGTAAAGGTCGAAGGTTGAACGTTGAAGGTTGAACCTCCCCACCTGCCCACCTGCCCACCTGCCCACCTTGCCGGTCCCGCCACCACATCCACAGCCGCGCCGACCCGACGACCGCCGCCAGCACCAGGCCCGGAATGACAAGCGCCTGGTACTGCTCACGCACCGTAATCTGAAACGGGCGCAACGAAAGCAGGTTCATCAGCAACGGCGGCGCTGCCAGTAGCGCAACATCGGGCGCCAGCAATGGCAACAAGAACAGTGGCAACAACAGTAGCCACAGATAGACGAGTTTGTCGGGCGTGAACATCAGTTGCAGTACATCAAGCGGCCGGCTGACGATCGTCCAGAGGATCGCGCCGACACTGTCGCCCAGATGTGAATAGTAAGCCAGCTGCGGGCTTTTCCCGGGCCAGGTTTCGCTATAATCGCCCGCAATCACCTCCCCTGCAGGCGTCTGGCGCGCCTGAAAATCGGCGCGGTAGAATGACGGCACAACGACGCTGGTCGACAGATAGAACCAGGCCAGGCCGCCCAGCAGCGGCGGCAGCGCCCAGCGCCATCCCATGCGCCAGGCACCCGCCAGTAACCCGAAAGCCGCCACCACCAGAGATACATCGGTGCGGGTCGTGAGTGCCAGCACCAGCAACAGCATGGCCGCACGCCAGTTGCCGGGGGTAGCGCCCGGACCATGGCCGGCGGCGCGCTGCACAAAATAAAACGCCCCCAGCAGCGCCGGAATCGCCAGGGTACGCGGTTGCCACGGCGCGCTCATCGTCACGAACCACAGCGAGGGGTAGAGCAAATAGACCGTGGCCCAGCCCAGACCCGCGAGACGCGAACCATCAAAACGGTCACGTGCTATTCCGTAGACCGGCAATGCACCAAGTGCCATGAAGAGTGCCTGAAACAGGTTCAGCGTCAATGCCGATGGAACAAGCGCATAGAACGGCACAATCAGCAGAATCGCCGGAATAAAATCCATGCCCCACAGATGGTCGGTATGGCGGTAGTGCGAAATCTCAAGAAACCGGCCCTGCGTCGTGTTCCAGATCGATTGCTGATAATCAATCTGATCGTACCCTTGCGCCCAGTTGAGATACTTGAAGGTCAGGCCGAAAAACAGGACGGCGGTATACAGCGCTAGCAACACAGCCAGCACGACCGCGCGCCGTCGATCGAGCGCCGCGAGGATCCGGGTGATGACCGGCCGGTCACGTTTGTCCACGCTCCACGTTCCACGTTCCACGTTCCAACGTTCCACGTTCCACGTTCCAACATTCAACGTTCCACGTTCCACGTTCCAACATTCAACGTTCAACCTTCCTTTACGCCACCGGCGATCGCAGAATACGTATCACCCACAGATCGAGCGCTGTCACCAGGGTGAATGCATAGATCGTCACCACGAGCACCCTGCCCCACCAGCCGCGCCGCCAGAAGCGTTCGGCATAGACCGCCCAGCAGAGACAGATCGCCGGCACGATATAGAATAACTGTTTGTCAACCATCGAAATCCGATAGCCGACCAGCATAAACAGCACACCGACCGAAAACCACGCCGCCAGCATCACCCATGGTAATGGGCGCGAGCGCAGCGCCACAAAGCCAGGAAGCACGAAGATCAGCGGAATAAGCAGCCCGTAATAGAGAAAGCCGTCAGGACGCATGTCATAGCGCAGATGCGGCCAGAATGCCAGCATGTATTCAGCAAACGGCACGCGCTCAACGCCAACACTCTGCGGGCCACGTGTCGCCAGGTCCACCACATACGGCACCGTTCGTTCCAGAATCGGTGGGATGTACTGGCCATAATAGATCAGTACCGATGCCGCAAGCGCGATCGCCAGCGAGAGCACGGCCGGTCGCAACGGTCGCCGATCGAGGCCAGACGGCACGAGCAGCACGAGCAACACAAATGACGCAACGAATGCGACATGAAACACCGCCATCACCGTGTAGAACAGCAGCGTGATCAGTGTCAGCACAGTGAGCAATACAAACGGAACTCGTTCGCCCAGTCGTGGGTACAACACCACCATCGCCGTCGACGTCAGCAACGTCCACCACATGCCAGACGTCGTCGGGATGTTACCCCATGAGTGGAGCAGGAACGTGACGGGGGTGACGGCATACATCAGAGCCGCAAACAATGTGGCACGGCTATTGAGACCTGCCCACCGCGCCAGAATGGCGATCACGAATACCCGGCCATTGTCAAGCAATGCACTGAACAGATTGGCGCTTGTTTCGAGCGGCCATGGAAACAGGGCGAAGATTGTCGAGAACAGATGGAAGAACGGCGAATATGGAATGACCGGCCGGTTTGGCCCCCACTCATCAATCGGCATGACCGATTCGGAAAACGCGCCGGGGAGATACATCTCGGCCCAGTGACCATCAAGAATCCAGCGCACCCGGTCCATGTGCCAGCCGACATCGATCGCCCGCATGTAGGGAAAGAGGAGGCCACCGCCTTTTACCCAGAGACCGGCGAGAAACATGATCAGGAGCGCATGGCGCAGCCAGGGATCGAGCGGGATGTCAAGCCGGCGGAACGCCCAGGCGACACCCCGGTCAAGTAGGAGCGCCAGGGCCAGGGTGAAGAGCATGAACCATGCCAGCGGCTCAAGAAACAGCCCGATCGGGTGGCGATACACCGCCAGCGCCCAGGCGCCGAGCAGCGCAACCGCTATGCCAGCGCCAGACACGATCCAGGCCGGGACACGTGCCACTCGTAACGCGCCATACAGCGAGAGCACAATTGTGAGAGCAGGCAACAGCGCACCCCAGGGGGGCAGCGCCGTCGCCGGCGCACCACTCGCCAGCGGCGCGACTGCAACGCGCTCAACAAGCACGCCGAGGGGGCGCGGATCACGGTAGGGGGTGGCAACAATCTCGAGCGTAAGATTACCATCGATGACGGCGCGCGCCGGTGCCAGCAACAGAACGCGCCGCACGGCAGCGGTTTCCGGCAGGTTGACCAGCGGCACACCATTGGCGAAGACGCGCGCATTGACCGGCGCGCCATCCGGGTGCGCCGCGAGCACCGTCAGATCAACGCGCCAGTCGCCGCGCCCCAGTGCAGGAAACGCGATCGCAGCTTGCTCACTCGTCCAGCGATAGGTACGTGCACCGGCCAGCTCGACATCAACCACCTGGACGGGCGGAACATCGAGCGTTCGATCGGCAAGCGGCTCGACACGGATGCGTAAACCAGCGGACACATCGAAGTCTTCCGGCAGCAAAACGCGGAATCGCCGGTCGCCGCCGCGATCGTTGAGGGTATCAATGCGCCGGTTGCCGGCATGGACCGCGATCAGCCGGCGCGGATGGCGCGCATCGGGCTGGAAGGCATCAAGGGTCAGGATCATCATCCGGGCGTCGCGATCCAGCGGCCCGTCAATCATCATCTGATCGCTGCCGTCTGGCCAGGCAAATCGCCGTCCAGGGCCGCTTGCGGTGAACTCGCGGTCGTGGAACCCTTCGAGATACGGATAATCAAAGCGTGCGCCGACATCGATCGCAGCAAAGGGGCGCGCGCTATACCCGGCAAGGAGCGCTCCCAGGACGCCGAGCACCAGCACAATCAACGGCAGGCCGGGTCGCCAGCGGCGCAGATCGATCGCCGGCCCGGGCCAGGCGACAGGAGCGCGCGTGGCATCAGGGGTGGCCAAGCTGAAAACCTCGATATCGGCAATAATCCGCGGCATTATAGCATATCCGGCCTGGAACCCGGTAACAACTCTCTGCGGGTCCGCGCCCGCTGCCACGCACCTGATGACGGCAAAACCTGAGTGATCAACTGCCGGAATAGCTGGTGTATACTTCTCATGGTTGCCGCCAGCTGTGTCAATCAGTTCTAAATGCACTACCTTTCACATACGCCCGTCACCCCCACCCCGGCCCTCCCCC
>JACAEQ010000099.1 GCA_013388755.1 Chloroflexota bacterium
CAGGGGGTGCAAAGCCCACCTTCGTGGGCTCAACAGGCCACGGAGGTGGCCTTCGCAAGCGCTAGCCGAGGCGTTTACGCCGACGGAAACGGATCATCTGCCGAAATACAACTGTAGTAATAGTTGGATGTCATTGCGCGCGAAGCGAAGCAATCTACCAGCGCGCGAGGAGCTTGCTTCGCTCGCGCTCGCCATGACAGTGACCATCTGGTGTTCGGAGAGGCACTAACTGGTGCGGATCCGGTCGTAGAGGGCGGTGGTGGCTGGCATAGGGGCGACGCCGAGCTCACGCTCGAGCGTCTCGCAGCAGAGCCTGTACTGGCGCAGCGCCAGCACACGCTGGCCGAGGGCCAGGTAGCTTGTCATGACCTGGCGATGACCTTCTTCACTGCAACTATCGAACTCGAGCAGCTTACGGCCACACTCAAGCGCTGCGGTGTGCCGCCCGGTATCGCCATAGGATTGACCCAGATCCACCAGCAACTCGAGATAGCTGTTGCGCAACCGCTCACGCGGGCCGGTGGTCCACTCCTCGTAGCGGTCATCCATGAGAAAGTCGCCGCGATACAGCGCGGCAGCCACTTCAAAATGCCCGAGTGCCTGCCCATGATCGGCGCGTGCCAGGGCCGCGTGCCCATTCGCAAGCGCGTCATTGAACGCATCAACGTCGGTCCAGATCTCGACGACCGGCATGACGCGATAGCGTTCGGCAGCAAAGGCGATGAACTGGTCAGCCGCGCCCAGCCCGGCCTCACCCAGGCTGCGGCGCAGAGCATGCAACGTGACGTTCAGGCAATTGCGCGCCGCTTCGGGCGTTGAGTCGCGCCAGAAGAGATCGAGGAGCTGATCGCGATGGACCGGTGCAGCCCGGTGGTACACGAGATACTTGAACAATGCTTCGCTCTTCTTGCGCCAGCCACCAAGCGACACACCACCATAGAACGCCTCGCATGCGCCGAAGAAATGCACCCGTAAGGCATCAGCAGCCGACGGCGCTTCATGCGTCGCGACCTCGATCCCGGCGCGTGCCCGGTACACGCGTTCCAGCGTATCAATCAGCGTCGCCGAGGCTCTGTCGCCCAGGTGGTCGAAAAGCACGTGCGCCTGTTCGAGATACGCGAGCACCTGGAGGCAACTCGCGACAGTGCCCGGCTCGAGACGTTGGAGCTGAGACATCAACGATTGTCTTCTACTCCTGGTATGCAGGCCAATAGCCGATATCAGCTTCGCTGGATGGAGCGCTACGGACGGGCAGGATGTGCAACACAACAGGCCGGGCATACCCACCTGTCAGCCGCGTGGAGTAACCGGCGCGTCGTGCTGTCACGTAATGCCGGGAAACGACTCAGGCGGGCGATGTGTACTCGATCACCAATTCGCCGCTCTGCGCAACACATTGCTCCCGGATGGCCCTGGCTGCCGCCACTGTTTCATCCACCGCTATGCATCTGTAGGCGAGATTGGCTTCTGCGTTGTGGTCGCGATGATGAGGAGGGTAGACAACCCATGCTGAGATGAGGCGCAATATTGATTTGAGACACGAGCTGTGCGAAGAGACCCTCGGGTGTAGTATAGCACCGCTGTCAACGGCGGGGGAGCATGGCAGATTGCAGATTACCACAATAAGAAATAGACGGCATTCCAGAGGCGTGTGAACAATGACCGATAGAACCCGGTGAGAGCAACGAATCGCTCCGCGCGGTATGCGCTGGTTCCAGAACGTTTACGCCGGACGCGGCAACGTAAAGACCTCGCCGAGTCGCGCATACTCATCGCCGCTCAGGCGCGCCACCGGTCGCAGACGCTGTGGATCGATGCTACCATCGGCGCGCAGCAGATCACGGCGAACATGGAAGCGCACCACGCGCCCGATAATCATTGTGTAGCTCGTTTCCTCGACCGGCACGATCTGGGTCACCCTGACTTCCATCGCAACCGGCGCGGCTGTAACACGCGGCGGGCGAACGTCGACCGATGGCGACGCTGCGAGGCCGGCACGCTCGAACTCACTATCGCCGTATGCCCAGTCCCCTGAGGTGATATTCATCTGCTGGACCAGATCTTCATCAACAACGTTCAACACCATTTCGGCGACTTCCTGAACGTTGCGCAGCGTGTCTTTGATGGCGCCAGCGCGACGGCTGACGGAAATCATGACGAAGGGTATCGGCCCACCCACCGCATTGAAAAACGAAAATGGCGCCAGGTTGACCGAACCGTCAGCGCCAATGGTCGAGGCCCAGCCAATCGGGCGCGGCACGACGCTGCTGACCAGCAGCCGGTATGCATCGCGCGGTGTCATCGCTTCAGTGACGAACGTTAGCATGTCCATGGCGAGTTCCTGGATGTCGCAGGCTTACAAGACGGGGGCCGCGCCACCGCGCACATCCCGTTCGTTCCACAATGGACGCGGTGGCGTACCAGCAGGGTGGCCTGGCGGGCGGCACGCCCTCCAGCGTCAAGCATCCGGCGGTGGGAAGGCGGTCGCAACGCGGAAATGAACGCCGTCCCGCCGGCGGGCGGGCACTGGCATGCGCCCGGCTGGCCGATTGCGCGCGTAACCACGCTACCCCAGTTACTGACATGAGGTACGCAATGGCGCAGATGGTACATCTGTAGAGCCCGCGACAGCGTTAATGAACAGGCACCGTCCCGTTCGCTCAGGCAACCGCCTCGGCTGTGGCAGGCTGCTCGACCTGTTTGACCAGTTCAAGCTCGATATTGATGGTAATTTCCTCGCCAACCAGCACGCCGCCGGTCTCAAGCGCCACGTTCCAGGTCAACCCCCAATCCTTACGGTTGATCGTTGTTGTAGCGCTGAAGCCCGCGCTGATCGTCCCCCACGGGCTCTTCGCCTGGCCATGATACTCGACATCCAGCACAACCTCGCGGGTCACATCGCGAATGGTGAGATCACCAGTCAGGCGGGCGCGGTCACTGCTGATCATATCAATGCGCCGGCTGGTAAACGTGAGATAGGGGTACTGATCGGCATTCAGGAAATCGGGCGAGCGTAGATGCGTATCGCGGCTCGCATCTCGGGTATTGATGCTCGCGGCCTCGATCTTCACCGACACGGCCGAGAATTCGGGATGCGCTTCATTGCCGTCAATCGTGCCTTCGAATCGCTCGAAGCGCCCACGCACCTTTGACAACATCATGTGGCGCGCGCTGAACGTAATCTCCGAGTGGGACAGGTCGATCTGCCAGGTCATTGCTTCATTCTCCTCGTGAACCATGTACTCACACCGACAGGGTAATCCACTGGCGTAAGCACTAGCGTGAACAGGCGCGTAAACACCGGCACGCCTGTGATACAATCAACCGGTACCTCGAGGGAGTGCAGCAATGCAGCCACGGATCTACCTGGGGCAAACGCCGGATACGGTGCGCGAACGTGTCGATCTGCGCGAGCAGGCGCTGGCGCTGGCGCAGCGGGTGCGCCAGTCGCATGCCGACGGGTTGTGCGCGGCATTGTTCGGCTTCACAGCGGGCGCACAGCCGCCACTGGCGCGTATTGACCTGCTGATCGTGCGCGCCGAGGCCGTGATCGTTGGCGCGCTACGCGCCTATGCTGGCCCGATCGATGCGCCTCCCGAAGGCGCCTGGCGTGAACGGACGAGTGGCCAGTTGATCGTGGAAGCGGACGGCGCGCATCCATTGCACCGGTTGCGCGCGCAACGCGAGGCGGTTCAACTCAGCCTCAATGCAGCGGCTGAACGCCTTGGTGTGGCTGGACACGATCCTCGCCCCTTCAAGCGCGTCATCGGCGCACTGATCTGCGTCCCGGCGCTCCATCCCGAGTCGCGCATCTCGCTCGACGTTGACGATCACCGCGATGGGCTGAAGGTCTGCGGCTTCGATGAACTCGCCGGCGTGGCGGCCATGGCCCACAGCGGTGTTTCGCTTTCAGACGAGGCGATTCACACGATCGCCGCTGGCCTGTTTGGCGGGCGACTCTGGCACGATGGAGCGCGCCTGCTGTTCGATCTGGCGCCACCGCGGTTGCAGCTACGGATCATGCTGCCCGCCGGCGGCCATACGATCGTCCCACTACCGGAAGGTGGCGCCATCATCGGGCGGCGGCGATCAGCACGGCGTTTTGAGCGCCGCGTTGTGATCAGTGGCGACGACCTGGTGTCGATTGATCATCTGCAGCTGAGCTACGATGACGATCCGGCCATCGTGACCATACGCGACATGAGCAAGAACGGTACCTGGCTGACGTCGCCCGGCGGGCCGGTCGAACACATCCGCGGCGAGACGCGTACGATCGCCGTGGGCGCACGATTACGCCTGGGGATGACCGAGGTACTGCTGGAAGAGGCGCGCAATGAGTAAACGATACTGGCTGCTAAAAACCGAGCCTGACTGTTATAACTGGACCGACCTGGAGCGCGAGGGCCAGACGATCTGGGATGGGGTGGCAAACAATGTGGCGCTGAAGCACCTGCGCGAGATGCGGCCGGGCGATACGGCGTTGATCTACCATACTGGCAATGAGCGTCAGGCCGTCGGGCTGGCGGAGATCGTCAGTATGCCCTACCCCGATCCGCAGGGCGGCGACGCAAAACTCGTCGTGGTTGACGTGCGCCCACTGGCGCCGCTGCCGCGCCCGATCACCCTCGCGGATATCAAGGCTGACCCTGCCTTCGCCGACTTCGCGCTGGTGCGCCAGTCGCGCCTCTCGGTCGTGCCGGTCACGGAGGAACAGTGGCAGCGATTGCTGGCGATGGCGGGGACCGCTGTACCATGAACACCATCACCCGTGCCATCAGCCGCCGGTATGGCTCCCGCTGACCTGTCGGGGCATCAGCGCAATGGCGACCATGACAGAATCTGCGAGTGAAATCTGCAATCGCTATGGCGCCTGTTCGGTTGCGATGCCGACCCGCCCGGCAAGGCTGGTAAACGTCGCACGCGCCGCTTCTGACGTAAAGCCCCACGCGATCAGTGTGAAATAATTCGATAGCCAGTCGCTACCGAACGTCGGGTTCTGCACATAGAGCTCGTTATACCCCGTCCAGCCCCAGAGGGTGATCAGGATCAGAAATTGCGCCAGGCGAAAACCGTTGATCCGTACCCTGGCCCATGGGAAACCTGCCTTCGCCCCTACCACCTGTGACGCGTGATCTTCAGCGCGCGTCGCGGCCACCACCGCTGCGCTGGCGTGCTGCGGCGCAACATCTTCAACAACCATCGCCGCCCGCGCTGCCGGCTGGCGTGGCGTGCCCAGCAGCGCTGATTCGGGCGCACCTTGCGCCAGATGCGCCTTGAGGGTTGCATTCAGATCCCCGATCTCCTTCGCCAATTCATCAAATGCCGGGCGACTGTCGCGTGGTTCCGGTAGAAGCGTGGCCACCCGCCGCGCCAGCTGGTCAATCTGTGCCTGATAAACACGCTTCGCTTCTGCATTGAGCGTTGTTGCATCAAGGATTTTTCTCAGGTTCCTGTGCCGCGTATCGATCTGGAGAAAGTCGTTGATCTGGGCGATGACGGTATTCAGCTTCTCCTGCATGTCATTCAGGCTGGTCACCTGGGGCGCGCCTTCTTCTATCTCGCGCAACCGGCGATGTACTTCGGCCGCATATACCGGCGAACCCTGCGCATCAGGTTGCAACATCGCGCGCGCGCGCGCAAACTGCACCGAAAGCGCGCGCCACGACTCGAGCCAGCCGATCCACCGGGCCAGTAACTCGTCGGCCTCGTCGTACTGCGCGCGCGCCTCAGCGACCTTACCGGTCTGCAGGCGCGCCACCGCGAGGCTCAACTGCTGGCGCAACATGCGCCGCACCGGGTCAGGAAGATCGGGCGTCGCAGTGACACGCGCCCCCAGGCGCTCCAGCTGGACCGCGAGATCGTCGCGCTGCCGCCCGCCTCCCAGGTAGGTGGATATCAGTGCCGCGATTGCCACGCCGCCAAGCAACGCAAAGAACGGCGGCCAGGGCGCGTCTTTGATCGTCACCGCCACCGGAATCTGCAACGAGGCGGGAACGCCGTCGGCATCATAATTGAGCCAGATCGTGCCGTTGTAGCCCCCACTGCGGGCGTTGCCGAAATCAATCGTCACCGTCAGCGTCAGCGGTTTGCCGGCCTCGGCACGCTGCGGCAGCGACCCGACGCTGACCAGACCACTGATCGTCGCGGCATTGTCGGCGCGCACGAAATCGGAGATCAAGACACTGGCGCCGGAGATTGCTGTCGTGGCGCTGATGAAGACGAGCCGTTGCTGCGGCGGATCGCCCAGTGTGCCGGCGACCGTGATGCTGGCCGGGTTGGCGGCGGCGGTCTGGGCGCGAATTGTGTCGGGAACGAGAGACAGCAAGAGGAGCACGACAAGCGCCGTAAGCACTATCGTGGCCAGCGCGACCGGCAGTGCGGGAACGCGGAGGAGATGCTTCATGTGTCCGGCTCCTTGCCATGCTGCGGTTGACGACATGCGCAACTATAGCATGGATTATGGGGATCGACGTGGAACGTTCAATGTTCAACGTTGAACGTTGAGCGTAGCTATGGTACCATCTGCCGATGCTGGCAGGATCCATTGTTACAAACGAGGAGCGCATGAAGCGATCGTCTGGTATCCGTATTCCGATGATACTCATGGGGTTTGCGGTTCTTGTGGCGCTTGCCGTGCCCGTGGCCGCCGCGCCGGAACGCGCACCATACCCGCTGGAGCGTGGCACGGTCACGCGCCGCCCCTATGTGGTGATGATTGATAACCATCCGCGCGCCTACCCGCAGACCGGTCTCGACAAGGCGGCGCTGGTGTTTGAGGCGCTGGCCGAGTTCGGACTGACGCGCTTTATGGCAGTCTACCAGCCCGGGGTTTCGCCCGAAGCCGCATCGATCGGGCCGGTGCGCAGCGCCCGGCTCTACTTCGTGCGCTGGGCAATGGGACTGCGTGGGATGTACATCCATGCCGGCGGCGCTCCCGACGCACTGACGCTCGCGCGCCAGGCGCAGGAAATCATTGACGTGGACGCGCTGAGTCGCTCCGGCGGCGGCTATTTCACCCGTGTACGCACCCGCAGCGCACCACACAATCTCTACACCAGCACGGCACGCCTTGACCAGGCGTCGGCAACATCCGGCACCCCCGATGTGAACGACCCTGAACTCGGGTTTCTCATCAAAGACGGCATCCCGCCCGAACAGCGCCCCGCCGGCCAGTCCATCACCTATTACTTCCTCTACAAACAGGACGATGCCGGCTGGACATATGACCCTGCCAGCAATGGCTATTTGCGGCTGCGGCGCGGCAAGCCGGCCGTTGATGCCGCGACCGGGAAGCAGCTGTGGGCAAGTAATGTAGTGGTCATCGAAGTGCAGGAGCGCCCGATCCCCGGCGATACCAAGAACCGTATCGAACAGGATGTCATCGGGTCCGGGCCGGGGGTACTGTTCCAGGATGGCATGGCGATCGACATCACCTGGCGCAAGGAGACTGCCGCTGCACCATTGCGGTTCTACCTGGCAAGCGGTAGCGAGGCGGCGATGAACCCGGGGCAGATCTGGATTGCCGCGATTCCGAAGCTGGCCAATCTGACCAGGCGGTAATGATCGCGCTGCTGGCCTACCCGGTATGCGTCGCCTGCGCGGCGCGCCGTTCGAGGAGCCAGAAGAGACCGTTGGCGCCGATTGCCAGTGCGCTCACCGCAATCGCGCCGGCGATGATCTTCTCGGGATTACTGCTGCGCACGCCGTCGAACAGGAGTAATCCCAGCCCACCGGCATTGATGAAGGCCGCAATCGTGCCGATGGCGATGATCGACAGGGTTGCGACGCGCACACCTGCCAGCATGATCGGCAATGCCAGCGGCAGTTCGACCTGCCGCAGGATTTGCGCGCCTGTCATTCCCATACCGCGCGCCGCTTCAACAATCGCCGGATCAATGCCGGTCAACCCGACAACAACGTTCCGCACCAGGACGAGCTGGGCATAAGCGACCAGGGCAATCACCGCCGGGCGCAGCCCCAACCCGGTGAACGGGATAAGCAGGACAAACAGCGACAGGCTGGGGATGGTGTAAATGATGCCCAGCACTCCCAGCACTATGTTGCGCAACTGCGCCACGCGGGCGCACACTACTCCCAGCGGCAGCGCAATCGCCAGCGCCACCGCCAGGCTCACCCCCACCATCAGCACATGCTGGCCGAAGAGGCTCGCCACGTAGGGCAGATTGTCAATCAGGTAACGCACGTTCACCCCGCGCAAGCGCGGCAGCAATGGACGCCGGGGTAACACGGCCAACGTTCTGCCCATCGGCGACAACCGGCAGCGATTCACCGCCGGCTTCCAGCACGCGCCCGAGAGCGATACGCAGATCGTCGGTGGGCGTCAGCGCGCTGCTGCCGTTGCCGTAACCCTCATTCACCGCAGGTGGCCTGAGCGCGTCGGCGACCCGTAACAGACTGAGGCGGCGCAACACATCATCGGCGCTGAGGAGATCACGGACGAAGTCGTCGGCAGGATGCGACAGGACCGCCAGCGGCGTATCGAACTGTACCATGCGCCCGGCACGCATGATGAGGAGCCGATCCGCCAATCGCAGCGCCTCGTCAACATCGTGCGTCACAAACAGGATGGTTTTGTGGAGGCGCTGCTGGATGCGCAGCAACTCGTCCTGCAGGCGCGCGCGGGTGATGGCGTCAAGCGCGCCGAATGGCTCGTCCATGAGCATCAGGCCGGGATCGGCGGCGAGCGCGCGCGCCAGGCCAACGCGTTGCTGTTCGCCGCCGGAAAGCTGGCGCGGGTAACGGCGGCGATACGCGCGCGGCAGCTCGACCAGGTCAAGCAGTTCGTCAATCCGCACCTCGATGCGCCGCCGTTCCCAGCCGAGCAACTGCGGCACAACCGCGATGTTTTGTTCGATACGCAGGTGCGGGAACAGGCCGGTCTGCTGGATGACATAGCCGATACGGCGGCGCAGTTCCGTCGCCGGGACGGCGCGGGCGTCTGCACCGTCAATCAGCAGACGCCCGGAGGTTGGCTCATACAGCCGGTTGATCATCTTGAGCAGCGTCGTCTTGCCGCAGCCTGACGGGCCGAGCAGCACGACAAACTCGCCCGGCTCGATACGGAACGATACGCTGTCAACCACCGGGCGCGCCTCGCCCGGAAAGGTCTTGCTGAGTTGCTCGGCAACAATCGAGGACATGGGCCGCGCTACTGAATGATCCCCTGCTGTTGCAGGAATGCACGCGCCACGTCGGCGATCTCCTTCTTCTCCGGCCCATCCACCTGCCAGTTCAGGCCCGACATCACATCGTTGGTCAGCAGTGGTGCGAGCCGGTTCAGCGTATCGGCAATCGCCGAGTTGGCCGCCAGCGTATCCTGCCGGATGACCGGCGCGATCTGGTAGATCGGGTAGTAGTTCTTATCATCCTGCAGGAGCGCCAGCCCGAGGCCGTTAATCTGGCCGTCGGTACCGAAGGCGACCACGACATCAATATCGCCCTTCGTCAGCGCCTCGTAGCGTAGACCACCGGTGTCAAGCTGGACGAAGTTATCGCCGGTCAGGGCCGGATCGAACCCGTAGGCTGCGACGAGCCCTTTCGTATCTTCACGCTCCGGGAACTCCGGCGGCCCGCCAAGCTTCAACTCGCCCGAACGCGCCGCAAGATCCGAGTAGGTCTTGATACCCAGCTCCTCAGCACGCTGCGCCGTCATCGCCAGGGCATTGGTATTGTTGAACGGCGAGGGAGTAAGCCAGGTCAGCCTGTACTGTTCCTCATACCCTTTGCGCACGGCCTCCAGTATACCGTTGGCATCAGCAATCGGCGCCTGCTTCAATACCTCGAGCAAACCGGTTGATGTATATTCCGGATAGAGATCGATGTCGCCGTTGACCAGCGCCGTATGCGCCACCGGCGTCGCACCGAGGTTGAACTTACGTTCGACGGGAATGCCGGCGTTTTCGAGTACCAGGGCGTACATTTCCGCCACCAGAATCGCCTCGGTGAAGTTCTTCGAGCCGATGCGAATCGGAGCTCCGGGCGGCGCGGCCGCCTGTGGTGCAGCCGTCGGCTGTGGCGGAGCAGCAGGCGCGCCACAGGCGGCCAGGAGCACGCCAAGCAACGCGACCAGCGCAATCAACGAACGTTTGTGCAGTATCACCATTGTTCCCTTCTACTTTCGCGGTAACGCCAGACGTTACGCAGCCATGCCGGCATTGGATGAGAGCCGGCGTTGCACCAGAGCAAGCGCCAGTTCCACAGTAAGCGCCAGCAGCGCCACAGGAATGGCGCCAACGAGCATGATACGCGTATCGAACAGGGCATAACCGCGCGTGATGAAGATACCAAGCCCACCACCACCAATAAACGCAGCGAGCGTGGCGCTGGCGATCACCTCGACTGCCGCGCTGCGAACGCCGCCAACGATCGAGGGTAAGGCCAGCGGTAGTTCAACCCGCCACAGGATCTGCGCGGCCGTCATCCCCATGCCACGCGCTGCCTCACTCACGCCACGGTCGACATTCCGAACGCCGGCGTACGCGGCGATCAACACCGGCGGCACTGCCAGCAAGGTCAATGCCACCAGCGCCGGTAATGCGCCGATGCCAAGATAGGGTTGTGCAAGGAACAACACCGCAAGGCTGGGGATCAGGCGCAATGCGCCAAAAGCGTTGATCGCCCATTGCCCGGCATGTGCCCGGCGCGCTGCCCAGATGCCGACCGGCAACCCGATGGCCGTGCCGATAAGCAATGCGGCAGAACTGATCCAGACGTGCTGTGTTGCGGCGGCCCAGAAACGTGATTGGTTGGCGAGAAAGTACTCGTAGGCCTCAAGCAGAAGTGCAAGCATGCTATCCCGGTCCGAGCCAACCGAGCAAGGCGCATCGTAGCGTTTGCCCGATCTATATGGCGCGCCGGCGAGGATGGAGCAAGAGCATGTGGCGCAAGAACCTGTGTCAGTATAGCACACGTATGCGATATGCGCATGGGTGAGAGGTGGCAAGGTAGGAAGGAGGTGACGAAACAAACTGCGGAATGAACAGCTTCCGGGAAGCGTGCGCCACGGCACCACCCCTGCTCACCGGCTCCCGGCGCGTGCATTCGGGCCGGACGCCCATCATTAGCCACCCACACATCCACTTCTCGATGAGACACGTATGCAACAGTGCAGGAGCTTGCATATCCCCGATAATAGCGAAACGAAGAACGTGATGAAGAAAGGGAGAACCTGAACGTGATTCGCCGTTCATTGACCATGATCGTGACCGTATTTGCGGTCGTACTGGCGTCGCTGCTGGTGGTCGTTCCGGCACAGGCTGAGGAAGCCGCCAGACCGGCGCAGGTGTACATCATTCATGGCATTCCTGGCCGCGACCTGGGTCTGAAGCGGAACCGGCTGCCGGTTGATATCGCCGTCAACGACGTATGCACACTGACGAACTTCAAGTTCCGCCAGGTCGTTGGCCCCGTCGAACTGCCGGAAGGCACGTACAACATCAAGATCTCGCTCGCGAACAAGGAGCACCCGTGCAGCAATGCGCCTGTGATCGAGGCCGATGTGCCGTTCGCTGCAGGTGAGAGCGCGACCGTCATTGCGCACCTGAGCGAAGCTGGCGCACCGACCGCCTCGAAGTTCGTTAATGACCTGACCCCGGCTGCGTCTGCTGAGAATGGCGTGGTTGTGGCCCGCCACACTGCTGCTGTGCCGACGGTTGACCTGCTGGTGAGCCTCGAAGGTTCCGACGAGGTGCTTGCGACAATCGCAGGCGTATCGAATGGTGCCCAGGCCCGCGCCGAACTGCCGGTCTACACGAAATTCAGCGTCGGGTTTGCGCCCACTGGCACGACGACCGTGGTTGCCTCCGCAACCATCGAGGCGTGCGAGGATGAGATCGCGATCTATCACGCCGTCGGTTCGCTGACCAACAACACCTTTACCATCATCCCGCTCTACATTCCGATCCCGCAGCACTAGGACAAAAAAGGCATCACTCTCAGGCACGGTGCGGCGGCACAGCCACCGCACCGTGTCACAACACAAGACCCCTACCGAGTCGTGTCCGGTTATCCCTCGACGCCGAGCTGATCGAGGATGAACGCATATTCGAATGCCGTCTCGCGCAGCCGATCATAGCGACCGGACGGCCCTGAATGACCGGCAATCATCTGCGTTTTCAACAACACCGGGCGGTCATCACTCTTCACATCGCGCAACTTCGCCACCCATTTCGCCGGCTCCCAGTACTGCACACGCGGATCGTACAACCCTGCGGTCGCCAGAATCGCCGGGTATGCTGCCGGTACGGTATTGTCGTACGGTGAGTACGACTTCATATAGGCATACTGCTCCGGAATGGCCGGGTTACCCCACTCCTCGAACTCGATCGCCGTCAGCGGGATGGATGGGTCGAGCATGGTATTGATCACATCAACAAACGGCACGCCGGCCAGCACACAGCGAACCAGATCCGGGCGCATGGTTGTAACCGCGCCCACCAGCAAACCACCGGCGCTACGCCCGCTGATCGCCAGCTGGCCAGGCGTCGTGTATCCCAACGCGATCAGGTGCTCGGCGCAGGCGATGAAATCGGTGAACGTATTACGTTTGGCAAGCATCTTGCCATGCTCATACCATGCCCGGCCCAGTTCCCCTCCGCCACGAATGTGCGCAATCGCAAACGTCACACCGCGATCGAGCAGGCTGACCCGTTCGGCTGAAAACGCCGGGTCGGAGGTCGCGCCGTAGGAGCCGTAGCCGTGGAGGAGCAGCGGCCCGGGGCGCGCGGCATCAGTGCGATAGACGATTGAGATCGGCACGCGCGCGCCGTCGCTCGCCACAGCAAACAGGCGTTCGCTCCGATACTGCGATGGATCATACCCCGGAACATCGAAGACCTTCAGTTGTGTCAATGACCGCGTCGCCATGTCGTAGTCATAGACGGTGCGTGGTTGCACCAGCGACTGGTAATGCAACCGCAGCGCAGTCGTCTCATATTCCTGGTTCGGCGCCCAGTACGAGTCGTAGCTCCAGGAGTCGAGCGTGTATACCGGCTCAGGGAACGTCACCAGGTGCGACTCGCCGTTCTGAAGATCCATGATCTCGACACGTTCAAGACCGCCGGCGCGTTCATAGGCCGCCAGGTGATTGGCAAACAGCGCAATCTCATCAATCTTGACATCGGCGCGGTGTGGAATGACTTCTTCGAGCCGCTCGCGACGCACATCATCAACCGGCGCGCGCAGAACGCAGAAGTTGAGCGCCGCATCGTTGGTGAGGACGTAGAAGTGATCGCCACGATGCTGCACCGTATATTCGACCCCCTGGCGGCGCGGCAACAGCACGACCGGCGTGGTTTCCGGAGCATCAGCGGGAATCGCGCGCACCTCGGAGGTTGTGTTGCTATGGATCGTGATCAGTACATAGGCGCGGCTGCGGCTCTCGCCGACGGTAAGGTGAAAGATCTGATCCGGCTCCTCATAGACCAGTACATCGGTCGCCGGGTCGCTGCCCACCACATGGCGATAGACCCGATAGGGGCGCTTTGCATCATCGAGCGTGGTATAGAACAATGTACGGCCGTCGGCGCTCCACGCTGCGCCATAATAGGTGTTGGGAACAGGCCGATCCAGCACGGTTCCGTTCGTCAGGTCCTTGATATGGAGCGTATAGGTTTCGGAGCCATCGACATCGATCGAATAGGCCAGCAGACGCCCATCATAGGTTGGCAGAAAGATACCGGGCCGGGTAAATTCGTGGCCGGCGGCAAGGTCGTTGACGTCGAGCAACGTCTCGACGGCATGCTCGCCCTCAATGGAGCGACGGCAGAAGACCGGGTATTGCCGCCCTTCGAGGTTGCGTGTGAAGTAGGCATAGCTGCCATACCGGTCAGGAACGCTTTCGTCATTCTCGCGTAACCGGCCACGCATCTCCTGGAAGAGTTGCTCGCGCAGCGCGCCGGTATGCGCCGTCATCGCCTCGGTATAGCGATTTTCGGCTTCAAGATGGGCGATTACTTGCGCATTATCACGTTCGCGCATCCAGTAATAATCATCGGTCAGGGTATCACCGTGCACGGTGATCGTGCGCGGGCGTTTCGGGGGAATGGGTGGCAACGGCATGTGGGTCTCCTTAACGGCGGATGTCTCCGTCAGCGGCATACGCGAATGATAGCGTACAACGCGATAGAACTCAAGTTCTATCGGCGCCTGCCGGCAGGTTGTATTGGCCTTCCAGCACTCCAGAACACATCGTGATACCCCACCACAGGGATCATGCGCCGGTGGTGGTACGATACGCTGGCACTGACTGAAGGGAACATCCGTCCTGTGGTTCACACGCCTCGCCCTGCGCGCCGCATATGCTCCAGAACACCGGCCGGCCCGATGCGCGCTTCCAACTCTAGCATGCGCTCCAGCAGTGGCCGGTACGGGTGATTCGACTCGCGCATTGCCGCGGCTGCCTTGTAGCTACCAAGATAACTGAGGTGATGGTAGGCCACCCACTCGGCAAATCCTTCGGTCAGATCATGATCGTCCAGCAGTGGGCAGTTCTCGCCCTGCCAGGCATGTGCATACTCGTGGGCGACGACGGTGCGGAACAGGAGTTTTGGCAGGCCATACAGCATATAGATCGCGCGTGTTCGCCCGTGGCGCTGGTACAGGCCAAGCGCCGGCGCTTCCCCCGGCTCTGGCGGCCCGGCCAGCGCGCGTACTTCTGCCAGTGTCGGCGCATCCACCAGGCGAAACTCGACGCCGACGCGTAGCGCCAGGCCCAGCTGCACGACAATTGCAGCAACCGTTTCGTCAAAGAGTTGCCGCGCGAGCTGCGGATCATAGATGGCCGTCGCGTGGCACGTCGCGCACAGCCGGCGCCCATCATGCAACGTCCAGTGGTGGTCGCCGAGTGGCGCCGAGCAGACGTCGCACCGGCCACGTTCACGGATGCAGCGGGCGCAGTACCGCTCTCGCCGGCCATGGAGAAAATAGTAGCCGTCAACTAATAACGCACCACACGCCGCGCAGCGCAGCGAGTCGGGAATGTTGGATTGTGCGCTGATCATCGGGCAACAGCGTTCACTGAGTGCCTGGCCGAATAACGGATGCTCTGGATGTCATTGCGAGCGAAGCGAAGCAAACGACCGCACCCTGAGGAGCCGTGCAGCGACGTATCGAAGGGTGCATACCGTCTCTCCTGATAGTCGGGATACTGCCGGCAAACCTGGATAGGGCGGCAGATCGGTGCGACCAGGCTGCCGCAGGCTCCACCGACGCGAAGCCGGCACCACGGCGTCACTCCTGTGCATGATAGCATATCCGTTACACGCCGCTACCGCTCCCGGATGACACTGCCGCCAGCGCTCGCTCCAGCCCGTTTCGCAGCGGTTCTTCGGTGTAGCGTAGCGCATTGGCGCGACCACGGCGTATCAGGTCGGCGCGCAACGCGGCATCCTGCTTGATCGCCAGGATGGCGTCGGCGATCGTGCAGGCCCCGACAAAGTGCTGCCACCCGCCCGAGCTGTGTATCGCAGAGTCAATCGGTTCGAGCAGGTATGCGCCATCGCCAACCACCTCGGCCATGGCGCTACGATCGTTGGTCACCGCTGCAGGCACGTCGCAGAGCGCGGCCTCCAGCGGCGCCAGTTCGAACGCGCCGCAGTATGGCACATTGACGACCAGATCGCACACGTTCAGCCGTTCAACATAGCTGTACGCTGGCGGAATGGCCGGGTGATCAGGCGGCATCGGCACAGCAATGGGCGTCCCTGGATCGTAGGGTACGCCGGTCAGCTGGCGGAAACCACCCTGGGGAAACAGGACGAGCTCGGCGACCCCAAGCTGATCGGCAACATCGGGCAGGTTCCAGCTACTCATCCAGGGATCTTCATTCTTTGGCTGGCAATGAAAATAGGCGACGATATCATCAGCCTGGCCACGTGCGCGCAGACGTTGCAGGGCGAGCATGACACGCGGCTGCTGCTTGCGCTCGGTGTTGCGCCCGAACACCCCGACGACAAAACGCCCATCAAGGCCGGCTGCGCGGCGTAACTCGGCCCGGTTCGGCAATGGGCGAAATTGAGCCGGATCGACCGGGTGCGGTGCGGCAATAACGTGCCGCATGCCCAGTGAGGCGCAGTATGCCGCTGCAGCGTATGTCGGCGTCAGCGCGGCGCGAAAGCCATGTAACACATCCATCAGGTCACGGTTGAACGGAATAGAGTCAATCACAAAGTGCGCAATCGCCGGGCCGGCCCAGCCGCCCTCGCGTGCGGCAGCGGCAAAGCGCGCCACCGAGCCAAGATCGTAGTGAATGAACAGCAGGTCGGGGCATTCATCGGCCAGGAACACAGGAAGCAGATCGAGCGCATCTTTCTGGTCACGCGGCATCGGCGTAATCCGGCATGGGTAGCGCGCCGGGTCAAACGGCTGTTCTGCGCCGCACACACCGAAAACGACCGTCTCATGGCCCATGTCGGCAAGCATGCGCACCAGGTGCAATGCGTGGACGCCAAAACCGGTGGCAACAGAAGGGGATTCGGAAATGAGCGCGATTTTCATGAGGATGGCCTCCTCCACAGCCATTATATGATACGGCGCGGCGCGCCACCGTGGATCTGCGCGCGCCGCGCACATCTCTTTGTGAGCCTGCGGCAGCAGCGTGCTGTGTCCCCTCTGCACGCGCCATGGCACGTCGCCCCACCAGCGCAAAACCTATGCATGCGAGACCTGTGAACTCGTACGTACTTTGTGCCATTTGACACGAATCCCCCATGGTGGTAGAGTAAGCGCCTGAAACAACATCTCTGCTGGCACTGCCGGCTCTGTGTGACGAGCGCTGGAAAGCGAGCCTCCTGTCTATGCCTCCGCTCACCGAACACGTCGTCCTCCGCGATCTTGATATTGTGAATATCGCTGATTTCGACGTCTATTTGCAGCATGGCGGTTACGAGGCGCTCCGCAGCGCAGTGACCGAGCACACACCGGCCGACATCGTCCAGGTGGTGAAGGATGCTGGTCTGCGGGGCCGTGGCGGCGCCGGGTTTCCCGCCGGCGTGAAGTGGGGATTCCTGCCAAAGGGAGTGTACCCGCGTTACCTGTTGTGCAACTGTGACGAGAGCGAGCCCGGCACCTTCAACAACCACCAGATTATTGACCGCAATCCGCACCAGTTGATCGAGGGCATTGCGATCTCGGCCTATGCGATCGAGGCGCATACCGCGTTCATCTATGTGCGCGGCGAGTTTGCCGCCGCTGCACGTGGCCTCGAACGAGCGATCGCCCGGGCCTATGCACACGGCTTCCTCGGCAAGGATATCTTCGGCAGGGGGTACGACCTCGATATCTTCGTGCACCGCGGCGCAGGCGCCTATATCTGTGGCGAAGAGACGGCGTTGATGGAGTCGCTTGAGGGGAAGATCGGCCAGCCGCGTCTCCGCCCGCCGTTCCCCGCCGTTGCCGGGCTGTACGGCAAGCCGACGATTATTAATAATGTCGAGACGCTGGCCAATGTGCCGATGATTGTGCGTAACGGCGCAGCCTGGTATCGCCAGTTCGGCACCGAAAAGAGCCCCGGCACCAAGGTCTTCTCGATTGCCGGCCACGTGAAACGCCCCGGCAACTATGAAGCTCCGTTCGGCACCCCGCTGCGTGAGTTGCTCTATTCGCCCGACTATTGCCAGGGGATACGCGGCGACCGCAAAGTCAAAATTGTTGTGCCTGGCGGCGCCTCGGCCGGCTGGCTCACCGCGCACGATCTCGATGTGACCATGGATTATGAGGCGCTGGCCGCAAAAGGCAGCATGCTCGGCTCCGGCGGCGTGATTGTGCTCGATGAGACCGTCAGCGCAGTCGAAGTCGCCTATAAAATGGATGAGTTCTTCAAGCACGAGTCGTGCGGCAAATGCACGCCCTGCCGTGAAGGCACGTACTTCCTGGTCAAGGTACTGCATCGCATCAACCATGGCCACGGCCGCAAGGACGATATCCCCTTACTGCACGATGTGTATAACCAGATGGCGGGCAACTGCTTCTGCCTGCTTGGCGAAAGCGCAGTCGTGCCTATCCGGAGTGCGCTGCGGCTCTTCCCGCATGAGTTCGAACAGGCGATCAGCCGCGCCGGTAATGGCCACGCCATCCCGCTCATACCGGCGCATTGAGGTTCCTTGATGACGATCACCATACGCTCGATCGGTACAATCGTCGAGGCCCTGCCGGACTCGAGCGCGGCCGATGCGCTCGCGCCGCCGCTGCTCACTGAACTCTCCTGTGACGCCAATCGCTGTGCTGAATTCTGACTCTTCCCGACCGCAACGGAGCGGCGCTAGGCAAGTGAGCGAGAGCTATGCCTGATGTGACGCTGGTCATTAATGGACAGACAGTGACCGTCCCGGCCGGAACCAATATCGTTGACGCGGCGCGTGCCGCCGGCGTCGCGATACCGGTCTTCTGTTATCATCCCAGGCTTCCGCCGGTCGGCATGTGCCGTATGTGCCTCGTCGAAGTCTGGACGCCGCGGGTAGACCCGGCGACTCGCCAGGTGGTGATCGGCGACGACGGCAAGCCAGTGATGGCGCTGATGATGGGGAAGCTCCAGCCGGGATGCGTGACACCGGTCAGCGACGGTATGGAGGTTCGCACCGCTACCGAGAAGGTGCATGTTGCGCAGAAGGGGCAACTTGAGTTTCTACTTACCTCCCACCCGCTCGATTGCCCGGTCTGTGACAAGGGCGGCGAGTGTCCGTTGCAGAACCTGACCATGCAGTTTGGCCCCAGCACATCGCGCTTCGACTATGGTGACAAGATCCATTTTGAGAAGCCTATCCCGCTCGGCGACCTGATCTACCTCGACCGCGAACGCTGTATTCTCTGCTCGCGCTGTGTGCGCTTCCAGGACGAACTTGCCGGTGACCCGGTGCTTGGCTTCGATCATCGCGGCCGGGCCTGGGAGATTATCTCGAAGTCCGATCCGCCGTTCGATTCGAAGTTCTCCGGCAACACGACCGATATCTGCCCGGTGGGCGCATTGACCAGCGCCGACTTTCGCTTCAAGGCGCGAGTCTGGGAAGTGCGCCCGACGGCCAGCATCTGCCCGCATTGCCCCGTCGGTTGTAATCTCTCGCTCGACATGCGGCACGATAAGTTGATGCGAGTGATGCCGCGTGAAAATGATTATGTCAATGAAATCTGGATCTGCGACAAGGGACGGTTCGGCATGCGCTTTATCGAAAGCGCGGACCGGTTGCGCCACCCGCTGATCCGCAAGGGCGATTCGCTCGTGCCTGCACCATGGGATGAAGCTATCGCGCTGGTGGCGGAGAAGCTGTCGCAGATTCGCGAGCATGCCGGTGCTGCGTCTCTTGGCGGCCTGGCCGGGCCGGAGTTACCCAACGAGGATCTCTACCTGTTCCAGAAGCTGGTTCGCCAGACGCTTGGCTCGCCCAACCTCGACTGCTCTACCGGCGCATCCGGGGCACCGGAGGTGGTCGATCTCGCCGCAACGCTCGGCGTGGGTCGGGGAACCAATCTCGCAAAGTCTGGCGCCGGTACGGCGGTCCTGATCATGGGAGCCGACCCGGAGGAGGAAGCGCCACTGTATGTGCTGCGCCTGCGCGGGATTGTTGCGCGCGGTGGCGATCTGACAGTCATCAATCCGTACCCGACCAAGCTGGAACGTTCCGCTGCGCGTAGCATCCGGCCGCACGCCGGCTTCGAGGCATTTGCTGCGCTGGCGCTGGTCAAAGCCGTACTTGACCAGGGGCTGATAGCGACCGAGTTCGTGACTGCGCGGGTGCAGGGGCTTGATGAACTTACTGCGCGCCTGCGCGAGCAGAGCGTCGAGTCGCTCTGTGAAACGGCCGGAGTAAGCGAGGCGAGCGTGCGCGCTGCGGCGCAGGCCTTTGCAACTGCGGAGCATGCTATCATCATTTATGGCCGCGCGGCGCTGGCAGCAGGCGAGGATGTGTTGCGCGCCCTGACCGACCTGGCGCTCCTGACCGGCAAAGCCGGCAGGCCGGGTAGCGGCGTTATTGCGCTCCTCCCTGGAGGCAATGCGCGCGGCGCGCTCGACATGGGCGTGCATCCCGGCGCCGGCTCCAGGCGCGGCATGGGAGCGCGCGAGATGTGGGCCGCGGCGCGCGATGGCCGGCTGCGCGGTATGATCATCGCTGGCATGGACCCGGCGCGCGACAATCCCGCGATTGCCGCGGCGCTTGACGCGCTGGAGTTCGTCGTCGTGCAGGATATCTTTCTGACCGAGACGGCGCAGCGTGCGGATGTGGTGCTACCTACGGCATCTATCGCCGGTCGCGAGGGAACGTTCACGAATGCCGAGCGGCGCGTGCAGCGCTTTCGCCAGGCGCGCATCCCTGAGTATAACACCCCGGCGGGCTGGGAGGTCATGCAACGAATAGCGCGCGCGCTGCCACCTGGCAGGAGCGAATCGGTCACGGATGCCCGGCCGGTCGCCGGTCGTCGCGCGCAACGCGCCAGCGGCGCCACCGCTACCGCCACGATGGATGCGCCACCTGCCACGTGGGATTATGCCGTTGCCAGCGATGTGGCGGATGAAATCGCGGCGACCGTGCGCGGGTATGCCGGGACGACCTATGCCAGCCTGGGATTGACACGCGCGCCGGAGTGGGGTCGCCAGCCGGATGAGGCGGTCTACTACGATGGTACATCCTATCAGAATGCCGAAGGGATCGGCATCCAGATTGCCGCCACTGCCGATGACCCGAAGACGGTCTTTGCGCTCAGGGCCCGCGTCCCTGCACCGTTCACCCGCCACGCCACGCGCCCCTATTTGTTACTGGCGGTCACACGTGCGTATGACGGCGGCGAATGGGGCCGTGAGTCGAAGTTGCGGTCGCGCATGGTTCCACCACACGTTATCCTGAGTGTGGCTGACGCTGCAGCGCACAGTGTGGCGCCGGGCGCGATCGTGCGGTTAGAGTCTGATGCCGGGAGGATCGAATTGCCGGTTCAGATCGAGGTCACCCTGCCGCAAGGTCTTGTCCTGATCCCTGATGTGTGCGGCACGCCCTTGAGCACGATCCAGACCGGGCCGCAGACGTGGGTGGCGATCTCGCGTGTGGCGTAGCGTAACCTTGCAACGAGGCCTGTATGACCCGGGTTGATATTGTTATTCTGATCGTCAAGTGCATCGTGCTGGCGCTGGCGGCAACCGGTGTCTTCGCCTATTTCACACTCTTTGAACGGCGATTGCTGGCGCGTATGCAGAATCGGGTCGGTCCGAATCGCGCGGGTCCCGCCGGCTTCCTGCAACCCATCGCCGACGCACTCAAACTCTTTTTCAAGGAGGATGTGACACCGCTCCTGGCCGACCGCCGGGTCTACCTGATCTCGCCGGCATTTGCCATCGTTCCGGCATTGATTATCTGGGCAACGATCCCGCTGGGTATGTGGCCGGACGGGCGCGGTGGCAACTGGTTGCAACTGGCCGAGGTCAACGTCGGCATCCTGTACCTCCTGGCAGTGACATCCATTGGTGTCTACGGCATTGCGATTGCGGGCTGGGCATCGAATAACAAGTACTCAATGCTGGGCGGTGTCCGTGCTTCGGCGCAGGTCATCTCGTATGAACTGGCGCTCGGCCTGGCGGTGCTGGGCGCAGTGATGCAGGCGCAGAGTTTCAGTACGGCCGAAATCGTTGAACGGCAGACCCTGATGTGGAACGTCGTGCCGCAGTTTCTTGGCTTTGTGGTCTTTATTATTGCGGCAACCGCCGAAGTGGTGCGCGCGCCGTTCGACCTGGTCGAGGCCGAGCAGGAACTGGTCGGCGGCTATAACACCGAGTATAGTTCGATGAAATTCGCGCTGTTCTTCATGTCGGAGTATGTCAAGCTGGTAGCGATGAATGCGATTGCCGTGACACTCTTTCTTGGCGGCTGGCAGTTCCCCGGCCTGCAAACGCTGGCAGCAGCAGCGACACAGCAATATGGGTTCGTCATCGGTAACGCCGTGCTCGGGCTGGCGTCGCTGGGCGCGTTTCTGCTCAAGGTGATGTTGCTTTCTTTCGTCTCGGTGTGGGTCCGCGCCACCCTGCCGCGCGTGCGATACGATCAACTGATGGACCTCGGCTGGAAGGTGCTGTTGCCGTTATCACTGGCGAATGTCGTTGTGACGGCGGTGCTCAATGTGTTCCTGCCGGATAGCCCGGTGGTGACGGCCATTGCCGGCCTGGTCATTGGCACCGGAATCCTGCTGGCCACCGCGGCAATTGGCCGCCCGGGCAAAGAGAAACGGCGTGTTACACTGGTGCAGGGGTAGCGGCGGCAGATAGATTCGAAAGAAATGGAGCGCAACACGCGATGATCGGAGCGATCTTTAAGGGCCTGGGAACGACGCTCAAATATCTCTTTCGCAAGCCGGTCACGGTCGAGTATCCCGACGTCAAGCGCCCGGTGCGTGAGCGATTCCGCGGTCGCCACCAGCTCAAGCGCTTCGCCAATGGCCTGGAGCGGTGCATCGGTTGCTCGCTGTGTGCCGCAGCCTGCCCTGCCGACGCCATCCTGGTTGTGCCGGCGGAAAACGACCCCGCGGCGCCACACTCGCCTGGCGAGCGCTACGCGGCACGCTATGAGATCAATATGCTGCGCTGCATTTATTGCGGTTACTGCGAGGATGCCTGCCCGACGAATGCGATCGTCCTCGAACACCAGTATGAGATCTCGTTCTACGACCGCAAGAGTTCGGTGTTGACCAAGACAGAGCTGCTGGTCGCGCCTGACAGAGGGCATGGCGAGATCCCGCCGATCTTGCAACAACTGAACCGCCGGCCAAGCCCGCCGGCGCAGATCGATCTCTGATGGCGAGGCACTGATGGAGCTCATCCTTTTCTTCATCACCGCAGCAATCGCGGTCGCCGGTGCAGTGGCAATGTTGCTCAGCCCGAACGCCATTCATAGCGCGCTCTTTCTGCTGCTGAATTTCGTCGCCATCTCGGTGCTGTATCTGTTGCTGCGCGCGCCGTTCCTGTTCGCCGTACAACTGATCGTCTATGCCGGCGCCATCATTGTGCTGTTTATCTTTGTCGTCATGCTCCTGGGGGCGGAGCACGCCGAGGACGAACGTGAGCGGATCGCCTGGCAGCGCCCGCTGGGCCTGACGCTGGCCGCGATGTTGCTTGGCCTGATGGGCTATATCGTGTTGCGCGGCGACCAGATGGCGCCGGTGACCGCGCTGAATGAGCAGTTCGCCTCGCCCGAACGTATTGCTGCGGCATTGTTCACAACCTATCTCCTGCCGTTCGAGATCACGGCCTTTCTCTTACTGGCAGCAGTGGTTGGCGTGGTGGTGCTGCATCTGTCGGGAGCGAAAAGGACCTGAGCATGGTTCCTACCAGTTACTACGTGCTGCTCAGCGCCGTGCTGTTCATCCTTGGCGTTATCGGCGTTGTGACCCGGCGGAATGCGCTGGTGCTGTTTATGTCGGTTGAATTGATGCTCAACTCGGCCAACCTGGCGCTGGTGGCATTTGCAGCGGCACGGCAGGATGTCGCCGGGCAGATCGTCGTGTTCTTCGTGATCGTTGTGGCCGCTGCTGAGGTTGCGGTGGGCCTGGCGCTCCTCGTGGCGATCTTTCGCTCGAAACGCACCACGGATGTGGATGAGATCCACGCGCTCCGGGGGTAGTGCCGGCGCTAACATTGATGCGAGGACGCAGTGTGTCAGCAGGGCGTCTACGTCTGTAACTCGTTCTAAGTACCTATCCGAAAACCCATGGGCATGCGGTCATGGCGAGGAGCGCCAGCGACCGCCTGCAGCGCGCGCAGCGTGGCTGAAGCACTCGAGCGGCGCGAGCGGAGCTTGCTTCGCGCGCGCTCGCCATGACATGGACCATCGGTGTTCGGACAGGCGCTAACAGCGGCACGCCTCTCGTATGGCACGCAAGTACGTCAGTCTGCATACCGGGAGACCACTGCCCCTGCGGTGGGTCGCTTGCCACAAAACAGGATAGATCTCCATGGACTGGATTATCTGGCTGATTCCCGCCTTTCCGCTCCTCGGATTCGTGCTCAACGCCCTGGTTGTGCGCCAGGAGCGCCAGGCCGGCATCCTGGCGTCGGCCATGGTCGGGCTGTCGTTTGCAACGACGATCGCGGCGATGGCGACACTGGAAGGCACACCGGCGGAGGCCAGGCGGCTGACCTGGACATTGTGGGAATGGATCAGCATTGATGACTTTCGGGTGGCCTTCGGCTTGCTGTTCGACCCGTTGACCGCCGTCATGGCGCTGCTGGTCACCGGCGTCGGCGGGCTCATCCATGTCTACGCGATCGGCTACATGCATGGCGATGCCCGGCCCGTGCGTTTCTTTGCCTATATGAACCTGTTTGTGTTCGCCATGCTGATGCTGGTCATGGCGGACAACCTGCTGCTCCTGTTTCTGGGCTGGGAAGGGGTCGGCCTCTGCTCGTTCCTGCTGATCGGGCATTATTTCGACCGGCGCACGGTGCAACCGGGGATCAATCCTTCCGACGCGGCAGTCAAAGCCTTTGTCGTGAATCGTATTGGCGACGCGGCCCTCCTGGCGGCGCTCTTTGCGATCTTCACCAACTTTGGCACGCTGTCGTTCTATCCGAACCCACAACTCGGCCTCACCGGCTACCTCGACCAGGCGATCATCGTTGCTGGCCAGAGTATTGATTTCGGCGCATTCGGCCAGTTGCCCCTGATGACCGCCATCACACTGCTCATGCTCGTCGCCGTGGCCGGCAAGTCGGCACAATTACCATTGTATACCTGGCTGCCCGATGCCATGGCCGGCCCGACCCCCGTGTCGGCGCTGATCCATGCGGCAACCATGGTCACCTCCGGCGTCTACCTGATTGTTCGCAATGCCGCCCTCTTCGATCAGCCGGCATCGGCTGCACCCTGGGTGCTGGTGATTGGCGTGGTCACGGCATTCATCGGGGCGACCGCTGCCGTGGCGCAGCTCGACATCAAGCGGGTGCTGGCGTACTCGACGATCTCACAACTCGGCTTCATGGTCGCGGCCGTCGGCATGGGCGCGTATGTCGCCGGCATGTTTCACCTGCTGACCCATGGCCTGTTCAAGGCGTTGCTCTTCCTTGCTGCTGGTTCGGTCATTCATGGTATTGGTGACCAGCAGGACATGCGACGCATGGGGGGGTTGCGCACCACACTGCCAACAACCTTTCGCCTGTATGCCATCGGCGCGCTGGCGCTCGGCGGCATCTTTCCGCTGGCCGGATTCTGGAGCAAGGATGAGATCATCGCCCATGCCTGGTTCGACGCGCGCAGCCCGCTGGCGGCCATCGTCCTGGTGCTGACTTCGGCGATTACGGCGTTCTATATGGGCCGCCAGACTGGCATGGTGTTCTACGGCCGGCCACGTGATCCGGCACTGCATCCGCATGAAAGCGGCCCGCTGATGCGCTGGCCGATGATCATCCTGGCCGCTGGCGCAATCCCTGGTGGTCTGATTAACTTTCCTGGCCTGCACTGGCTCAATAGCTATCTGCGGCCAGTTCTGCAGGAGCCGGAAGTCATCTATACCCTCGGTATGGGAGTGCTCGCAACCATCACCACGCTTTTGAGCGCCGGCACAGCATACCTCGGCTGGAAAACCTACGCGCACGACCTGGAGTTGCGAATACGTGTCGGCAAAGACGACCCGGCGTTACGCTATCTTGGCGATCTGTGGCGCGGCATGGAGATCGGCTGGGGTCTCGACTGGCTGTACCAGCGAGCGTTCGTGCGGCCATACCGCGCCGCAGCAGATTTCTTCAGCGATGCATTCGATCGCCAGGGGATCGACGGCGTTCTGGTCGGAGGGGCAGCGCGCAGCATGAACTGGCTGGCCGGCGGATTGCGTGCCGCGCAGACCGGATATGTCAGAACTTATGCGCTGGCGTTCCTGCTTGGCGTGATCATGCTCGTGGCATATTTCACATTGCGGTGATCAATGAATGCGTTTCCGATCCTCTCGTTGATTGTCTGGCTGCCGGCGCTTGGAGCACTCGGTGTACTGGCGTTGCCACGCGCAAACCTTCAGGCGCAGCGGGCGGTGGCGATGGGCGCCGCACTTCTGGCGCTCGCGGCAGCGATCTTGCTCGTTGTGCTGTTCGACCGTAACCAGGCTGGCTTCCAGTTTGTCGAGAGCTTCGCCTGGGTGCCTTCCTGGGGAATCAGTTACACCGTTTCGGTTGACGGCATCAGCCTGTGGCTGGTGGCGCTGACCGCGTTTCTCACGCCGATCGCGCTGGCGGCCAGCCATGGCGCGATCGAACGCCAGGAGCGCGCCTTTCTGGCGCTGGTGCTGATGCTTGCCAGCGGGATGACCGGCGTGTTCGTCGCGCAAGACATGCTCTTGTTCTATGTGTTCTTTGAGTTTACGCTGGTCCCGACCGCGCTGTTGATCGGTATCTGGGGAGGAGCGGGGCGCCGCCAGGCGGCCATCAAGTTCTTTGTGTACACCTTCGCCGGTTCGGTCTTTCTGTTGCCTGGTATCATCGGGTTGCACCTGCTACACCGGCAGGCCACCGGCGTCGCCACCTTCGATATCGCCACCATCCTGGCGAGCCTGCAACTTGGCGCGTTCCAGCTCGACCCGGCGGCGGAGCGCCTGCTGTTCGGGCTGTTCTTCATCGGCTTTGCCGTCAAAGCACCGATCTGGCCGTTCCATACCTGGATGACAACGGCGCACGCCGAAGCCCCCTCATCCGGCGCGATCGATATTGCCGGCCTGATCCTGAAAATTGGCGCGTATGGACTCATCCGCTTCAACGTGCAACTCTTTCCCGCCGCTGCAGCCTGGGCCGCGCCGGCCATCGGCGTACTGGCCGTGATCAGCATTGTGTATGCCGCCTGGGTCGCCTATCAGCAGACGGACATGAAACGCCTGCTCGCTTATGCGTCGGTCAGCCACCTGGGATTTATCGTGCTCGGCATGTTCGCGCTGAATGCCCAGGGAATTGCGGGTGCGGTGGCGCATATGGTGAATAGCGCGCTGACGACCGGCGCACTGTTTCTGGTTGTGGGGATGCTGGCGGCGCGACGCGACTCGCGCGATCTGCGCGCGTTTGGCGGGATGTGGAAAGCTACACCGGTGCTTGGTAGCCTGACTCTCATTCTGGTCCTTGGCGCGATTGGCCTGCCGGGCCTGAACGGTTTCGCCAGCGAATTCGCCCTGTTGCAGGGCGCCTGGCGGTCACCAGGTATCGGCTGGCGTTATACGCTACTGGCGGTTCTTGGCGTCGCGCTGGCGGCTGTTTACCTGTTGCACATGTACCGCGCAACGTTTATGGGGGAGGTGCCGCCGGATCTGGCGCAGACACCTGATGTGCGGCCGCGCGAACTGGTGCTCCTGACAACCATGGCAACGGTCGTGGTGGTCCTTGGTCTCTACCCTGCGCTGCTGTTCGGGCCAATGCAGCAATCGGTGACGCAAATCGCTCAGGGGACATTGCAGTACCTGGCAAGCCGATAAGAGGGCCGGGTGAATGTTGAACGGTACATATGACAGAGATCACAATCCCTCCGATTGACTGGCGCGTGGCCACGCAACTCTGCATCATCTTCGGCTGGGCCTCGGTCCTGCTGATCATTGCCCTGTTCGTGCCGCGGTCGCGTATCCGGGTGGTCGGCTACCTGGCAATCGCCGGGCTGGTAGTGGCAGCGGGTGCCGGTATACCATTCTGGGGTGGCAGCGCCGAAACATTCGGCGGCATGTTGCGACTGGACACCTACAGCATGATGCTCAACTGGCTCTTCCTCGCCGCTGCGGCGGTGGTCATTGCCTATTCGCTGAACTATCTGCCGAAACACGGCATTGAGCACGGCGAATACTATGTGCTGGTGTTGTTCGCCACCGCCGGCATGATGCTGCTGGCGCAGGGCGGCGACCTGATCGTGCTCTTCCTCGGGCTGGAACTCCTGTCACTCACGCTGTACGTACTGACAGGCTTTGCCTATCCGCGTGAAACGTCCGAAGAGTCGGGCATGAAATATCTGCTCACCGGTGCCTTTGCCGGTGGGTTCATCGTCTTCGGCATCGCACTGATTTATGGCGCAACCGGCAGCCTGAACCTGGCGGCAATTGGCGACACGCTGGCGCGCGCGGCGCTGGCGGCGGAAGATCGCACCTATCTGTATGCGGGGGCAGCGCTGATTGTTACCGGCTTCGGGTATAAGATCGCGATGGCGCCGTTCCATATGTGGGCGCCTGATGTGTATGAGGGCGCGCCGACGCCGGTCGCCGCGTTCCTCTCCGTTGGCAGCAAGGCTGCCGGTTTCGCCGCGCTGGTACGCTTTCTGGTCGAAGCCATGGGCAGCCAGTGGCCAGTCTGGGCACCGGCGCTGGCGACACTGGCGATCGCTACCCTGTTGCTGGGCAATATCGGCGCGCTGATCCAGAACAATGTCAAACGCATGCTCGCCTATTCGAGCGTGGGGCATGCCGGCTATATGCTACTCGGCGTGCTGGCGGCCGGCGCTCCCGGAGGTATGGCGGGGCAGCGCGGCGTCGAGGCGGTGCTGCTCTACCTGCTGGCATACATGCTAACGAACCTGGGCGCGTTCGGGGTGCTGATCGCGCTTGAGCAACGCGGTGAACTGACGTGGGATATCAACCAGTTCGCCGGCCTGTGGGCACGTCGCCCGCTGCTGGCGAGCGCGATGGCGATCTGTCTGCTTTCGCTGGCAGGCGTGCCGCCCACCGCCGGCTTCTGGGGCAAGTTTTACGTCTTTACCGCAGCCTGGCAGGCAGGTTTTGGCTGGTTGACGATAATCGGCATTCTCACCGCCGCGATTGCCGCGTTCTACTATGTGCGCATTGTGGTGCAGATGTTTACGGCCGAACCATCGCGTGAGACGCCAGCTGAGACCGACCCGGCGCTACGGGCCGGCCTGGTCATCGCCATCGCCGGCATCCTGGTGCTGGGATTTATGCCCGCGCCAGCAATCGACCTGGTGCAACGCTCGGTACTGGCCACCGTGGGCGGGCAGTAGTCCGCCTAACGGATGGTTGGATGGCATTGCGAGTGACGCGACGCGATCGACCGGCGCAAGCAGAGGGTGCTTCAGCCCCGCGTCGCTCGCTGTACGCTGCAGTGTTCGCCTACCTGGTGCCCTTCAGGGTATAGACAACGATACCCTGCCCGCCGAACTTTGATGCGTCAATCGCCCCCACAACGAGCGCCGTCGTGCCATGCTCGTACCCGTCGAGCAGAACATCACCCTGCAGGCCAGGCATGCGCGGCAGGTGCCACCAGCCCTGATCGGTGAGCGCCGCATAGTGCCTGTGGATATCTTCCAGGGTGCCATCATCAACAATGTAGACTGCCTCGGCCAGGCTCTCCTCTTTCACGGCGTCCTTGCGCATTTCTTCGAGCGCAACGGTTTTCCAGCCAGCTATGATCGTATCCACCTTTTCACTGCCGCTGCTTTCGAATGGACGGGACTGCGGTGGCGGCGGAACCGTTGTATCACCGCCGCCGCATGCTGTAAGCGTGAACAGTGCAAGCGCCACAAGGGCAACCAGTCGCCACATGGTGCCAACCTCATATGTCGTTGAATCCGCGAGCCGATATTATAGCATTCCAGCGGGTGTTCCGTGTTGAAGATCGACGAGTGTCGCGAAATAGATTGTGAAATGCACACCTTCCGAAAAGCATACAACGCGGCGCAATCCGGCTTACCGGCGCTCACGGCGCGTCATCAGGGCCATACGGCACTGTCATCGAATTCAGATCGTTGCGATCGCCGGTGCCAGCGCCGCACATAGGTCGCCCCACGTCGGAGGATCGCCCGATACATCGGCAGGCAACCCGGCAACAGCAAGCGCGGCTGCGACCTCGACGCGACTCAACGGCGCATCCGTGAGCGCCGGATCAAGTGCTGGAACCGCGTCTGACCCGGCGACGCGCAACACGGCCTGGAGAACCGCAGAAGCTTCCGCGCGAGCGATCGGCTCACCGGGACGCACCGCGAGCGACGCGGCGCGCGGGCCGCCATGCGCAAGCGCCCCGTGTAGCAAGAGAACCTGCGTTGCGACAAACAGCGGATGGCCGGGCGGCACATCGATCGCCCAGGCCAGTGGCATGCCCCGTTCGAGCAGGCCGCGCTGAAAGCGGCGCATGGCCGCACCTTCCCACACCATGCGCGGCACAACGCTCCGGGCAACACAATGTGCGGCCAGCGCACCCGCTGCTTCGCCGATGTTCCACTCCACCGGGTGCAGGCGGTACGACCCGTTCGACAAATGGGTCGTGCCGATGTTCTTGCAGGCCGCCAGCAGATTGGCCGGGCGCTGCGGGATCAGCGCGCCGAGCGGAATCTGAAATGGCAGCGTCGGCTCGAACATGCTCCGCGGATTACCCACGGCCGGGTGCAAATCCATGAAGTACCAGCCGACACCGCACGAGTCCGCAACATGGACGGCGCGCGCCATATCGCGCCCGGCGGCAAGGATGTCGTGCGCGACTACCCGGCGCAGCGCCAGAATACGGCGCGACTCGCGAATATAGGGCGCCTTCGAGAGACCGTCGGCGGTTCCCATCACGTGAGGGAGCATGCGCAGACCAGGATAGCCGTTCCCGTGCCCATCATCACGCGGCACCTCGGTCTGCAACCAGTAGAGGAACGCCAGCGAGAGGCGTTTTGCCTCATCGAGCATTGACGCGCGTTCGGTAGCAGTCGCGCCGATGAGATCGCCGTGGTGGTAGTCGTTTGCGTTCCAGTTGATCATTGCCACGTCGCGCAGCGCGCCGGAGGGGTCGAGCAACCTGCCGGACACCAGGCGACGGTACGTCCAGAATGGCGGCAGACCGGTCGGCCCACTCTCGAACACACGAAACGGGCGCGGCATCCCATCACGCGCTGTGAGGGTCAGCGTGAAGGGCTGCCGATTGCGCAACCGTTCGTATCCTTCCGGCTTCGGAATCGTATGATCCTCACCGGGCCGGTACTCAACGGCGAAGCAGAAGGTGAACCCCTGTACCTCGCCGGGTCGCGCCTCCTCTGGCGCATCGGCCTCGCCGGTATCGGCACGCGCCTCCGCACCCGTTACCCACGGCGTGCCGCTCAGCGGCAGCAGATCCCCGAGTTCGGTCGCGTCCAGAAACATACGCGCCGCCACGGTAACGGCCTCGCCACCACGCTGCACGGTGACGTTGCGGAGCAGATCACCGCTGGTCTCGGCTGCCACTGGCATATGGTTGTGAAGAATCGTCAGGCGCCCGGCAGCGACATGTGGCGCAAGCATGGACCCGATCACATCCACGGCGACTCGTGGCTCAAAGCAGAGCGCCGAGACCCAGGCATCGCCGGGGTTGAGCGGCGAGCCATCAGGCATGGCAGCGACACCATACCGGCGGCGGTAATGATCGCGGATGGCCTCGCGAAACGACGCATAGCTGCGCGTTGCGCCGAACGTTTCGATATAGCGATGCTCATCGAGCGCACTGACACCCTGACTGGTCGCCTGGCCGCCGAGCCAGTCAGTCGCTTCCGTCAGAACGACCGACGCGCCGGCCTCGCAAGCCGCGAGCGCCGCGGCTACCCCGCCGAGGCCGCCGCCAATGATCGCAATATCACACGAAAACCTGGTGTTCATAACCCTGCTTTATCGGGCGGTGGAGCGAATGCGAGCGGGGGATGGACCGTGGTCCGGGTCATCAGCGTGACTCCTTGCAGGCAGCTGGTGAACAGAGAGCGATGAACGCTATTGTACCACGCGCATTGATCCGGCGGGTCGGGACGCCGCAAGCGCCATGTCACGTTACCCCGCCGACGCAGAAAACATTCTTTCGAGCAGTGTGAACACGTGCCGCGAGGGCGCGTTGTGACTGGTGTATAATTGGCATTGACGATGATGGACTGGCCTTCACGAGTGTCATGAGATTGGATGTCAGTGTGCGCGCAGCGACGCAATCTCCCATCTTCCGGGTCAGTGCGCGCGCAGCGACGCAATCTCCCATCTTCCGGGTCAGTGCGCGCGCAGCGACGCAATCTCCTCATCAAACGCCGAGATTGCTTCAGCCATGCTGCGCTCGCTGCAGTCGGTCGCTCGTGCTTCGCGCAATGACACGCGGCATAGCGTTGTTCAGATAGGCTCCTGGCCCATGCAACCTCCCCGTCCAGGCTACCGCTGGTTCGTGATCGCAGTATTTTTCTGCTTCATGCTGCTCCACCAGGCAGACAAACTGCTGATCGGGCCGCTGACCCCCGCCATCATGGACGAATTCGGCATCACCATGACCCGGATGGGCGCGGTGACAACTGGCGCGCTGGTGGTGGCATCGGTGCTCTACCCGATCTGGGGCTACCTGTACGACCGGTTTGCCCGCGCGCGGTTACTGGCGCTGGCATCGTTCGTCTGGGGAGCGACGACCTGGCTGAGTGCAGTGGCACGCACATACCCGACGTTCCTGGCGGCGCGCGCTTCGACCGGCATTGACGACTCATCCTACCCCGGTATGTATGCCCTGGTCGCCGACTATTTTGGTCCCAATCTGCGTGGCAAGGTGTACGGGTTGCTGCAACTGGCGCAACCGATCGGCTACCTGATCGGCATGGTGCTGGCGCTGATGCTGGCGCCACAGATTGGCTGGCGCAACATTTTCTTCTTCACCGGCGGGCTGGGAATTGTGGTCGCGCTCGCCATCCTGTTCGGCGTTCGTGAAATGCCGCGTGGCAAAGCGGAGCCGGAGTTCGAGGGGATGGTTGAGATGGCGCGGTTTCAATTCTCGTGGGCCGAGATGCGCGCCGTGCTGGGAAAACGCACGATGTGGTTCGTGTTTCTCCAGGGGTTTGCCGGCGTCTTCCCATGGAACGTGATTACCTACTGGTTCTTCACCTACCTGGCGCGCGAGCGCGGCTACGACGAGAGTAGCATCCTGCTGACCGTTGCGCCCGTCATTCTCATCCTGGCAAGCGGTAGTTTCATCGGCGGCGTGCTGGGAGACTGGGCATTCAAACGCACACCACGCGGGCGGATCATCGTGTCGAGCATGGGCGTATTGATGGGTGCGATGTTCCTCTATCTGGCGATGCAAACGCCGGTTGAGGCGCGCACAACCTTCTTCGTGCTCATGTGCCTGACGGCGCTCTTCATGCCACTCTCGTCGCCCAACGTCATCGCCACGGTGTACGACGTGACGGTGCCGGAGGTGCGCAGCACGGCACAGGCAGTCGAATATTTCATCGAGAACAGTGGCGCGGCGCTCGCGCCGCTCCTGGCGGGCATCATTGCGGATATGTACAACCTGCAAACCGCGATCACCTGGATCTGCGTCACTGCCTGGATGCTCTGCTTTGTGTTCTATCTTGGCGCGCTGCGGTTTATTCCGCACGATCATCATGCATTGCGCGACGAGATGGCACGACGGGCCGCAAGGGTACAGCAGGCGGGAGGATAACGCCACCGTCATCGGGTACGACTGGTCACCCGACAACCGTCACCGGCTCGCTCACCTTTGAGATGCTGCCGAATGGCTGATCCACTTCCTCGGTGAGGGCAAGTTGTACGCGCTGTTCTCGTTGCTCTCTGGCCTGCGGCAGCGTGGGCACTTCCAGTTGCTTCCCAGGCTTAACAGCGATTTCATCGGGATGTTCGGGCTGAGGCCCGCGAGAAACCCGCCTGACCGCACGCCCTCAAGAACGGCGGCGTGCGGCGGGTTCCCGAATGTCATGATTCTCCTTCGGACACCATTCGCCTCCCACATCAGCCCACCAGCTGCTCCAGACGATCGACATAGCCCGCCAGCACGGCAAATGTCTGCTCGACCGGCGCAGATGAGGCCAGGTCAACGCCGGTTTCCCGCAATATCTCCAGCGGCAGACGTGAGCCACCAGCTTTGAGGAACCGTTCGATATAGCGCTCGGCAGCTCCCGGCACACCGGCCAGGATCGGTGCAGCCAGCGCGTGCGCGCCGGCAATCCCGGTCGCATACTGGTAGACATAGAAGTTGGCGTACATATGGGTCGAGAACTGGGCCCAGGTATTACCGGCGCGCGCCCGGTCCATCACCACCTCGTCACCATACCCTTCGGCAAAGAGATCGGCCATCAATGCGTTGAGGATCGGTGCGGTCAGAGCCTCGCCGCGCTCGGCGCGCTGGTGGATAGCCAGCTCGAAACGAGCCAGCGTCGGCATGATAAAGAAGTAGCGGTGGAAGTTGGACATCGCCTCCTCGATGATTGCGATCTGCGCATTGCGCTCAGGGAGTCGCTCGAAAAGATGAGCACGAACGACTGCCTGGTTGAAGTTGGAGGCAACCTCGGCCAGGAAGAGACCATAGCCATGGTAGATAATCGGCTGGGTACGGCGAGTGTAGTAGGAGTGCATCGAGTGGCCCAGCTCGTGGGCCAGCGTGCTCAGGCCGAAGATATCGTCGTTATACGACATCATAATGAACGGGTGCGTGCCCGGCGCGCCGGTAGAGAAGGCGCCGGCACGCTTGCCGCGGTTAGGGTAGACATCAACCCAGCGCTGCTCACGCAGGCCACGGCGCATGACCTGGACGTATTCCTCACCGAGAAGGGCCATGGCGTCACAGATCCATTCCACTGCTTGCTCGTACGGTACGACGAGCGGCGTGGCCAGCGGCGCCTTGCAATCATAGATATGCAGCGCATCCAGACCAGAGGCCTTACGCCGCACACGCCAGTAGCGATGCCAGATCGGTAGGTGACGCTCGAAGCTGGCGATCAGGCTGTGAAACACCTCGACCGGAATGAAGCCCGGCTTGAGTGCTGCCTCCAGCGCTGAGTGATAACGGCGAGCGCGGGCGAGGAAAACATTCTGTCTCACACCGGCGGACAGGCACTGGGCCATGGTGCTCTCGACGGCGATATGCGCGTCGGCATAGCCCTCCCAGGCGCTTTTGCGCAGCGCACGATCAGGGTGGGTGATCAGCGCGTTGATCGTGCCCTGAGTAATCTCGTGGGAGCGCCCCTGGCTATCCAGCGCCGGCGGGTAGCGCAGTTCGGCATTGGCCAGCACGCCGTGGATCGCACTTGCGGCAGCGAAGGGGTCACGTACCTGACCGAGCAGTTCCTCAACCTCGGCCGAGCGCACGTGGGGAGGGCGGGCGGCCAGCCGCTCCAGATAATGGCGGTAGGGGCTCAGGCCGGCATCACTCGCTGCCCAGGCCAGCAGCGTATCGATGCCGACCGCCAGCAGCTCCGGCTCGCCAAAGGCCAGCGCAGCGGCGGCACGGGCCTGCAACCCTTGCGCCCGGTCGCGCATCGCGCTGGCCACCTGGTCGGATGTGTCAACGGCGTAGAACATGGTGGCATAGACGCTGATCTGCCCGACACTGCGCGTGATTGCCTCACCGGCAGCGAGAAACCTGGCAACCAGGCCGGGGCCTTCGCCAAGTCGTCCGCGCAGCGCCGTCGCGGCGGCCAGCAACTCCTCAAGCTCGCCGATCGCGGCCTCCCAGGCTGCGTGGTCGGTGAAAATGCTGTGAGGATCCCAGGTATACTGGACAGGGACGGCGCTGCGTTCTAGAGCCTGCGTCATGGATGTGCTCTCTTCGATTACAATCGGTTACGAGAGAGCCATTATACTCTCACCTGCCCCGACCACCAGCACCAGCAGTCACCTTTCCACTGTGAGCAACGTATCGAGGAGCTGTCTATCCAGCGCAGCCTGCACATGATCGGCGAGTCGATCATAATGGTCGATGGCAACGCCACTTCCCTCGCCACACCAGCCAAGCGAGTTCAGCCAGGAACGGCGGAACGCAATGCTGCCAAATATTCCGTGGAGATAACAACCCCAGACCCGGCCATCAGCGGCAATGTGTCCGTCCGGCTCGTCGACCTGTGCGCTGCCGCGCCGGGTAATGCGTGCCACAGGGCACAACTCGCCCCGTGGCCGGGTGCGCCCCGCGTGAATCTCATACCCTGTCACCGGCAGCCCCTGCGCCCAAGGGAGAAGCGATTCACCGACCACCTGAACAGTGCGCTTTTCTGTCATAAATACCGTCGTTACCGGCAATAATCCCAGCCCTGGTTCCGCGCCGCCCGTGCCCTCCACACCCTGTGGGTCGCTGATATGTTCGCCAAGCAGCTGGTAACCGCCGCAGATGCCGACCACCGCGCCGGGGAAGGATTGCAGCGCCGCATCAAAGCCACGCTCACGGAGCCAGCGCCGCGCCGCCAGCGTATACTTGACCCCAGGCAGGATCACTGCAGCTGCGCCCGTCAGTTGCTCCGGTCGATCGACATAGTGCACGCTCACCCCCGACTCAGCGGCCAGCGGATCAAAGTCGTCGAAATTGGCGATCGTCGGCAGCTTGACGACAGCAATCGTCAATCCTCCAGCACGCGGCATTGCGCCACGTTCAAGCGCCACCGCATCTTCCTCTGCCAGGCCCAGATCGTCGATCCAGGGCACCACCCCCAGCACCGGAACGCCAGCGCGCTGCTCCAGAATCGTGATCCCGCTCGCAAACAGCGCAGGATCGCCGCGAAAGCGATTGACAATCAATCCCTGCACCAGCGCGCGCTCCTCAGGATCGAGTAAGATGAGGGTACCGAGCAACTGAGCAAAGATCCCACCAGTATCAATATCGCCGACCAGCAACGTCCGTGCCTGCGCATAGGTGGCCACCCGGCCATTGACGATGTCACGCGACTTGAGGTTAAGTTCGACCGGGCTACCGGCACCCTCAGCAATGACCAGATCATACCGCGCACGCAGGTCATCAAGATTACGTGTGACCACGCTCCACAGCACATCCTTGCGCTGCCAGTACTCAAGCGCGTCGAGAGTACGCCAGGGCCAGCCCTCGACAATAATCTGGCTGCGGCGCTGACCTTCCGGCTTGATCAGGATCGGGTTCATCTGCACGATCGGCGCAATCCTGGCTGCGGCCGCCTGCACCGCGGTGCTGCGCCCAATCTCGCCGCCATCGGCGGTGACGGCGGCGTTGTTGCTAATATTCTGGGCCTTGAATGGCGCAACCCGTATTCCCCGCCGCGACGCAATCCGGCAGAGCGCCGTCACCAGCGTGCTCTTGCCAACCGACGAGGCGCTACCAAGCACCATAACGACGGGGGCTGTCATAGCGATTCTTTCCAGGCGGTAAGCAACCGCTCATTGTCGTCGAGCCGACGAGGTGCCACCCGCACCCACTCCGGCAACCCGAAGGATGCGCAGTCACGCACCACGCAACCGCTACGCAATAGCGCTGCTCGTGTCGCTGCACCATCACCGGTCTGTACCAGCAGAAAGGGTAATGCAGCGCGCCAGACCCGCAGGCCAAGTTCGCTGATACCGGTGTACAGCATATCGCTGGCCGTCCAGAGCTGTGGTATGGTTGCCTGGAGAAACGCCGGATCAGCAAGGGCCGCCAGCCCGGCGACCTGGGCAGCGCTACTCACGCTCCAGGCCGGCTGATAGGCGCCGATCCGCTCTGCGAGATCTGGTGTAGCCAGCAGGTAGCCCAGGCGCAGCCCGGCCAGCGCATGGCCCTTCGTCAGCGAGTGGAGCTCGATCAGGCCTGGTGGTGCCTCACCGGGCACCATGGCAGAGTCTGACCGCTGGAAATCGCGGTAGGCGCGATCGAGCACCAGATATCCGCCATGCACCGCACAGGCTTCCACAAGCGCCAGAATACATGTCGGCGATACTACCACTCCAGTCGGGTTGTTCGGTGTACACAACCAGGTGAGCCGCGGGCGAAGCCGCCGCACCAGCGCTACGATGGCTTCAGCGTCGGGCTGAAAGGCGGCTTCCGCATGCGCCTGCGCCACAACGACCCGTGCTCCCATCAGCCGGCTTACGTGAGCGTACTCGCCATAGGTGGGGCCGATGATCAGAACACCATCACCGGGTTGTAGCAGGGCATAGGCAATCAGATGGATCAACTCGTTGGCTCCATTGCCCGGCAGGATCGATCCCGGCGCACGGTCGTGGCAACGGGCCAGAGCCCTTCGTAGCTGCAGACAACTGCGATCCGGGTAGGGCGCCGGGTCAATCATGGCCAGTGCTGCGCGTACACCAGGCGGCGGGCCAAATGGATTGATATTGCTACTAAAATCGAGCAGCGTGTCGGGGAAGAGACCGAGCCCTGTAAGTTCAGCATGGTCAAGCGCGCCATGCGTTACTCCAGCGATTGTGCCCATGCCGCCTCCAGCGCTTTCACTCCAACCGGGATACCACAGACCACCAGGTAGACCTCGTCGGTTACGGCGGCGATCTGCTGATTTGCCCACCCGAGCAGATCGCGATATACCCGGCCCAGCGGATACTCCGGCACAATTCCCATCCCGACCTCATTCGTCACCGCGATCAGCGTCAGATCCCGTTCCCGGGCCACATGCACAATCGCAGAAACCTCGCGTTCGATGGCCGGCTGCGGATCGTGCTCATGCGCCAGCAGCAGGTTACTCACCAGGAGCGAGAGGCAATCAAGCAGAACCACATTTCCTGGCGTCATCGTGCTGAGAGTCGCTGCCACGTACATCGGTTCTTCGCAGGTCATCCAGTGTGGCGGGCGGCGCGCTCGATGGCACGCGATCCGGACACGCATCTCGTCATCGCGGGCCTCGGCCGTCGCCAGATAGGTTACCGGGCGGTTCAGACGGGCAGCATATTGTTCGGCACGACGGCTTTTGCCACTGCGCGCCCCGCCAGTAAACAGAACGATGGAACTCATACCGAGATCCTTATCATGGCAGTGACTGCGGCGAGAGCAATCACTTCGATGATTTCACAGATGGCACCATAGGTATCGCCTGTCAGCCCACCGAGCTCATGTGTCCACCAGCGCCCAAGGATGTGCGCACCGGTTCCGGCAAGCAGAAACCCACACATCCCCGAGACGCCGGCGATTCCGATAACTGGCAGGGCAACAACGGCACTGATACCTGCCAGGTGCGCCAGGCGCAACCGGCCCTGCACACTGCTGCCGAGGCCTTCCGTGCGGGCTGCGGGAAAACGTGTGATGGCATAGATCATCGCCCAGCGCCCAAGGATAGGCGCCACCAGGGTGGCGCGCCACCAGCTCGGCCCGGCGTCGGCAAGCAACGATAGCTTCAGGAGTAGAATACTGCTCAGTGCCAGCGCACCCATCACACCAATGCGACTGTCTTTCATGATCTCAAGTTTGCGCTCACGCGGACGCCAGCTCATCACCGCGTCGAATGTATCACTCAAACCATCAAGATGTAAGCCACCAGTGACTATGCCCCAGGCAACCACAATCAATGCTGCCTGAACCAGTGGGGACCAGAACAGTGCCGCGACCCGGCCGACTCCGACCAGCGTTATACCGATCACGCCCCCAACGAGTGGGAAATAGGGGAGCGCTCCGCCAATCCCCTGACCTGTGACCTGTCCGCGCCATGGAAACGGGAAGGTTGTCAAAAACCGCAGGGCCACGTCCATATGCCTGTAAGGCTTCTCTTCTGATGTATGATCGTGCCTGCTCATGAGCCGGTTGCCACCCCGGCTTCGGCAAAGGTCATCATTTCATCCAGTATTTTGCATGCGGCCTGGCACAGCGAGATGCCGAGAACCGCACCGGTTCCTTCCCCGAGACGCATGCCGAGATCAAACAACGGTTCCAGGTCAAGGTGTGCGAAGACGGCCTGGTGACCTCGTTCGACCGAGCGGTGGGCGGCGATCAGATAAGGTTGGAGGGAGGGTGCCAGGGTACACGCGATCAAGGCCGCCGCTCCCGAGATGAAGCCATCAACTACCACCGGTACACGGCGGGCGGCCGCGCCGAGCATCACCCCCGCCAGGCCACCAATCTCGAAGCCGCCGACCTTTGCCAGGACATCCAGCCCATCGGTAGAATCGGGCCTATGCCGTGCCAGTGCCTGCGCAATCAGGGCGATCTTGCGTTCCAGTCCGGCATCGTCCACACCGGTGCCGCGTCCGGTTACCTCTGCAACGGTTCGCCCGGTGATGGCCGCAACGATCGCGCTTGAGGCGCTGGTATTACCGATCCCCATGTCACCGGTCGCGATGACATCCACGCCAACATCGATAAGATCGCTGGCAACCGCAATCCCGGTCTCGAGTGCCAGCTGAGCAGTGGTACGGCTCATCGCCGGTTCGTGGGTGAAATCGGCGGTGCCGGGGGCCAGTTTGTGGATCCGCAGGCCAGGATGGGGCGGCATGTCCACCGCTACACCCATGTCGACCGTCACCACTCTGGCACCAACATGGCGGGCCAGGACATTGATCGCCGCGCCGCCTGCCAGGAAGTTCAGTACCATCTGCGATGTGACCTCGGCAGGGTAGGCGCTCACCTTCTGGCGCGCAATGCCATGATCGGCGGCCATAACCACCACGGCAGGTGCTCGCAGGCAAGGCCGGGGCGTGCCCGTGATCCCCGCGATCTGGATCGACAGGGCTTCCAGGCGCCCAAGGGAGCCCTGCGGTTTGGTCAACTGATCCTGGCGGGCGCGCGCAGCGGCCATCGCGGTCCGATCCAATGGACGAATCGCAGCGGTGGTGATAGCGAGCAGGCTCATAGGTTTCCTTTCTATTGCAACATGCAACAACCTTACGCCTCGCCGGGGCGCGTGGCGAGCAGGAACGGCGACGCGTCAGCTTTGGACCTCTGTCTCATTGCGTGGCACCGGAGTGCTGGCCGGCGCGAAACGCACGCGCCGCCGCAACAAAGCGACTGGCCACATACGGGCAGGCAAGCCAGTGAATGTGAATGTAGGATGCCAGGATGTTCGCGCACTGCGCACCCTCGGGTCGCTCATCAGAGCGAAAGGCATCAGGCAGGCAGGTGTAGGCGTATGCAAGCCACTCCGGACGATCCTGCCACACGGAATAATGAAACTCATGGCCACGTACCGTCTCGCCGGCACGCCAGAGCCAGTTATCGGCGACGGGGCGCACGGTACGGTAGCCCAGTGTCAGGCGCGAGGTCATTACCGAGCAACCCGGCAGCAGCCCGAGCATCGGGTAGCGTGCGCCTGCTGCATCCACAACCTCCTCGGTCAGGTACATCAGCCCACCACACTCGGCATAGATCGGCAGGCCACGGCCCGCAGCAGCACGAATCGCATCGCGTACAGCCGTGTTCGAGCTCAACCCGGCGGCGTACAGTTCAGGGAAGCCACCGCCAAGGTAGAGTGCGCCTGTGCCGACGGGCAGATGAGAGTCGTGCAGAGGGCTGAAACACACCACCTCGGCCCCGGCTGCGCGCAACAGGTCAAGGTTCTCTTCATAGAAGAAACTGAACGCCTCGTCGCGGGCAACGGCGATGATCGATCGATCCATGCCGTGTGACTCGTGGCGTACCGGCGGTATGGTCAGATCGGGCCCGTGAAGGGCCGGGGCGGTATGTGCCAGGGCAACGAGCCGATCCAGATCAATGCCGGCCTCAACACGGGCACGCACCTCGGCGAGCCAGTTCTGCCAGCGCCCGGTCTCGGCAGTGGGAACGAGGCCAAGGTGGCGTTCCGGCAATGCAATTGCGTCGTCACGCTGGAGAAATCCAAGAACCGGCAGACCTGCGCCATGCTCGATCGCCTGCGTCACCATACGGGCGTGACGCGGGCTGCCCACCCGGTTGAGGATCACACCGGCGACCTGCACGCGCGGGTCAAAGTCGCGTAGTCCGGCCACCACAGCCGCAGCGGTCCGAGCCATTGCCCGCACATCAAGAACGAGCACCACCGGTGTACCCGTAAGCCGCGCAACCTGGGCGCTGCTGCCAGCATCATCTTCGCCCGCATAGCCATCAAACAGGCCCATCACTCCCTCAATCAGCGCCAGGCTGGCCCCGCTTCCACGGCGCGCAAGCATGCCCGATAGCTGTTCCGGAGGGATGAGCCAGGGATCAAGGTTGTAACACGGGCGCCCCGCGGCCATGGCATGGTAGCCTGGATCAATATAATCCGGCCCACACTTGAAGGGCGCGATGGTCAGGCCGCGAGCCGCCAGGGCAGCGATCAACCCGGCGGTGATGGTCGTTTTACCGCTGCCACTCATCGGCGCGGCCAGGAGCAGGCGGGGTAGCAACCCGTGCATGATTCTCCCCTATGGTTCTGCCGGCAGGTCAGGATCACCGCATATAATCTTGCAGTATGTCAAACGGCGCAAAACTATCCGAAACCATTGCCGGCGTGAACCAGGCAAGCTGTTCGGCCAGCGTAACCACCTCACCAATCACCAGCACGGCGGGTGTCGCGAGCGCGCACTGGCACAGGGTTGCGGGCAGAGTCGCCAGAGTCGCTCGCAGTACCACTTGCTCACTCGTGGTCGCGCGGCTCACCACCGCCACCGGCGTCTCCGGCGCGCGCCCGGCGGCCAGCAGCGCCGCGCAGACCGCGTCGGCACGGTGGAGGCCCATGAGCACCACCAGGGTATGAATGCGCGCCAGGGCTGCCCAGTCGGTGGGCTGATGTGCACCGGAGACCTCGTGGCCGGTCACAACGGCAACACTGGCGGCAAGCCCGCGATAGGTCAACGGGATGCCGGCGTAAGCCGGGGCGGCCAGGGCCGAAGAGACGCCTGGTACGATCTCAAAGGGCAACCCGGCCCGCGCCAGTGCGAGCGCCTCTTCACCAACGTGGCCGAAGATACCAGGATCGCCGCCTTTGAGCCGGACCACCTGGTGCCCGGCGCGCACGTGCTCGACGATCAGCGCTGTTAGCACATCCTGCTCGAGTGCATGATGGTTATGGGCCTTGCCGACAAAGATCCGTTCGGCGCCCGGCGAAGTCTGCTCCAGCAACTGCGGCGCGACCAGCCAGTCGTAGAGCACGACGTCGGCCTGCCGCAACAGGGGCAACCCGCGAACGGTGATCAGGTCGGCACGCCCGGGCCCGGCGCCGACAAGGTAGGCTTTACCGCTCATTGTGCTCCTCAGTTGCGCTGGTCTGTAGCCAGCGCGCAATCGCATCGCGGAGGGTTGCTGCCCGCACGGGCATGGCGCCGCCACTACTCACGGCTACCGTTAGATCAGGCCCACGATACAGCGCCGGCAGGTGAAAGTTTCCCTCGGCCGGCATATCGGCGATGTTACAGAGCACGCCGGTGGCAGCTGCCTCACGGGCTACCCCGGCATTCACCGCGCGCTGGTTGGTCGCTGCAAAGGCCAGGCGGGCACCGGCGAGATCGCCTGTGACATAACCGCGCCGCACCCAGCTCATACGCCCCTCGTGCGCCCAGCTTTGCAACTGTGGCGTGGCCTCGGGGCTGACCAGACGCACCTCGGCACCTACGGCCAGCAGACCACGGACCTTGCGTTCACCCACCACTCCGCCGCCAACCACTACCGCCAGCCTGCCCTCAAGATCGGTCAGAACGATGGGATAATCGCGCGCTGTGGCGGTGGCAGGCTGCGACGCCGAGGTGACGATCTTCTCGAGCTGCGCACGCTGGCCGTCGAGTGCGCTCCCCGCCACAGCGTAGCCACGCGGCGTCACCAGCCATTCGCCGGACCGGTAGCTACGGCTGTTGCCAACCAGCACCACGGTAAACATATCGGCCTGCGCCGGATCGGCCTCTGCAAGCGTGGTTAGAATAATGCGCTCGTCCGGGCGCATCACATGACGGCCAAAGGCCAGCGGTGTGGTGGGGGAACGCCAGGCGCGCAGGATGTTGAGGGCAGCGCCAAGCTGCCAGTGGCGATCACGCGAGCGCGGGTTGTAGAGCGCAACAACGAAATCGCCTGCCGCCGCGACGGCAAGGCGCCGTTCAATGTGCTCCCAGGGTGTCAGCAAGTCGCTCAGGCTGATGACACAGAAGTCGTGGTTGATCGCCGCACCAAGTCGTGCTGCCAGGGCCTGCACGGCGCTGACTCCGGGTAACACGGTCACCGCCGGGTTCGCGCCGATCCGGTCACGAGCCGTGAGCAGCTCAAAAACCGGTCCAGCCATCGCGTAGACACCAATATCGCCGCTGCTGACAAGGACCACCCGGCGCCCGGCGGCTGCCTGTTCCAGAGCCTGTCGTGCGCGATCCAGTTCGGTCTGCATACCCGACGCGATCACCTGCTGGCCCGGGGTGATCTGGTCGCGAATGGCATCAATGTAGCCCTGGTAGCCAACAACGACCTCAGCCGCGCGCAGGGCGGCAGAAGCGGCAAGTGTCAACTGCGCGGGATCGCCAGGGCCGAGACTGACCAGCGTGAGGTGACCACCGGACAGCTGCGACCCGGGAGGAGCGCTACGGTCCGGTGCGGAAGGTGCAGCGGCGGCGGCCGGAAGGCTCTGCCGGCGTTCTGCCTTCTGCGCTCTGCGTTCTCCGTTCGCTGTGAGCGCCACGGCAACGGTACAGCGGGCAAAGACGCGTTTGAACACCAGCAACGGCCCGCCAGCGACACGCAGCGCGCAAGGCTCGGCGACACCCGGTACATCGAAGTATGCGCGGGCGGCGCTAGGGCTAAAGCTCGCCGGGTCAAGAGCGGAAAGCTCGGCTGCGGGCACGACCTCCAGAGGAACACCAAGCATCCTGGCCAGGTTCTCCATACCCGGTTCCGCCGCCTTCAGATCGATGGTGGCCAGCGCCGCGATGCACGCGCCATCGAGTCCAGCAGCATCCAGGGTTTGACTGATGGCCGCGTGTAGTTCTTCGGCCGGCACGCCGCGCCGGCAGCCCAGGCCAACCACCAGCAGCGGCGGGGCGTAGCGCACCGTTTTCGCGCGCAGCGCGGGCCAGAGGTCTATCAGCGTCCGGTGGGTGACGAGCAGCGCGGCGTGGTATCGCTCTGCCAGCAGTTCCTCGGGCTGCTCAACGAAGGTAAGATCAGGGCAGGCAGCAAGCCATTCCTCCATCTCGCGTCGCCGGGCGGGTAGCACCGGGTCGACGTAGCAGCCGATGGGTTCGCCGTTGACCAGGCAGCCCATGGCGTGGGTCAGGGCCGAGTGCGGGTCGATCTGCCAGCCAGTGTCACGCCCCAGCAGATCGAGGGCCGGCAGGCCCTGCGCATCACTGGCCGTGGTCACCGCAGCGTAACCGCCAGTCTGCGTCGCGATGCGGCGGGCCAGTTCGTTGGCACCGGCTCGATGGCCGCCAAGTAGCGGGATGATCGAGCGTCCTGCTTCATCCAGGCAAACGACGGCCGGATCACTGGTTTTATGGTCAAGCAGTGGCGCAATCGCGCGCACAGCGACGCCGGCCGCCATGATCAGAACCAGCTGGCGGCTCGTGGTCCAGTGCTGCCGGATCGCCTCCGCAACTGGCCCCTGATAGGTCAGCACACCGGCAATCTCGGGAGCAAAACGCGACGGTAGGAGCGCCATGCCGTCCAGTTCACGGGCCAGCCGGGTGGCCAGGGCGGCGCCTGTACGGGTCACTGCAATGAACAACCGGTGATGACCCGGCACGCTGAATCCCGCACCATCCGTGGCCTGATCTAGAGCCGGCAATGCTGCCTCTGGCCGGGTTGCGTCCCTGCGGCCATGGGCGAAGGTCGGATCGTAGAGCCGGCTCGTGGCAGCCCGCCCGCCCGGGTGGAGGGCCGGACCAACCAGGATCAGCGCGTGGCGGGTAAAGCCAGCGGCTCGTACCGCGGTGGCGATGCCAGCCAGGGTACCGCTGATAACCTGTTCGTCGGGCCAGGTCGCCCGGTAGACCACGGCGACCGGCGTCGCCGGCGTGTAGGTGCCGCCGGCCAGCAATTCGGCCACCACGCGCTCAATCTGATCAATGCTCAGATAGAGGGCAAGCGAAGCGCCATGGGCGGCGAGCGCGGACAGGGCCTCACGTTCCGGCACCGGCGTGCGCCCTGCCACACGGCCCAGAATCACGGTCTGCGTCAACTCCGGCAGTGTCAACTCAATGCCGAGCCGGGCAGCGGCGGCGAAAGCAGCAGTCACCCCTGGCACAATCGCGTAGGAGATGCCACGCTCGTCCAGAGCGGCCATCTGCTCGTGAATGGCACCATAGAGCGTTGGATCGCCGGTGTGTACCCGGGCCACCACCTGGCCCGCCCGTGCCGCCTCAACCATCAGCGCGACTAGCCGGGCCAGGTGTAGCTCCGACGAGCCGACGATACGCGCCGTCGGTTTGTGCGCCAGCCCGGCAACACTGGCCTGCACCAGGCTATCGGCATAGAGCACCAGGTCGGCCTGCTCGATGATCGCCCGCCCACGCACAGTGATGAGATCCGGTGCACCGGGACCAGCGCCAATGAAGTAGACGGTACCAGGCGTCGTGCGATCGTTCACAGGTCACTCCTCACGCCTCACGATCAGCAGCGATAGATACGGAGCCTGGTAGTCGCGCAGGCTGCCGACCGTGCGCACAATGCGCTCCTCAGGCATACCAAGGTACTCAGCGTAGACGGCGGCCTCAAGCAAGGCCAGTTCGTCGAGTACCGCGATCATCTGCGGCAGGGCGCGCCCCAGCTTGAGAAGCACCACGGTTTCGAAGCGCGCCAGCAGCTCACGCAGCACGCCCGGATCGGCGGGGGCGGGCAGAATGGCCACCCGTTCATCGCCCACACTCAATGGCAAACCAGCCCTCGCCGCCGCTGCCGCAAACGAGGTAACGCCGGGCACAATGGTGACGGCAATCTGAGGATAGCGCGCCACCAGCACCGCCTGCAAAGCGCTGAAGGTGCCATAGAGCAGCGGATCACCCAGCAGCAGGTAGACCCCACGAGCCGCCACTGCAGCGCGGCCTTCTGTTTGCTCACTCAACCGTGCACCGATCGTCTCGGCAATCAGGCGATAGGCTGCGTGCGCCCGGACTGGATCACGTTGCATCGGGATGGTTAGCACGACAATCTGCTGGCGCGCCGGGTCGATCCAGGGCCAGGCGATATGCAACGCCCGGCTCGTCTCATCATCACGACTCCGCGGCGCAAAGATGACATCTGCCCTCTCGATCGCCCGCCGGCCCTTCACCGTCACCAGCTCCGGGTCGCCCGGGCCGAGACCGACGGCGACCAGTTGCGGCTGTTCTGGCTCCTGCATGCATCACGTGCTCCGCTCCGCTTCCCATCCACGTTACTTCAGGGGTGCTCGCCTTATGAACATGCAGTATTACACAACCGGTAGACGCTCCGCCGTGGCCCTGCAGGGCTCGGCTCGCAGGCGCGAAGGCCACCTGCGCGACCTGCAGGAGCCGGCACAGGCCGGCTTCGCCCCAGGTAGCCGAGGGCTTTTAGCCCGACGGCGGGCGGGCGGTCTGCCGGATGTAATCCTTAACAATCATCAGCCCGCCGGCATGGACGTTCGATAGACCGGGTTTCATTGTTCATCTTCATCAGCCCGCCGGCATGGGCGTTCGCGCGAGGTTTCTAGAGATCACGCATCGTTGCTTACCGTGACCGATCGCGAGCCGGGTACCTTGCCTGCCGCCACGTGACCAGAAACACCGGGTTTTGCGCCTGAAAACGCCGCATCCCCTGGATCGGCGCATCAACGCTGACCTGGAGTTGCACCACCCGCGCATCGGGCAACACAGCGCATGCCGCTTGCAGATGTTCCAGCGTCACCAGGCTGAGCACCAGGCGCCCCTCAGGGCGCAGCCGTTGTCGTAGCAACGCGATGATCTGCGCGAGCTGCCCGCCGCTGCCACCGACGAAAACTGCATCAGGATCAGGAAGCGCGGCACAGGCTTCCGGTGCGGCACCCTCAACCAGATGAAGATTCGGCGCAGCAAAGCGGCCCAGGTTCTCTCGGATATGCGCACACAACTCTGCCCGCCGCTCGATCGCATAGACGGTCGCCGCAGGCTGCCAGCGCGCAGCCTCGATACCAACCGCCCCGCTCCCGGCACCAAGATCCCATAGCACTTCGCCAGGCCCTACAGCCAGTTCGGCCAGACTCAGCAGACGAATCTCGCGCTTGGTAATCAAGCCGCCGGTCGTGCTAAAGGCAGTGTCAGGCAGGCCGGGGGGGGGGGAGCTGATAGCCGATGGCCGATAGCCGATGGCCCAACCGCCTGACCGTTCCAGACGACAAAGACATTCAACGCTGCGAAGGTTTGCTCCGCTGCTTCGGCAAGAGTCGTGCGTACGATGCGCTGGGCCGGCTCGGCCAGGTGCTCGCAGATGGCGCAGGGGCTGGTGGCACGCAAACCGGATGCCAGCAACGCGCGGGCGATCACCGCCGGAGTGTGCCGCGCATCGGTGAGGATGGCCGCCCGGCTGGCATGCTGCACACTGCGTACCACCTCGGCAAGCGGGCGGGCATGGGCACTGAGCAATACTGCATCGTGCCAGGGCTCACCCAGCGCGGCAAAGGCCAGCTGGAAGCTGCTCGGTGCAGGGATGATCTCAAGCTCATCCGCGGAAAACCACTGCCGCAGGCTTGCGCCAATCCCGTAGCATAGCGGGTCACCCGAGGCCAGCACCACCGCCTGTTGCCCATGCTTCAATGCCAGGCGCAACCGCCGCGCCACCTCAACCACCTCCCGGCGCACATTCAACTGCTCGCCGCTGAATTCAGGGAAGCAAGCCAGCTGCCGCTCGCCACCAACGAGTAGATCGGCTGCCAGCACCCGGGCGATCAGCGCCGTGGGCAGGCCCGCCTGCCCGGCCCCCGTCAGGCCAAGCACCAGGATACGCGAGGCTGTTGCACCTTCAATACTCATCGGTTCTCCCGTGCGTGTGCCAGCACCGCGCCGTCGAAATCCACCAGGATGACCTCCAGGGCCAGCGTGCCACCCAGGCGGCGCACGAAGCGCTGGCTCTGAGCCAGTGCCATGGCAGTCAGGTAGGTAAGCGGAGCCAGCTCGCCGTGAGCCTGGCACAGCTCCAGAAAATGGCGTGCAGTATTCGCTGCGGCAGCCGCATCACACAGCTCAGGCGAGGCGCCGGCCTCGCAGCACATCCGGGCAAGAAAGGGAATATCAACCGGGTTACCAGCCACATGCGTAACCATGCGGCCCTGGGCGGTCTTGATAATCCGGCTGATCATCGCCACAGCGTGGCCTCGCGCACACCCTGGATCACACAGGCGCGCAATGCCGCTCCGGTGAAGATGCTTATCTCGACGAAGGCCAGCTCAGGCAACTCAGGGAACAGACGCATCGCATACTGCTCGGATCGAGCGCCAGTGGCCAGCACCACCCGCGTGGGGCTATGATAGGCGGCCAGTTGTACCGCCTGAACGACGCTGGCCCGCCAGGCCGCCGTACTGTACGGGTAAACCTTGCCCGATGTGCCCAGGATGCTGATGCCACCAATGATCCCCAGGCGCGGGTTAAGCGTGAGCCGGGCCAGCTGTTCACCCTGCGGTACGCTGATGACCACCGCAAGCCCGTGGCGCTCCAGGTAGCCCACGCCAGCAGGCATCACTTCCGCCACGGCCGCAGCGACGTTTGTGTAGATCTGCTGGCGTGGCACGGGGTTGATCGCCGCTTCTCCGACCGGCAACCCCAGGCCGGGTAACGTTACCCGTCCGACACCGCTGCCCCCGTCAATTGTGATACCCGGCAGCTCGGCATGGCGCACAGTGGCACAGATCAACGCGCCATGGGTCACATCGGGGTCATCACCACCATCCTTGACCATGCAGCAATGAGCAGCCTCGCCATCCATACGGCATTCGACCGGGCGCATGATAGTGGTCTCACCCGTGGGCAGGTTGACCGTCACCGTCTCGGGCCACTCCCCGGTCAGCAATGCCAGCGTGGCGGCTCGCGCTGCTGCTGCCGCGTTCGTGCCGGTGGTAAAACCAGTACGCATGCCACGCCGATCGCGTGGAGGAACGGGTGGTTCCATCTCATTGCACCCTCGGAGCAGAGCCATGGCCGCTGGGAGTGCCATCGTTCAGCATCATACGTAGCAGCCCTCACACCTCATCATTGCTCGCACCAACGGCCAGGCGCAGCAGGGCGTTGATCGTTGCTGCCGCGATGGTCGAGCCACCCTTGTGGCCCCTGATCACCAGCCACGGAACATCTGTGACCCGGGTGAGCGCCGCCTTGCTCTCGGC
>JACAEQ010000115.1 GCA_013388755.1 Chloroflexota bacterium
CCGACCGCGCCGCCGCCGACCGCGCCACCGACCAGTGTGCCGCTGGTTACGGCGTCGAACATACCTGCTGCTACCGCAACCGCGTCGCGCACCGCCACGCAGACAGCAACCCTCACGCCACAGGCGACGGCGTCGCCCACCGCGACCGCCACGGCCGGCGAAACCCGTACACCAATCCCGATCACGCCTATCACGCGAACGCCCGCTCCGGTGACCGCATCTCCTCGGGCGACAACCGGGCCATAACGTTCCGCGAACCGCGCAGCAATGCAGATCGTAACAGTTCACATCACGCGCGAGCGCGGGTGGCTCGCCCACGGCGTCGAGTTTGCCCATCGGCAGGGCAGCCGTTATGCCTTGCCGTGTGGTACAATAGTCGCAAGCGTGTTCGTATACCTGTGGGGGGGCCATGCCGATACGGGTGCTGGATGCCACCGTTGCGGCCCAGATTGCGGCTGGCGAAGTCGTTGAGCGACCAGCCTCAGTGGTGCGCGAGTTGGTCGAGAACGCGCTGGATGCCGGCGCGCGCCGCGTCGCGGTTGAGGTGCGCGGCGGCGGGTTGCGCGAGGTGCGCGTTCAGGACGATGGCTGCGGCATTCCGGCCGCCGAGGTCGAACTGGCATTTGCACGCCATGCGACCTCGAAACTGCTGACAGCCGATGACCTGTGGGCGATCGCGACGCTAGGATTTCGCGGCGAGGCGCTGCCGTCCATTGCCTCGGTCGCACAGGTGGTGTGTGTCACGCGTGCCGCCGGCACCGAGGTCGGCGTCGAGTTGCGTATCGCCGGCGGCGAGGTCCAGGCGGTGATGCCGCGTGGTTGCTCGCCCGGCACGTCGATCAGCGTGCGCAACCTGTTCTACAATACCCCGGTTCGGCGCGAGTTCCTGCGCTCCGATGCGACCGAGGCCGCCGCGATCTCGGCAACGGTCACACAGTATGCGCTGGCGTATCCTGAAGTGCGCTTCAGCCTGACGATTGACGGCCGCACGACCCTGCAGACCAGCGGCAATGGCGACCTGCGCGCCGCAACGGTCGAGGTCTATGGTCTTGAAGCTGCACGTCAGTTGCTGGCGGTTGATGCGGCCGCGGGAGAAGATGACGAGCAGGTGCGTGTAACCGGCCTGGTGTCACCTCCCGGCCTGACGCGCAGTTCGCGCTCAGCCATCCACCTGTTCGTCAATCGCCGCGCTATTCAGCCGCGTGGCCAGGTGGCGATCGTTGTCGAAGAGGCGTACCATACGCTGCTGATGAAGGGCCGCCATCCGGTGGCAATCCTCAATATCGCCGTGCATCCCGCTGCCGTTGATGTCAATGTGCATCCAACGAAGAGTGAGGTGAAGTTCCGCGATACGCCACGCGTGATGAGCGTGCTGGGGCGCGCGGTGCGCGGTGCCCTGCTCGAAAGTGGCGTTCGTCCCTGGATGGAGCCTGGCGCGCCAGCCGCGCTCGATACGGCGCAGCGCCGCTTTGAACTTCGTCGCCTGGGAACGGCTCATGAGAACGCCCGGGATGTGCCACCCTGGATCGCGGGCGGAGCGACGGCACACGAGCAAGCGCCCGGCCCGGCTGACGCGGGCCACTGGCCAGGTGATGCCTCCGGCGGTGCGTGGCAGCGTGAACCGATGCCGGCGTCGCCCGAGGTGATGCCGGCATCTGCCTGGCCCGCCGTACCACAGGCGGTAAAACTTCCGCCTCTGCGGATCGTCGGCCAGGTCGCCCAGGCCTACATCATCGCCGAGTCGCCCGATGGCATGTACCTGATCGACCAGCACGCGGCGCACGAACGGATTACCTATGAGCGGTTGATGGCACAGCGTGGGACCGGCGCCGTCGAGAGCCAGGAACTACTGATTCCGCAGGTCGTGGATCTGCCGCCGTCGGCCCAGGATCTTCTGTTTGCAGCCGTCGATCGGCTGGCGGAGTGGGGATTTATCATCGAGGCGTTTGGCCGGAGCGTTCGCGTTCGCGCCATTCCTGCGCTCCTGCACCCGGGCGACCTGGCGGCGGCATTGCTCGAAATCGCCGATCATCTGAGCGGGCGTGGCGGGGCAACGCCGCGCGACTGGCGCGAGGCCATGCTAACGACCCTCTCGTGCCATACATCGGTGCGCGCCGGGCAAGCGCTCTCTTTTGATGAAATGCGCGGCCTCGTGGCACAGCTCGAACGCTGTGATTCGCCGCGCACCTGCCCGCATGGTCGCCCGACCATGATCTTGCTGACAACAACCCAGATCGAACGCCAGTTCGGGCGGATCAAGTGACGCCTGCTTCGCCCCACAGGTAGACGGCGATCTGTGGCGAGAGGGTGATCTGGTGCTCGCCACGACGAAGCGTGATACCATAGGCAGGGGAGGTGTCGGTAATCTCGAAGCGCTCTCCCGGAACCAGATTGCTGCCCTGCAGGTAGCGGATCAGGCTGGTGTCCTCCTCGGCTTCCTCAACGATCCGCAGCAGGGTGAAGGTCTGCCCGGGTTTCGCCTGGTCAAGCCGCACATCACCAGGGTAGCCTGCGGCGCGGCCGGGAATGGGGTTGCCATGCGGGCAGGTGGTCGCCTGGCCCACCAGCGCCTCGATGCGCGCCTCCATGCGCGGCGATAGCGCATGTTCCAGGCGCACCGCCTCTTCATGGATCTCGTGCCACTGCAACCCCATCACGTCAACCAGGAAACGTTCGAGGATGCGATGACGCCGCACCATCGCTTCCGCCAGCGCGAACCCCTCATCGGTCAGGGCAATTTCGCCGTGACCATCACGCACGATATAGCCGCGGTCCTCCATGCGACTCACCATGTCGGCGACCGTTGGCGGGGTGACATGCATCCATTCAGCCAGGCGGGCGCTGATGACCGGCTCGCCACGCGCTGCGAGGTAATAGATGACCTCCAGATACTCGCGCATCTTCTCGGTTGGCCCGGCGTCCCCCGGCTTGCGTCGCGCCCTGGCATGCCGCGTCGTGTCGGCCATAATATCTTCCTTCCGTGTGCAAGTGATCTGAATCACACGTCTGACGCGATCCGCCCTGACAGGCAACTCGCATACCGGCACCTCGTGCCTGCGGCAGAGCGGTACCTTACTTCTTTCGTGGTGCGGTACGGCGGCTTCACCCACCGCACGGCGCCTCCTTGATCGGGAGTACCACGCCGCTGCAGGCCATACAGAGGCGGGATCCATGCTACCACGTAACGCGCGTGAATCACAGAATGATGCGGCGACTGTGCATTATAGCAGAAACGTGCCCGGCGCCGGGTTGCGCGTTGTGTGTCACGGCGGCGTGCCGGCATGATCCGGCGCGTTTGACGCGCGTGTTCGGAGCACGTATAGTACGTGCCATGCAGTCGCGCATCGCCGAAGTCATCGAGTCGACCAGTACCGGCTTTACGGCCGGCGCCTACGAGTTGCTGGCGGCGCCGCCGTTCGGTGCGCTCGTTCGCGCACAGGCGCGCGCCGAAGGCATGGCGATCTATGGTCTGGTCTATGACATCCGCACCGGCAGTAAGGAACCGGGCGGGCGGGCACTGGTTCGCGGCCGCACCTATGCCGGGCGTGAACTGTACGATGCCGAGATCTATCACGAGCATCCCGATCTGGCCGAAGTCCTGCAGACGGAGTTCTCGGCCATTACGGTCGGTTTCGTCGCCGATGGCAGGATCTACCAGTACCTGCCCCCACAACCACCCCCGGTGCACTATAGCGTCTACGAATGTGTGCCTGAAGAAGTGGCGCGCTTCAGCCAGGCGACCGACTTCTTTCGCACGGTGTTGTTCGCCTATCAGATCCCGGGCGATGAGGTGCTGGCAGCGGCGATCCGCGCCGCTGCCCGCGCCCATCGCGACGATCGCGCGTTCCTGGTGCGCGCCGGGCGCGAAGTTGCCACGCTCCTCAAAGATGATTATGACCGGCTGACGGCGATCCTGCGCCGTATTCGCCCATAGTGCGCCGCCATGTGTTGTGACGACCTCGATAGGCTCAGCGCTGCCGAGATTGTGAGCCGGATTGTCGCCGAAGATGCGCGTGCACCGGCTGCTGTGGCGACGCAGGCACGGACCATTGCCGCCCTGGCCGATGAGGTCGTTGCGCGTATGTACCGCGGCGGTCGCCTGATCTATGTCGGCGCCGGTACCTCCGGCCGCCTCGGCGCCCTCGATGCCGCAGAACTTCCACCCACCTTCAGCATCCCGCCAGGCCGGGTGATCGCCCTGCTGGCCGGCGGCCCGGCAGCGCTGCATGCTGCCGTGGAGGCGGCTGAGGACGATGCGCTGCAAGGCGGGCAGGACCTGGCGGCGCTCGATCTATGCGCAGAGGACGTTGTGCTTGGCATTGCCGCCAGCGGGCGCACGCCCTATGTGCTTGGCGCGCTGGCGGAAGCTCGCGCCCGGCGGGCGTTCTGCGCTGCGCTGACCTGCACGCCCGGCTCACCGCTCGTGGCCGCCGCCGACCTGGCGATCGTCGCTGATGTCGGCCCGGAACTCATCGAAGGTTCAACCCGTCTGAAGGCCGGTACGGCTCAGAAGCTGGCGCTCAATGCGCTCAGTACAACGGTCTTTATTCGTCTGGGTCATGTGTACGGGCGGCTGATGGTTGATGTTCGCCCGACCAATGCCAAACTGCGCGCGCGGGCGCGCGACATCGTACGACGGCTGGCCGGCGTCGAGGAAATGCGCGCGCACGAACTCCTCGAACAGGCGGGCTGGCGTGTCAAAACCGCTGTGGTGATGGCGCGTGGGGCCTGCTCGTGTGCTGAAGCGCAATGTCTGCTCGATACGACCGGCGGCAACCTGCGACAGGCGCTCGCGCTGGTCGAGGGCAACCGTGAGTAACACCGGTCGTGGTTGAAGCACAATACATGTCAGATAAGGTCGCGCAACGATGCCAGGTGCCTATCCGAAGAACGGATGGTTGGATGTCATTGCGCGTGAAAGGGATCGCCCTGTGCACCAGGCCACGGTGCACAGGGCGAGGGGGAGCAGCCCTGATTCTGGCGAGCGTCATTATGCCTGTAAGTGCGCTTCCAGGAACCAGAGATTCTTGTCGAGCATCCGCGACGCCTCGGTGAAAAGGTCGGCAGTGTCGAGGTCGCCGGCTTCGGTTGCGGCGTCGATCGCCGCGCGCACCGACACGGCCAGGCGCCCGAAGCGCTCGGCCAGCGCTTCGACGTGTTGCGGGCCGTCGGTGATGTCGATCGGGTACTCCGGCAGGGCCGAGGCGGCGGCGGCCATACGTGCCGTGCCGAGCGCCGTGCCACCGAGCGCGGTTGCGCGCTCGGCCAGATCGTCAATCGTCTCCTCAAGATCCTCTGCCAGTTTGTCGAACAGCTCATGGAGCGCGATGAACTGCGACCCCTTGACGTTCCAGTGCGCCTGTTTCGTCTGGCTGAAGAGATCGAAGGTATCGGCCAGGAGCTGGTTGAGCAGGGTGATCATCTGGCGGCGCGTTTCGGCAGGGATGCCGACGCGCGTCGGAAATGTTCGTGCCTCAGGCATACGCTGTTCCTTTCTGTACGCTGATTGCGGCATGAACATTATACCATCAGAGGGTGATCAATCCCTGCCGCGCGCCGCGGTTGATCGCTTCGGTGCGGCTCGATACACCGAGTTTGGCGAACAGCGACGAGAGATGGAACTTCACGGTGTGCTCGCTGATCTGCAACTGGCGCGCGATCTGTTTGTTTGACAGGCCCTGGCCGACCAGATCGAGCACCTCACGCTCGCGCGCGGTCAGTGGCTCGCTCGCCGGATCATCGGCTGCCAGCGGAGTATGGCTGACGAGCCGTGCGGCAAGCCCGGGGGCCAGAACGATCAGTTCTTGCGCTACGGCATGAACTGCCGCCGCCAGTTCCGCAGCGCCAGCGTCGCGCGGCAGGATGCCCCATCCGGTCAGCGGTAGTCGGCGCAACGCCGCCGCCGGGCGCTCATCATCGGCCAGCAACAGGGCGGCGTAGCGCGGCTCGCCTGCCAGCGCCCGTTCCGCATCGGCCAGTAACCCCTCGTCGCCGATGATCAGCACATCGACGCCGGGCGGAATCGCCGAAGGTGCGGCAAGCGACCCGGCCTCCCCCACAATCGCAATGCCGGTCCCGACCAGCAGCGCGCGTAAACCAGCACGCAGCGCCGGGGTCGGCGCTGCGATCAAGACATGAACCATCCGCATCCTATTCTTTGCCAGGAGTGACGTCTACGACGGTCATGACACCGGCGCGCGATAGCCAGAGCCGCAGTGCCGCGCCTGCGGGGCGGCGCAGCATGGCGGCCCGCAGATCCGCCGGCTGATCCAGCGCCACACCATCAGCGCTCACCAGCAGGTCACCGATCAGGATGCCGGCACGTTCCGCCGGGCCGCCGGGCGCAATACCGGCCACCAGCAGGCCTGCCGTACGCTCGTCCGGCGTGCCTTGCAGCAGTCGCACCGGCTGGACGCTCACGCCCAGATAGGCGCGCCGCCCCGATTCCTCACCGACCCAGGCGTTGACTGTCCGGCTGGGAATCGCCACCGCCAGGTCGCCGCCGAAAATCATGGCATTGATCCCGACCACTTCGCCCCGCGCATTAAGAAGCGGGCCGCCCGAGTTTCCCGGCGCAAGGCGCACATCAGAATGGATGAACGGTACGCGCTCACCGCTGCGCGTTTCCGCTTCCCCCAACCCGCTGACGATCCCGCCGGTCACGACCCATGGCTGGCCCCACGGATGGCCGACAGCAAAGACCAGTTCACCGACCCGGAGTTGCGACGAGTCGCCGACGGGCATGGGCGGCAGGTCATCCGCCGGTACGCGCAGCAGCGCCAGGTCGAGCTCCTGATTGCGCGCCGTGACTGTCACCGGCAGATCGCGCCCATCGATCGTCTGTGCACGGAGCGCACCGCGCGTCCCGGCAACCACATGGTCGTTGGTCAACACCGTGCCGCCCGCACTCCAGACGACCCCGGTGCCACCACCTCTGCCAGCGCCGCGCAGTTGCACGACGCCCGGCCGCACGCGTTGCGCCAGTTCGGCGAACCCCGCGCCGGGATCGAACGCACTATAACCCCACTGTGGCATACAGGCATCCTTATTCTTGATTGTGCGTATTCTGCCCGTCACGGCGCCGCCCGGCGTTGCCCGATCGTCAGCGATAGCGTCGTCAGCATGCCGGCGCGAATGATGTCCGCCGGCACCGTCTTGCCGACACGGTCGCTGTTCAACAGCGCCTGCAAGTCATCGGTGTCGTTCAGCAGGATGCCATCGAGCCCGACGAGAATATCGCCGATCAGCAGGCCGGCACGTTGCGCCGGGCTGTCAGGCTCGACGCGCATCACCAGCAACCCGCGCTCCTGGTTGCGCCCGGCGCGCTGCGCCGGTGGCAACACCACCGGCTGGCTGCTGATGCCGAGAAAACCACGCCGGATGTGGCCCTGGCTTGCCAGCGTTGCGGCCGTGCGCCATGCCAGCGGGGCCGGCAATGCAAGCGCAATGCCGCCAACCAGGCCGGTGGTCAGCACGCCGAGCACTGCGCCGGCGGAGTCAATCAGTGAGCCGCCTGAGAAGCCGGGGTAGGGCGTGGCATCCGTCTGGATGATATGCTCCACCATGCCGCGCGCAGTGCGCAGCGGGCCACCGACTGCGCTGACGATCCCCAGGCTGGCCATTGGCCCCCCGGGCGACGGGCGCCCGACGGCCAGGATGATCTGACCGACGCGCGCCGGGCCATCGGCCTGCGGCGCGGCGTCAATGTCGAGGCCGGCGACGCGGAGCAGCGCCAGATCGTTCACCGGGTCGCGCCCGGCGAGCCGCGCCGTCAGGATGCGCCCGTCGTCCGTCTGGATAGTCAGATCATCATCGCGTTCGAGAACATGGTCGGCGGTCAGGATTTCATCGGGCGCGACGACAATGCCGCTGCCGGGCTGGCGTTGCCGCCCATTCACCAGGACAATCGTGCGCCGCGCGCGTTCGACGGCGTCGGCCATCCGGTTTGAAAGCGTGCCGAGCGGATCGGCGCTGGATGCAGTGGTCATGTACAACTACTCCTGAAAGGGGCCCCGGTTATGATCGCAGTGTATGACGCAATCATAGCAGGCTGGACCCGGCGCGCCATCACCGGTGTAGGCAGGGCACGACCTGGAAAAATGGCCAGGCGCCACCGGCGCGTTATAATGCGGCGTCACGCGTGATTGGTAGATGCAGGAGGATGCGATGGCGTTCTTTGACCTATCGTTTGACGAATTGCAGCGCTACGTACCGGCGCGCCAGGAACCTGCCGACTTCGATGCCTTCTGGGAGGCGACGCTTGGCGAGACACGACACCATCCGCTCGATGCCCGCTTTGAGCCGTACGATGCCGGCCTTGAGACGGTTGAGACCTTTGATGTGACGTTTCATGGTTACGGCGGGCAACCCATCAAAGGATGGCTCATGCTGCCGCGCCACCGCGACCACCGACTGCCGTGCGTTGTCGAGTATATCGGCTATGGTGGCGGGCGCGGATTCCCCACCGACTGGTTGCTCTGGAGCGCCGCAGGCTATGCGCACCTGGTGATGGATACGCGCGGCCAGGGGAGCTCCTGGCTCAAAGGCGACACGCCCGATCTCGAACCGGACGGTTCCAGCCCGCACTTTCCCGGATTCATGACCCGTGGTATCACCAGCCCGCAGACATTTTACTACCGCCGGGTGTTTACCGACGCGGTGCGCGCGGTTGAAGCGGTACGCGCGCATCCTGCCGTTGATCCGCAGCGAATCGCGGTGACCGGCGGAAGCCAGGGGGGCGGCATCACCATTGCAGTTGCGGGATTGCTTCCCGACATTCAGGCCGCCATGCCCGATGTGCCGTTTCTGTGCCACTACCGCCGCGCCACCGAGATCAGCGCTGCGCATCCCTACGAGGAAATCGCGCGCTACTGCATGGTGCATCGCGACAGGGTTGACGCCGTGTTCGCGACCCTGAGCTATTTCGACGGCCTGAACTTCGCCGCTCGCGCGCAGGCCCCGGCACTCTTCTCCGTCGGCCTGATGGACGAAATCTGCCCGCCATCAACCGTGTATGCCGCCTACAATCATTACGCCGGCGCGAAGCAGATTCGGGTCTACCACTACAATCACCATGAAGGCGGCGGAACGCACCAGAACCAGGAGAAAATCAGGTTTCTGCGCCAGTTGTGGGGGCAGGCGGCAGGCTGACCCTTGAGCCGCGCTCACCCGACCGGGAGGCTTCACCTGAGCGTCAGGGTAGATGCGTACCACATGCGCTCTGGCATCACCGTTGCGCGTGTCACCTGTGGCAGCATGGCCCTCCCTGGAGGAGCGGTACAGGCGGCTCTGCCGAAGGCAAATATGGCATGATGCGCATGCACATACCACTTCCACGTAACCACACCTGTGTAGAGATGATGTATACTAGCACTCGGAGGCGTACCGGCGTGCCGGCGCCTTTGTGCACTCACGGACGAGACGCAGAAAGAGGAGCAGTATGGCCCGAATTGCAGTTCACGGCTTCGGCCGCATCGGCCGCTCGACGTTGAAGGCCGCCCTCAAGGGCAACCTCTGGACTCCGGTTTCGATCTCCGACATTCGCGATGTTCCCACATTTGCCGCCCTGTTTGAAGTTGACTCGAACTATGGCCGCTGGCACGAAGAAGTCGTGGCCGCCGACAACAGGTTCATTATTGGCGGGCGTGAGATTCCATACTACAACTCGATGAATGAATTACCCGACTGGAAGGCGATGGGTGTTGATCTGGTGATTGACTGCACCGGCCGCGCCACGGTGCGCGCCATTGCGCAACAGCACATTGACCGCGGCGCAAAGCGCGTGCTCGTCAGCGCGCCCAGCAAGTCGATGCAGGACTGTGACGCCGTGCTGCTTGCCGGTATCAATCTTGATGCTTTCGATCCCGAAGCGCACAAAATCATCAGTATGGCAAGCTGCACGACGAATGCGCTGGCGCCGGTCGTGAAGGTCGTGCTCGAGAACTTTGGCATTCGCCACGGCCTGTTCTCGACAGTTCACGCCTACACCAATACTCAGTCGTTGACCGACCAGCCGATGAAGGATCGGCGCGACTCGTGGGCGGCGACGGAGAATATTATCCCGTCGTCATCGGGGGCGGCGCGTGCGCTGCAGTTCATCTGGAAGGATCTGAAGATCACTGGTAAGGCCTACCGCGTACCAACGCGCACCGGCAGCATTGCGGAACTGAACCTGGTGACCGAACAGCCGGTGACGGCGCAGGCCGTGAACGATGCATTCCGCAAGGCGGCGGCCGAAGCGCCGCTGAAAGGCGTGATGGGTGTGCTGGAAGAGGAGTGGGCCTCGGCTCGCATCCTTGGCGACCCGCACTCGTCGATTGTTGACCTGCCGTTGACGCAGGTCATCGGCGACACGTTCCTGTCGGCCGCCGCCTGGTACGACAACGAAATGGGGTACGCCACCCGCCTGGCCGAGGTCGCGGCGAAGATCGCGGTCTAGTGCCAATGCCTGTCAAATAAGTCCGTCGCCCCCACCCCGGCCCTCCTCCGCTGGGGGGCGAGTCCGGCTCCTCCTCCCAGTGGGGAGAGGCTGGAAGGAGGAACGGTGCGTCGGGGGTGCCGCGCTGCCGAAGGATCTCCAGACGCAGAATCTGCCCCACCGGGTAAGCGGTAGGGGCAGATTCTGTTGCTGGGAGCCATCTCCGCTCGCGTCGCTCGATGGCGTCGCTTCGTGTGCAATGGCATCCTATCCGTTCTTCGGATAGGCACTGGGTACCTATCCGAAAACCCATGGGCCTGCGGTCAGTGCGAGGCGCGCCAGCGACCGCGTGCAGCGAGCGCAGCGTGGCTGAAGCACTCGACCGGCGCAAGCGGAGATTGTTGCGCTCGCGCTCGCCATGACAGTGACCATCTGGTGTTCGGACAGGCTCTTAGCCCCAATACCTTTCACATACGCCCGTCACTCCCACCCCGGCCCTCCCCCGCCGGGGGAGGGAGTCCGACTCCTCCCCCCGGCGGGGAGAGGCTGGGTGGGGGGCGGTGCGGTGCAGAACGCCTTATTTGAAAGGTATTGCTCGTAGCCCTGGAG
>JACAEQ010000079.1 GCA_013388755.1 Chloroflexota bacterium
GAGCTTATTTGAAAGGTATTGTACTTAAAGCCTCTCCAAACACCAGATGGTCAATGTCATTGCGCGCGCAGCGACGCAATCTCCCATCTTCCGGGTCATTGCGAGCGAAGCGAAGCAATCTCCGCTCGCGCCGGTCGATTGCGTCAGCCGCGCTGCGCTCGCTGCACGCTGTCACTGGCGCGCCTCGCACTGACCGCATGCCCATGGGTGTTCGGAGAGGCACTTATTGCCGTCGCCCCATGGGCAGAACAATCGGCCCGGCGATCTGTGCCGGTGGGCGCGCCCACGGTAGACCCAGGTTGAAGACGAATTGCGGGCGCGTGCCGGCTTCCAGTAGACGGTCAATCGTGAAGATCCGTGCCAGGGTCCGCTCCTCGTGCACCAGGCTCATGGCCTGATACCAGGTCAGGCCATCGCGCCGCTCGAAATGCCAGTACTCCAGCGCCAGGGGCTGTACGCGCCAGTCGAATGTCTCGCGTTCCTGGGCGGCAATTCGGCTCCAGCCATGGGCTGCGGCAAGCGCTGTGAAATCAACAAAGTAACCGGAGGGAGGTGGGCGCACGCTCCGGTTCGGTACATCAAAGACCGGCACCGCCAGCGGCTCGCCCATGCTGCCATCCTGGCGTGCGGCCCGCAGGTAGAGCCGCCAGAACAGGCGTCCGACACGCCATTCGGGTGCTATGTACAGGATCTGCTGCCCGTTCACCTGATAGTCCCAGCGCGTATCAAATGCACGACCAGCCTTGTGCCAGCTCGTAAATGATGATGTGCCATTGCGGAACTCGACAGCACGCGACGCCTCGCTGAGCTGGCCAAGGAAATCATACCCGCTGGCTGCGATGACGTCCTGTCGCAATGCATCAAACGACGCTTTGACGGCCACCGCCATAACCGGCATCCCACCCGCGCGCACGTCGCCAAGCGGCACCATGCCACGCGGCAAGGTCGCAACATCTACCGGCACCAGGGGTGCCGCGAAAGCGCGCCCTTCCTGGTAGCGATCGGCTGGCACCAGCGGCGCGACGGCCCGGTTGCTCCACGCCGGTTCGGCGTAGCCATGCGTGCTGGCAACAACGAATGTTCCACCAGTCGTGCCGGGGCGAAACAGCGCCACTCCCTGGCGCGAAAAGAATCGCCGTCCGCCAAGCGCCCAGGGTGCGACTGCCATGAGCCCGCCATCCGGCGTCCATGCCGGGTCTTTCAAACCGAGGTTCGCCGGCCCGGCACGTTCATCGGTACCGGTCGTCAGATCACGGATATGGAGATTGCCTGCACCATCCCGATCGGAAATGAACGCCACACGCCTGCCGTCAGGCGACCAGGCAGGGCTGTGGTCCGGCGCCGGGTGATCACTCACATTCGTCAGGTTACTGCCATCAACGGAGACGTGATAGATTTCCTGGTTACGATCGCGCCAGGAAGTGAATACGATGCGACGCCCATCGGGTGACCAGGCCGGTTGCGAATCGGCGGCAGGATGGTCAGTAATACGCTGTACTGCACCGCCGGCCATGTCGAGCACGTAGATCTCGAGGTTACCGTCGCGTGTACTGGAAAAGACGATCCGGCGCCCATCGGGCGACCAGGCCGGTTCGCCGTCATAGGCCGGGTGATCGGTAAGGCGGCGCATATCGCTGCCATCGGCGCGCATAATGTAGAGATCCCAGTTGTTGTTGCGCCGGCTGGAAAACACGATGTGCTCGGCATCAGGCGACCAGGAAGGGCTGCGATCAGGATGCGCGTCGGCGGTGAGGTTTGCGATCCGCTCGCCAGCAAGATCGGCGCTGAATATGTCGAGCGCTCCGCTAGCGCCGCGACCGGCGGCAAACACGATCCGCCCCTGGCCAGGAAGCGCCGGGCGCGCTGATTCGTGCGGCGCATACGAAACGGTTTCGGCTATTGCGAAGACGATAAGAAGAAGTGCAGACAGATGCATGGGACTCCGAACGTAGTTCGCTTTTACGGGATGCTACGCTTGACCCGCTGCCTATGGCGCAAAAGGAGTATACTGTATGCAGGAAATATATACACCATGTCAGAAATGAGAAGCCGATGAGTGTTCTGGAAAACGGCTATCCTGTAGGCGCACCACGCAAGATATATATGTGGCGCGACCATCGTGTGGCGTACTATACAGCGGGCACGGGTCCGGCAGTTTTGCTGGTGCATAGTATCAACGCGGCGGCTTCATCGTTCGAGATGCGCCGACCGTTTGCTGCGCTGCGCGCGGATCACCGTGTCTTTGCACTCGACTTCCTGGGCTTTGGCGGTTCGGATCACCCGCAGCGCGTGTACAACGCCGACGACTACACTGCCCTGATCGGCGACTTTACCCGCGATGTGGTAGGAACGGGCGCTGCGGTCATTGCCAGTTCGCTTGGCGCAGCATACACGATCCGTGCGGCAGCGCGCGATACGAGCCTCTTCGGGCCGCTGGTGCTCATCTGCCCGACGGGTGTGCGCGACCTGGCACAGCCGCAGCAGGCGGGCTGGACGTATGATATCCTTGCCGGGCCACTGGGAGACCTGATCTTTCGTGGACTGGCAAGCCGACCCAGTATCGCCTATTTTCTGCGCGCACAGTCGTACTATGATCCTGCCGTCGTTGACGAAGCGCTGATTGAAGGTTTCCACCGCGCAGCCTACCAGGCAGGCGCCAAGTGGGCACCGATTTGCTTCCTGACCGGGTTGTTGAACTGTGATGTGCGCGACGACTTTGCACAATTGCAGCAGCCGGTTCTGCTCGTCTGGGGGCGCCATGCCGAGTTGACGCCATTACGCCGCGCCGATGCATTTCTGGCGCGCAATCCGCGCGCGCGGCTTGCCGTCATTGAAAAGGCACGGCTCTCGGTCCAGGATGAACGTCCTGATGAATTCATGCGTCTGGTTCAGGAGTTCCTGGCATCAACGCATACCGTGTCTCCATGAGAGACATTACGCGGCGGCGGCACGGAGCGCCAACGGCGGTCCGGCGGAGACCACCAGGAGCGACGCACTGGCGGGGCGTTGCTGCACACGGCGGCGGATGGCGCATTCGCGCGGGATGAGCGGCGTCCCGCCGCCGAAACGGCAGGGATCTCCAGGGTCTGCAGCCTTGCGGACCACGCTGCCTGAACATACTCCCGTGACGGCTCCCAGGGCTCAAGCACCCGGGCTTCTGAGTGTGCCGCCCCACACTCGTCTCGTTACAATCGCAGGGGTTGAAGCATATCACAAGCGTACGTACATAGCAATCATGTTCGCCTCTGGGCTGAAGCCGATAAAGCGTGGCACTTCATCCCTGGCTTAAACGCTCTGAGCTTTCGCACCTGATGAACATTCAGTATGAAAACCGGTAGACGCTCCGCCGTGGCCCTGAAGGGCTCGGCTCACGGCGCGAAGGCCGTCTGCACGGCCTTCTGGAGCCAGTGCTGGCTGGCTTCTCCTGCACAGAGCCACGGGCTTATGGTCTTTGAATAAATAACCCGGTATAGCCCGCGCAGGCGGGCTTCGCCTTGGATAGCCGAGGGCTTCAGCCCGACGACGTGGGCGTCTGGTATACCGGCTTTAATTGTTAATCTTCATCAGGCGACAGTCGTTGACTTCCCTCTGAGCATACTGCACGTGTCGGCATACGTACACGCAGTGGGGCGCTATGTGCGCCGCTGGGCAATCTGCTGTCCACGATCTGACATGGTCCGGCATGGTCGCCTGCACGCGATGCCGGTGGGAAATCGCGAAAGGCTTCCGCATTCCTTGAACCGGCAGTGACAGGCACCTTCGCGCCAGGCAAAAATGAACCGCCGTTGTAGCAACCAGGATCACGTGGAGGGCAAGGAGGGGGAGCATGCACACCACACCGGCTATCGTCAGCATACCGCCGACCATGAAGGCGCTTGAACTACGCGGTTATGGCGGCATGAACGACCTGGCGCTTGCATCCCGGCCAACGCCGCGCCCTGGCCGTGGCGAAGTACTCGTGCGCATGGCCGCGGCACCCATCAATCCGTCGGACCTGCTATTTCTGCGCGGGCGGTACGGTATTCGTAAGACATTGCCAACGATTCCAGGATTTGAAGGTAGTGGCCTGGTAGTGGCTGCCGGCGAGGGAGTGTACGCGCGGGCGCTGCTCGGGCGGCGGGTCGCGTGCGCCGCTTCTTCCGGAGACGGTACCTGGGCCGAGTACATGGTCACACGAGCGTCCGCCTGCCTGCCATTACTGCCACACGTGAGTTACATGGGCGGCGCCATGCTGATCGTCAACCCATTGTCGGCTATTGCCCTCCTCGACATTGCACGACGCGGCGGCCACCGAGCTGTCGCCCATACTGCCGCCGCCAGCGCGCTTGGCCGGGCACTGGTTCGCCTCGCACAACCTCGCGGACCGGTGCTGGTCAATATTGTGCGCCGTGCTGAACAGGTCGCCATCCTGCGCGATCTCGGCGCGACATACATTCTTGACAGTAGCGGGCCGGATTTTGATCGGCAACTGGCAGAAACCTGCGCCGCGCTACATGTGACCCTGGCGTTCGACGCGATAGCCGGCGAGATGACCGGTCGCCTGTTGCGCGCGATGCCGCCCGGTGGGCGGGTACTGGTGTATGGTGCACTCTCCGAGGAGGCGTGCCAGATTGATCCCTCCGAGTTCATTTTTCGGCGCCAGCAGGCAGGTGGATTCTGGTTGAGCGACTGGATCGCACGCCAGTCGTTTCTGAAGATCGTGCTGCTTGGCCTGCGCCTGCAGACCAGCCTGTTCAAGGCGGTTGATACGGTGATACAGGCGCGCATTCCGCTCGAACGAGCACACGAAGGTCTGGCACAGTACGAACAACAGATGTCCAGGGGTAAAGTGCTGCTGGTTCCGTTCGTGAGAGGTTTGTGAGAGAAACGCCGTGCACAACGAAGTGTGCTATACTTTTTTGCATCAGGCGGTCCTGTTGCACGCGTCTTATGTTTCGGTATACATGCGATCCGGTGCATCCGCGCCCGTGGCCCGGAAAGGTCTTGCCCTGGCAGAGAAGGTGAGCGTCGCCCGTACGATGTCGAGAGGCGATACTCCTTCGACAGGCGGTTCGTGCTCGCTGTTGTGAGAGTCGCCTGTTGCATGGCAGATGGTTTCGCCAGGGCCATGCGGTGGGCCAGATCGTGGCGAATGGTCGTGGCTGAAACCAGATAGTGGCGCAAATCTCCACAATGCGGATCCTAATCCATCAGCGCAGCAAGGAGCATGCCGATGGTCGAGCGAATCTGCCCACAGTGCGGAGCCGGTAATCCGCTTGAAGATCATTTCTGCGGCAAGTGTGGCGCAACGCTGGAGCGATTGCTCCCCGCGCCACGTTCTCCTTCATCGCTTATGCGGTTCAGTGCCGCCCTTCCTGTTCGATGGCGCGATGTTGGCCGGACGCTGGCGGTTGGCGCGTCAGCGCTTGCCGCCGAGGCTGGCATCGCCTGGCTGCGCCGGCGCATCGAGCAGGGAAGTACCACTGTCGTTCCGGCCCCGCCTTCCAGCACCCTGCAGCGGGTGACGCCAGTCTCTGGAGGTGCTCCGGCAAACGTTGTAACCATTATCAGCGAGCGGATCATCGAACTGGTCGATAGTGGCAATGGACGCCGCCACCTGCGTGAGCGAACGCTCTGGCGGCGAATCGAGGAATAGGCAGTTTTATCTGATGGCGGCAACTCTGGCAACAACCAGTGAGATCCGGCAGCGTCTGCGCCCGATGGCGCGACGGCTGCGACTGTGCGACGCACTCTGGCTCGCCAGCACCTCGCTCTGGATTGCAGCCGGGTTGTCACTACTGGTGCAAGTTGCCGGTCGCCTGTGGCCCATCCCCTACCTCTTCTCGATCTCGCTGGTGCCGGTGTTCATCTGGCTGGCCAGTATCGTTGCTTACTTCCTGTTTCGACCGCTCACGTTACATCGCGTTGCAAGGCGCGTTGATGCATTACTCGACTCGCGTGAGCGCCTGGCGACGGCACTTGAGCTTGGCGAGCGCGCCGAACACGCACCACTCGATGAACTCCAGCGGGATGATGCGCGCGCCTTCGCGGCCACTCTCACACCACGTCTGGCACCGCTACGCTTCCACCACCGATTGCTGGCGCTGGCGCTGGCGTTGATGGCTGCTGCCATGATGTTGATGGTGCTTCCCAATCCGCAGGATCAGGTGCTGGCAGAACGAGCCGCAGTGCGTGAGGCGGCGCAACAGGCGGCGGTTCAGATTGAACAGGTACGCCAGGAACTGGTACAGAACCAGGCGCTCAGCCCTGAGGAGCGCGCCGCGCTTGATCGTGAACTGGCGGAGTTACAGCAGCGCCTCCAGCAAAACCCGGGTAATCGTGAAGAGGCGCTGGCGGATCTGTCGACTACTGAAGCGCGCCTGCAACAGCGCGTCACACCAGACGCCGACGTCCAGCGCGCTGCGCTGGAGCAACTCGCGCGTAGCTTGCAGGCTATGAGCGGGCAACAACAGGCGGGCCGGCCATCGCTGGAACAGGCCGAAGCCGGGTTGCAGCAACTGGCGCAGCAGGTTGAGACGATGACGCCCGAAGAGCAAGCACGCGTGGCGGAAAACCTGCGTCAGCAGGCGCAACAGTTGCAACAGAGCGCGCCGCAGACGGCTCAATCACTGCAGCAGGCAGCTGATGCGCTCGAGCAGAATAACACGCAGCAGGCACAACAGTCACTCAATCAGGCGGCGCAGAGCGTGCAACAAGCACAGCAACAACAGGCGAGCCAGCAAGCGGCGCAACAGGCTATATCACAACTCCAGCAGGATCGCCAGAGTATAGCTGAAGCCGGGCAACAACCGGGCCAGCAGCAGCCGGGCCAGCAGCAGCCGGGCCAGCAGCAACCGGGCCAGCAGCAACCGGGCCAGCAGGATGCATCCCAGTCAAGCCCGGAGACCGGGCGCGATGCCGGAACCGGCAGCAGCGATATGATCTATCAACCCTACACGCCCGACGGCCAGCCGCGTGATGTGGAGCGCATTCAGGGTCAGGAGAGCCAGAGCGGGCAGACACAGGTTCAGCAAGGCCAGGCAAATGTCCCCGGCGGGGTCAATGCCTCGCAGGTGCCATTTCAACAGGTACTTCCGGAGTATCAGCGCGCTGCCGGTGAGGCCCTCGACCAGAGTGCCATCCCGCCACATCTGAAGGATTATGTGCGCGACTATTTCTCGCGGCTGGAACCCGGCCAGTAGAATCGTGCCATGCTGAATACGGCGCCACCTTCACCCGGAAGAGTGGTGGACGCAGGGTCCCGGTTCCACGTTGAGCCGGGAAAGGTGTTGAATATGATGACACTGATGATAGTTGGAGCGCTGGCCGCCCTTGTTGTGCTGGGCAGCGCGGCGATCGTTGTAGGTGGTCGTTATCTGCACCTGCCGGCGAATGTCGTGGCGCTGACGTTCGCATTGACGGCCCTGAGCTGGCTGGCACTCCTTGTTGCGGCTATCGGGCTGATGGTGCGCACCATTGCAACTGCGAAGCTGTAACGTGGCGACTGTGCATGGCTGTAGCTGGCGGTCGCGGCGGCTGCGTAGTTGAGGTCCGGGCGATGAATCCACGTGTACCAGGTTATGCGCATTACACGGCGGTTGATTGCGTCGCTTCGCTCGCAATGATATCCAGACCATCTGTTATTCGGATAGGCACGTATGCTCCTGGAAGACGTGTCACCAGTTACGCAAAGCGAGAGACATGATGAGTAGTGAGCTACCCGGGCAAACGTTGCCGCCCGAAGAGTTTCGCCAGCGCGCGCTGGCGATCGAGACCGAAATCGGCCAGGTGATTGTCGGCCAGCGCGATCTGATCCGCCAGACAGTGATCACGCTCCTGGCAGGCGGCAATGCGTTACTCGAAGGCGTGCCTGGCCTGGCGAAGACCACACTCGTGCGCACACTCGCTGATGTGATCGACTGCTCGTTCAGTCGTATTCAGTTTACGCCCGACCTGATGCCGGCCGACATTGTCGGTACGACGCTGATCAGCGAGGATGACGCCGGTCGTAAGGTATTTCGCTTTGAGCCAGGTCCAATCTTCGCCAATCTTATTCTTGCCGACGAAATCAACCGCGCGACGCCCAAGACGCAGAGCGCGCTTCTGGAAGCGATGCAGGAGCATACGGTCACTGTCGCCAAGACGATTCATCGCCTCGAGAGCCCGTTTTTTGTGCTGGCCACGCAGAATCCGCTCGAGATGGAAGGAACGTACCCGCTGCCCGAGGCGCAACTCGACCGTTTCTTCTTCAAGGTGCTCGTGCCGTTCCCAACGGCTGCCGATCTCGTAGAAATCGCCAATCGCACCACTGGCGCGCGCATGCCGCAGACACGCAAAGTAGCGGATGCGTCGCTGATCCTGGCCATGCAGAACCTGGCACGATCGGTGCCGATCGCCAGTCATGTGCTGGCCTATGCGGCACGCCTGATTACTGCAACACATCCTGAAGATAAAGATGCGCCGCCGATCACGAAGCAATATGTACGCTACGGCGCCAGCCCGCGCGGGATGCAGGCGTTGATCCTGGCCGGCAAGATTATGGCGCTGCTGGATGGTCGTTACAATGTCGCCTTCGCCGACCTGCGCCAGGCAGCATTGCCGGCATTGCGCCACCGCGTCATCCTGAACTTCGAGGCCCAGGCCGAAGGTGTCGCGCCAGATGAGATCATCAAGCAGGTGATCGAGTCGGTACGCACAGAGTAGATCGGTCAGGTGTTCTTCTTGTGAGTGCCGGCCAGACACAACCACTGTTCGACTCCGCCTTTCTGCGCAAGCTGGATCGGCTGGCGTTGTTGACGCGCCGTGCGATGGTTGGTGACATTCAGGGGGAACGGCGTAGCCCGCGGCGCGGCGCATCCGTCGAGTTCGCCGATTTCCGTCCGTATACGACGGGCGATGACATCCGCCAGATCGACTGGAACCTGTATGCGCGCATGGAGCGCTTCTTCCTCAAGCTGTTTGTTGCGGAGGAAGAACTGACGATCCATCTGCTCGTCGATAATAGTGCATCCATGGACTGGGGCGACCCGCACAAATTGACATACACCCGGCGCCTGGCAGCCGCAATTGGCTATGTGGCGCTGGCCACGCTCGACCGGGTCACGGTCACGTCATTTGCTGCGGGGGCCACTGCGCAACTCCCGGGTGTACGCGGCAAGGCCGGCACATTGCCGCTGTTCGCCTTTCTGCAGCGCCTCATGCCCGGCAGCACCGGCGACCTGGCTGCAGCCTGCCGGCGCTACGCACGCCTGGCGCATCATCCCGGCCCGCTGATCCTCTGTTCGGATTTGCTTGACCCACACTGGGAAGATGCCCTGCGCGCCCTCGGTGCGCGACCGTTCGAGATTACATTGCTCCATGTGCTGGCGCCGCAAGAGTTACGCCCGCAACTTGATGGCGATTTTCGCTTGCTTGACGCCGAAAGTGGTGAAGCGGTCGAGATAACCGCCGATCTGGAGACGTTGCGCCGCTATGATGAAAGTTTGCGCGCCTGGCAACACCAGATCGAGATGTTCTGTCATGGCCGCAGCATCAACTACGTTCCGGTTGATACTGCCCAGCCGGTCGAGGAGTTCATTCTCGCAATGCTTCGCAAGCGCGGTGTACTGCGCTGATGGCAGGTGTTCCATGTCGCTTCTGACCCCGCTTGCACTCCTGAGTATTCTTGCCATTGGCCCCCTCATCGTGGCCATGTATCTGCTCAAGTTGCGCCGTGAAGAACGCCGCGTCTCTTCCACTTTCCTCTGGCGTCGTATGGTGCGCGATGTAGAGGCAAATGCGCCCTGGCAACGCCTGCGCCGTAACTGGCTGTTGCTCCTTCAACTCCTGCTCCTGCTGCTGCTGGCAATCGCGCTTGCCCGCCCGTTTTTCCTTACCGCCGGCATTAGTGGTCGCAATCTTGTTATTATTGTTGATCGCTCGGCCAGCATGGCAGCCACGGATGTGGCACCGTCGCGCCTCGATGCTGCGCGCCAGCAGGCGCTGACCCTGATCGAGCAATTGCCGGAAGGGGGACGGGCCACGATTATTGCAGCCGGCGGGCAGATGGACGTGCTTGCTGCCTCAACGACCGACCGCCGCCAGCTGAATGATGCCATCCGCTCGATTACCATCAGTGCCGGCGGTAGCAGCGATCTCTCACAGGCGCTGGCGCTTGCCGCCGCGCTTTCGTCGCGCGAGCCCGATAGCGAGGTGGCCATTATCTCCGATGGGAACGTGCGTGTGCCGCCAGAGATCCGCGTCCCGGCAACGGTGCGATTCTTCCCGATCGGACGTGGCGCCGATAATGTGGCGATCAGCGCAATGGCGCTGCAACCCGGCGCCGCCGGGCAGACGCTGTTCATTCAGGTGACAAGTTACAGCCCGTCACCGACGACCCGTCGTCTCGATGTCTACCTCGATGGTTCGTTGTTCAATGCCTACGATCTCGCCTTTGGCCCTGACGGCGCGAATGATGCCAGCCGGGTGGTGGTGACGGATGTCCCGGCACAGGTACAGATCGCGGAAGCACGCCTTAACGCCTCGCCGGGTACCGATCACCTTGCATCGGATGATGTCGCCTGGGCAGTCAGCAACACCGGTGCCGGCACAACGGTGCGGATCGTCGGGCCGGGAAATCGCTTCCTCGAGACGGCGCTCGCGTTGCTGTCCGGCGTGACCGTGACAAAGGGACCGCTGACGGCGGCGGCTGCCAGCGATGAGGTCGCTCTGCCGCAAATAACGGTGTTTGATGGTGTCATACCTGATGTGCTGCCGGCAGGCAATCTCCTGTTCATCGGGCCACCACGTTCCACCGATCTCTTCTCGGTCACCGGTCAGGTCGATTTTCCTGCGTTGCGACCAGTCACGACTGAGCCTGATACACAGGGAACGTCGCTCCTGCGCAATGTCAGCTTTAGCGACGTGAGTGTGCTCCGCGCTGCACGAGTCGAACCCGGCATCTGGGGACGCACGCTGGTAGAAGGTGACGGCCATCCGATGTTACTGGCCGGTGAGCGCGAAGGTCGCCGCATTGTGGTGCTGGCATTTGCCCTGCAAGACTCCGACCTCCCGCTGCAGATCGCCTTCCCGCTGTTGATGTCAAATATCGTCGCCTACCTTGCACCCGGTAGTGGCGTCGAAGCGTCACAGATCGTTCCGGGCCAGCCGCTGGCGCTGGTCGCCGATCCATCAACAACAGGCACGCGCGTCATCAGGCCGGATGGCCGGAGCGCCACCGCGCAGATCCAGGCCGGTCAGGTCATCTATGCCGATACAGGTGCCTCTGGAGCATACATTATCGAACAACTGCGTGACGATCAGGTCATCAATCGGCGCCGTTTTGCCGTCAACCTGTTTGCACCGGAGGAGTCGCGCATTGCACCGGCAGGCGAATTGAGTGTGCCACAGGTCAGCGGCCTGCAACAGGCGGTGACGCGCGAGCAGGTGGGGCGGCAGGAGGTCTGGCGCTGGCTGGCGGCTGCGGCGTTACTGGTAGTCGTTGCTGAGTGGCTGGTCTACCAGCGCAATGGCCTGGCCTATCTGAGGCAACAGTTGCGCTTCGCGCTGGCTACAAGACGCCAGTGATCATTGCATGGGACTCTCCTTTGTCTACCCCGACGCACTCTGGTTGCTGCTGGCGCTGCCAATCCTCTGGATCGCGGCGTTGTACGCGCCACTGCGTACAGCTCGCTGGCGTCGCTGGAGCAGCCTCACTCTTCGTACGTTGATTGCGCTCTTGCTGATCGGCGCTATCTCCGGTACGCAACTGGTACAGCCGCTCGGCGCTACCACGACGATCTTTCTTCTTGATGGCTCCGACTCAGTTGCCGCCTCGCAGCGTGCACGCGCCGAAGCGTTCATTGCACAGGCGCTGGCAGCAATGCCGCCAGATGACCGTGCCGGCGTGGTTGTTTTCGCGCGCGAGGCGCTGGTTGAACGACCACCAGCAACGGAGCGAACGCTCGGGGCGCCTGCTGCGCGACCCGCTGGCGGCGCCACTAACGTGGCTGAAGCACTGCAACTTGGCCTCGCCCTGTTCCCTGCAGAAGGCCACCAGCGCCTGGTGTTGCTTTCCGATGGCGGAGAGAATGTTGGCAATGCTCGTAGCACGGCGCAACTGGCCGCCGCTCGAGGTGTGCCCATTGATGTTGTGCCCCTCAGCGGCGAAGCTGATGGCCTCGATGCCCAGATTGTCACCGTAACGCTGCCGCCCGCGGCACGTGAAGGGCAGCGACTACCACTGCGTGCCGATCTCGAAAGCAACGCCCCGGTCGCCGGGCACCTGGTCGTGATCGGGCCGGACGGCAAGGCGATCGCCACGATGCCGGTGGACGTCGGCCCGGTGCGCCAGACGATCGAGGTGCTGTTGCCGGAGGCGCCCGCGGCATTCAATCGTTATACGGTGCGCCTCGACGTGCCGGGTGACACCCGCACCCAGAATAATGCAGCCGAAGCCTTTAGCTATGTTAGCGGGCGCCCACGGGTGCTGCTGGTGGCGCAATCACCCAACGACTCGGCAAACCTTGAGCGCGCGCTGCGTGCCGCCCAGATTGATGTTGCAGTGGTCGCGCCTGATGATTTCCCCGCCACACTTGGCGAGTTGAGCCTGTACGATGTGACGGCGCTGGTGAACGTACCGCGTCGCCTGTTCCCCGATCAGGCGCTGCAGTTGCTTGCCGCCTATGTCCACGACCTGGGCCATGGCCTGTTCATGATCGGTGGTCCTCAGTCGCTTGGCCCGGGAAACTGGCGCAACACACCGGTTGAAGATGTGTTGCCGGTAACGATGGACATTCCAGAGCGTCTGCGCCATCCGGCAACCAGTGTGGTGGTTGTGATCGATATATCGGGTAGCATGGCGGCGCTCGAAGGGGGGCACTCCAAGCTGTCGCTGGCCATCGAAGGAGCACAACGCATCGCAGCGCTGCTCCGCGATGACGACGAACTGACCGTGATCCCCTTCGACAATCGCCCCGGCTTCATTGTCGGCCCACTTCCCGGCGCACAACGCGAGACGGCCATCGAACAGCTCAATCAGGTACAACTTGGCGGTGGCGGTATCAACATCCACGATGCCCTTGACGTCGCCGCGCGCTATGTGCGCGCCACCGATCGGCCGATACGCCATATCATCACCATCACCGACGGGAACGATACAACGCAACAGGAAGGCGCCCTCGACGTCATTCGCGGCCTGCGCGATGAAGGCGTTACGCTTACATCAATCGCGATTGGCTCGGGCGATCACGTGCCATTCATTCAAAATATGGCGGGGGTGGGTGGCGGGCGCACGTTCCTGACAGAACGCGCCGCAGATCTGCCCGACATCCTGGTGAATGAAGCTGAAGCCGTGATCCAGCCGTACATTATTGAGGGAACATTTGCCCCCCGGCGCGGCGCACCACATCCCGCCTTGCGCGGCGCGGATGCAGCGCCGGAGCTTGGGGGCTATGTTATCGCAACACCACGCATGTCGGCGCAGGTATTGCTCGCAGCGCCAGGAGGTGACCCGGTGCTGGCCGCATGGCAGCATGGCCTGGGTCGCTCGCTGGTCTGGACGAGTGATTTCACTGCGCGCTGGGCGCGTTCCTGGGTGACATGGGAAGCGTTCCCGCAAATCAGCGCACAACTGGTTGGCTGGTTATCGCCCACCCGGAGCTACGATACCCTGGCAATCGAGTCGCGTGTGGTCGGCGATTCACTGGTGCTTGAAGCGGCCATACGCACCCCGGGCGGCGAACCGCTTGCAGGCCTGAACGTTGTTGCCCACTTGATTGCATCAACTGGCGAGTCTGTTGAGATGGCGCTCCACGAGATTGGTCCCGGTACATATCGCGCATCGCTTACTGATCACACTCCGGGTGCGTACCTGGTGCAGATTGTCGCTACGGATGAGCAGGGCCGCCTGGTGGCAAGCGCCACGGGCGGCGCATTGATGCCGTTAAGTACGGAATACCGCAGTCAAGCCGGCAATCGGAGTTTACTCGAGGACCTGACGCGAACGACCGGCGGGCGCATCGATCCACAACCATCACAGGTATTTGAGCCGAACGCCGGGAGTCGCGGCGCAGTGCGCGAGATCGGGATGTCGCTACTCTGGCTCGCGCTTTTGTTGTTGCCCCTCGATGTTGCATTGCGGCGCTTACTGGTACAGCAAGAGCAGGTGGCGGACGTCTTGCGTCGCGCCGGCCTGGCCGCACTCGCAGCGCGCGTTGCAGCGGCCCACGCACCATCAGATCACAACGACGCCCCGCCACGCACACCGCGTCTACCACCGTTCCGTCACGCGGATGACGCGCCGCGCTCAACCACGTTCCAGGAGACGCCCGAGGAACATGCACAGCGCATCGCTGAACTTGAGCGCCTCCGCGCTGCCCAGGAAGCTGCACGGCGACGACTGCGCGGCGAGGAGTAGCACGGAGCCGCGCCCTCCGATCATCACGGTTCTGCAACCATCACCGCGACGATCTCATCGCTCCAAAAACACGGCCGGCGCCGGCGAGGGTGCCGGCGCCAGCATTCAGGTGGCGCATAGGGGGGTGGCCACCGCGGGTCCGGGCACGGCCGGGTGTCGCACAGGCGATACGGCGCAAGTGGCTCTCCGCTAGCCTCTTCCGCCCGACCCGACTGGTCCGTTGACCATGGTCAGTATAAAACGTCATGCCGCAATGCAGCATTGCGATATAACAACGCATGGTTAAACAATATAACGCACCGCGTAACAAAACGTTCACCACTGGTTGCCGGACCATCCCGGCATGGTAATGCCACCGTGGTATGCTCAAACCAGGCACAATGCGGTGCGTCATCAATGAGGTACATGTCTATGAGAGCCCTGATCGTCTACGCCTCGTGGTTTGGTCACAACCGGGAGGCTGCAAAGTACATTGCTGCGCAGCTTGCAAACCATGGTGTGCATGTTGTGTGCGCGCCAATCACGCGTGTTACCGCGAGTGATGTCATCGGCTGCGACATGCTGGTGCTCGGAAGCTTCACGCACGCTCACCACGCCAGCTGGCGCCTGCGTCATCTGATCGAATCGATTCCCGAGCGACGGCTCAAACGCCTGATGGTCGCCGTATTCGGCACACAAACCGTGGATGAGCGACCGAGCAGCATTGATGACCTGGTCGGCATGCTCGGCTCGCGTGGTATACACCTGGCGATCCCGCCGCTGCGGATTGTGTTGTCGGCGCCGGACTTTGCGCCATGGTCGCAGATAGCACCCGCAGAGCGGGATAAGATTGATGCGTTTGTACGGTCACTGATGAGGGAACTTGAGCCAGAACTTGCAGTACAGAGGTAATCATATCGCCTGGAGCGCAACGGCTGAGGCAGTGCAGGCTCTGCCGTTTGCTCGAAGAAGCAGCAGAGAATTCGCGTTGCGCGCGTCAGTTCACGTCTATGATAGATGGCGTCGCAACGGGGTACATCTGGCCGCAACGCATCAGCAGACGATGCCGCCGCGGCAGAAGAGCTATAGCGCAATGGTGCGCACCAGGCACTGCGTGAGCCAATGCTGACATCGTCTGAGATCACACGGGTGCTGGCCCATTACGATCTGGGAACAGCCGAAGGCATCGCCGCCACTGGCCACGGGTTCGTCAATGAGACGGCCGTCGTCGTTACTGCGTGCGGGCGGTTTGTCGTTCGCCGCAACCACCATCGCTTTTCACTCGCCGCCCTGCAGTATCGCCATCGCCTGATCGACACGCTATGCCGCCGTTCATTTCCGACGGCGCGCCTGATCCCTGCGCGCGATGGCTCGACACTGGTCATGATGGATGGTGATGCCTACGAGGTACTCGAGTACGTCGATGGCGCTGATTTCGACCCGCAACGCCCCGGGCAGATCGCCGCCATCGGCGCGATTCTTGCCCGGTATCACCAGGCGGTCGGCGATCTTGAGGCACCGGGCAATTCGGTACTGTCACGATACGAGCCGACACGAATCAGCGCACTTACCGAGACTCTCTATCAGCGTGACGTCATGGGTGAGTTGCACGAGGCGCTGGCATGGTACGACGGCAGAGCGGCCATGCTGCGCGCTGTATTGCCGGCGGACCTCTGTACTGCATTACCACACGTCCTGATTCACGGCGACATGCACCCCGATAATGTGCGGTTCGTCGGCGATCGGGTGGCGGCGTTGCTCGACTTCGACCAGGTAGAATGCGATGCCCGGATCGTCGACCTGGCGGATGCCGTGGTTGGCTTTGCTTCGATGGTGCTGCCGTCAGAGGCGACGACATGGGGTGTGTTCCGCGGGCCGCTCAATGTCGCTCAGGCTATCGCACTGGTGGACAACTACGGCTGCATCACGCCGCTTCAGCCCTCGGAAGTCGCGGCGCTACCGGTGCTGATCGAGGTATTGTGGCTGCGTAGCGAACTCGGGCGCGTCATCTCAACGCCTGAAGGTGCGCCTGACTACCACGCCGCCGTGCTTGCGCAAGGCAAGCGCCTCTCCGCGTGGATGCAGCAGCACTCCGCCAGATTACTGGAAGGCTGGAACAAAGCGATCACAGCGCAACCTGGCGCGCTGGCAGCATAAGACAGGTCGTGGATCTATCGTTCGCCGGACGCCGGTGCACGACCTGTCTCGCGCTCGACCATGCGACGAAACAGATCGCTCTCTGTAATCATCCCCACCACTCGCCCCTGTTCAACAACCGGAATGCCGCCGATGCGGTGGCGCAGCAAGAGTTGCGCCACAGCAATGATCGAGTCGTCAGGAGCGACCGTCACCACGTCCTGCGTCATGAAATCGCGCAGCGGCAGATCAGCTGCGCGATGATACAGATTGTACTCGCGGACATCGTGGATATGCGAGTCGGAGATCCGATTGATATCACCCTCGGTCACGATTCCGACCAGTCGCTCTGCACTGTCGAGAACCGGGAGGCGGCGCACACGTCTTTCACGCATCAACCGTCGCGCCTCTGGCAGCACCATCGACTCTGAGGCGCAGATCGGTGGCTGGCTCATCCAGTCACGTACCGTATCCATGCGATCCTTGCGGCAATCACGCGACACCGTGGCGTCGCAGACGAAGATCAACTCCAGTGAATACCGCTTTCAGCAGCATTGACCAGCTGGCCGTTGCGATCAAACAGGAGCCGCACCGAATGGCGGATCGGGCAATCAATGATCGAACATCGCCCGTTGGCAGCATCTTCAGGTGATACTCCGTGGGGGCAACCCACCGGGCGGCACTGTTCGATAGAGACAGAATAACGCGGCGAACCGGGCGGGCCATCGAGCATATGGATGCGCAACGGCGCATCTTTCAGCGTCGGCAAGCGTTCGCTTAAATATGCACGCGCTACTTTGACGAGCGGGTGCTGGCGCTTTTTTCGCGGCATAGATTGTACTCACAGACACAAAAAACAGAGAGATGGCGACAGTGTACATAGCTTGTAACGGCATGCACGAGAAAAGATCACGACCAACTGTTATGGTCTCGCAACACTCCGTTTGCGGGGCGTGGCAACCTGTGCTACGATAACATTAGCAGGTTGCCAGGCGCCTATCCGAATAACGGATTGCCGGGTGTCCTTGCAAGCGAAGCGACGCAACGCCGAGATTGCTTCGTCGCTGACGCTCCTCGCAATGACACAGGGTGCAGCGTATAACCGACGGCCGGGTGTCCTTGCGAGCGAAGCGACGCGATCTCCCTATCACACGCCGAGATTGCTTCAGCCACGCTGCATCCCTGCAGGCGGTCGCTGACGCTCCGTGCAATGACTGCATGCGGTCGTTCGTGCACTCGCACGCGTGTGCCGTCATGCATGGTCGGGAACGGTCATGCCGTAGAATCGATCTGGAAGCATGTAGCCGGAAGATGGCGTACTATGGTGCAGGGTCCTTCCTACCGGGCACAGCCGGACAGGCGTCGCTTGAGCGCTGATCATGGTGAGGTTGAGCGATTGCGCGCCGAACTCGCTGCGGCTCACGCCCGCATTGCTGAACTGGAAGCACAGATGTCCACTATGGAAGCGAGTCGTGCGCACCTCTCGTCGAACCGGCTGAATGCCATTCTGTCGATCAGCGCGGCCCTGCTCGTCACGCACGAGATTGAGACCATTCTGCAACTGGTCGTGCGGGAGGCGGTCGATCTGTTCAGCGGGGCGAGTGGCGCGCTTCTCTTCCTCGCCGATCAGTCAGGTCTGCGGTTACGCCTTGCCGCGAGCAGTACCGGAAAGACTGGCGGTGGCACGTTGCGGCCTGGCCAGGGATTGGCAGGGCGCGCATTCCTGTCACCGCGCGCAATGCTGATGATCGGGCCGGAGTTTGAAGCGGCAGTGAACGATCCGAACGAGGCACAAATAGCGCAGAAGCGAGCGGATCTGCCTGGCTGGCCACCAGGCGGCGCGTTGGTGGCGCCGCTGCGGATCGAGAGCTTACGCCTTGGCGCGCTGGTCCTGTACGGCAACCATGACGCGCACCTGTTCCACCCGCGCGACCTGCCATTCATTCAGGCGCTGGCGGATCTGGCGGCCGTCGCAATTGCGGAAAATCGCCAGCGCATCCGTGCCGCGGCACTGCAGCGCGATCTTGACCAGACGCAGTCGCTTCACGCTGAGGCGCAGGCACGCCTTGACGCCGCACAGGCGCAGTTGCTTCAGAGTGCCAAACTGGCTGCGGTCGGCGAACTGGCGGCATCGGTTGCCCATGAGATCAATAATCCACTCTATGCGGCGCGTAATAGCCTGTATCTTGTTGAGCAGGATATTGCAGCTGATACACCCCAGCGTCACTTCCTGACGATCGCGCAAAACGAGCTTGGCCGCATCGCGCGCATTATTACCCGGATGCGTGATTTCTACCGGCCGGCACGCGATGAACTTGAGCCAACCGAGATAAATGATCTGCTGGCGGAAACTATCGAACTGGTGCATACCCATCTGCGGCATGGCCATGTGTCGGTCACGGCCGATTTTCGCCCCGATCTTCCGCGCCTGACGGCCCACCCTGATCAACTGCGCCAGGTGTTCCTCAATTTGATGCTCAATGCCTGCGATGCGATGCCTGATGGCGGTATGTTGCACATTACAACGGATCTTGTGAGTACCGAAGACGATCGCAATGAGATGATCGTGGTGTACGTTCGTGATACTGGTACCGGCATCAGCAAAGAACATCTGCCACACCTGTTTGAACCATTTTACACGACCAAGCCCCAGGGCACCGGTCTGGGTCTGGCAATCAGCGCCCATATTGTGACCCAGCACGGCGGTCACATCGAAGTAGAGAGCACCCTCGGAGCCGGTAGCACCTTTATCGTCTCACTGCCGGTTGATTGTGTCGCCCCGATCGTGTAATACCCGGTTGCATACGGATAGACACCTCTCAGGAGCGACGGCGTGCACCCTCGCCGCTGCACGACTCCTCAGGGTGCGGTCATCCGGCACGATCGAATGCTACCTGGTAGAGTACCTCCTCCGCGTTGCGACACACAGGCGCATTCCCGGCATGGCTCACACCGAGAGTAGATCGGGTTTACGGCTGCTCCCGCTACCCATGACCGGCGACGGAAGGGTTGCGGTAGCTCAGTTGTGATTCCACCATTCGAGGTTGAGGGGTTTTTCCGCATCCTGCTGCTCTCATCTGGTATCGTAACGGTTCCCTGTTGTCCTATCACAACTCAGAGTTGTCGCCTCACTTTCCATCGCCAGACTCCTTTTTGCTATAGTGGCAAGGGGAGTGGCTCGTGATGGCCATACCAGCAGTGCAGGGGCGGCTTCGGCGAGGAGAGGCGTGGTTCTGCCTCTCTTTTCTTACTCAGGTGTCGGGAAGGGGCGCCGTGTCGGATTTGCAGCACATTTTGATCGTCGACAAAGATCCGGCCGCAGCAATGGTCACTCAGCAGGGCCTGCAGTTCCTGCTGGGTAACGATGTGGAAGTCATTCTTGCACCGTCGCCGGGTGCTGCGTGGCTGCGGTGCGTGCGCGACGCGGTGGACTTGCTGATCGTTGATCCAAGCCCGCAGAGCCGTGCGGCGGCGGCGTTGATCAAGGCGCTGCATGACGAACGGCCGCATATTCCGGTGCTGGTATTGACAGCCTATGATACGCCACGTCTGCGCTCGCAGATGAAGATGCTTGGTGTACGCCATTACCTGGCGAAGCCGATCGATCTGGTCGAGTTGAAGGATACGGTGAGCGGCGCACTTGCGTCGCATAACAACTCGCAATCATCGCCGGCCATCAATTGAGCCGCTGACCGCGGCGTCTTCTGCGCGGGGCAGCATCACATATGAGAAGAGGGCGAGGAGCAGGCCAGTACCGGTCAGTTCGGACGGAAGCACACCGTAGCCTACGGGCTGTATCGGGGTCATATCTTCGCATCCCCCTTTCTCGCCCGAGATACCAAGTTCACCTACTCTGACTTTGCC
>JACAEQ010000108.1 GCA_013388755.1 Chloroflexota bacterium
GGCGTCTGTTTCCTTGCGGAACTGCTGCACGTCGCCAATCGCCTTCCGCACATTGGCTTCGCCCAGCCAGTCGCCAATCTCGCGGAAGAGGGCGAGCGCCTGCTGATAGCTGGCGAGCGCGGCGTCTGTTTCCTTGCGGAACTGCTGCACGTCGCCAATCGCCTTCCGCACATTGGCTTCGCCCAGCCGGTCGCCAATTCGGCGTGCTGCGGACAGAGCGCGCTGTAATTGCTTCCTGGTTTCCTCACGACCGCGTGCAGCAATGGTTGTCCAATAGTTGCCGAGTTGCGCCGTTGCGCGCGCCGCCTGGCTGATCTGGTCAATTCCTGCTTCGCGGTCATATCCCCATTCCAGGAATTGCGCAAGATTGGGTTGTTCAAGGGTGATCCATAGCCTGCCCTCAACAATCTGGCCTTCCGTTATGGCACGGTCGCCGGCTGCAACTACAGCTGCATAATGCCTGAGAGCCTTTGGCGCATAGATCTCCAGCGCATCGTCATCCATCCGAGCCTCGGCATAGCGGCGCGCCGGCTCCGGCAAGGCAAACCGCTGGTATCCAGCCTCATCGCGCCACTCAGCCATCCCATGCTGTACGAGGGTTTCCAGCGCAACTTCGCTCTCAGCCCCGATGATCTCACGAGCCGCCCAGCGGGTGACGCCGGCCGGAAACAATGCCAGCAACGGGAAAACCGCTCTGGCGGGCGCCGGCAGACTATCATATGAAAGATCGAGCGTTGCCGCGAGACTTGTGTCGCGATCCTCCGTATCGCCCTGGTAGCGAAATGTACCTTTCGGGTTCTCTTTGAGGTTCCGCAGCAATTCGCGCAGACCACGGCGAGTGCTTACCATGTAGCTGGCGGCAAGCCGGATTGGAAAGGGGTATCCATCGAGGAACTTCGTCAACTCGAACAGATCAGCCGGATCCCACGTTCCCCACTCGGCAATTGGCGGCGCATAACGCTGGAAGGCGACGATGGTGTCACGCTGCGAGAGCCTGGACAATTCGACACGCTGATGGTCGACTCGTCCAGGCAGATCTCTTCGTGACGTGGTGATCAGCTTCAATCGATGCGTGCCAAGCAACGCGCGCAATAATTCGACGACGGCGGCCTGGTCGTTTTGCAGCAGCACGTCGAGGTCGTCAAGCACTATCAGGCTGCGCCGCTTTCCTAACTCCGCGGCGAGTGTGTCGTCACTCTCACCTGCTGCGGGATCCAGTTTGAGTGCAAGTGCAATCTGGGCGCGCGCGTGTGCTGTGGTCGCAACATTGCGCAACGGAACTTCCCAGACCCCGTCGGGCCAGCGGTCACGTTCGCGCTGCCAGCGGACGGCTGCTCGGGCCAGGGCGGTCTTTCCAAAACCACCGAAACCATGGATTGCGACACAGCGGGCATTGCGGAGCTTAACGGCGATATCATGCAATTCGCTGGCGCGCCCAACGAATGGGTCAGCGCTGACGGGAGTAAGGTTTGTGCGATTCCATGGCTCGCGGCTGAAAACGACCGCACCAGCGGGAGGCGACGAAATGAACGGCTGCAGGTGGGCCGGGGCGTCGTCTGGCAATAGGCGGAACTTCAGTTCTTCCTGCAGGCTGTATGGCAGGAGGGTCGCCGGGTCGCGCAGCGAGCGCAGCATATCATTGGACGCAACCGCGGCGCGGGCAGCCTCAAAAGCAGTCGCAACTGCCCGGCCGGATAACAACGCCTGGTAAAAGCGTTCGGCGAAGGTTCTGGCGGCGATGTCGAGTACCGGGTCGGCGGCACTGATGGCGACAACATGGCGCGCGCCGGCATCGAGGAGCGCCCGGGCGAGTCCTTCCGAGTGGCAGGCGCTCAGAAAAGCAAGGCGAGGTGGGCGTTCGCCAATCAGACGGCGAAGCTCGGCGGCGCCCATAGGGCGAACCGTGCCGACTTCGTCCTCCAGCGCGAGCACCACGTCACCGTCAGCTTCCTGGCTGCCATGACCGGTGAAGTGCAGTATATCGAATGGCGCGCGGGTGGTCGCGAACACCCGGCCGATACTATCGGCGGTCGCGATCTCAGCGCGGATTTCGAGGGCAACGGGCGGAACAAGTCGTTCACACGCATCGACGAGCGCCGCAAGCTCTTCTTGCGCAGGCAGGAGCGTGATCGGCTGCTTGTTGTTGCTAACCAGCGGCCCGGCGATGAGTATCAGCAGTCGCACTGGCGTTGTCATTTCACCGGCGGTGTTGCGATCAGCCACTCCAGCACCTCCTGGTCGGTAGCAGTTGCGAGGTCGAGCGTCGGCTGGCCGGGTCGCTTGAGCCTTCCTTCTGGCGTCCGGCCCTGCTGACGAAGAGCCTTCCTCCAGGCATTGAGTTTTTCCGCGAGGATCATGACTGCGGTGATGCCGCCGGCGACTTTGCCGACACCTTCCATTATGACGACTACGGTCTGCCAGTCGAGCTCTTTGGAAGGAGCAATTTGAACATCGGCAGCTACGTCGCGAAGGATGGGCAGAAGCGTCTCAATTTGATCGGCCGGCACATTAACAGAAAAACTCAAGTCGTCAATCATGGCGCCTCCTCGGCCGTTCAGTCAGATGTACGGCGGCGTACGCTGAGTATAGCATAGCTCCGAGCTTCTTAGGGTGCGAATGTGCGTATCAGTGGAGGTCTCGCGCTCTTGCGCTTGCGAGTGAAGTGGTTGTGGGTGCGAGGAATCTGCATTTCGGTATGCCAGACCCTGGCGAGTTGCGCCCTGCGGCGTACTATCGGCGCGCCTCAGGATGAGCCGCTCCGCGCTGTGTCCCCGAAACCGAAGCCCGCTCCTGGTCATCAATTGCTGCGGAACAATTGTGTTACACTGAGTTCTATGACGACCGATTTCCTCGCCGATATTGCCGTAGGCGCCGCTGGCGCGCATGCCGTGTTCACCTACCGGGTACCGGAGGCGTTGCATGCGGTGGTTCGCATCGGCCAGCTGGTGTGGGCGCCGCTGCGCCAGCGGCGCGTGCAGGGTGTGGTGGTCGATCTCTATGGGCGCGATGCCGCCGGGCACGATCATGAGCCGGGCGCGCCATTGCCCCCTGATGTCTACGCGGATGCCAACCTCCGCGCTCCGGAGCTCCGCGATCTGCTCGATGTCGCCGATCCGGAGGCGGCGCTGACGCCAGCGCAGATCCGGCTGGCGCGCTGGATCGCGGTGCGCTATCGAACGACGCTGTTTGAGGCGCTTTCATTGATGCTGCCGCCTGGCGTGACCCAGGAAGCCGAGACGACCTGGCGCGCGACGACCGAGGGACGCGGCGCGGATCTCGGCGCGCTGCCGCCCGGCGAGCGTGAGGTGCTCTACCTGTTGCGCCGCAGCGGCGAGGTGAGCGAAGCCGAATTGCGCCGGCGTTTACGCGGTAGCGACGCCGAGCTCCAGTCCATTTATGCGGCATTGCACGAACGCGGCCTGGCCGTGCGAGGTATGGCCCTGACCCGCGCGCGCGCCCGCCCGCGCATGGAACGTACCGTGCGCCTGGCTCGCTCCGCCGCCGAGATCCGCGCCGCGCTGGAAAGCCTGGCGCGCGCGCCGAAGCAACGCCGGCTGGCGGAATACCTGCTTGAGTCCACCGACCAGGGCGGCGAACGTCTACCGGTTGCGGCGGCGCTGGCCGGCGCGGATGTGGATCATGCGGCGCTGCGCGCACTGGAGCGGCGTGGCCTGGTAGAGCTTGATGCGCGCGAGGTGCGGCGCGATCCGCTGGCCAGTGCTACCGTCGCGCCTGATACGCCGCCGCCATTGAGCCGGGCGCAGGAACTGGTCTGGAACATGGTGCGCGAAGCGCTCGATCGGCCCACCGCTCCTGCCGTCGGCGAAGCTGCGCCGGTCCCGTTTCTGCTTCATGGCGTCACCGGTAGCGGGAAGACCGAAGTCTATCTGCGGGCGATTGCGCGCGCCTTGCGCCAGGGACGCCAGGCGCTGGTGCTGGTGCCGGAAATCGCACTGACGACGCAACTGGTGCGGCGTTTCGCGGCGCGTTTCCCCGGCCAGATTGCGGTGTTGCATAGCGAACTGGCGCCTGGCGAACGTTATGACGAATGGCGGCGCCTGCGCCGGGGCGAGGCCGGCGTCGCTATCGGTTCGCGTTCGGCAGTCTTTGCACCGCTGCCCGGCCTGGGCCTGGTGATTGTTGACGAAGAACATGAACCATCGTATAAGCACGACGCCGCGCCGCGCTACCATGCGCGCGATGTGGCGCGCCGGCTTGCCGCGCTGACCAGGAGCGTCCTGATTCTGGGTAGCGCGACCCCCTCGGTTGAGAGTTACGCCGCCGCGCGCGCGGGACGAATGACCTTGCTGGAATTGCCGGAACGCGTCACGTCTGCGGTCAGCGCCGATGGCCTGCCACGCACGCGCGCGCTGCCCTTACCACAGGTCACGATTGTTGACATGCGCCGTGAACTGGAGGAGGGCAATCGTTCGATCTTTAGCCGCACGCTGCAGGAAGCCCTGACCAGTACGCTCGAACGCCGCGAACAGGCGATCCTGTTCCTCAATCGGCGTGGCGCGGCATCGTTCTTCATGTGTCGCGATTGTGGCTATGTCGTGGCCTGCCCGAACTGCTCGTCGCCCTTGACGTTGCATCACGCCGATCATGGCATAGCCCGCGAAGCGCCGCCGCCGGGCGCGGCTCCGCTTCCAGACACGCCAGATCTGCTCGTCTGCCATACCTGCAACCACCGCGAATTGCCGCCGGCCATCTGCCCGCAATGCTGGAGCGCGCGCATCAAATCATTTGGCATCGGCACACAGCGGGTAGTTGAGGAAGTTGAGGCGTTGTTTCCCCAGGCACGCGCAATCCGCTGGGATCGCGATAGTATCGGGCGTAAGGGCGATCACGAACGCTTACTGGATCGTTTTCTGCGGCACGAAGCGGATGTGCTGGTTGGTACCCAGATGATCGCCAAAGGTCTTGACCTGCCGCTGGTCGCAGTCGTGGGGGTCGTGACTGCCGATACCGGGTTGAACCTGCCGGATTTCCGCGCTGGCGAGCGGGCATTTCAGTTGTTGACGCAGGTTGCCGGGCGAGCGGGCCGGCGCGAAGCGGGTGCGCGTGTGGTGATTCAGACATATGCGCCTGATCACTATGCGATTCGTGCAGCTCAGGAGCATGATTATGCCGCATTTTATGAGCAGGAGATCGCGTTCCGGCAGCAGACCGGCTATCCGCCGTTCAGCCGCCTCGTGCGTTTCATCTATGCCGCTGGTAGCGATACCCGCGCTCGCCGTGCTGCCGAGGCGCTGGCCGCCGAGATTCGCCGGCTGGCGACGCTCCACTTGCCGGAAGGATGGGGCATGATCGGCCCGGCGCCGGCATTCTTCCACGTGCAGCGAGGCCGCTATCGCTGGCATCTGCTCCTGCGCAGCGTCGATCCGCAACCGTTGCTTGATGTGCTGCGGCTGCCGCCAGGGTGGGCGGTGGATGTCGACCCGGTGAATGTGTTGTGAGTGACGGGGAATGGGGAATGGGGAACGTGCAACGTGCAACGTGTTCACCAGCACATCCAGAACGCGCTGCCACGACCAATCGGTGGATCGGCAGGTTGATCGGTGCGACGGAACCCCTGGAGTTCGAGGAAGCTGATTCCCTCGTCATTGTTCGTGGCAATGGCACACAGGGTGGTCACCATGCCAGGAATGAGCCACGATTCCAGCAATGCCATACACTCCTGGCCATACCCCTGGCGCTGAAAGCCGCCCCAGATCAGCAGCCACACGGTGGCAGCCTCCGGGCGCGGGATGCCAACCTGAACATCGGCGGCGCCGATGAGCAAGCCCGTAACCGGATGATACACTCCCAGCAACACCCGGTCTGGCGCATCGTGCGCAGCCTGCCACTGTGCGCGCACATCGGCGAGCGTCAGGCGGTCGGCGCGATCGCCCAGGCCGTCGAAGTAGAGTGGTGTACCCTGGTAGACTTTCAATAGCTGCGGCAGGTCGGTTTCCGGAAGTACGCGCAGTTCAAGATAGTCGCCAGTCAGCGTTGGAGATTCGATCTGTCGCATGTCCCCATCTCACGTTGCCGGCCATCTCAGGTTCCAAACCGGCGCGCATAGCCGACGGTGCGCAACCGGGTACGAAATCCAAGCGCGTCGCAGAGCGCGCGCGCGCCTTCATCGCCTTCGTAGCGATCGATCACGGCCAGTGTGGCGCCGTGCGCCTGCAGACGCCATAACCCATCCAGCAGTACCGCCCGGCCCAGCCCGTACCCTGCAAAATCGGGATGGACGCCCAGTGGTTCGATGTACCCTTCGCCACATACCGGCCCGAGCCAGCACATGCAGAACGCTGCCAGCCGGCCATCGGGCGCTTCGGCAACCACATCGAGCTCCGGGATGTACTGCGGCGCGCGCAATGTGCGCCTGCGCCATTCGATCGTCATGTCGGCGGCGCCGAATGCCGCGCGATGGAGCACGACATAGTCACGCAATTCGCGCATGCCGTCAATCGGGCGCAGAACGAACCCCTCAGGCAGGTGTGGCTGAGGTAAGACATCCTCCAGGGAGCGTACCATCCGGATCATCGCCGACTGGTCCGGCACAAAACCGTAGGCCGCCAGCAGCGTGAGCTGCTCCGCGTCGTGCTCAAACGCATCAACATACAGTGTCAACGGTTGCCCGCTCTCATCCGCGATCTCCTGGGCACGCTCGGTTGCCCAGACGAGCATGAGCCGTTCGATGCCGGCGTCGCGCGCCGCAGGATGGGCGCACGTATCGAGTGAACGCCACGGCAACTGAATAATGGCAAAGCCCAGGAGATCGCCCGCTTCGTCTTCCCACAAACAGACGTTATGTGGATTATCGAGCGCCCATGATGCCAGGCGGTACGGCAAATCCACCGAGCGCAGATACTGGTCGGGGAACGCATATGCCAGCGCGATCATTCGTTCGATGTCGGAGGCGCCGGTAAACGGGCGCATGGTAATGATCATGGCTCGCCCAGAGTAAACGCGACGCGCGCGGTGCGATGCGCCAGGTCAGCCAGATATTCCACCAGGAATGCAAGATCGCGCTTGCCGTATCCTGCGGCTGTTGCGGCAGCAAAGTGTGCCAGCGCCGCCGACGCGACCGGCGCCGGTACGCCAGCGTCCTGTGCCGTGGCAACCATGGCCAGCAGATCCTTGCGCACGCCGGTGACATCGAACGCGACCTCCTGCTCTTCGCCAAGCAGCAACGGTGCTTTGCCACGCAGCGCGGGCAGCGCAACCGGCGAGTCGAGATAGACATCGAGCATGGTTGCCAGATCAATACCGAATTGCTGCCCGACCGCCAGTGACTCTGCCAGCGCGCCCCAGAAGCATGCCATGGTCATATTGAGTACCAGCTTCATGGTGGTACCCGCACCCTGCCCACCGATGTGAATAATGCGCCGGCTGAACGTCTCCAGCGCCGGGCGGGCGCGTTCCAGGTCAGTTGTCCGCCCGCCGGCGAGCACCAGGAGCTGGCCGGCACGCGCCGGTGCGACCGTGCCAGAAACGGGCGCATCGAGCAGGCGTGCGCCACGCTGCTCAACGGCGCCGGCCAGCGCGAGGATTGTCGCGGTCCGGATCGTGCTCATCTCAATGAACAACCGGCCGGGTACATCGGCTGTCAGCAAACCGGACGGGCCGCGGAACACCTGCTCAACCGCCGCATCGTCGGTAAGGATCGTGAAGATGATATCACTACGCGCTGCCAGTTCAGCAGGAGTTGCGGCCCAGGCCGCTCCGCCATCCAGCAGCGCGTCAGCGCGCGACGGCGTACGGTTGTACACCGTCAGCGGGAACCCTGCCGCCAGCAACCGCCCGGCCATCGCCTGGCCCATGCGCCCGAGACCAGCAAAACCGATACGCTCCATGGAACGCCTTTACTGCACTGCCATGTCTTGCCTGTATCATACCATGTGCGCCGGTCGCCTACCGCGCATTCGCTCGCGCAGACACAGGACGCCATCATAGATTCTCGATCACCAGCGGCTCAACCGGTTCTGCAAGATCGAAACCAAGGATGCGTGAGTAGAAGTACAACTCGGCCTCCAGCGCCCGGATGATCGTGTCCGCTTTGCGGAACCCGTGCTGCTCACCCGCGAACGCCAGGTATGCCACCGGTACGCCCTTCACGCGCAGGGCCGCCACCATCGTTTCCGACTGGCCGGGTGGTACGACTTTGTCTTCCAATCCTTGCAGGAAGATCACCGGGCGATTGAGCTGCTCGACATGGTGGATCGGCGAGCGCGCGTGATAGATGTCTACGCGCTCAGGATACGGCCCGACCAGTCGGTCGAGATACCGCGACTCGAACTTGTGTGTGTCACGAACCAGCGCCTCCAGGTCGCCGACGCCGTAATAACTGGCGCCGGCCTGGAAGACATCGCGAAATGTAAGCGCTGCCAGCGTCGTGTAGCCGCCCGCGCTGCCGCCGGCAATGATCAGCCGCTGCGGGTCGGCCAGGCCCTGCGCCACCAGATAGCGCGCGGCATTGCAGCAATCGTCAACGTCCACCATACCCCAGGCACCGTCGAGTCGCTGGCGATAGGCGCGACCAGAACCAGTGCTGCCGCCATAATTCACATCCACGACCGCAATGCCCCGGCTGGTCCAGAACTGGATGCCCAGGTCGAAGGCCGCCGACGTCGCGCCGGTTGGCCCGCCGTGGCTCAACACCAGCAATGGCGGCACGTCGCCTGCCGGTGCGTTGAAATCACGGTTATGCGGCGGATAGTAGAACGCAAACGCTGTCAGGTCGCCTGCGGTGGGAAACTCGATCACGCGTGGTGTTGAGATGTAGCCGGGATCAACCGCAATGTCGCTCGACCGGCGGATCGTCGTCAGCGCGCCGCTCGCCAGGTCAAGCAGCATCAGCGTGTGCGGCGTGGCGGGAGAAGCGCCGATAAAGGCCACCCTGCCATTGGCGGCGCGCGGGCCGGAGAAGCCCAGATCGCTGAAGGGCAGGTCGAGCGGCGCCAGCACGCCGCTGGCGACATCAAGCGTCGCAAGCCTGGTTTCGCCGCGCGTTATGTAGCTGCATACCAGCCGCTCCGCCGACTCGACAGCATATGTGCCGGCGCTGAACACCCACATCGGCAGACCAAACTCGGCCTCCATGGGACAGAGTGGCTCGACCACACCATTGCGCCAGCGGTAGAGGTTCCACCAGCCGGTGCGCTCCGCGACGAAGTACAGTGTGCCATCCGGCCCCCATTGCGGCTGGAACACGGCATCCTCGGCCCCGCCCGCAATACGCTGCGCGATGCCGGGTGCGCCATCGCTCAATACTGGTGCAACCCACAGCTCGGCCGCGTCCCACGGCATATCTGGATGGTTCCAGCTCAACCAGGCCAGGTTCCTGCCGTCAGGGCTCAATCGCGGGCTGGCGTAGAAGTCGGCGCCGGCGACGAGGACGCGTTGCTCGCCCAACCCGTCGAGGGGGATAGCAGCGATCGTATTCACCGCCTCACCGCTACCGCTGTGGTCCTCGCGTACACAGATCAGCCGGTTGTGCCCGTGGTCAACCACCGCATCGGCATACCGCAGCGGCGCCTCAGGAGTGATCGGTTGCGGCGCAGCACCCGGTGCCTGGCGATAGAGTCGCTGGTCGGCAAAATTGCTGAAGTAGACCGTGCCTCTATCGACGACATACGGCGCGCCGCCATACTCGTGCACACGGGTACGGGCATTGAAGCCCGGCGGCGTGATATCTACAATCGTCCCATCGGCGCCACGACGCACCACCACCACCCGGCCCTGTTCGGCGGGGCGGCCCTCCAGCCAGTAGATATCGTCGCCATCGAGCGCGATGTCATTCAACGAGACGCCCGCGGTTGCCACCAGCACCGCACTGATCGGTGAACGCCAGGAACCGTAGGGAGCGATTTCTGTCTTCTGGTCCATATCACGTCACTTCCTGAGCCGATACAATATCTCGCCCGCTTTCGGTACGAGCAGAATCCCCTCTTCCTCACGGCCTGCCCAGGCCGCCGGATCAATCGTCGCCGGGTCACAGTAGCCGACATTGTGCGCAGCGCAGCGCTCGGGCGATATGCCGGTCGCCAGGGTCACCCGGATGCGTGGCCGTTCACCAGACTGCGGATCGTACTCGCCAGCGCCGGCAAGATGGGTGCTGTGCGCCAGAACGCTCCACGGATGGTGCTTGAAGCGTTCCCATTGCTTCACAAAATAGTCGCGTACATGGTACCCGATAGCCGCAAGATCCGTGCCATGGGTCACGCTGAACTCGGTAATATGCGGCGCATAGATGATCAACTCGCCACCGTCGGCCACCACCGGCTCGAGTTTGTACATCCCCTTGGCAGCGGTCCAGATGTCCTGGTACATCGGCGGCATCACCGAGAGCACCCGCTGAAACGGGCGATCGACATAGCGCACATGCACCCGGGCCGAAAGGTCCGCGGCAGCCTGCCAGGCATCCTCGGGTGTGCTGATATAGATCCCGTTCAGTTGCCCGTTCCCCGGGGCAACAACCATTGCCACACAACTCTTCGGCGTCGGCACCAGCGACGCCGCGCGGTCGATCAGCCGGCGCACCGGCGTCACCCCCGGCGTCCCGATGATGGCGTAGCAGGTGATGAGTGCGCCGAGCCAGTGCGAGACATCAATCACCTCACGACCGCTGACACCGGGGAACAGGTATTTGGTGCCACCCGAAAAACCGACCACCTCGTGTGGAAATACCGGACCGCAGATCAGCAGCCGATCGTATTCCAGCACCAGCCGGTTGATCCGTACATCCACTGGCTGGCACAACATTCCTTCACTGATCTGGCTGACCTCATCGGCACTGATCGTCCCCATGTGCGCAAATGTCGCCGGATCCTCCCAGCGATGGTTGAACACGCGCACACCACGAAAGGTCGTGGCCCATTCGTCTGGCTGAACGCCAAAGTGGCGATCGATCTGGGCAGCGCTCATCGGCTGATGCGTCCCGAGTGCAATCAGCGCATCGAGTGCCGCAACACGCGGCGCAAGCGTGGCATGCACCAGGCGGAACAGTTGCGGCAGGGGCGCGGTGCGCGTGCCGTCAGGAACGATCAGCAAGACGCGCCTGCCATCAACCTCAAGCTGCGCCAGCCCGTCACGCACAATTGCTTCAACTTCGGCATCGGAGAGGGTCCTGGCGGGGTCGCCAAATCCATGCATGGCACCAATCCTTGCTGCTACGCGCCCGACCCGAGGTTATATGCCTTGCGCGCCAGGCGCACCGCACAGTCGAGCGCCATCTCGTGCGCGTCATCCTCGTCAATCAGCCCTTCGAGCATCAGGCCGGCGATCCAGTCGCAACTGACGCGCCGCCAGACATCGTGGCGCGCCGGAATGGACGCAAAGGCGCGGGTATCATCGTTGAATCCGGCGGTGTTGTGCAATCCGGCCGTTTCGACAACCGTCTCGAAATAGCGACGCATGCCGTTCACACTGTCGAAGAACCACCATGGCGGGCCGAGCAACACGGCAGGATAGTGCCCCGCAAGCGGCGCCAGTTCACGGCTGTAGGTGCTTTCATCAAGGGTGAACAGAATGAGCCGGAAGCGCGGATCGGCGCCATAGGCGTTCAGAAGTGGGCGCAGATTGCGCGTCCATTCCGTCGCCAGGGGAACATCCGCGCCCCTGTCGGGCCCGAAACGGCTGAACAGTGCGTCGTTGTGGTTCCGCAGGCTGCCGGCGTGGAGCTGCATCACGAGCCCATCCTCCACGCTCATACGGGCAAACTCGATCAACATGTGCCCGGTAAAGGCGGCTGCATCCGTGGCCGTCGCCGTACCACGCAACGCCGCGGTAAAGATCCGTTCGGCCTCGGTAGCCGAGAGGCGCGCGGTATAGGGCGTCTCGGCGGCATGGTCGGTTGCGGTGGCGCCAAGCTCCTTAAAGTAGGCGCGGCGCTGCTCCAGCGCGCGAATGAACTGCGCGTAGCCTGTTATGTCAATATCACTTAACGCACCCAGGTGCTCGACGCTGGCGCGCCACCCCTCGGCATGCAGGTTGACCACCGCGTCCGGGCGGAAGGTTGGCCGCACGCGGTTCTCCCAGCCATCGGCGCGTAGCGTGCGGTGGTGATCGAGGCGGTCGGTTGCAGCGTCGGTGGTGCAGAGTGTTTCGATCCGAAAGCGCTCGAACAGCCTGCGCGGGGTGTAGTCTTCGTGCGCCAGGCATGCAACCAGGTGGTCGTAGATTCGATCGGCGCTCTCGGCTGATGGCTTCTCGGTGACGCCAAAGAGCTCCACCAGTTCGGCGGCCAGCCAGAGGCCGGTGGGCGTCGCACGAAACAGGTGGAAGTGTTCGCAGAAACGCCGCCAGATCGCGCGAGGATCCGTTTCGACGACGGTTCCATCACGCGCCGGCACCCCCAGCGCCTCAAGCGGTACGCCCTGGCTGTAGAGCATTCGGAAGACGTAATGATCGGGAATGATGAAGAGTTCTGCCGGCGATCCCGGCGTCGCGCCTGGTTCGGCCAGCAACGCCGGATCAACATGCCCGTGCGGGCAGACGAGCGGCAGGTTGCGCACTTCGGCATACAGGCGCACCGCAACCGCACGACGCGCCGGGTCCGCATCGAAACAGCGCTCGGGCGAAAGGCGCCAGGGTTCGGTCATGGTATGCTCCAATCATGCACACGAGGCGCGTATAGCATACCGCGACTGTCGCCAGCGGGCAACCGGTTGTCACGTTCGGCGCACCAGCGGCAGCCAGACAACGCGCGCGCCGACGATCACCATCGCGCGCAGGTCGGCTGTGTACCCACCTTCGAGCCGCCCGTTGATGAAGAGCACGACCGGCGTCGCAAGCCCGGCGTCAATCCGCGCACGGAACGTGAGCGTCACGGTCTGGCCGGCGACGACGGTCCCGTTCCAGGTCACGGTCTGCCCGCTGACGCCGGCCATGCCGTGTGATGCGACCAGACCGCCATCATAGCTCAGGCCGGCGGGCAGTGTGGTACTGAACTGCATTGCTGCCAGCGATGCGCCGCCGACATTGTTCAGTTCCAGACGCATCGTAATCACGTCGCCCGGTTGTGGCAGAGCGCCGAGCGCGGTGTAGGTCGCGCGCAACGGGTTGGGCGGCGCTGCGCCGGTACGCAGGAAGCTGCCACGCCCGGTGCCCCAGAGCACCCGCGCATTCGCCGTCCCCGGCAGATCATAGGCCACCATGCCGCTCCCTACCGTTCCGACGACCAGTTCGAGATCGGCGTCGGTGTCAATGTTCGCCAGCGTTGGCGCGGCCAGCGCGCCGTTCCATGCGTTGGCGTCGCTGCTGCGCGGGGCTGGCAGGGCGAACTGCTGCAGCACGTTCCCCTGCCAGTCGGCGACGATGATTCTGCCGACGCGCCGCCCGCCATTGCGTGGCCATGTGCCCAGGATCACCTCGGCTTTGCCGTCATTGTCCACATCAACGACTACCGGCTCAGAGGCGAATGACCACTCGCCGGCAAGCGCAGTAACATCGAGTGGCCAGGAGCCACGCTGAGTTTTGTCCATCCAGAACGCGTGCAACGTGCCATCGTACGAAGCGTACAGGATCTCGCGCACGCCGTCGCCATCGAGATCGGCGACAACCGGGTTCGGCAGGGCGCTCTGGATGACGTTGTAATCCTCGGAGAGCGGCGCGCCGGTACTGCTCAACGGAGGAATCGCCGTCCAGTCGAAGCTGCCGGCGGCCCAGCGCGACCGGTCGGGATGAAAGATGAAAGGTAACTGGCGCAGGCTGCTGTATGGACTGGTGCCACAGTTATAGACATTGCCGACAGCGATCACTTCAAGCGCGCCATTGCCGTCCATGTCGGCGATCACGGGCGCGCTGTCGGCCCAGTTCGGCCGGTGCTCAACGCCGCAGTTTGCGTAGCCCCGCAGGTCCACCGCATCATCGACATGGACGCCAACCTGGCTCCAGACCTTCGGACCCCGGGGATTTGAGGCATTGTAGCGCGCATTGGCCCCGATCTGGCTGCCATCGTCATTGAAGGCGCTGATATAATGCACGTCGGACGGGCCGATGATCTCGCCGCGACCATCGCCATCAATATCGGCGATGGCGATATTCTGGTTGTACGCGCCAGCCGCATAACCGGTGCCGCCAGGCGCGATCTGCGGCCAGCCGGGGCGTGTCGTTCCATCGAACTGTAACACCGTCCACACACCGCTGCCACCACTCGCCCGCGCGACAACAATCTCCATACGCCCATCACCATCAAGATCAGCCACGGCCAGCGAGCGTATCTCGGCAGTGAACGGCTGGCGCGGCCATCCTGGTTTGAAGGAGCCATTCCCGTCGTAGACGCCAACCCATCCGCCGCTATGCGCCGTCACCAGTTCCAGGGGGCCATCACCGTCAATATCGGCGACCGCAATGCCTGGCCAGGTGCGGCCAACGTCGCTGCTGCCGGTGTAACTGCGATCATGGCCGGAGCGTACCGTCCAGAGCGGAGCACCGGTTGCGCCATCCACCACGTCAATTTTGTAGGCCGACCAGATCACCTCGGCATCGCCATCGCCGTCCAGGTCGGCGACCGCCGGTGACGAATACCAGCCAGTCTGGCACCATGAACTGAAACACCCGGCATACTGCCATTTTGGTGTCGGCGTGATGATGGTTGCGGCAGGCACGCCCTGCGCCGGAACAGGTGCCGCTGGCGCCAGCATGGCCAGCGCAAAGAGCAGGAAGAGGCCAGGACGGGTCATCGTGTCGCTCGCTTCACTCGGCTGCCGTAACGGCGCATGATCGCCCATTGACGCGTGTGCGCCGGTATGGCATGCTACGGTATCAGGCCGACTCTACACGATGATACTGGTACAGAGCATGACAATTGGATCGCAAGTCAGGAGCAATACGATTTGCAGCCCGGTGAACTCCCATCCTGGCTTCAAGAGCGCCTGCCCGCCGAACTATGCAATGAGCCGCCGCACGTCGCCGTGTATGATGATGAAATTGTCATCACGTTGACTGCGGTTGATGTGCCGGACGCCGGTGTGGACAGCGCTGAACGCCGCGTCGCCGAGCAGGCGGCGATTGCCCGGTTGCGTGAGGCAAGTCGCCCGCTCCGCATAACGCTGGCGCGTGAGATCCAGCGCGCCGCTGGCCTGCCGGTAGCCTGGGCGCTCCGTGTCGGCGCAAGCGAAATACTCTTCACCAGCCGCACGGCGCCGGTGATGACGCGCCTCAACCGGCGCGAGCGCGAGGTGCTCGACACGCTGGTGGCTGTCGGTATCGCTGAGACGCGCAGCGCCGCGCTGGCATACGTCGTGCGCGCGTTTGCCGCCGAGTACGCCGCCTGGATGGAGGAGGCGCGCCAGGCGTTGCGTGGCGTCGAAGCGGTGCGCGCGCGGCTCAGGCACGCACCACGGGAGAGAAAACCGGAGATTGATGAATGAGGCCGCGCTCTCATGGCAACCAGTGCGCGAGATGTTATAATCCATGGCATGTCAATCGGCACGCGCCTGACAATTTCATATGTTGGCTTTTTCGCCGCAGCGCTGCTGGCTCTGCACATCGGGCTGTATATGATCGTGCGGAGTTCGCTGATCGGCAGCGTCGACAGCGAACTGCGGCTCGGTGTCGAGGTGTTGCGGCGTGGCTTTGCCGAGAGCAACGAGACGCCCTACGGGTTCTTTCGCGACGATCAGTTACGCGCCATTCTGTTGCGCCAGCCGCCGCTCCGCGACTTCGAGGCGACCAGTCTGTACGTGCAGTTTTTCGATGTCCGGGGTAAGCTCGTGGGCCGCTCGCCGAATATTGGCGACGGCGAGCTTGCAACTGCGCTCGCACTCGATCCACAGCAGTTTGCCAGGGCGATTGACGGGGCCGACCAGCTCGATACGCTGGAACGGGGCGAGATCCGGATGCGCGTCCTGACGGTACCGCTCACGTTCACCAACCCAGTGACCCGGCGCGATGAAGTCGTTGGCGTCCTCCAGGTTGCGCGATCGATGGCTGAAACCGAGCACGCGCTGCGCTTGCTGTTCTACGCGCTCGCTGGCGGTGGCATCGTCGTACTGCTCGCTGCTGCTCGCGGCGGCACATGGTTGACCCGCGCCGCGTTTCGCCCGATTGATGAAATCACCCAGACGGCACAGAGCATTGTGCGCGCCGAAGACCTGAGTCGCCGCGTGCCGGTGCCGCCCGCCGCTGATGAATTACAGCGCCTGACGGTCACAATCAATGAGCTGCTGGCGCGCCTCGAAGAGTTGTTTACTACCCAGCGCCGTTTCATTGCGGATGTCTCGCACGAATTGCGCACGCCATTGACGGCCATGCAGGGCAACCTGGAGGTTCTGGCGCGCGGCGCCGTGAACGACCGGCAACTCCTCGACGAGTCGCTTGACGATATGCGGCGCGAAGTTGCCCGCCTGATCCGGATGGTGAATGATCTGTTGCTGCTGGCTCGTAGCGATTCCGGGGTGGAGATCCGCCGCGAGCCGGTCGAACTTGATACGCTGTTGCTGGAACTGCATCGCGAATTGCGACCGCTGGCAGGTCGCGTCACGCTTCGCATCGGTGAAGAGGACCAGGCCATCGTGATCGGTGACCGCGACCGGATCAAGCAGGCGCTGCTGAACCTGGGCGTCAACGCGTTGCAGCATACCCCGCCCGGCGGTGTGGTGACGTTGAGCCTGACGGTTCGTGATGGGTATGCCGCACTCTGCGTCGCCGACACTGGTTATGGCATCGCCAGCCATGATCTACCGCATATTTTCGAACGCTTCTACCGCGCCGATCGCTCGCGTAGCCGTAATGTCGGCGGTGCGGGGCTTGGCCTCTCGATCGTGCGCTCGGTAGTGGAAGCCCATGGCGGCCAGGTGACAGTCACGAGTGAACCGGGCCAGGGAAGCCGCTTTACAATTCTGTTGCCGCTCGCCTCACTAGCCGCAGGTGAACCGCCGATCACAACGGACGAGACCGCCGAACAGCACGATGCGCCAGTGATCAGCGCCTTGTGACGGCAACATGAACGTCGATATGCTCCTCGTCTCTGGTCTGCTGGCGTTGACCGTGGTCCTGTTTGCCAGCGAGCGGTTACGTCTGGATGTCGTGGCGCTGCTGGCGCTGCTGGCGTTGATGTTGACGGGAATACTCACGCCTCGATGACCCGACCACACCTGGCGTGCTCGATGATGCGGTTGACGAAATCATTACCGTCGTGCTTGAGAAAGATGCGCGCGTGGTCTTTGTTGAGAATGGCGCGCTGGCGCCACACCAGCGTATCGCGCTGATTCTGCGCTACTGACCGGCCAGGGCCGCGCCGAGCGGACAAGCGCATGCAGTATCTGACCGTCAGTGATGAGATCGTTCCAGCGATCTACAGCCTGAACATCAAGCAGCGGTTCACCAGTGTAGGTTGCGTGCTGAGTTGTGGCGACCTGCCGTATTATTACCTCGAATTCATTGTCACGATGCTCTGCGTGCCGTGCTATTACGTGCTGGGCAACCACGACACGTCCGAGCAGATGGAGACCGGTGAGGTCCTGACTGCGCCGCGCGGCTGTCTCACACTTGAGGCGACGTCAACAATGCACGAGGGATTGCTGATCGCCGGGCTGGGGGGCTGTGTACGGTACAATCAGGAGCCGGGGCCGCAATATACCGAGCTTGAGATGCTGTTGCATATCTGGCGCCTTGCGCCACGGCTGGTGGTCAATCGTCTGCGCTACGGGCGCTATCTCGACGTTCTGCTGACCCATGCGCCGCCGTATGGCATCCATAACGGGCCTGATCGACCACACCGCGGGTTTCGCGCGTTTCTCATGTTCATGGATCTGTTTGCGCCACGTTACCTCATCCACGGTCACGTCCACCGCTCATACGGCATACGCGGCCCGTGGGAGTCGCGTTACCGGCGAACCGTGGTGATCAATACCGCCGGCTATCGCCTGTTGTCATTTGACCCGGCGGAGGGAATCGCGCCATGAGTGATCGTTCACCCTACATCCAGCAGCAGGCGCGCCACCAGTTCGACGAAGCGCGGCGCAAAGCGTTTATTGCCGGCATCTTTGACGTCTTGCTACGCCAGCCCAGCGATATGCTCTCGCTCGAAGAAGTGCGCGCCCGGTTGAAAGTACGTGGCCAGCGCTATCTTGGGCATCAGACCGTGCCGGTTGACCGGATTATCGGCAGTGAAGGGCGATACCTCGATTTTGACCGCCGTTTCCTGCCGCGATCGGGAAAACTCAAGGAGCGCTGGGCCAGGATCAACGCCCTGTCGCTGCAACTGGTGAATCTGCCGCCGGTTGACCTGTACAAGATCGGCGATGTCTATTTTGTGCGCGATGGTAACCACCGCGTCTCGGTCGCGCGTCAGCATGGCCAGCACGAGATCGACGCCGTCGTCACCGAACTCCTGACCGATGTGCCGCTTGCGCCTGACGATTCGGTGCGCGATCTGTTGCTCAAAGAGGAGTACAGCGATTTTCTGGAATGGACCGAACTGCACCTGCTGCGTCCTGATCAGCGGATCGAGTTCAGCGAGCCGGGCGGCTACCTTGACCTGGTGCGGCACATCAATGGACATCGCTACGTTATGGGCCTGCAGCAGCAACGTGAGATCACGCGCGAGGAAGCGGTCGCCGACTGGTATGACTCCGTCTATCTGCCCATGGTGCATGCCATCCGCCGCCATCGCCTACTCGAACACTTCCCCGGTCGCACCGAAGCCGACCTGTACCGCTGGATCGCTGAGCACCGCTGGTCGGTGCTGCAACGAACCGGCAGCGACCCCGGGCCGGAAGGCGCCGTCAGCGACTACCTGGACCAGCATCGCCGTGCACACCCTCTTGAGACGTTACAGGGTGCGTTCCACGGTTTGCTCGAACAGCTCGGCATCGAACGCGCGTGAGTCCAGGGGCTACGTCTGGGCGGGCACGGCGCATCTGGATACGGCCGCGGTATCATGCTCTATCATTCGCGTCTCACGTTCGCCTCAGCAGATGGTAACGATGCCGTAAACATGGATCATTCCACCAGACGCCCCGGCTTGCTACAGTGTTAGCAGGATACGACCGTAGCTCGTAGGGGAAACCAATGGCGATTGAGATCCGTTCCATTGCACCACGCCTGGCCGCCTTGCGTGGCTTCACCGCCCTGCCCGGGTGGCTGGCGGCCACGCTGGTATATCTCGTGCTGGTCGCTGTGTTCTTCTGGCCGACGATTGTGGCGGGCGAGGCGCCACTGCCGCTGATGAATACCTATGCGCAGGGAGACGCGGCCTGGAGCGCCTATGCACCGGGCGCGATTGTGCGCGGCACGAACCTTCTGCTTGGCGATGTCAGCGGGTTCTATTACCCCTATGTCGTGTTCAGTATTGAGCGGCTACGCGCAGGTGATATCCCGCTGTGGAACCCGCATATCTTCGGTGGTGTGCCGTACTTCGCGGCCAACCAGGCTGCACTGCTGTACCCGGTCAATCTGATCGCGTTCTCATTCGGGGCAGTCAACTACTGGTTCGTTGCGGCGTCGTTGCGGTTGCTGATCGCTGGCCTGGGGATGTATTTGCTGGTGCGGCGCCTCGACACCGGCGTACCCGGCGCGATCCTGGCGGGCGCCGTCTACATGTTCGCCGATTTCAATGTCGTCTGGCTACATTTTGCGATCCATAACGTCGCTGCGCTCCTGCCGCTGGCACTCTGGCTGATCGCACGTCTGGCAGGGCGCCCCTCGCGCGGCACGACCCTGGCGCTGGCCGGCGTCATCGCGGCGCAGATGCTCGGCGGGCACCCGGAGATGTCGCTCTTCTTCATGGTCGTGTGCGCACTGTTCGCGGCGGCCTGGATGGTTGATCTCAAGGAGGGAACGGCGTCGTTGCTCCGCCGCTTCAGCATCCGCTATCGCAGCCTCGGCGCGGTCATCGTGGCCTGTGCGCTCGGTCTGGGCCTTTCAGCGGTACAGTGGCTGCCGACTGCCATGCTGATTCGTGGCAGCTATACGTTCGAGGAGCGGAGCTTTGCGGCGGCGACCGGGAACGATCCAGCCTCGGATTATGCGCCGCTTGGCGGGGTGCAACGCGCGAACTGGAACAACCTGCGGCACTGGATGCTGCTGGTGCAGCCGCAATTCTGGGGAACGCCGCGCGGCGAAGCGATCCGCACCTGGCTTCCGGAGAAAACGAACTATAACGAGATGACGCCCTATGTCGGCGCCGCGGCGCTGGCGCTGGCCCTTACCGGCATACTGTTCGGTCGTCATCGCCGCGCCGCGCGCTTCTCCGGCGCGCTCTTCCTGACCTCCCTGCTTTTGCTGTATCCGCTGCCAGGACCGCACCGGATTGGATTCCTGCCGCTGCTCGACATCGCCTACGGCTTCCGCTTTGGCCTGGGCATTGCGCTTGCGGCGGCTGTGCTGGCCGGCATGGGTCTCGATGCGCTGCTGGAGCGATGCACCGAACGCCGTGAACGGCCACTTCGGAGAACCGCGCATGACGCAGGATTGCGGCGACTGGTGACCATGCCGGCTGATCCCGTGAACCTGACGATCGGCAGCGCGTTCCTGTTTGCGGCATTGAGCCTGGCGATCACTGGAGCGCTCTGGACCGGCCGCGGTGCCACCTGGCTGGCGGGTCTCGCGCTGGACGAAACACAACGCGCACAGATCGCCACCGTCTTCCAGCCCGGCAACTGGCGCCTGTGGCTCCTGTCATTCGCCACTCTGGCGCTAGCACTCTCTGTGGGCAGCCTGGCGCGCCGGCGCGCACTGGCGGTGTGGAGCATTGTCGCGATCGCCACGGGTGAACTGGTAGCGTATGGCTCCGGCTACAATGGCTGGAGCCGGCCTGATGCAATCTACCCGGTAACCCGCGCCATCGCGCATATGAAGGGCGACGATACAATGTTTCGTATCATGCCGCTCGACGACACCCTGTGGGCCAACAGCGCCATGGTTCACGGCCTGCAGGTCACCAGCGGGATGGATGACCTTAAGCCCGCCGATCAGGGGCGATTTCTCAAGCGCGGCATGGCCGGCATTGCCGAATCCGGTGACCGGATCGTCGTTATGGATTGGGGCCGGCGTTTGCTGGACCTGATGAACGTGCGGTACATCGCCACACGGCGACCGCTGGAGAGTGGTATGGGTCTGGCGCCGCTCACGTTGGAACTGCGTGACGGCGACCTGGCACTCTACGGTAACGACCAGGCATTACCGCGCGCCTACACGGCCAGCGCCTATGTCCCGGCCACACGCCGGACCGCCGAGGATGCGACGTTTGCTGCCGGGTTCGATCCACAACGCGCGGTCGTCCTGGAAGGTGACCCGGGATTCGCCAGCGACACACCCGCGCCGATCACGGCAGCGACGATCGTGGCATACGAACCGGACCGGGTCATTCTGGAAACGCACGTGACGCGCCCGGCGATTCTAGTGCTTGCCGACGCCTACGACCCTGACTGGCAGGTGACCGTCAACGGCGCCCCGGCACAGTTGCTCCGCGCCAATGCCATGTTCCGCGCCGTCGCCGTGCCCGCCGGGCAGAGCCAGGTCGCCTTCGTCTACCGTCCGCGCCAGGTGGTGTGGGGCGCGGGAGTCAGCCTGGCAAGCCTGATGATCGTCGTCGCCGCGCTTGCCACCAGGCTGATCAGACCGCTTCGATAATGGTCGCGATCCCCTGCCCGACGCCGATGCACATCGTGGCCAGGCCATAGCGACCACCGCGCCGGTGCAGTTCGTGCACCAGTGTGGTAAGAATCCGCGCGCCACTGGCGCCAAGCGGATGGCCCAGCGCAATCGCGCCGCCATTCACATTGACTCGCTCGGGATCGAACCGGAGTTCGCGGATGCAGGCCAGCGCCTGGGCGGCAAACGCCTCGTTCAGTTCAACCAGGTCGAGATCGCCGGTGCGCAGGCCAGCACGCTCCAGGGCGCGGCGAGTCGCGGGTATCGGGCCAAGTCCCATGATGTCCGGCTCGACGCCAGCAACGGCCATGCTGACCATGCGCGCCAGCGGCGTCAGGCGATAACGATCGAGCGCCGCAGGTGTCGCCAGCAGCACCACGGCGGCGCCATCATTGACGCCACTGGAATTACCGGCAGTGACACTGCCGCTGGCCTTGAACACCGGGCGGAGCCGGGCCAGCGCCTCAAGGGTCGTCTCAGGGCGAGGATGCTCGTCAACGGCAACAATTGCCGGCGGCTGGCCTTTGCGTGGCGGTGGAACCGTCACCGGTACGATCTCGGCATCGAAGCGACCTGCCGCCTGCGCCGCCGCCGCGCGCCGCTGGCTCTCCAGCGCAAACCGATCCTGCTCCTCGCGGCTGATCCTGTAGCGCTCGGCCACGACCTCAGCCGTTTCCCCCAGCGCCAGGGTGTAACCCGGCGCCTCCATCCGCGGGTTCGTGAAGCGCCAGCCAATCGTACTGTCGTAGACCTGCGGCGGCGTACGATCAAAAGCGGCGCTGCTCTTGGCGAACACAAACGGCGCGCGGGTCATACTCTCGACACCGCCGGCAATAAACAGGTCGCCGTCACCCAGCAGCGCCGCGCGCGCGGCCTGGTTTACCGCCTCCAGGCCACTGCCGCACAGGCGATTGACGGTCACGCCCGGTACACTGGCCGGCATCCCGGCCAGCAGCACAGCCATGCGCGCCACGTCGCGGTTATCCTCGCCGGCCTGGTTGGTGCACCCCAGAAAAACGTCGGCAATCTCCGCCGGTTCGACCCCGGTGCGATCGAGCAGGGCGCGGATGAGATCAGCAGCCAGGTCATCAGGTCGTACATCACGCAACGCGCCACCATAGCGCCCGACCGGGGTGCGAAGCGCTGCCGCAATATAGACTTCCGCCATGCTCCAGGGCCTTTCATACAGGTTCGCGCCCGCGGTATGTTCCCTCGGGATCAAGCTCCTCGCGCACGATGCGCAGTTCATCGGCGGTTGGTGCCGGCGTCTCCGTCACATGGCTGGCAAGGCGCAGATCCCACGCGATCTCGGCGCACACCTGATCGACCGATACGCCCGGATGGGTGGCGATCAGCTGCATCTCACGCTCCGGGTTGTCAAAGTCGAACAACGCCAGGTCGGTGATGACCAGCGCCGGGCCACCGCCAGGCAACCCGAGTCGCTGCCGGCTCGCGCCGCCCTCCAGATGACCGGGGCTGGTGACAAAATCGAGCGCGTTGACAAACGCGCGGCGCTTGAGCCGCATGATCATGAAGGTACGTCGCGCATTGGCGGCGATTTCACATGCGCCGCCACTCCCTGGCAGGCGTACCTTCGGCCGCGTATAGTCGCCAATCACGGTCGTGTTCAGGTTGCCGAACCGATCGATCTGCGCGCCCCCCAGCAACGCCACATCCACCAGCCCGCCCTGCAAATACAGGCCGAACAGGTCAGCCTGCGAGACGACCGCCGTCGCGCCGGTCACCAGAGTCGGATCGCCGATCGAGAGCGGCAGGCGCGCCGGGCGCGCACCATAGACCCCGGCCTCATAGATCAATTCCAGATCGGGCGCAACGGTGCGGCGGGCCAGGTTGCATGCGATATTTGGCAGCCCCACGCCAACGAACACCGTGCGCGTGCCGGCCAGGGCGCGGGCCGCGGCCACGATCATCAGCTCAGACGCGGTATAACTCATTGGTATGCTCCATAGTCCACAACGCCGGCCGGTGCAGGCGCCGGTTTGAGCTGCGCCAGGCGTGCAGCACCGAGCTTCTCCAGGTAGGCGGCGCGGTCAGGCACACCATAGACCCACGCGTCAAGCCAGGCCACAATGCGCTCGTGCTCTTGCGAGAGTTCTTCCCAGGCCAGGTAGAACTGGTTATCACGGTCGTAATATCCCTGGGCATAGGAAGGGTGCGCGCCATACGGCTCATGGACCACCGCATCAACAATCAGACCGGGGATCAGTGTCCGGTTCGGATCGGCGCGGATCACCGCCTCGTCAACGATCTCCTCGACCACCACAATCCGGCGTCGCGCGGCGAAGGCAACCTCTTTCTGCGAACCAATCAGACCCCAGAGCTGGGTGTTGCCCGAGACATCGGCCCGCTGCGCATGGATGACCGCCACGTCCGGGTTCAGCGGTGGAACGACGGCGATCGGTGCACCACCATACGGATCCTCGACCATACGGATAAGGGGGTTGGCGCGTGGCATATCGCTCCCCAGGTAGGAACGCAGCGGGAAGAAGGGCAGGCGCGTCGCGCCGGCAATATAGCGCCCGACCATGCCATAGTGCGAGTATTCCTCAAGTTCCAGTGGCGCAGGCACGCCATGTTCGACCGCGCGCCGGATGGCATTGAGCGAACCGACGCCCGGGTTGCCCAGGTAGCTGAAGATCATCTTGCTCGCCACACCGGCAGCCACCATCTGGTCATAGATCAGATCCGGCGTCATACGAATCAGGGTCAGGTTACGCCGGCGCTGGCGAATGATTTCGTGGCCGGCGGCAAAGCAGATACAGGCAGTGAAGCCTTCGATCGCCACCGACATGCCATCGTGAACATAACGCGCAATCGCCTCGCGCATCGAACATCGTTTGTCGGTCATGCGACGGCACCCTTTAGTCGACGCCCGTCGAACCATGCGGGCAATAGAACGGAGACTGCGCACCCGCACAGCACTGGCTACATTCAGTGGCCAGTCATTGTATCATGCAGGCGCTCGCATCTGCGATGAGATTGTCTGGCGATCGCTCGCAATCACCGGTCCGGCGGGTGGATCGATGCCCTCTCGCTGATCGCGCGGCAATGCTCCGGACATGTTGTGCGACCCATGCCCTGTGATGCCGGGTAAACCTCTTGACATGCAGCGAAAAACCACTACAATTCCTATCTGGTGAATCATTCACCACGTTGTATTCGCGCTCTCCGGCACAGATCGGTACGCCTGCGCGGCGCCCGGCACCTGTGCATCCAGCGCCGTGGCCGGTGCCTTTCCGCAACGGCGAATGGTTCCGGTTGAGCTTTCTGCGATGTTGTATGGACGGTAAGGCCAACTTACGTTGCCGCGACCTGTCGCGCCTGGCGCTGACGCAGCACCTGGCGTGTGGTTCGGCGCCTGCCGTTCCGGCGCGTCACCCCTGACGCGCCCGTGCTGCGCGCGCCCCCGCACCCGGGTGGTGCGGGGTTTTTTGTGCCCTTCAGCTGCTGCGGCGCACCCGGTCGCCCCGACTGGATTCGTCGTGCCGGTGATTCTGCCGGCCAACTGCAGACTGGAGGTTCACTCAAATTGAATGGGCAGACCTACGCCGATGTACTCACCGACCGCTATGGTGTCGGCCCCGAAGGAACACTCAACGATTTTATCAGCCGTCGCGACGCACGCCTGCTGCTGGCGGACCAGATCGACCTGAATGCCATGGTGGCGCGCTACGGCGCGCCGCTGGAAGTGGCATACTGCCCGCAGATTACGCTCCAGGTCGAGCGCATGCTGGGCTGGGCCGCCGAGGCTCGCGCGCGCAGCGGATATGCCGGCGAGTTTCTCTATGCCTATGCCACAAAAGCGAACTTCGCCGAGGAGGTCGTGCGCACGGCGATCAGCGCCGGCGCGCATTACGAAACATCGGCCGCCGCAGACGTTGTGATCGCGCAGCGTCTCTGGCGTCAGGGCGTGCTGCCGTCCGATCGCTATATCTTCTGTAACGGTTCGAAGGATGCCGCATACATCGCAGCCATCGTCGCGTTGCGTACCGCCGGCTTCACACGTGTCGTTCCGGTGCTCGATGATATGGAGGAGCTTGAGGCATTGCTGGCGGCGTGTGATCTGCCGCTCCTGCTGGGGGTGCGTGAGCGCCACGATCCCGGTGATGTTGATGTGCGCCACCCGGGCGGAGAACGTTTCGGCCTGACGCCGGTTGAGATCGAACGTGTTGTGGAGCGACTGCGTCAAACGCCGCACCAGCTGGTCATGTATCACGCGATGGTCGGCAGCCAGATCGAGGACGCGGCTCACTGGAACACGCGACTGGCGCGATCGGCCGGGGCGTATGCGCGGTTGCGCCAGGCAGCCCCGTCGCTGGCGTTGTTTAACTTTGGCGGCGGCATGCCGACGTCGGCATACTCGCTTGGCTTTGATTTTGACTATACCGGGTTCCTTCAGCGCCTGATGCAGACGCTGGCCGCAACGTGCGTGGCGCACGAGGTGCCGCAACCGGGGCTGGTTGGGGAGTTCGGTCGCTACACGGTTGCGGCGCACAATGTGTTCATCCTGGAAGTGGGTCGTGTCAAACACGGCCAGGACCGTGCGCCCGACTGGCTCCTGCTCAACGGTAGCTTGATGGTCTCCCTGCCCGACAGCCTGATCGTTCCGGGGCAGGAATTCATCATTCTGCCACTCGATGGCTGGGATCGCCCGGCACGCCAGGTGCGTCTCGGCGGACGCGCCACCTGTGACAGCGATGATTTCTTCCCGCGACCGGGCAGCCAGCCGCTGTTCCTGCCCGCGCCGTACGAGGGGCAGATGATCGCCGTCTTCGGTGTTGGCGCGTACCAGCAAATGATCGCGGGCCGGGGCGGCGCGCACCACTGTCTGACACCAGAAATGCGGCGCATCATCATCGAACGCGATGAGGATGCACTGGTCGTGCGCGAAATCGAGCCACAGAGCCTGGGGCAGATCATGGGGTTGCTCGGGTACGCCGACGTCATGCTGGAACTGCCGGCACAGCGACCGACACGTGTGCCCGTTGAGCGGCGTACCACGCGTGACTCGCAGCGGCCAGCACGGCCGGCACGCCGCCGTGGCGCGGCGCGCATCCCACAGCAGGCGCGCTATGGCGCCAGCGCGCGATCATGACGGATCACGCGCCGGGGAGCAACGGCGGGAGGAACGCGCGTCCCTCCCGCCATAGTGCATCTCCTGCTACACGAACAGCGGCTCCATATGGCGTTGTGCTACGAGCCGCTCCATTGCTTCATCGTCTGGCCGGGCGCTGAAGCGACTGGCGGCATCAAGTACCCGTGGCAGGAGCGTGATATCGCCAACGGTGTTAAGGAACGCCTCCGGTCGCCCCAGCACCCAATGAACGGCCAGGTCAATATCCGCCTGATCCTCAAGCGGCGCATACCAGGTGGCATAGACACGATCGCGTTCACCCCATGGCGCCTGCGTGATCGACTTGATGGTCTGCAACGCCACGCCACGCTCGCGGCAGACCGTCGCCAGCGCTTCGAAATCAGCGGCATACTGCGGGTTGTGCATCAGCACATAACTGTACGGCAACAATACCGAGTCGAACGGGAAGCGTTCAAGGGCGCGCCGGTGCTGGGCCGCAACCGTGACGCCATGGCCTGTGACACCGATGAAGCGCACCAGCCCTTGCTCGCGCGCCTCGACCGCCGCTTCGAGCGCACCGCCAGGCGCGAGCGCCTGTTCCCATTCGTGCGGATCCACCAGGTTGTGCAGCTGGATCAGATCCACCGAGTCGACGCGCAGGCGCTCGAGTGAACGCCGGATTTCATCGCGCGCCTGCTGGTAGGTGCGTTCCCCTGTCTTGGTGGCGAGAAAGAAACGCGAGCGATGTTCGGCCATCCATGGGCCGATGCGTAACTCGCTGTCACCATAGCTGGCAGCGGTGTCAATGTGATTGATGCCGTACTGCAGGAGTAGTTCGAGGGTGCGGTCAGCTTCTTCCTGCGTGACACGGCTGAGCGCCGCGGCGCCGAAGATGGCGCGAGTACTGTTGTGGCCGGTGCGACCAAAGGGGGCAGTGGCAATCATGGCGAGGCTCCTTCTGTGGTCAGGCTGTGCGATCACAGTACCACAACCGGGGCGCTTGTCAAGATTGCGGTGCGCCGCACCTGGCGCAATACCTCGCGCCCGGACGCGCCGGGTGGCCACATTCCGAGCAGAACGTTCGCGGCGGCGCCAGAAGGATCGTCGGGCCCACGGCGACCCGGCGCAACGGGATGATGTCGCGTGACTGGCGGCGTGCCACGGCTCCCGCAGCGACACCAATCGCCGCCAGCGCCGCTGCGATTACCAGCCATGGTTCGACCAGCGGCACCGTTGCAGCAGCGAGCGTGATCTGTATGTCACGCGGGCGATTGTCGCCAGCGGCGCGCGGGCTGTGATACGTGATTGCCGTCTCTGCGCGGATGGATGGCACAACCCTGCGCGCTGCCGGTTCGAGCACATCACTGTCGCCGGCACCAAGGAATGCGCCGCCACTGCCTTCGGCCAGCGAGCGCAACGCATCTATTCCCCGTCCGCCAGGAGATGCGGCGACACCGAGGGCATAAATCGGCGTTCCGGCGCGCGCCGCCGCATCGGCAACACCAGCGAGTGAAGACCGGCTGCCGAATCGATCCGGGCAGACTGCGTCATCACGGCAGTCACGCCCATCGGCAATCAACATCAGCGCGCGCCGTCCAGGCGTATCACGCAGCAGTGTAACCCCGGCGGCAACCGCGTCGTACAGGGCCGTACCCCCTTCGGGGCGCAGGCGACGCAACACCGGCACGATCGAAGCCGGGTCGTCACTCAACGGCTGCATGAGAACAGGGCGGGCGCCGAACGCAATCAGCGCCGCGCGGTCGCCAGGGTGCAGGCTCGACAGAAATGTCGTTGCCGCTGCCACCGCCGCTGCCCGCCGCCCCGGATCGGCCATGCTGGCTGAACTGTCGATCACCAGAACCACGGTCAGCGGGCCAGATCCGTGCGCCAGATCAACGACTTGAACGAGCCGGCCATCCTCACGAACCTGCAGGGTCTCCAGGCTGGCTTGAGCAAGCGCATCACCCGTCGCATACACCGTGACCTGTGGGGCGCGGGTGGTGTCAACCTGTGTGATCTGCCCTAGCGGCGCGGCGGCATGCACCGGCGCGGCACCGATCAGCAGCAAAAGCACAATCAGAGCAACGTGCAACAATCTTGCACCGCGGTGGTGGGCGCGGCGCGCAGGAATGGCGGCGCCGCCACGGATCATGGTTGCTGCGCGCCGCCGGAGCAACAGCGCACGGTTCATTGCCGTCTTCCTCCTCAAGCATGGATGGTCATCTGCTGAGAAAGACGGCGCGTACCGCACGATGGTTCCCATACCGTCAGGGCTGAAGCACGGCAACCTCGAAGTGCATCCCGTCCAGTCGTGAGAAATGCCCGCCCCAGTAGAAACCGAAGTTGCCGGCAATGGCCGCCAGTTCGCGCACCGAGCCGCGCTGGCCAACCAGGGCTGGAGTGGCATTCAGCCCGTTCAGATTGCTTGCCGGATCAAAGTTGATATCGAATGCCGTACCAAACGCATGGTTACTCAGGCTGTCGGCAGTCGTATCCTTGTGACCACGGATAAAACGCGGGTTGTACGCGCCATTCCAGATAATGACCCGGTCAAGCACACCTGCCTCCTCCCAGGCCTTCCACAGGCGCAAGAGCTGATTCACCGCCAGCCGATGCCAGCGGATGGCGCCATTCGCCGGCGCGCCGCGAATGCCACGACCAATCAACTGCGGAATCTGGACCGTGACGATCTGTTCCTGCTCCCAGGAGCCCAGAATCTTGATGCCGTCCTTATCGCGGCTGGCATCCGGCACAAACTCGTAGGCACCGAACATTGCCTGGCGTTGCGCGGCACTCACCAGCGGCTTGAGCGTTGCCGGCGGCGGCGGCCAGGCCGCGCTCTGCCTGTCGCCGGGTGGCATGGGAAAACCTCCGGCCGGTACGGTGACACTCCTGGTCACCGGCGACTCGATGACCGGCGGTGGCGTGGCTGGCTTCGGGGTCCACTGAGCGACCGGGGGTGGCAGGGCGAGCTGGCTCTGGCGCTTCACCGGCCCACCCGGCATCTGATAGAGCGTGTCGAGGGCAAACACCTGGATCGTAAGGGTGATCCCCTCGTATACTTTCTGAACTGCGGCGGACAGTGGTGCCCCGATCCTGGCGGCAGCCGCCGCCTGCTGAAATGGCGACGCGGCATTATAGGCGGAACCGCACGGTTTATACGTTTCGATCCAGAGTTGCTCACGCAGCGGCCCTTCCGGTGTTGTGCTCAACAGGCGCACATCGCTCCAGTCAGTCTTTGTTTCGGGATTCGCGACCGGCGTATACAGCGTATCGCCACAAAAGACCTGTAATGAGTACTGGCTACCGGCCACCGTTATCCGGTAACTGCCGCTGAGCGGTGCTCCGAGACGCTGTTCAGCCGCCAGCCGATGGAACGACCAGCCGGGATGAAACTGGATGTTGCCGGTGGTTGGCTTACTCCCACTGATTCCGGCAGCATAGCTCGACTTCAGTAACTCAAACTCGACAGTGCCTGGCGCGGGGAAGTTACCCGAAATCAGCGTGCTGAGCGTCTGCACCTCGGACCACTTCTCACCCTCGTTGAATGCGGTATCACGAGCAAAATGCTGGTAGTTATACTGCCGACCGTTCACCATCAGCCACGCAGAACGTGGCGAGCTTGCCGCAAGTGGTGCGCCGAAACCATGCCTGGCAGCATGCAGGTGAAACGCCGCGCCAATGTTGAACCCGCCGCCGCGCAACGCCGCTTCATTCTGGAGAAAGGTCCAGAGCGCCTGTTGCTTTTGCGGTGTGTCGTCAACAGAGAGCAACGCAGCCGGCGGCCCGAGCACCATCGGTGTCGGTGGTGCAGCTTCTTCTGGCAGGGTGAACGGTGTGAGCGCACCGTATGCCGCGCCACGCCGCGGCGGTGACCAGCGGAGCAATGCTGCATCGGCCAGCAGACCATGGCGCTGTTGCACAGCAAGCGTCAGACGGCGGAGCGCGACCGTCTGCATGTGGGACAGTTCGCTTCCAGGTGCGCCTTCAACCGTGATCCCGATACTGATACGATCAATGTTGCGCAATCGCCCGAGTTTTGCCAGGCCGCTGTGGCGCGCCGCGCGCGTTTCGTCAACCAGCTGCGTGATTGTTCCATCGGCAGCAACATGGTAATGTGGAGCACGGGTATTCGCGGGCGCGGTATAACGCGCAATTGCATGCCCGGCTGGCGCCGGGTCGCGGTGAAAGACAAGCACCGCAATCGCCGCGCCGCGCCGCGTCTCGCTGGCGGAACGTGGCGCCGGTTGCTGGTGTATCACCAGTCGCTCGCTCATGGTCGCTCCTCTTTCTGTCACAAACACGACGTACGCGGTGGCGTACCGGCAGGATGGCCTGGCGGGCGGCACGCCCTCCAGGGTCAATCATCCGGCGGCGGGAAGGCGGTCGCAACGCGGAAAAGAACGCCGTCCCGCCGGCGGACAGGCATTGGATTCTCCCGGCTGGCCGATTGCGCGCGTGACCGCGTCACTCCTGTCACAAAGGAGCATCAACCGCTCAGGATGTGGGGCCGACGCCCATCGAAGGTTGCAAGGTCAGCGCATTGTAGCATGTTCCTGTGTGGTCCACCGTATGGTATAATCTGGCAACCTGACAGGTACATTCACAATGTTGCTCTCGAGGCGACCCGTTAGCCCGGATGCTAGGGCGTGAAGGTGGAAGCTGGTGCAAGTCCAGCGCTGTGCCGCAACTGTAAGCTGCCGCTCATTTCGGCAGCAAGCCAGGACGCCTGCCTCGAATGCGTCGGTGCCCTTCTCGTGACAAGGAGGTGACGCATGCAGCCGCCAACCTGATCGTTTACCGGTCTGGACGCCTGCTTTCGCTCACCCGATCCCACGAAGGAGATCGGGCTTTTTTATGCCTGGTTCGATGGATTGAACCGCCCGCCTGCGATGTCACGTTGTTGCTCTAGTGGGAACCATTATGATACGCCTGAACATATTGCGCCGTGTCGCGCTTGTATTCCTTCTACTGACCCTGGCTGCCTGCGGCGCGACAACGACCGCGCCGACGACCGTTCCGCAACCGACCAGCACGCCGGCAGCCACGCCGACGACCGTTCCGCAACCGACCGACACGCCGGCAGCCACGCCGACGACCGTTCCGCAACCGACCAGCACGCCGGCAGCCGCGCCCGTCGTGGTGCTGACCGATAGTGCTGGCCGCGAGGTGGCGCTGGAGGCGCTGCCACAGACGTTTGTCTCACTCGCGCCAAGCACCACCGAGATCCTGTTTGCCCTCGGGTTGGGCCAGCAGGTTATCGCGATTGACGATTTCTCGAATTACCCGGCTGAAGCCGAATCACTGCCCAGGATTGGGGGGACCGACTTCAGCTACAACTATGAACAGATTGCAGTGCTGCAACCCGACCTGGTTCTGGCAGCCGGAATCACGTCACCCGAGGCAGTGGAGAAGATCGAGTCGCTCGGTATTCCAGTGGCGATCCTTGGAACACCGGAGACAACGCTCGATGGCGTGTTTGCCGATATCGAACTGGCCGGCGCGTTGACCGGGCGATCGGAGCAGGCGCGTCTGATCACCACCGCCATGCGCGCGCGCCTGGATGAAATCAAGGCCCGTATTGCACCCGTCACCGAGCGTCCACGCGTGTTCTGGGAGCTCGATGCCACCGATCCAGCAAAACCTTTCACCGTCGGGCCCGGGAACTTTATCAGCGACCTGCTGAACATAGCCGGTGGCGAGAACATCTTTGCCACGGCCGACTCGCCGTTTCCACAGGTTAGCGCCGAGCAGATCGTCGCTGCCGATCCGCAGATCATTCTGCTTGCCGATGCGCAATACGGCATTACGGTCGAGTCGGTGCTGGCGCGCCCCGGCTGGGAGACGATCACGGCGATCAAAGAGAAGCGAGTATATCCGATCAACGACGATCTCGTCAGCCGGCCCGGTCCGCGCATCATCGAGGGCCTCGAGTCAATCGCCAGGTTGCTGCATCCGGATCTGTTCGGGGGTTGATAGGTGAACGTATCTCCTCACGATTGGGGAAACGCGGTCCGCCACCCACCCGATACGGAGGTTCGTGGGAAAGCGCCGGTGTGGAAAGGCATTATTCCCTGGAGAAGCATAAACACTTCCTGTCAAACAAGGAACATGGCGTGTGGAACAGTTCCACCCACCAGCGGGACGCGACCGGCGTTGATACGTCGTGGCCAGCCGCACGCCGGCGCGGCTTGCTCGGCGGCGCATTGTTGGCGACGTTGATCATTGCGCTGTTGAGCATCGGCGTGGGCAGCATCGCCATCCCGCCAGTCACGACGCTGAGAATACTCCTGGCGCGTTTGCCGCTGGCGATCACACCAGACTGGCCGGCAGCCTACGAATCGATCTTGATCGACATCCGCCTGCCACGTGTGGCCCTGGTCGCCTTGAGCGGGGCCGCACTGGCATGTTCCGGTGCCGCATATCAGGGCCTGTTTCGCAACCCGCTGGCCGATCCGTACCTGATCGGCGTGGCCGCCGGCGCAGGGCTTGGCGTCGTTCTGGTACTGCCGCTGCGACCATTCGTGCCACAACTTGGCACCACGCTCGTTCCGCTGGGCGCATTCAGTGGCGCACTCACAACTGTGGCGCTGGTCTACATGCTCGGGCGTTCGGCTGGCGGTTCACCCGTCACATCGCTGGTGCTGGCAGGCGTCGCCGTTGGATCCATGGCTGGCGCGATCATGACCTTCCTCCTGCTACGCAGTGGCGCACAATCAGGGCGCGTCCTGGCGTTCCTGCTGGGCGGCTATGGTGGCGCCGGGTGGGATGCGGTGCTGGTCACCGCGCCGCTGGTGCTGCTGGGCAGCCTCGCGCTGTATGCGTTCGCCCGACCGCTCAACGTGCTGCTGCTGGATGAGGAGCAGGCGCGACAGATCGGCGTCAACGCACCACGGATACGGCGCATGGTGATCATTGCCGCAACACTGACAACGGCGGCGGCGGTGGCATTCAGCGGCCTGATCGGGTTTGTCGGCTTGATCGTGCCACATGTCGCCCGCCTCATTGGCGGAGCGGACCATCGCCGCCTGATACCACTCGCGACCGTTGGCGGGGCAGGTTTCTTAATGCTGGCCGATCTTATCGCACGCACGGCGATCACGCCGCAGGAGCTTCCGCTTGGTGTTGTCACCGCACTGGCGGGCGCGCCCTACTTTCTCTACCTGTTGCGCCGCGCGAGCAACCAGTCGTGACATCAGCCGGCAGATGACAACAGCACAGGGATCGTGCGCTATCGGCTATCGGTGTTTCACATCAGCCGGAGCCGTGCAGGTATGATGGAGCTGGTGGTTGATTCGATTGTAGCAGGTTACCCGGGGCGCGATGTCTTGCGTCACGTGAGCCTGCGCGCGCGCGCCGGCGAACTCCTCGCGCTGATCGGGCCGAATGGTGCAGGGAAGACCACCCTGCTCCGCACCATCGGCGGCACGATCCGGCCACGCACCGGAAGCGTGCGCCTTGACGGGCGCGATCTGCTGCGTCTCAGCCCGCGCGAACGCGCCCGGCTCGTAGCGACAGCGCCACAGGGCGCAACCTTTCCCGCCGGATTCAATGTGGCGGAGACCGTCATGCTCGGGCGCCATCCGCATCTGCCGCTCTTCGGCGGCGAGCGTCGCCGCGATTTCGAAGCGGCGCGCACCGCGATGGTGCGCACCGGCGTCTGGTTCCTGGCCGGCAGACGGGTCGAGTCGCTCTCCGGCGGCGAACAGCAACGCGTCTTGATCGCGCGGGCGCTGGCGCAGGAACCGCGTGTTCTATTGCTCGACGAGGCCACGGCGCACCTCGATCTGCGTTACCAGGCCCAGGTGCTGCGCCTGGTGCGCGCGCTGGCGCGCGACGGCCTGGTCACGATTGCGACGCTGCACGACCTGAACCTCGCAGCCCTCTATGCCGACCGGCTGGCGCTCCTGGACGACGGCGAGATCACTGCATACGGCACACCTGCAGACGTCCTGCAGCCGGAACTCCTGAGCCGGGTCTACGGAGTGCACCTGTCCGTCACACGGCATCCTTCCCGCCACACACCGCTGGTCACCCTGGCTGATGACGAAGCACAGGCACCTGATCCAGCGACCTGCGGCGCCTGACTCGCATGCCGCACCCATCTGGCATGCGGCATCAACCCCCACCGGGCATGGCTCCCCATGCCCGCCGTTGTGCACCGCTGTGGCGCGCATTCACCCCCGCCGCCCACACATCGCCCCATTCCGCCTCCTGATCCAGCGGCGATTGCCACAATTCGGTAACATCGCTGGCGCGCAACAACTGGCCAAAGGTCGTCGGGATGAACGTCACACGGCGCAGATGCCGGCTCGGTACCGCAAGCGGCAACTGAAGCAATGGGCCGAGTGTAAAGCGGTAGTAGCGCTCACCGGCGCGCGGATGATGCGGCTGATCGGGTAGCAGTTCGCGGCGCAGCATGATCTGCACCGCGCGCACCGCCGCCAGGTAGCGCACTGCCCAGCGCTCGGCACCATACGCCGCCGTCTGGTAGAACGCCAGGTAGTCGGCGATCAGGGTCGCTGGCGCATGCGCCACTGGCACTCGATACCATCCTTCGACGCGAACTCGTTCCAGATCTGCCGGCCGTGGTACCACACACACCATGACCGGCGCGCCCCACGGGATGTCGTCAAGCCTGTGCATGGGCCCATCCTTCTCGCGGCGCGTCACTGAACGCGCGACGCCAGTTCTGGCGCATACCGTTGCAGATCGGTGCGTAGCCGCAACAACGCAAGATCAGCGGCTTTGGCTTCGAGCATAATATCGAATGGCGGCAACCCGCGCGCGGCGTTGAGCAGGGCGATGAATTCGAAGGGGTTCAAATAATCGCTATGCTGGCCGGGCCGCGGTGCGAGCACATGGGGCGCGCCGCGGGATTGCGGCTGCATGTGCGCTTCGGTGCGCTGCGTGCTGAAGTGTACCTCTGGGCGCACACCTGGCGGCCAGGTTGCCAGCGCCAGACTGAGCGCTTCCGCCAGGCCGATCCGTTCCGGATTATGCAGCTGCAAATGCAGCGCATCGAACACAACGGGTACACCGGTGATCCGGTGGAGACGCAGGACGTCGAACAGGCCGAACCGTGTATCATCGTGTTCTACGGCCATGCGCCGCCGTACGGCAGGTGCCAGGCGCTCGAATCGCGCCGCAAACCGCTCGATCGCTGCCGCCCTGTCATCGCTGGCACCCCCGACGTGCAGCACGACAACACTCTCCGCGCCGACGCCGAGTGCATCGAGGAGCGCAGCCTGAAGCCCAACCACCTGCCCGGCACGCGCCGCGACGTCTGGAGCCGCAGTTCCAAGCGCGGATGAAAGCGCCGAATGGACGGTCAGCCGGATGGCGGCGCTTCGCGCCAGCGCACCGGCTTCGCCAAACATGTCGGCAGCGGCGCGCTGTGCCAGCATCACCCCGGCGCTGTCTTCGGCTGCCAGAAGATCCTCCGGTAGACGATAGAAGCCGATATGGTGCGCCTGTAAGTAGCGCAGCACCTCGCATACCCGGAGCAACCGCAGGCTTACATGCGTGCCCGCCTCGGCCTGGTGTACGCCGGCGTTGCGAAGCCGGTCGTGGCCCAGTATTCTGGTGGCGACTCCCAGGCGTAGCATCAGACGATCACCTTGATTGTGGCATTCAGGGAAGATGATTACACGGTTTCGTATAGTATATTCCGGTTTCGTGTATCTGTCAAGTGCCGGGATCATGGATCTACATGGTCACGATCGGACATACACCGGGTTGGTATACAACCATGGCATGCCGCGCCGGTACCCTTCGAGACGATACACTCCCGGGTACATGACCGAATGGCGCAGGATCTGGATGCCGCGCGCCAGGATCCGGCCGTTGTAGATGAGGTGCAGTTCGGCGTCGCGCCCGGTATCGGCGACGAATGTCAGCGGGCCGCCCTTCAGGCTGGCATCATCACCTGGATGCCAGCGCTCGGCGCCACGCGCTGCATGAAACGTCAGCGCCGGGCAGTCGCCGTCGAGCCGGTTGACAAAATAGGAATGCCCGGCAGCGAGCGCGTCGAGGATGGTGCGTGTCGCTGCACGCGGATCGGCCGGGAGACGATCCGGCAACAGGATATAGTTCGTCAGTGTGCCAAACATCCAGCGGTAGGGAAAGACCGCGACTCTGCCCCAGGGCGCCTGGCGAATGAAGGCATGGGCGTCCACGCCGCCAACACCGTAGGTGCGCCTGCCGGCCATGTTCAGCCGGTCCCACCAGGCGAGCGTCTCGGGCGTGGGGCCGCTGATGCCCAGGCGCGGGAAGAAATAGAGTAACTCTTTCGTACGCGGTGTCAGGTGCTCGCCCCAGTCGCTCATGATGTTCCATACTTCAAGCCCGACGCTCCGGCCATCGCGGTTGCGCGGGCCGTCGATCCCCCAGTCATCCCAGCGATAGATCTCCTTGAAGTCATTCTTCACCCGTTCGTCGGGATGTGCAATGATGCCGGAACCGCCGGCAGCATAGACCTCGTCAATAAATGCCTGCGGCGGGAGGTGGTGATCGACCAGGCGATCGATGCCGAGCACGAGAAAATGGTTGCGCGGCGGTGTAATCTCATACCCGGCAATGACGAGCACATCATGCAGCCACCCTTCCCAGGCTTTTGCCCGCAGATCGTCATGGTCGGTGATGATGATCCAGCGCAACCCGGCATCGCGCGCGGCGATCGCCAGATCCTCAACGCTGCCGCTACCATCGGAGAAATGGGTATGCATGTGGAGCGCGCCGGGATATGCGTGCATATGCTCTGCCTCCAGCCGCCGCGTCAACCATACCACCGGATGCTGCGCACGGCGATCGGTATTGTAGCACCTGGGAAAATGGTATACTGCTCATTAATGGCGGATCTTTTGCGATCATGCGCTCCCGCCACGATAACCGCGCACCCCCGTATCAATGAGCCATCACGACCATACCATACGTGCGCTGTGCGTACTTGCCTGCCTGATCCTGTTCTGTATGCTGCCCGGTGCGCATGCGGCGGCGCACCCCGGCCCGAACCTGCTGAGCAATGGTGGCCTCGCGCGCGGAAGCGTGACATTCGATACCTTCGCTCTGCTCCGACCAGCCGCGAACCAGGCGCCGACCATCAACCCGGCTGCGAGTGTCACCGGCGGGGCAGCGCCGTTGCGTGTCCGCTTTGCGGCACGTGCCGCCGATGCTGACGGCACGATCAGCACCTACCAGTGGCTCTTCGGCGATGGTACGGAAGCGCGCATCGCCAACCCGACGCACACCTATCAGGCGCGCGGTAACTATCAGGTCACCCTGAATGTCTGGGATAACGACGGCGCCATACGCTCTGCGCAGCTCCGTATTGGCGTCACGGATGACACGTCACCCACCATTGATATCGTCACGCCATCCGGCACCACGACCCACACCACGCGCGCGGTAACGCTGGTGCTTGCCGGTATTGCGGCGACCACTACAGGCGTGATTGACTCCGTATACTGGGATAACCTGCGCACCGGGCAATCCGGCACCGTTACCGTCATGGCTGCCGCGCGCCTGAACTGGACCACACCGCCGATCGAACTGGCGCCCGGGCGTAACGAGATCCTGATGACGGTCATTGATAATCGCGGGCGCGCCGCAACTGATCGACTGATCATGATGCGGCACGTCAGTGGCCCGCAGATCAGCGCGGTGCGCGTGGCAACCACCCGCGTGCGCCAGTATGAGCGCTACCAGGTTGATTTTCAGGTGGCGACCGTGTCGGCCCATCCGCTTTTCACGTATGACGAGAAGCCGCCGCCGGGTGTCATGCCCGGTATCGGCATCACGGTCGAGGGTGTGATCACCACCCCCTCGGGGCGCATTGTGCGCCAGCCGGCGTTCTATCGCGAAGATGCGACACGGGAGACGAGAGGAGACGAGACCTATTATGCCCCGGCAGGCGCAACCGGCTGGAGCCTGCGCTATGCGCCTGTTGAACCTGGCGAGCATCGCGTGGCGTTGCACGCCCGTGATGCCAGCGGCAGTACCAGCGTCGTTGCCGGGCGCTTCACGGCCCTGCCGCCGGAGCGCAAAGGGTTCATTGGCGTCAGTGCGCACGACTCGCGCTACTTTACATTCAGCAACGGCGAGATCTTCTGGCCAATCGGCCCGGCCTGGGCAGGCGATCCGGAAGACGGGCAGGGCTTCAACTTCGACCGGCCCTGGCTGGCCGGGTCTGGAATCTATAGCAGCAACTGGGCACGCTGGAAATCAACCGCCGAGCAGCTCGGCAACGAAGGTTTCTCATCACGGCTGAGCTTCCAGGAGCACTACCCCGGCCATGAACTCTCACAGGAACTGTTCTATCCCGATGGCTACCGCATGTGGCTGGGCAGCTTCATTGATGATGCATTCGCGCCCCGGCTCATGCCCGATACCGACTACCAGATCAGTATACGGCTCAAGACCGTTGATCTGGCCGGCCCACGCGACAAAGGGCAGCCTTACGGCCTGGTGGTGAAGCTACACGACTGGCCCGAGGAACCGGGCTTCGAGCGAGCGAACCGCGCAAACCACTCGCTCATCCCGCGCATCAGCGTGAACCGCGACTGGCATACCGTTGTTGCAACCTATCGTACTGGCGATGACGAGGGCGCCGGCCAGCCACGCGCCGACCTGAGCATCTACCTGGAGAACGTCACGGCCGGCAGAGCCTACATTGACGCCTTCTCGGTGCGCGAAATCCTGCCCGGCGGCCGCCTCGGCCCGGAACTGATCCGCAACCCGCGCGCCGATCTCCACACGTATGTCGAACAGCGACCGGCGGCCGCGATTGATGACCATCTGGCGCAGGCCGAGCGCGCCGGGATCTTCTTCAAAGTTGTGGTCCATGACAAGAATGACTGGATCCAGAATCACCTGCTGGCGCAGGGCATCTTCGCCGACACCGGCGACGGGTACTATCAGCCGCGCGGCACGAAGGCCCGCTGGTTGCTCGAGCAGTGGTGGCGCTACATCATTGCTCGCTGGGGATATTCCACCGCGGTCCATTCCTGGGAGCTGAACAATGAAGGTCCACCCGATGACGGCAGCGGTGACCATGCCTGGATGGCGCAGGAGTTTGCACGCTTCATGGACGAGCATGACGCCCACCCGCACATGGCCACGACCTCGTTCTGGTGCTGCTGGCAACCAGCCTTCTGGGGTGATCGCGCCCGCTTTCCGAACATTGACTATGCCGACATCCACGAATACCCGCAGGCTGACACCCGTTTCGCCGATGGGACGCCGGTCGCCTACGACGTCGCGCGCTTTCAGGCCGAGAGCAGCCTCGCCTACGCCGCCGGCGGCGTCGGGATGCCGATTATGCGTGGCGAGGTCGGCTTCCTGTACGAGCCGGTATACAGTTACCTGGCGCGACCCAATCCCGGCGTCTGGTTCCATAACCTGCTCTGGGCGCAACTCAATGCCGGCGCTCTGTTCGACCCGGGGTACTGGGATCGCGCGCATATGGAAGCATTCGACGCCGCCAGCGTCGCCGCCGCCTTCGCACGCTTTGTTGACACGCTCGATGACCTGCCGCGCGGGGGATATGGTGACGCAGCGCCCGGAGTGAGTAACCGTAACCTGCGGGTCTATGGGCAGACGAACCCGGCCACCGGTCGGGCGCACCTCTGGGTTCAGAATACGCAACATACATGGCGCAACGTGATGGGCGTCGAGGAACCGCAGGCAGTGACACCGCAGAGCGGTACGGTGACTGTCGCCATGGGCGCGGTGGGAACGTATACCGTCGAATGGTGGGACACAGCCACGGGTACGGTTCGTCGCAGCGAAGCGCTGAGGACCGACTCACAGGGCCGGCTCACACTGCGGATCAATGCCCTGCGGAGCGATCTGGCGCTGAAGATCCGCCGCGTGCCGTAACGGGAATCCTGGTACACTACGCGATACTCACGGATTATGACAGTTGTAGCTACCGGTAGGGAGATGAGGCATGGACAGCTTTAATGCTCACATCGAGGCCAGCAAGGGTCGCTATTTCGACGAACTCTGTACGTTGCTGCGTCAGCCCTCGATTGCCGCACAGGGCGTTGGTATCGAGGAGACTGCTCTGCTTGTCGCACAGCGGCTGGAACGAGCCGGCGCCAGGGTGCAGGTCTTTCGTATGCCCGGTGCCGCGCCGGTGGTGTATGGCAGTATCGGCGCCGGCCCGCGTACGCTGCTGATCTATGATCACTACGATGTTCAACCCCCCGAACCGCTCGACCTGTGGCACTCGCCGCCGTTTGAGCCCGCGCTGCGCGACGGCAAACTATATGCGCGCGGCGTCGCCGACAACAAAGGCAACCTGATGCTGCGCATCCAGGCGATCGAGTCGTGGCTGGCCGCAACGGGCGATCTCCCGTGCCGGATCAACTTCCTGATCGAGGGTGAAGAAGAGATCGGCTCGGTCAACCTGGAGGCCTTCTGCCATCATCATCGCGACCTGCTCCGCGCCGACGGCTGCCTCTGGGAAACCGGCGGCGTCAACGCCCTCGAACAGCCGACTATCATGTGCGGTGCCAAAGGCATCTGTTATGTCGAGCTTGTGGCGCGCGGCGCAAGCTATGATCTGCATTCTGCCAACGCCACCATGGTTCCCAATCCGGCCTGGCGGCTCACCTGGGCGCTGGCAACGCTCAAGGCGCCTGACGAGCGAGTCCTCATCCCCGGCTTCTACGACCGGGTGCGCCCGCCGTCAGCAGCCGATATGGCGGCGCTGGCAAGCATTCCGCTCGATGATGACGCGTTGCTGGCCGACTTCGGCATTCCGCGGTTCCTCGGCGGCATGCATGGTCTCGAACGCCTCAAGACGCACCTGTTCAGCCCGACATGCACGATCTGCGGCATGGTTGCGGGGTATACCGGCGAAGGCTCAAAGACGGTCCTGCCATCCGAGGCGCGCGCCAAGATTGACTTCCGTCTGGTGCCCGACATGGACCCGGCCGAGGTTGTCGCGGCGTTACGTCGGCACCTTGATGACCACGGCTTCGATGACATCGCCATTCTTGAGCACGGCCACGAGAAGCCGGGCCGCTCCGATCCTGACTCCCACGTCGCCCGGGCAATGGCAACGGCCATCCGCCAGACATACGGTCAGGAGCCGGTCGTCTACCCGACGATGGCCGGTACCGGCCCGGTCTACCCGGTCTGCATCGAACCGGGTACGCCGATGACCTCGGGATGTGGCACAGGTTACCAGGGTACGCTCATCCACGCGCCGGATGAAAACATCCGCCTGGATGACTACTGGACTGCGATGCGCTGCATGGGGGCATTTATCGCCGCGTTCGCTGCATAGCCGTTGAACGCATCCGGCACGCAGGAACGACCAGCGAGACCACGCGGTGTGCGGCGATATCTGGTGCAGTGTACGAGGGCTACCGCTCTACGTGCCGTAATCCGTTGACGAACAGGCGGCGCATTGCCGCAGCAATCCGCTCGCTGCTGTACAAAAGATCCTGGCGTTCGAAACTGTAGAGTTGTGGCGAGGTTGCAGCCAGAATGACGTCGGCAACAATCGGCCCGTCAATTGTATCAACCTCGCCACAGGCAACCGCTTCGGCAAGCAGCGCGACGATCGTCTCGTGCAACCATGCATGAAACGGCCCACGAAAACCCTTCTTGCGCCGCGCACCGGTCGCGGCATCCTCAATTGCGGCAAACATCGGTAGATGCGACTCGGTCAACTCGATTTTTTCGGCGATCAGGACGTCGAGTCGTGCCAGTGGCGACGGCGTCGTTACAGTATCGCTGACCAGCGCGCCGACACGCTCCTGAAACGCCGCCAGATCCTCTTTGATCAGCGCGCGGCAGAGTTCACCCTTGTCGGCAAAGTGCCGGTAGAGCGTTCCCTGGCCGACACCCGCCGAGCGCGCGATCTCGTGCATGCTGGTGCGATCAACCCCCTGCCCGGCAAACAGGCGCTTGGCCGCTGCCAGAATCTGTTGCCGGTTCTCACGCGCGTCGCGCCGTTGCCGGCGTTGTGTCTGCTCCACGTCCACGAGTGATGTCTCCGTTCGCTCCTCTTGACAAACGGATACCTGTCCGCTATAATCCTCTAAACGGACAATCGTCCGCTTAGATTATACAACAGCCGTCAAGCATGCACGACTCCCATGCACGCTACTCGTAAACTGGCGCGCTATCTCGCGCCCTACCGTCTCCAGGCGATTCTTGCACCATTGCTGATGGCGCTTGAAGTCGCGATGGACCTGATGCAACCACGGCTCGTGCAGCACATCATTGACGACGGGATCGCGCGTGGCGATATGGCAGTTGTGTTCACCACCGGCGGATGGATGGTCGGCGCAGCGCTGATCGGCCTGGTCGGCGGGATGGGATGCACGATCTTTGCCATTCTGGCAGGCCAGCATTTTGGCGCGGATCTGCGCGGCGACCTGTTTCGCAAGGTACAGTCGTTCTCGTTCGGTAATCTCGATCGCCTCGACACTGGCGCGCTGATCACGCGCCTGACCAATGATGTCACCCAGGTCGTCGAGATCGTGATGATGCTGTTGCGTATTATGGTACGCGTCCCGCTGCTGCTGGTCGGCAGCCTGATCATGGCGGTGATCACGAGTCCGCGGCTGGCACTGATCTTCCTGGTCCTGGTTCCACTGGTGCTGGCTGCGCTGAACTGGATCATCAATAAGACCTTCCCCATGTTTGGCGACGTGCAACGGCGGCTCGACACAATCAACACCATCCTGCAGGAAAACCTGGCCGGTGTGCGTGTCGTCAAGGCATTCGCTCGTTCCGGTCACGAGCAGCAGCGTTTCCACGGTGCAAACGATCGTCTGATGGATCAGAACATTCTGGCCATGCGCACCAGCGCCGTCACGATGCCTCTGATGATGCTGGCGATGAATGGTGGCGTCGTGGCGGCGATCTGGTTTGGTGGGATCAGTATCACCACCGGCGACCTGCACGTCGGTCAACTGGTGGCATTTATCAACTATCTCACGCAAACGCTGATGTCGCTGATGATGATCAGCATGCTGGTCATACGCATCGCGCGCGCGGAAGCATCGGCCGGGCGCATTCACGAGGTGCTGGAGAGTGAGCCGGAAGTTCGACCGGTGCCCGGCGCGCGTACAGCCTTTGCACCACAGGGGCGTGTGGCCTTTGAAAACGTCTGGTTCAGCTACGATGGCGCGAGCGAGGCGAATGGTGAACGTTCAACCTTCAACGTTCAACCGTCGCCGTACGACTACGCGCTCAAAGACGTATCCTTCGTCGCCGAACCAGGCCAGACTGTCGCAATCCTTGGCGCGACCGGTTCAGGTAAGTCCAGCCTGGTGAACCTGATCCCCCGGTTCTACGATGTCACTTCAGGGCGCGTCACGCTTGACGGCATTGACGTTCGCGACATTGACGAGGCCGCGCTACGCCGGGCGGTTGGCGTTGCACTGCAGGAGACCGTTCTGTTCAGCGGCACGATCCGCGACAATATTCGCTACGGCCGGCCCGATGCCAGCGACGATGAGGTGATTACCGCAGCCAGGATCGCCCAGGCGCATGCGTTCATCATGCGTTTCCCCGACGGCTATGATTCGCCTGTCGGGCAACGTGGCGTCAACCTCTCTGGAGGGCAGAAGCAACGCATTGCCATCGCCCGTGCGTTACTGGCCGAACCGATGATCCTGATCCTCGACGACAGCACCAGCGCCGTGGATGTCGCCACCGAAGCGCAGATCCAGGCCGCGCTCAGGAGTATGGCGCAGCGCCAGACGCGTATCATCGTGGCGCAGCGTATCAGCGCGGTGCTGGGCGCCGATATGATCCTGGTGCTGGATGATGGGCGAGTTGTTGGGCGCGGGACGCACACTGAATTGCTTGAGAACAGTCCGATCTATCGCGAAATCTACGAGTCGCAACTGGCAAACGGAGTACTGTCGCATGACTGAGGAACGCGCCGGCCGGCCACAGACGAACGCTGAACCGCCACCGCTGTTTGGCCGTTTCGGGCCCGGCCCACGCATGATGGGCAAGACGGAACGCGCGAAAAATGTGCGCGGTACGGTGCGGCGCCTGTGGGGATATCTTCGCCGCCAGCGCGGCGCGCTGATCATCACCAGCGCACTGGTGGCAGGAACCACCGTGCTCAATGTCATCAGCCCGTACCTGCTCACGCAGGCAATTGACCGGTATATTCTTCCCGGCGACCTGCCCGGCCTGCTACTCATCAGCCTGGTGATGCTGGGCGCCTTTGCCCTCAACTCGCTGCTGACGTGGCTGCAAGTCTTTGTGATGGCCGGTGCGGCGCAACGCACGGTGCGCGACATTCGGAACGATCTATTCGATCGCCTGCAGGTACTACCATTGCGCTTCTTCGACAAACGGGCGCACGGCGATCTCATGAGTCGTTTGACGAACGATGTTGAAAATGTCAACCAGGTGCTTGCCGACGGGATCATTCAGATCGTGTCCGGCGCGTTGAGCATGGTCGGTGTTGCCGCGGCAATGCTCTGGATCAACCCGCAGCTTGCAGCCGTCAGCATCGTAGCGGTCGTGACCATGACGCTGGGGCTCAACCGCTGGGTGGCGCCACGGACGCGCACCGGCTTCCGGCAGCAGCAGGCGGCGCTTGGTGCGCTCAACGGGCTGATCGAGGAGACGGTCACCGGCCAGCGCGTGGTGAAAGCGTATCATCGCGAGCCAGTGGTACTTACCCGGTTCGATGCCGCCAATGTCGAATTGCGCCGGGCGGCATCGCGGGCGCAGATCTTCGCCGGGTTCGTCGGGCCGCTGATGAACATGGTCAGCCATCTCGGCCTGGCAGTTGTAGCAGGGGTTGGCGGCTGGATGGCGCTGCTTGGCATGACCACGGTCGGCACAATCGCCGGGTTCATCAATTATGCTCGCCAGTTTGGCCGCCCGCTGAACGAACTGGCAACCCTGTACAACGCCATTCAATCCGCCATCGCCGGTGCCGAGCGGGTGTTTGCGATTATTGACGAGCCTGCCGAGGCGGACGCGCCTGGCGCGGTGCGGCCGGAACGCATCCGCGGCGAGGTCATCTTCGACGATGTGAACTTCGCCTATGAGACGGGCGTACCGGTACTCAAGCACGTCAGCCTGCGCGCGGCACCGGGCCAGACGATTGCGCTCGTCGGCCCCACAGGGGCGGGCAAGACCACGATCGTCAACCTGCTGACCCGCTTTTATGAGATTGACGAGGGGCGGATCACGATTGACGGGCAAGATATTCGTGCGATCAACAAGAACGAACTACGCCGCCAGCTTGGTATCGTGCTGCAGGACACCTTCCTCTTCAGCGGCACGGTCAAGGACAACATCCGTTATGGCCGGCTTGATGCCACCGACGAGGAAATCGTTGCCGCCGCGACACTTGCCAACGCCGACCAGTTCATCCACCGCCTGCCGCATGGCTACGATACCATGCTCTCGGAGCGCGCCAGCAATCTGAGCCAGGGGCAACGCCAGCTCCTCGCGATTGCGCGCGCCATCCTGGCCGATCCTGCCGTGTTGATCCTCGACGAAGCAACAAGCAGTGTGGATACGCGCACCGAGCAACATATTCAGGAGGCGATGTTACGCCTGATGACCGGACGTACCAGTTTCGTCATCGCCCACCGGCTCAGCACCGTGCGCAATGCTGACGAGATCCTGGTGATCAATCGTGGCGAGATCATCGAGCGTGGAACCCATGCTGACCTGCTGGCGCAGGACGGGTTCTATGCAGCGCTCTACGCCAGTCAGTTCCGCGGCACAGCGCTGCATGCCGGAAGCGTTCCAGCATTGATGGAGACCGCGTAACCTGAAGGGGCAGAAGCAACTGCGGAGCATCCCACGCTCATTCCATAAGGTGCTGCATATGGGAACGAAGCGCTATGAAGATCATCATTCTGGGTGCTGGAGCGTCCGGCATTGCCACTGCGCGCCGCCTGCACGACGCAGGCGTTGCGGTTCAGGTGCTCGAAGCGCGTGACCGTATCGGTGGGCGAATCTGGACCGATTGCGATTTTGCGTCGTTCCCGGTCGAACTGGGCGCCGAGTTCATTCACGGCGAGCACGCCGTCACTCACCAGCTGGTCGCTGCTGCCGGCATGGCGCCCGTCCCGGTCGATCGTTACGGGAAGCTACGCTGGAGCGACGGTGGGCCGGCACTGTTGCTCGATATGCTGCCGTCCGAGCGACGCCGCATGATCGTCGCCCTGTTCCGCGCGCTCGATGCGCTGCGCGATATCCCGGAGCCTGCTGACCGTTCGCTGGCGGCATACCTGCGCGCGCATGGCTTCGACACCGGCGCGCTGGAAGTCGCGGACGTGCTGCTGGCGCAGACATGCTGTGCGCCAATCGAAACGCTCAGCTGCGCCGACCTGGCGCGCGAACTGCGCGCCGACCGCGCCGGCAAGCGCGAGTATCGCCTGCGTGAAGGGTATACTGCGCTGCTCACCTGGTATGCTCGCGACCTCGACATTCGCTGCGGCGCGGCGGCGCGCCTGGTGCGTCACTCATCAGGCGGCGTCATTGTCGAGACCGATGCAGGCGTGTTTCATGCCGATCGTTGCGTTGTCACCTTGCCGGTCGGCGTATTGCAGGCCGGAACGCCTCGCTTCGAGCCACCACTCGGCGCCGGCAAACAATGGGCGATTGGCGCGCTCCGTGTCGAACCGGGCACCAGACTGCTCTACCGCTTCGATGAACCGCTCTGGGATCGCGACCTGACCTTTATGGCGCACGCCGGCGTCGCTGCGCGCTGGTGGACGCCAGGCTACCCTGCAGAAGATGCGGCGGTTATCGTCTGTTACGCGACCGCAGATCGCGCCCGGATGCTCGATGCACTCGACGCACACGATGCGCTGCAGGCTGGCCTGCGGGAATTGCAGACCCTCCTTGGCCGCGACGATCTGGCGCAGCGCTGCATCGCCGCGACGCGTGTCGCCTGGGGCGCCGATCCGTATGCGTGTGGTGGTTACGCCCACGTGCCGCCCGGCGCCGCCGCCGCTCGCCCGGTACTGGCTGAATCGGAAGGTGTGCTGCACTTCGCCGGCGAGGCGACAGCCTTCGACAGCAACCCGCAGACGGTGCATGGCGCAATCGAGAGCGGCTGGCGCGCGGCAGATGAGGTGCTTACCTGTCAGTGATACGACATACGCGGTGGCACGTATCCGGGCTTCGCCATAGCCTGCGGCAGATCAGTGATGGAACGGAGCAACAAATGCGAGAGCTGCCACTGTACAATCGCCGCCACCGGAACTCAGTAGAGACGATGCCGTATGGCTTGACGCGCATCTGCGCGCGCGCGGCTTGCGCGTGTGATCATTGCTTCGGGAACCACCACATAGGGATCGCTATGCTGCGCAATCCCTGGCCCCTGGTGCCCCCGAATGTGAAATAGCCAGCGATTGTGCTGCAATAGAGAAACACCATGCCGAGGAATCTTATTCCGATCCTATGACATGCATGTTGACAATGTATCCCCCTGTACGATATTATACCTGGCAAGTGATAGTCGCATTCATTTGCGACACAGACTGACCGCCGCATGGCGACCAGCACCAGTGTTCAGTACAAGGACAGGCACCCATGAACTACAAGGACAAAACGATACCGTGTCGGGATTGCGGCGGCGAGTTCAGCTTCACTGCCGGCGAACAGGAGTTCTATGCGCAGAAGGGATTCACCAACGAACCGACGCGTTGCCCGGCGGGGCGACGTGCGCGCAAGGAGGGGCGGAGCCTGATTGATATCGCTGGTGGGCGCGAATGCCCGAACGACATCTCCGGTCGTGGGCGCATTACCGATGAAGCGGCCGAAGCGACCAGTGCGCCCCGCTCACGCCGTTCCGACGACTGGTCGAGGTCGTACGATCGACCACGCGGCGATACGCGTGGTTGGAGCGACGATCGCCCACGGCGCAACCGTGAGACCTACACCGGGCAGTTGCCGTCTGGCACGGTGCACGCCACGATCGTGCGCATCGATCCGGCGGGACGCTTCTTGTTCGCGCGCGTTGCTGAACCACAATTCGATGTCTATGTCCATAGCTCATTGTTCAGCCGGGTGGTGCGCTCCCTCCAGGAAGGCGATCGGGTGACACTGACCGTCGAACCGAGCGATCGCGGTCCGCGCGCCAGAACCTTTGAGCTGGCCTGATTACGTCGGTACAACATGCGTTCAGCGTGGAACGCGTCAATGAGACGAGTTACGCGGTCGCCCGAGTGGGCGACTCGCGTCACCGATCGTCTTGCCTTCGGCAGAGTGGACGTATCTTCTCTGGTGGTGAATACCATGCTGCCGCAGGCTCTGGCGGAGCCAGGAAGACGCCACCGCGTACGTCGTGTCAATTAGAACATCAGATTCGCCAGGTTGCGCCGGCCCTGCACCGTGAGTGGATGTTGATCGCCAAGCGCATCGAACAGCGCCAGCAATGTTTTGCGCGCGCCATCGCTGCGGAAGGCGCGGTTACGCATCACAATCGCCAGCAGCGACTCGATGGCGTCGGCATAGCGCCGGCCACGGATCTGGTGCGCCGCCAGTTGCCAGCGCGCTTCGACATCTGCCGGGTCGTGTTCGATCCGTTCGCGCAACGCTGCCGGGTTGCTTTCCTCTGCACCGGTAAACATCTCCGCCAGCGCCAGCCACGCCTGTGCCTGCTTCCGCTGCGGCGCATCGGCCGGAACTTTCTTGAGCCACTCGGCGCCCGCCGGATCACCGGCAATCACCATCAATCGGCCCAGGCCAAAAAGGCTCGCGGCATGCGCCGGATCCAGTTTCAGTGCGCTTTCATAGCGCGCCACCGCACCCAGTGGATCGCGCTCTTCGATCGCGGCAGCCTCGTCTGCCAGCCGGTCGGCGGGTGCCGCCGGGGCAGCCGGGCCAAGACGCTTGATCCAGGCGCGCACCTGCGACTCGGGCAGCGCCCCGGTGAACTCATCAACAACGCGGCCATCGCGAAACGCTTTGACAGCCGGGATGCCCTGCACCTGGAACATCTGCGCCAGACGCGGATTTTCATCAACATTGAGTTTGGCCAGGATCCAGCCGCCCTTTGCCTCGGTGGCCAGCTTTTCCAGCACCGGGCCGAGTACCCGGCACGGGCCGCACCAGGGCGCCCAGAAGTCAACCACAACCGGGACGTCGCGCGAGCGTTCGAGTACCTCCTGGCGAAAGGTGCGCTCATTGACATCAATAACAGCACCGTTCGCGCTGCCGCCTGCGCGCATGTTTGATATAGTCACAGCCTGTTCCTCCCCAGGGAATCAACAGCAGCACATTGTTCCACCTATTGTACCACGCTGCTCTGCTCACTGAACGGTAACACGGCCCATACCTGTGGCCGGCGCAGTTCTGCAAGCACCCTGGCCACTACGGCGGATGGATCGGCAGGAAATGGTTGCGGCTGTAACCGGCTGCGTCCACCACCCAGCAGCACGAGTGGCGCGTCCCGGTCGCGTGGTATACCTGCAAGCTCCTGTGCCTTGAGTAACGCCTCCGGTACGCCGCCAGGCTCGTCAACCAGGCCGTGCTCGCGCGCCTCACTGCCGCTCCAGACGCGCCCGCCCGCCAGTGATTCCAGTTCGTCTATTTCCAGCTTCCGGCCTGCACTGACCCGTTGCTTGAACGTAGCATAGGTATCGTTCATCAACTGATGCGTGGCAGCACGCTCATACTCGTTCGGCTCGCTGCCAGCGAAGAAGGCGCTGTTTGCGCCCCGCCCGATCGCCACTGTATGCACACCAGCCTGGTCAAGCAGGCCAGCAATGACCGGCCGGACAATCAGCACGCCAATGCTCCCGGTCAACGCGCCTGGCTGTGCGACAATCGCGCGCGCGGCAGTAGCGACATAGTATCCGCCTGATGTAGCGACGTCGCCCATTGCGACGACCACCGGCTTGCGCCGATCCAGTCGGGCAATCTCGCGCCAGATACGATCGGCATCGAAGGCGCTGCCGCCGGGCGAATTGACATACACGACGACCGCGGCAATGCGCGGGTGGCGTTCTGCCTGCCGCACCGCCTGAATGACACTATCGCTCCCGGCAATCTGGCCACCGATCAACGGCAACGGTAGCGGAACGGTGCGGCTGGAACCGGCGGCAATCGTGCCTTCAATCAGCACCATGCCAACCAGCGATCGGCGGGGCCTTGCCAGCGGCAGGCGCAAGGCGCGCCGGGCCTGCGCCCATTCAGCAACTGCCGGCGGCGATGCCGCGGCACGACGGATGGCGGCAGGTGGCGTGGTGAGTTGATCCAGGTATGCCGGTAACTCATCCTCGTAGAGAAGCGCGTCAAGCAGCCCGGCGTCACGCGCGCGCGCAGCGCTCAACGGCGCCGCGTCGATCAAGGTGCGCACCTCATCCTCCGATTTGCCGCGCGCAGCAGCGATCATTGCCACCATCTCCGCATATCGCAGGTCAAGCAGATGGTTCAGTTGCTCACGGTGCTCCGGTGACATGTCGGAACGGGCGAGTGCGTCGCCTGCCGATTTGTAGGGTGAAACCGCTGTCACTTCCACCGCCAGGCCAACCCGCTCCAGTGCTTCTTTGAGAAACTGGACCTCGGTGTACACTCCGGTGATACTCAACAACCCGGTTGGCGGTGCGACAATCACGCCGGCAGCACAGGCCGCGAGATACCCCTTCGTGTCAGGGTTGGCAACGACGGCAACGGCAATCTTGCCGCTATTGCGGAACCGGCGTACCTCGTCGTGGAAGCTGCGCAGCGTGGCCCAGCCACAGGTGACAACCCCGATATCCAGCACAACGCTGCGTGTGGAGGGATCCGCCGCAATCCGGCGAAGCCGGTAACGAATCTCCGAGAGGCTCACGACGGGTTGCACGCCGGTGATGCGCTGCAACCACCAGGGGGGCGCCGGCGCAAACTCCGGCAGGTCCCCGCTCAACGCGATCCGCACATGCGCGACGCGCCGCCGCAACAATCGCCGCCACAGGTTGCGCGTGCGGCGCGAAAGATTCACCAGCCAGACGGAGAGTATCGTGACCATGGTTCGAAGATCCTTGCTTATTGTTCCACGATCTCTTCCACTCGCGCCAGACGCCCGGCGAGTTCCTCGCGGGTATCGGCGCATACGGTGACATGTCCGATCTTCCGCCCGGGACGCGCTGCTTTGCCATAGAGGTGCAGGTGGGTATGCGGAAGCGCCAGGAGCGCTGCAACATCCGGCAACTCGCCGATGATATTGACCATTGCGGCATACCCGCAGGCGTCGGTAATGCCGAGTGGCACGCCGCTGATTGCGCGAAGATGATTTTCGAACTGGCTCGTGACCGCGCCCTCAATTGTCCAGTGCCCTGAATTGTGGACGCGCGGCGCCATTTCACTGGCCATGAGTCGTGGTTGTGTCGCCTGCCCCTCCATGTCGCGTGGTGGATGCTTGATTTCGAAGAGCTCAATCGCCAGCACGCCGATATACTTGAGCGCCTCGAGGATGCGACGCGCATAGGTTTCGGCCAGCGCCTGTACTTCCGGATCAAGAGCAGGCGCCGGAGCGATTGAGCGGCGCAGAATACCGCCCCGATGCAGATTCTCAACCAGCGGGTAGCAGGCAATGGCGCCGTCGTGCCCGCGCACGGCCAGCACCGAGAGCTCGCGCGCGAACGCGACGTACCCCTCAAGGATCAGCGGCTGCCCACCAAGTTCGTTCCACGCCGTTTTAGCAGCCGTAGCATCGTGAAGGAACGCCTGGCCCTTACCGTCGTACCCCAGGCGACGCGTTTTCAAAACGGCGGGCAAGCCAATCTGCGCGAGTGCGGCCTCAAACGATACACGGTCATCAACCGGTGCAAACGGTGCAGTTGGGATGCCGAGTGTCTGAAAAAAGCGCTTCTCAACCAGGCGATCTTGTGCGGCTTCCAGTGCCGTCGGTGGTGGAAGGACCGGCACAAAGCGTTCCAGCGCCCTGGCAGTCATCACCGGCACATTCTCAAACTCATAGGTCACGACGTCCACGCATGCGCCAAAATGCTCCAGCGCCGCCATGTCATCATACGGAGCAGCGATATGTTCTGCCAGATGGCCCGCCGGCGCATCGGGTGCCGGATCGTAGATGTGAAAACGTAACCCGAGCGGATAACCGGCGAGCGCCAGCATGCGGCCAAGTTGCCCGCCGCCAAGAATACCGATTGTCGAGATGGTCATGGTCATGCAGACGCCACGGTGTGGATACCCTGGCACATTGGCGATTGATACTGGCAACCGGTGCAGCCTACGGTGTGCTCTGCGGGTCAGGCCGTTCCAGCACGCGCGCCGTTTGCTGCTCGCGGAACCGATGGAGTGCGGCGCGAATAGCGGGGTAATGCGTGCCCAGAATGGCGGCGGCCAGTAACGCAGCATTTACCGCGCCGGCGCGGCCAATCGCCAGCGTACCCACCGGCACGCCTGCCGGCATTTGCACGATCGACAGCAGCGAGTCCAGGCCGCGCAAGGCATGCGATTCGACCGGGACCCCCAGCACCGGCACCACCGTCTTTGCGGCTGCCATCCCCGGCAGGTGGGCAGCGCCGCCGGCGCCGGCGATCAGAACCTCGATGCCGCGCGCCTCGACTGAGGCAGCGTACGCGAAGAGCAGATCAGGCGTGCGGTGCGCCGAGACGATCCGCGTCTCGAACGGGACACCAAGCGTCTCGAGGGTCTGCGCTGCATGGCGCATCGTCTCCCAGTCGGATTGAGAGCCCATGATGATGCCGACGAGCGGCTGCATACGTCATTTCTCCCGGACAGGCTGGCGTTCAGCGGGCAGCGTGGGCGACGAACCCCGCAAACAGGCGCGCCCAGCGTGGCTCGGCACGCAGCCACAGTTCTTCAGGGTGGCACTGCACGCCGATGATGAAGGTACTGCCGGTGCCTTCAACGGCTTCAACAACCCCATCGGGCGCCTGCCCGATCACACGCAATCCTGGCGCAATATCACGCAACGCCTGATGATGCAGCGTATTTGCCGCGATCTCGGTCGTATCCAGGATGCGCGCGAGCCAGGAATCATCGCTCAATGCCACCGGGTGTGCCAGGTACGCTCGTTCGCCGCGCAACGCCGATTCGCGGTGATCGGCGGCAGTGGGCAATTCAGCGCCAATATCCTGGTAGAGTGTACCGCCAAGCGCGACATTCAGCAACTGCACGCCACGACAGATACCGAGCAGCGGCATGCCGTCAGTGGCCGCGCGCCGCGCCAGCGCGAGTTCCACCTCGTCGCGCACGTCTTCGACCTCGCCAAGCTTCGGGTGCGGTGCCTGGCCGTAATGGTGCGGCGCGATATCCCCCCCGCCGCAGAACAGCAATCCATCACACCGCTGATAATGCGCGTTCAGAACCTCCTGATCACGGGTGAGATGGATCAACAACGGTATGCCGCCAGCGCCTTCGATCGCCGCCAGGTACGGCGATCCAATGCCGCTGATCGGCATTGCGCCCGCGCGACTGAACCATGCGCCGACAACGCCGATCACCGGTCGCTGTGTTGTGTGTGTCATAGGGCTATGGTACTTTCTGCTGACACAATCTCCGCGGCCGCTCGATTGCGTCGCGTCACTCGCAATGACATCCGTCCATCCGTTATCGGATAGGCACTGAGTGCCTCTCCGCACACCCATGGGCATGCGGTCATTGCGCGGAGCGCCAGCGACCGCGTGCAGCGAGCGCAGCGTGGCTGAAGCAATCGACCGGCGCGAGGGGAGATTGCTTCGCTCGCGCTCGCAATGACCCGGAAGATGGGAGATTGCTTCGCGCGTGCTCGCCATGACAATGACCATCTGGTGTTCGGATAGGCACTCAACCGCATGTTACTGATCGTGCGCATCGCGCATCACCCGGCACATACCGCGCTCTGGATCGGCATCGGCAGAAATCGGCAAGCAACGCGTCAACCATACCAGCGACGAATGATGGACGCAGCCGCCGCCAGCGCGATCCCGAATCCAACCCCTAGCGCTACTGCCTGAGGTGTTGTCAGTAAGACGCGTGAATGCCCGGAAAAGGTCAGGTGCCGGGCGATCGCCAGTGGAACCGTTGCATCCTCGACGTGGGCGGACCGCGCGAACAGGACGCCGCCACCGCCACCATAGAGCTCAAGCCGGTTCCCCGCAGCGACAACCATGCCGCCGCTGCTGGTCAGCGATGCATCATTGCCTGCCACCAGCGCACCGGCAAACCCCTGTGACATGGCCACATTTGTCGCAGCCCGCACCATGCCTGCCCCGCTGCCGGCCAGAAGAGCATCGCTGGTGCGGGCAATACCGACGATACCGTGGCGCACCTGGAGATGGTGCGCCTTGACGGCGCGCAACAGGGCGAATCGCAGCTCGCCACGTGACATACGCGACACCTTCTGAGCGTATTGATGCGGAATTGCATAGAGCCGAACTCAGAATAGCACGCGTGTCAACGTACTGATGCGTCCATCCGCGACCGGGTGTCGTAATGTGCCAGGCTCTGACCTGCCTTCGGCACATTCGCACCCTCACATAACGATGAATAACACGACGTACGCGGTGGCGTACCAGCAGGGTGGCCTGGCGGGCAGCACGCCGGCATGCGTCTGGCTGGCCGATTGCGCGCGTGACCGCGTCACTCCAGTGAATAACGCGTGATCTCAGCGCCGGACCATCACAACATCGGCGCTAGCCTGTTCTCCTTCGCCTGTAAGAACAAAACCGCCGGTCATACGATCCTGCCCATCCAGGCGCAGATTGAACACTAGCGAGGCATCTGCCGGCGCGCTGCTGCCCTCCGGCGGACGCAGATCGATGATGTAGTGATCGCCGCGAGCCGTGCAGGTGCCGCGCGCGAAATCGCTGCGCTCGCCGCCTTCGACTAGCTGCACCAGCGTTTCCTGACCGTTGATCTGAAACCCTAAGATCGCATTGTCAATGGAGCCGATCTCATCCTGCAGTTCCGGATCGGTTGATGAACGCAACGTCGCCGTCATGTCCCAGTCGCCATTCATCGTTGTGGGGCACGTGCCTTGCGACGCAACCGGAGTTTGATCTGGCGGTGGCGCGGGTTCTCCTTCAGCAAGCGTTCCGGTACAGGTACGTGTGTCGAAGCTGGAATACCGTGTAACACCGGGAGTGCCGATTGCAAACCCTTCAAAACGTACGGTCTCGCCCGGCTTCAGAACAACCTGTTGCGCTGGCAGCGCCCAGTAGCCGGTGCAGGGCGAGTAATCAATGGAGCCGGGATTGATCTCGGTCATGTAGATGTAATGCACGACCGTAAACGTTCCGGCCGGCGCCCAGGCCTTCAGTGGCTCATACCGTACCGTGGCATCCCGTCGCGGACCCCGCGCCAGCAGGTTACTGCCCGGGCTCAACCAGAACGCCTCAAGGCCCGGGTTCGTGAGTGTGTAACCGCTGATACACACGTTCACGTACAACTCACGCGGCAGTTCGCGGCACCCTGGATAATTGTGGTCGCCTACCAGCGAGCGATTCTCTACCACGAACCAGCCGCCATTGGCGCGGTTCCACTCCTCAGGGTCGTTACCAGTGTAGCTGTAGATGCCGTAGGGCGAGAAGTGGATCACTTCTGCGCTGACCGTGCGCGCCGATGCGTCCACGATCCCGCGCACCGCGGTCCACGCGCCGCTCTGCGCATCGCGCGTCACCAGGCCCATAACGCGCTCCGGATCGGCATCGGCAGGGAGCGGCAGCGTGATCCGCACCGGTGTTGCGAACGTTACCCCTTCCGGCTCAAGCTGGTACAGTGGTCCGTTCAGCGCCAGGTCCTCGGGCAGGTCAACGACCTGGTTATCTGCCGGCCGGATGGCAAACGTCAACGTAGCAGGGCTCCCGTCTGCTCTCGGCGGGACTGCGCCAGGTGGCACCTGGATCATCGCGCCATTGGGCATGGCCACACCGCCTGACTGGCCGCTACCGATGGTTGCGCTCCCCGGGAAGGAAGCCCCGGGCGCCGTTGTCGGCTTGAGCGCAATCGGCAGGTCACCCAGGTCAACCGGTAGTCCGCCGACCAGGCTGCCGACACGGTCGCGCAGCAGGGCTGCGCCGGCCACCCCACCGATGCACACCAGCGCCAGCAGGGCGACCACGACCAGCAGGCAGGTGCGCCCGCCTGAACCGGCGCGTGGCCGGGCAGCCGGCGGCGGTTGATAGGCCGGCGCCGGTGGTAGCTGATAGCCCTGAGGGGGCGGTTGATAGACCGGAGGTGGCGGTTGATAGGCCGGAGGGGGCGGCGGTGTCACCTGAGGCGGCAGTTGATAGGCCGGCGCCGGTGGTAGCTGATAGCCCTGAGGGGGCGGTTGATAGCCCTGAGGGGGCAGCGTCACCTGCGGTGGCAGACGCTGCTGGTAACCTGATGACGGCGCCCCCAGCACCGTCGCATCCTGCTGCGGTTCGGCCTCCACGCGAAACGCTTCTTCGCCAATCTCGACCAGGTCGCCTGGCCGCAGCACCGCGCGCTGGACCCGCTGGCCATTGACCAGTGTTCCATTGGAACTGCCAAGATCATAGAGGACGATCATACCGTTTTCGAGGCGTACCTGCGCGTGGTGGCGCGATGCGCGCTCGCTGGTGATCACCACCTGGTTATCCGCCGCGCGGCCAAGCGTCAACGGCTGACTTCCGACCGGGAAACGCCGACCCGTCAGTGGCCCATGAACTCCAAGAAGTTGTGGCGCCATTGTGGCCTCACTTTCGCTGCGGCTGCACCACCGCGCGCCAGAACAGCAACTCAGCCAGCGCGCCGCCCACCGAGCGGCGCCCTGTATTGTCAGGATCGAGTGTACCCATAGCGCGCCGTTTTCGATGGAGCAGTTCGTGGGCGAAACAGTAGAAAAGCCGCAATAGTGGCACAGGTATGACGACACCATACCGCACAGCGTGGCAGCCGGTAGTGCGTGCTACAGGCCCAGGAGAATCTTTGCGATCAGCAGATAGATCGTGAGCCCGCTGGCATCCACCAGGGTTGTAATCAGCGGCGCAGAGACCAGCGCCGGGTCGACGCCCAGACGCCGGGCAATGATCGGCACCAGGGCGCCGATCACATTGGCCCAGACACAGATCGCCAGCACGGATAACGCAACCGTCAGGGCCAGATTCGGTAGCGACACTTCGAGAAATGCCCGCCCGAACGCAATGACACCCAGCAGCAGACCAAGAATGAAGCCAACCAGCAATTCACGCCCGAGCACGCGCCAGACATCGCGCAGACGCACCTCATTCAGCGCCATCGCGCGAATGAGTGTTGAGACCGTTTGCGCGCCCGTATTGCCGCCTGTACCGATCAAGAGTGGAATAAAGAAGGCGAGTGCCACCACCTGTTGCAGTTCGGCCTCAAACACCTCGAGCACGTTGGCGGTGATCGAACCGGCGACAAAGAGAAACAGCAACCAGACGATACGGCGCTGTACCGACGTCGTCACCGGAACGGTGAAATATGTTTCGTCAGCCTGACCCTGGGCGACTGCGCCAAACTTCAGCACATCCTCGGTACCCTCTTCGACCAGAATATCAATCACATCGTCAACCGTTACGACGCCAAGCATGCGGCCTTCCTCGGTTACCACCGGCACTGCTGCCAGGTCGTAGCGCGCAACGACTCGGGCAACCTCTTCCTGATCACTTTCGGGATGAACCGTAATTGGCGCAGGGCGCATCAGGTCGGCAATCCGACGTTCCGGAGGTTCAACCAGCAACCGGCGCAGGCTGACTGTGCCAATCAGGCGATCGGCGTCATCCAGGACGTAGAGATAGACGATAATCGCCGAGTCATGGACGATACGGCGCAGGCGCTCCATTGCTTCTGCCGCGGTATGACTTTCGTGAAGCGCCACGAACTGATCATTGAGCAGGCGCCCGGCGCTTTGTGGCGGATAGCGCAGCAACTCACGAACATCGGCGGCCTCTTGCGGCGCCATCGCTGCCAGCAACTCCTGCTGGCGCTCAGGCACATCTTCGGTAAGAATGGCCGCCGCGTCGTCGCTATCAAGTTCCTCAAGAATATCGGCGGCCTGCTCTGCCGGAAGCTGGTTGATAAGCTCGCGCGTCGCATCAATGCTCGTCTCGTCGAGCACATCGGCGGCCTGTTCGGTCTCGAGCAGGCTGAACACGCGCACCTGATCCTCGTCATCGAGGCGGTCAATAATGTCGGCCAGATCGGGAGGATAGATCTGAGCCACCAGCTGGCGCAATGCGTCGACATCATCGGCTGCGAGCGCGGCACGCACCTGTGACTCGAGCAGATCCAGGTCGAGCGGGGTGGTCATACAGCGCACTCCAGCCGTGCAAGCCACGACGACAGCAGGTCGGCGAGCGCCATCCCATGCGTGTGCAGCAGGCGAGGGCCACCGCCAGCCAGCACTGCCAGTTCGCTGTAACGTAGCATCTGTGCAATCTCGCGCGCGTTGTGCGGTGTGGAAACCGGATCATCGCTGCCGGTTACGACCAGCGCCGGCGCACCAATGGCACGCAGCTGGGTATGGCAATCGACTTGCTGCAACAGGCGCTGGCAGGCATGTTCGTCATGGGCGCCGGCGTACCCATTGCGCCCGAAGAGTGCCGCCAGCCCGTGGCGCAGGTGTGACACGATTGGCTTGCGCCTGGACGTCGACAGCTGCGGTGGTGAAATGAGCGCCAGCCCGCGGACACTCGCTGGATAATCGGCCGCGAGCTGCGCCGCAACCACCGCTCCACCGGCGTGGCCAAGCACAAATGCCGGCTCAACGTCCAGCAAGTCAAGCAGTTCGTGAAGATCAGCGGACAGACGATCGATACTGTCGGCGAGCGGGAGCCGCTGGCTCTGGCCATGCCCGCGCAGATCGGGCACGATTGTCTGGTAGCGGGCAGCGAACTGCAGCGCGAGTGGTTGCATGCTTTCGCCGCAGGCGCCGAACCCATGGATCAACAGCACCGGAACACCGCGTCCATACGTCACGCAATAGAGCGCGGAAGCACGCCGAGCTGCCGGAATGGCGCGTACAGTGAGCGCAGTCATGGCGATCCTCCGTGAACAGGTTGTAACGGCAGGCGCGGCAGGCGGCAATCATACCCATTGCCGGTGCGCATGGCGTGCCGCCAACCTGAGCAGGAGGCGAGGAGCGCCGAGGCGCGCTCCATGAAAACACCCCCGCAGCCTCACGCTACGGGGGTACAGAGCCAGGAGGCGCCATCATCAGCGACGGCAAGAACTGGCGTCGTGGTCCCGAACGAAGCGTGAGCTGGCTGGCGTGCACGGATCAGAGCGATGCCGCGCACAACTATGACCCGGCTTAGCGTCCATATCCCTTCAATAGAACGCCCCCTCGGGCGCGCCCGGGGAGGCAGGCGAAGCGCTTGCTCCTCCCCTGCTTGGGCTTTGGCACCATACAGCGTAGCACCCCTGCAGTCGCTTTAAGGCGAGCCTTAGCTCGGGTCGCCCTGGTCCACCCCTGAGCGTCTTTCGACGGGCCGGGGCAACGACTTCTGTCTGTACGGACGCCGCACCTAACGAGAGAGCACGACTATCTGGCCGGCAATACCGGCTACTATGCAGTATACACGGCCTGACAGGGTGCGTCAAGCCGGCATCGTGGAGGGGGGTAGGGTTCTCGAACGTGTCACGACCGTATGCCCCGATGCGGCGCGCGGCGCGCCGGAACGACGGCGCACGCTGGGCAGGCAAGGCCAGCGCGGCAGGCGGTGGCACAACCGCCTCCTGCCGCGCCACATATCACCCCTTTCCCACACACGGGGTGTCGCCACAGACTCCAGGCAATCACGAATCACGACCCATCCGCAACCACGTGAGGACCCGATGGCATGACCGGGATCAGCACGCGATCAGGTAAGATCCTGGCGATAGACTACCAGCCCGGGATGGCGCGTAAAGCCAAGGCGCTCGCTGATAGCCAGCATACTGGTGTTGGTCGATTCGATCCATGTGCTGATCCGATCATAGCCATGGGTTTGCGCATACTCGATCGTCAACACCTTGAGCGCCATCGCAATACCACGCCCACGATAATCGCGCAGCACACCGGTCATACGCTGGTTGAGCGTGCCTGGCTGCCCTTCCGCCGGATGCATGAAGCTCTCACCCACGTAGCGCTCGCCGTCAACGGCGACAAAGAACGCCGCCGGGCAAACCAGAGCAAAGCGCGCGAACCATTCACGAGTAATGTTGGGCGCGTCAGGAAGCGGCACGTCACGGTTGAGCAGGCGATGCAACTCATGCAGCTTTGGCAACCAGTCAGGGTCAGAAGCGCGCAGTGCGTCGAGCGACACCAATCGAATGCCCGTAGCTTCGGCCCGTCCAACATACCGTCGCAGCGGCGTAACATCCACCGTGCGCGTATCGAGGCGCAACTCCCAGCTGCGCATCGTTTCAAGAAAGCCCGTCTGTGCAGCAAAATCGGTGGCATCAGCCAGTTGTTCCCGCACTTCCGAGAGCGCGAACAACCCACCGGCGGCATGCGCCTCACCGAGTGCACGGGCAAGCAACTGGCGCCCGATCGTCAGCCGGCGGTATGGTGCAGTAACGCGTGTTGCCGCCCAGAAGCCGCCCGGCTCTGCAATCCACGTCGTGGGGAACGTATGCGCATACCCGACAATCGCACCGTCGGGGGCGACGGCAACGTAGCGGCGCGGGAGATGGTCGGGATCAAAACCCGCATCGAATGCGCGGAGATCAGCGGGGTGGCCGTACTCAAAATCACACAATTCATCAACAGGCGCGCGGGCCACGATCGCTGCGACTGCTGCATACTCTTCGTCCGTCTGCCGGAACGGCCGGATGCGCACACCAATGCATCCTTTGATGGACCGTCGCCTCGGCTGGACGCGGACGCCTTCGTCCTTCCACACATGTAACATAGGCCCTCGCTTACTACCTCTCGTGCCTTCCGCACCCGGTTCTCGCGCAAGAACAGGGCCTCCGCCGAGCATACCAGCGGCGAAGCATGGCGCACAGCCACCACGGGCCGTGCATTCCGCGGTCAGCGCTGCCGCGGGCGAACGACACCAGATCTCACGTAACATTTGCGCAGGCGCCGACATGGTGGTATGCTCAGGCGCGCCGTGCCGTTCCATTGTAGCCGAGGATCCGGGGAGCGCGCAAGCCCCGGATTTGCACGTGTGTCATCAGGATGATCCCATACGATCTGTACCGCCTGCTCCAGTGCCCTACCTGCGGTTCACGCAACCTGGTCGTCACTGAAGCAGGGGTTGCCTGCATCGCCTGCCATTCGAACTATCCGCGCCACGACGGGTACATTGATTTCATGCCGCGAGGCGTTCGCTTTGAGTATGTTTCAAAGTACGTCAGCGAAGAGGAAGAGCTGGCCGGCGAGCTTGACTACCGCGAACTGGCACCGCCGTTGCTGGCAGCCGGCGTGCGGAACCGCGCGCTCGTTCGCTTACTTGAACTGGGACCCGGCGACACCGTGCTTGATAGTGGCTGCGGGACAGCCAAGTTTGCCGCATGGAACGTTGACCGGGTACGACTGATGGTTGGCGCGGACCCGGCGACCATGTTTGCCGACGCTGCCATCGAACGAGTGGCGCTGACGCAGGCGGACGCGCGTTGCCTGCCATTTGCCGACAACAGCTTTGACAAGGCATTCTCCATTGATGTGCTCGAGCACTTTCCACGCGATGTCATTGATGCCTATCTCACGGAAACGGCGCGGGTGTTGCGCCCTGGTGGCCGATTTCTCGCGTTCTCGAATACACGCGATCCGTCCAGCCTGCAGCCGCTGGTGAATGCCAGCCGCTGGCTAGGACGCCAGTTCGTACACGCCGGTGTCTATGATTTCGAGCGCGAAGCGCGGCGCAAGTCGGATCATGTCAAAGCGCTGGCGACATGGAACGACGTGCTCGATGCCATGCAGCGCGCCGGGCTGCGCCCGGTTCGCGTCGTGTTCTGGAACAGTGTTTTCACCAGCTTTGTCGAACATGTGCTGATGAAGCTTGGTGAAGCAGCGCTGGGGAGACGCGGCGATAGAAAAACGGGGAACCAGGGGAACGGCAAGGTAAGAGACGGCACGGCACGCGAGATTCGGGCGCGCCGGAGAATGCGCGGATACCTCGAGAGTCGTGGGCTGGTGTACTATGCGCTGCTTGCCGTGACACTGTTGATGGAGCTCGATCTGTGGCTCTTCGGTCGTCTGCGCTCGGGCAGTTATTTTATTGTCGTTGAGAAACCGGTTGAAGATTGAGAGCCTATCCGAATAACGGATGGTTGGGTGGCATTGCGAGCGAAGCGAAGCAATCCAGCGGCGCGAGCGGAGAATGTGAACAAATACGTATCTATTGCGTTCCTCCGGTATGATTCGTCCACTCTACATTTCGCCAGTTGGCCGCGGCGGGGTCGATTTCGGCATTCAGAATATCACCCGCTCGGTTCGGCGCTATGGCGCGCCACGCGCCGAGTTGTTGCGCCTGCCGGAAATCTACAATTTCCTTCCCGCGCTCATTCCTCGTGGCCTGCCCCGCGGGTGGTGGAAAGGGTTTGATGTCATTCAGGGGCGTTCGCGCGTTGCATTTGCATTGCGCGCACCTGGTCGCCCGCTGGTAACGACCGTTCACCACCTGACCACCGACCCGGATCTGCAACCATATAGCACGCCGGCACAACGCCTCTTCTACCGCCTCGTCGAAGCGCGTTACGACTGGTGGTCAATCAGCTCCGCCGATGCCGTCGTCTGCGTCTCACGCTATACACAGCAGCAGGTCGCCCGTACCTACGGGTTTACCAATACCAGCATCATCTATGATGGGATCGATACCGACGCCTTTGTACCAACCCCCGATATGCAGCGGCGAACCGACGGACTGCCCGAGAAAGGCGGGCGAATCCGGCTCCTGTTTGTCGGAAACCGGACGCGACGCAAGGGGTTTGATTTGCTGCCACGGATTCTTGATCTGCTGCCGGACGATTACCTCCTCTACTATACCAGCGGGTTTCAGGGCGCCATAGATCGCCCACCCCATCCACGCATGATCCCGATCGGTGCGCCCGATCGCGTGGGCCTCGTCGCAGCCTACCAGTCGTGCGACATGCTCCTGGCACCGTCGCGGCTCGAAGGATTTGGCATCGTCCAGGCCGAGGCGCTGGCATGCGGTCGTCCGGTGGTCACAACCCGGGTGTCTGCGCTGCCTGAAGTGGTTGACCACGAAATGAGCGGCCTGCTCTGCGAGCGGGACAATGTGGCCGAGTATGCCAGGGCAGTGCGGCGGCTCGGCGAGGATGCGGCGTTACGCCGCCACTTTGGCGAGTTCGGGCGCGACAAGATCGTACGCCACTTCAGCTTCGAACAACTCGGACGCGGCTTTGTCGAGCTGTATGAGCGATTGGCCCGACACCACATATGAGTCTTTCTTCTCTGGCGATCGCGGGAATTTCTCCCTCCTTTCGCAATTCAGCGTCGTATGAGAGATCCGATTTCGTACATGTTCCGTTACTTGTAATGAAAGTGAACAGGAGCTGCACAGGATTGTCCGGCAGCACATCATTTTTGAAGGAGGATACTCTCGTCATGCGAAACAAGTCGTGGTTGTTCATCGTGCTCGGCGCGCTGCTCGCGCTGGCCATCGCTCCGGCAGCGTTCGCGCAGGCCGGTACGGCGAAGGTTCGTGTCGTCCATGCGTCACCCGACGCGCCGGCGGTTGACGTCATCGTGAATGGCAACAAGGCGCTGACCAACGTCCCGTTCTTCGCTGCAAGCGACTACCTGGATCTGCCGGCCGGCAGCTATGATATTCAGGTTGTTCCGGCAGGTGCGACGTCGCCGGTCGTCATTGATGCGAAGGGCGTCCGGGTTGAGGCTGGCAAGGCATACACGATTGCGGCGACGGGCAAACTGGCGGATATCAAGGCGACCATTCTGGCCGACAACCTGTCGGCTCCGGCGGCTGGCAAGGCGCACGTACGCGTGATCCACTTCTCGCCGGATGCGCCGGCGGTGGACATCAAGGTTGCCGGTGGCCCGACGTTGATCCCGAACCTGGCGTTCCCACAGGCGAGCAGCTACCTGCCGGTTGATGCGGGCAGCTATGACCTGCAGGTGACTCCGGCAGGCGCGGATGCGGTTGTGCTCGACCTGAAGGGCACGCGCCTCGAGGCCGGCAAGATCTACGATGTGTTCGCGGTCGGTGAGCTGGCGAACATCAAGGTGGAGGTCGCAGTGACGACTCCGGCGGCTCCGGCTGCACTGCCGCGCACGGGTGGTGAGTCGAACGTGGCGCTGATCGCCCTGGTTGCGGCGGTTGCGCTGATCGGCGCTGGCCTGGTGATGCGCCGCCGGCTTGCATAAGTGTCAGGTCTGAGAAGGAGATCGGAGAAGGGGCAGGATGCGTTCCTGCCCCTGTTCTGCTTTGGTTAGCTACTTCCGCTATCTATCTCGGCTATCCGCACAGGGCGGCCTTCGGCGAGTGAGCGTTGCGCTGCCAGCGCTAGCACCACCGGCGCGCGCCCATCGGCCCCTGAGACGGGCACCTCGCGCCCGCCGCGCACCGCGTCGACAAACGCCTGCATCTCGGCCACATAGGCCTCAGCGTAGCGCTCTGTGAAAAAATGGAACGGTTTTGGCGCATGCACACCGTCCACCGTGCTCACAACCGCAGTATGCGGTGCGCGATTGCCGACCATCACTGCTCCGGCGGCGCCAGATACTTCCACCCGCTGATCGTAGCCATACACTGCGCGCCGGCTGTTGTCAATCACGCCAAACGCACCACCGGCAAAGCGCAATGTCACTACAGCCGTGTCAATGTCGCCTGCCGCGCCAATCGCGTCGTCAATCAGTACGCCGCCCACCGCGTACACTTCGACAACCTCATCCCCAAGCAGGAAGCGCGCCATGTCGAAGTCGTGGATGGTCATGTCGAGGAACAGCCCGCCGGATACTTTGATGTAGTCAATCGGCGGCGGTGCCGGGTCACGACTGGTAATACGCACCAGGTGCGGCGTACCGATCGTCCCGACGGCCACGGCCTCGCGTGCGGCGCGAAATCCGGGATCGAAGCGCCGGTTGAAGCCGACCTGCAACATGACGCCAGCGCGGTTGACGGCATCAAGCGCTGCGTCTATACGCTGCAGGTCATGGTCGATCGGTTTTTCACAAAAGATCTGCTTGCCGCTCATTGCGGCTTCGGCAATGAACGGTGCGTGGGTATCGGTGGAGGAACAGATGATCACCGCGTCCACGGATGCATCGGTGAACAGGGCGCGATGGTCATCTACGGCACGCACGTTGAGACGACGTGCAAGATCGGTTGCCGCGGCCAGACGCATATCGGCGATGGCGACCAGCCGCGCGCCGGCAATGTGCCGGGCAAGGTTCGTGGCGTGGATCTGACCGATACGCCCGGCACCGATCACAGCAACATTGATCACTCCGGTCATAGGGACTCCATTGTATGGTAGCGGTCCACGACCTTGCCGGAACCATACCGCGTGGCTCGTACCATGTCCCGCGCTCCAGGCGCGAGATCTCGTCCGGCAGTGGCGGCGCCGTCAGGCGTACAGGCCCATCCAGCCCAGCGACACGGCGCACCCTGTCGCGGCAAGCGCCAGGAACGCATAGTAAACCCTCCCCGGAACGGACCACCACCCTCGCGGCCAGGCGAGCGTGGCGCACACGATCATTGCCGGAGCGGCAGCCCCAGACATCCAGATGGTTGCGACAAGCAGCGGTGAGCGGGGCAATCCATAGAAGATCGTGGCATCGTTTGCCAGCGCCATCCGGACAATCGCCACCAGCGTCACAGCGACGAAGGCCAGCCCCACGGCTCCTGCCAGCACCGCCAGCCAGCGAGCAAACGAAGCGCCGGCACGCTGTTCCGGTGGTCGCTCGCGGCTAAGCAGGCGGATGATCCAGGCCAGCGGCCAGACGACCCACGCCGACAGCAACAGGGCCAGCGCACCAAGAAACGCGCCAAACGGCACCATACCGCCCGGATCGAGCGATGCCAGCGCAAATGTCACCGGCGTGAGGATCACCGTCGCCGGCGAGACAAAGCGTGGCGGCTCGCCTGCGGCGACACAGCCTGCATCCGGCGGTTGCAGCGGATCATCGAGAAATGCGCGCAGCAGCGAGTCGGCACATGCGCTCGATCCAACGGCGCTGTGGCCGGTATCAGGAAATCTATACACATATGCCCGGCTCAGGGTACGCGCCACCACATCGCCAAACTCCGGCGGTGTGATCGGGTCGAACCGCCCCGACAGCACCAGGGTCGGGATATCGCTCACGACCGGCGCATCCACTACCGGACCGAGTTCTTTCACCTTCCAGACCCCACAGCGCGCCAGGTAGCTTTCGAGACCACGGCGACCATCAAGGGCGATGAACGGGCGCAGGTTGTTGAGCGGCGCGTCACTGACGGAGAAATCGGCATCTTCGGCGCAGATGACGGTATAGTGCATGCCCAGGCTGAAGGTACGGTCAAAGACGATCAATGGCAAGACCTGTGCCAGCACGCGAAAATCATTGCGTGTCGCGTCGTTGATGATCCGAGGCAACGCCGGAATAAAACCTGAGGCGTACATCAACTGGAACATGACACCGGCAAAGCTATCGCCATCGAGAACGGCGTTATATGATCTGCCGGTTTCATCATCGGTGATCGCAACCCGGGCCGGTTCGCGGTTGAGTCGTTCAATGGTAGCAAAAAACGTCTGCTCCAGGTCCGGATAGGCGGCGCGACAGCCGGCGTCGGCGTTACAGGCGTTGAACAGCTCAGTGTACGCCCGGTCCTCGGCGCGCGGCGACTCGGTGATATAGTTCACACTGGTCGGCACCACGGCGTCGAGAACGACGCTCCGCAGGATGCCGGGATGATCGCGCATCACGTGCTGCGCCAGGAGTGTGCCGTAGGAGACACCGTACAGGTTGATCTGATCGTACCCCAGCGCGCTGACCAGCGCAGCCACATCGGCAGCGTTTTCGATACTGTTGTACGCCTCCAGGTCGATCCCCTCGCCGGCCAGCCGGTTGTAGCAGGCCGTTGCAGCCGCAAACGATAGCTGTTCGGCTTCGTCATACGTCAGGCGTTGTTCGATCGTTCGCTCAACCAGGTCCAGTTGCTCGGTACAGATCAGTGATGGCTCGGTATAGAGCGTGCCTCGTTGATCAAACAGGACGATGTCGCGGTCAAGATCGCGCAGACGGCTTCCCGGCGCAAAGAGCACCTGCATGTAGGTGTCGATGGTCGAACCGCCGGGGCCGCCCTGGAGCATGATCAGCGGGTCGGGTTGCAGATCGGCGGCACGGGACTTGACAATCGCCACCCCCAGGCGAATGGCCGGGCCATCCGGCTGTGCGTGGCGCTCCGGCACGCGTAGCCAGCCACACTCGACATCACGCCCCTCAACGGCACTGGCCGGCAACTCGAACATGCACCCGTCCGGTTCAAAGGCATCAGTGCGCTCCATTGCGACAGCGGGCGCCGCCGGGTACGCGGCAAGCACCAGAAGGAAGATCAGGAGCGCGGCAAGACTACGCCCGGCACGAATAACCACAGCATACTCCTTGAAAAGCGTCGGTGGCACACTGCCGCTCGCCATGATACCATCAGCCGGGTACTCTCGCGTCTGTACTATCTGGTAGCAGTCGTTCGTCCAGGATGACAGCACCCTGAGGAGCCGTGCAGCGGTGTGGTGTGACAGCGCATCCTGGCTTCGGCAGATTGAAGGGAGACAACCGCCATGCATCAGCGCGCTGTCGCGCGATTCAGCGGGCCATTGCGGGCTGTGGTATTCGACTGGTCAGGCACCGTCGTTGACCATGGCTGCTTCGCTCCGGCAGAGGTGTTTATCGAAACATTCGCCCGCCAGGGTATCGCCATCACCTGGCAGCAAGCGCGCGCGCCGATGGGGCTGGCGAAGCTCGACCATATTCGCGCCATCCTCCGCATGCCGGAGATCGCCGCAAGGTGGCGCGCCGTGACGGGTCGTGACTGGCGCGAGGAGGACGCGCGCGCACTGTTCGAGGCAACGCTTGAGGTTCAGATCGCCGCGACCCTGCGCCACGCGACGCTTATTGCAGGTGCGGCAGAGACGGTCGCCGCCTGCCGGGAACGCGGCCTGGCGATCGGTTCGACCACCGGCTATGCGCGCGTAATCATGGATGCCCTGGCGCCGGTTGCCGCACGCGAGGGATTTGCCCCGGATGCCATCATCTGCCCGGACGACGTGCGTGCTGGCCGCCCGGCGCCCTGGATGCTGTTTCGCGCGGCTGAGCGGCTCAATGTCTATCCGCCGGCTGCAATCGTCAAGGTCGGCGACACCGTACCGGATGTTGCGGAAGGGATAAACGCCGGTGCATGGAGCGTGGCCGTCAGCCGCACCGGCAATGAGGCCGGGCTGAGCGCAGCCGAAGCCGCGATCCTCAACCCGGCGGAACTCGCCGCGCGCCTGGCCCCGATCACGGCCAGGTTGCGCGCCACCGGCGCTCATTATGTCATCGAGAGTGTTGCAGAGTTGCCCGCAGTGATTGACGCGATCAACTTGCGCCTGCAGCGCGGCGAAAATCCGTATGAATCGTTGCCACACCCCTCTTGATTTGCGCACTGCTGACTGGTATACTCAGAACAAGTGTTTAGCATTTTCGTTCGGAGTACGATGCGCTCGCTGCGAGAGAGCCAGGAACCATTTGCCATGCACCCGGCGGCGCGGCCCGTTGTTGCCGCACCGGTCGCGGTGATCGGCAGCCCCAACTCAACCACCCATTTCACGGTCGACATTCTTGAGACGGCGCGCGACCGGGCGCTCGATCATGCCTGGGTGACATTCGAGGTTGCCGAACGTTTCAATGGCAAGACGTACCGCAAGCGTGCGCTCTGCCAGCTTGGCGGGATCATCACACGTAATCGCTGGCATGAGGACCCGGTGATCCGCGCCGTGATCAAACACCAGGGCGCACTGCCGGCCCTCTCCGGCGAAAGCGACCTGACGGCAGCGCAGCTCTCGGCGCTGGGTGTCTTTCTGCTTGACGACCAGGGGCACGTCGTCCGGCGAACTACCCTCTCAACGCCGCCGCCATCAGGTACGCCGGTATATCCAGCCGACGCAGCGACGTTGCAGGACCTGGTACACACCGAGCCGGGGATCTTCTATGCCGGCCAGTCACCAGGCGACGGGTTACCGGTGCCATTGACGCTACGCCACTTCGGTGCCACTGAACGAGGTGGATTCGGTGAGGCGGTGATGCTCGGCATCTTTGGCCAGACGCGCAGCGGCAAGTCGATCCTGGCCGCCCAGTTGCTGGCCGGGTTTGCCGCCAATCCGGAACTGGGCCTGCTGGTGATCGACCCGCAGGGGGAGTTTGGCCGTGATCGCTTCGCCGCCGGCGACCACCGGGTGGATTTCAGCATCCGGCGCCTGCTGGCCGGCTTGCGCCGCCGTCGCGAGGCGCTGGCGCTGACAACCGATGACGTTGCCCTCGAAGGGCCCGAGGCATTGACCGAGCTCCTGCGCCGTGCCGGCTTCTTCGATAGCCTGGGGTTCAAAGGTGCACACAAAGAACGGGAAGCCGCCGAGCGCCTGGCCGGGCTGCTCGCCGAACTCACCGACGCTGCCGGTCGCCGCCGCCCGATCCGTGATCTGAATGCCGCCGATCTGCCATTGCTGGTGAAGGACCTGGCGCGTTTTGCGGACGTGATCTATGCCACGCGCCCCGGCACGACGCCAGGCGAAGGGCAACGCGCCGCCGATGTGCTCGCGCGCTATACCCTTGACGAGCCACGTTTGCACCGGCTCTGGGACGAAGCGCTGCAACGGTTCCGCACCGAACCAGGTGGGCGCCGGCCACTCTCCCACGTGATCCAGCAGGTACTGGCCGAACGCGCCGTTGTGGTACTCTCATTTGCCCAGGAAAACGTCGCCGACACCCCCTACTTCCTGCTGAACGAAATCCTGACGCGTCTGCGCCAGGTCATCCACCGTTCGTTCCAGAACGGGCAGATGTCGAATGCGCTGGTGCTCCTCGATGAGGCCCACCTGTTCGCCGGGGAACATGCCGCTGAAACCGGCGATGGCGCCCGCACGCGCACCTTGCTGGCGCAGAGTATCCGGATGACCGGCAAATACGGCGTTGGCTGGATGTTTGTCACCCAGACACTCCACGATTTCGACAAGACCATTCTGCGCCAGTTGCAGGTCAAGATCTTCGGCCAGGGGTTCAAACTCGGCGCCGATCGCGAGTATGTCGAGACCGAACTGGGCAAGGAAGGGTTCGCCCGCTATTGTTCCCTGCCCGATCCGAAACGCACCGGTCGCTATACATTCATGGTGACCGGCCCGATTGTCGCGCTCGGCAGCCTGGGAACGCCGCTCGTTCTGCAAGGGTTTCGCAGTGTGGATGACCTGATGCGCGCCAACCCGCACGCGTTTAACAATGGCGCATCGCCATAATGCTCCTTCCTTCCCCAGATCACAGCAGAACGTGGTATACTTCCCGGAACAACATACGTCCACAGGGTAACTTCCAGCCAATGACCATTCAATACGATCTTCATCCGGCGCCACGTGTGTGGCCCGGGCATACGCATCTCCCGGAACCACTCCGTTTTCCGTCTGGCTTTCTCTGGGGCACGGCCACCAGCGCGCATCAGGTCGAAGGGCAGAATACCAATAACCAGTGGTGGGCCTGGGAACAGCAGGGACGCTGCTGGCATGGCGACGTCTCCGGCGACGCCTGCGGCTGGTGGCGCGATGCCGAAGGCGACCTCGATCGCGCCGCTGCCATGGGGACCAACGCTCACCGCATGTCGATCGAGTGGAGCCGGATCGAGCCGCAAGAAGGGCGCTTCGATCCGGCGGCGATACGCCGCTACCGTGCAATCCTCGATGGCATCCGCAGGCGCGGAATGACGCCAATGGTCACATTGCACCATTTCACCAACCCACTCTGGCTCGAAGCACAGGGTGGCTGGCTGCATTCCACCACACCACAACGTTTTGCGCGCTTTGTTGCACGCGCCGTGGATGCCCTGGGCGATCTGTGCAACCTCTGGTGTACCATTAATGAGCCAACTGTCTATTCGGCCCTCAGTTATCTTCAGGGAGACTGGCCACCGGGCCGGCGGAACATCCTCCTGGCACTACGCGCCTTCGGCAACCTGATGCGCGGCCACGAACTGGCGGCGCGCGCCGTGCGCGGCCTGCATCCGGCCCACCGCGTCGGTATTGTGCATCACAAGCGTATCCTCGATCCTGCGTCGCCGGCGAGCCACGATGTGCTTACCACGGTCATGTATGATTACCTGGTGAATGGCCTCGTGCTACGACGTCTACGCGCAACGTCCGACTTCTTTGGCCTGAATTACTATAGCCGCGACCATATTGCCTTCGATCTGCGCCGCCCGTATCATCTGTTCATCCGCCGCTTCACCCCGGCGCACGTCGAGCAGAGCGACTCCGGCATGCTGGGTGCTTTCGGCGAGATCTATCCGAATGGCCTGTACCGCGCGCTCAAGCGCGTCTATCGCTGGCTGAAGCTGCCGATCTATGTGACGGAAACCGGCCTGCCCGACGAGGATGACAATCAGCGCCCGCGTTTTCTGCTGCACCACCTCGAAGCAGTACACCGCGCCATACGCGAAGGGGTTGATGTGCGCGGGGTCTTCGTCTGGTCGCTGGTAGACAACTTCGAGTGGGCGGAAGGATGGGGGCTGCGCTTCGGGCTCTACGCGCTGAATGAACGGACCGGTGAACGACGCATGCGCCCGTCGGCGGCGCTCTACGCCATCATTGCGCGCGCCAATGCCATCCCCGCCCATGGCGCGCTGTGAGCCGCCGGGAGCGCGCGCCTCTTGTACGCACACTGCCCGCGCTCCCGGCGATCAACTATTCAGATAACTCGCGAGCCACCAGATGCACACGACGATCCGCCACCCCGATCCGGGCGATGAGGCCCGTGTTGAACGCCAGGTGATCAGATTCGATCCCGTCGCTGAAGATGACCCCGTAATCTGCCATACGTGAGGTAATCACAAGTTCCTCGCCGGCTACGATCTGGCCGAACACCTGGTTCGCCTGCGATATCTTCGAGACAAATGGCTCACGCACGGCAAACCAGAGGCGCTCCGCTTCCCAGCCGAGCGCAAGCTGCGCCGGCCCCGGCGGCTCACCCTCAAGCTCCACAAAATGGCGCGCCACCTGCCATGCGCCGGTCGCCACCGAGCGCATCCATCCGGTACAACCCGCACCGGTCGAGACGATGATTCCGCTCGAAATCTGATCCTCGCGCCGCCCGGCCAGCTCCAGGCTGTAACGCGCCGAGACGTGCGTCCGCGCGCCAATGAAGAGATCATTGACCGCGTCCATCGTCTGGCCGTCGTTGAGCGTCGCCCGCGCCATCGCCAGCCGCGAGACGTGCGCCTTGCCCTCCAGCACGCGGACGACCCACTCACCGGCCTCGGCAACACCAAAGGGGATCAGGACCCCATCAATGCGCGAGGGATCGGGGTTAACGGCCAGAATCGGCTGGCTGGCCAGATATTTCGCCGTGTTGATAACCAGCCCGTCCGGGCCGATCGTCAGCACCAGATCGCGCGTACCAAACTGGTACGTCGGCAGCATGTCGCGATCGATCACCTGGCGCTTCACACCGCGCGGTAGCCGGCGCAAGACCATCTCGACCGACTGGTGATACCGAGAGTCCGCCTGTTCATAGTCGGTGAACGATACACCATTCTGTTCGAGGTAGAAACGCGCCTGGGCCCGAGAATTAAGCCGCAGTACAAGTTCCTCGAGCTGGGTTTTGCGCGTGACGACAACGATGGTGTCAATCATGGATCTGCCCCTTCCGAATAGGGACCGGGTGCCGGTCATCAGCTACGCAACAACTGCTCAAGGATCTCCGAAGTAATCGTCAGATTGCCGATCTTCTGGGCATTGCCGGCGAACTCACGGAACGCCAGCGCCAGGACCAGTCGCTGATCGAGATCCTGGAACGGCGCCAGTTGCGCGCGCATCGCCTCGGCTTCGAGTTCAGCCTGTTTGCGCGCATTTTCGCCCTGCAGGTCAACAAGCTGGCGACGCCGCTCCTCAAGATCGACCGATGTCGCAAGCTCATTCTGCTTGATCTTGCGCTCCTGCTCGACAGCCTCGGCGCGTCGCGCATAGATCGCCTGGTCAGCGCGCTGCTGGAGCGCCTCGCGGTATTCGGCCTCAAGCGCCCTGGTCATGTCCGGCGTGGTTTTGACCGAGGTAAAGAACAGGCTCACATAGGCGACACCCATCGCTGCCAGCGCCTGTTCCTCCTGGATGCGCGCCTGTACCCGCTGTAACAGTACATCCGAAGAGCGCAGAGCCTCTTCGAGCGTCAGACGGCGGAGTTCGCTACGAACATGCGCCTGAACGATATTGATGATCCGTTGCTGCAGACGATCCGGGTCGTCTGACAGGTAGACGCGCGTATGCGGATCGATTGTGAAATTGAGCAGCCTGGCGACGGTATCGGGCACAACAATGCGATAGGTGATCTGGCCCTGCACGGTCACCGCCTGAAAATTACCGGTCGTCTCATTCAGCGCGAAAAGCGCATCGGTGGTAGCCATCGGGATGAGCACAATGGATGTGCTCGGTCGCCAGTACCAGAAGGATTTGCCCGGGCCATGGCGAACGATTGTGCCACCGGAGTATGCCAGCACATATTCGGTCGGCTCGGCTTTGAAGTATCCAATCGGCAGCATGTTGGCCTCCTCGATCGTGCCTGATAGGCGTACAACGAATTAGTGTCACTATGACACCTATTATAGTGTTATTCTCACAATAAGTCAAGACCCCTCCAGACGTGATTGCAGATTGTTGATCGGGCACAACCCGGAACCGGCAACCAGACACCAACAACCCGGGATCAGGCTGCTATCGTGGTATGCTCGAGTTGATCTACAATAGGCGCTTGCCGAGGCAGTCACCTGTTGTCGTTCTGGTGAGCAGCTATGACACATCCATACGCTCTTCTCTTCGAGCCCATCCGCATCGGGCCGGTGACGGCACCGAACCGTTTCTACCAGGTGCCGCACTGCAACGGCATGGGGTATCGTATGCCGCGCGCCCTGGCAGAAATGCGCGGTATCAAAGCTGAAGGTGGCTGGGGCGTCGTCTGTACCGAAGAGGTCGAGATTCATCACAGCAGCGACCTTGCTCCCTACTTCGAGGGCCGGCTGTGGAGCGATGACGATATCCCGCCGCTGGCGCTCATGGCCGAGGCGGTGCATCGCCATGGCGCGCTTGCCGGTATTGAACTGACGCACAATGGCCATGACGCGCCCAACTACTATTCGCGCACGCCATCGATCGGGCCGCGCTCGGCTGGTCTTATGGGTGGCACCGGCTTCGAGCCTGGCCAGTCGCGCCGCATGGATCTGGAAGATATTCGCAATGTGCGGCGCTGGCACCGGAACGCGGCACTGCGCGCAAAGCGCGCCGGCTTCGATATCGTCTATTGCTATGCCGGCCACGGTCTCAGCCTGGCGATGCATTTCATGCTACGCCGCTACAATGACCGCACCGATGCGTATGGCGGCAGCCTTGCCAACCGTGTTCGCCTGTTCCGCGAGCTGATTGAAGAGACGAAAGATGCAGTCGGCGATGTCTGCGCGGTTGCGGCGCGCCTGGCGGTTGACGAACTGCTTGGTGACGACGGTCTGAGCAGCCAGGGCGAAGCGTATGAGATCGTTGCCATGCTGGCCGACTTGCCGGACCTGTGGGATGTCAATATTGCCGGCTGGAGCAATGATTCGGCGACCTCGCGCTTTGAAAAAGAGGGTTTCCAGGAACCATACATCGCATTCGTCAAGCGCCTCACCAGCAAGCCGGTCGTCGGCGTCGGACGTTACACCTCGCCCGAGACCATGGTATCGGCCATCCGCCGCGGCATCCTCGACCTGATCGGCGCGGCGCGCCCATCCATCGCCGATCCGTTCCTGCCGCTCAAGATCAAAGAAGGCCGCATCGAAGACATCCGTGAGTGCATCGGCTGTAATATCTGCGTCACGGGGGATAACAAGTGTACGCCGATCCGTTGCACCCAGAACCCGACCATGGGTGAGGAATGGCGGCGCAACTGGCATCCTGAGACGATCGCCCCCAGAAAGCGCGACGCGGAGGTACTCGTGATCGGCGCCGGACCGGCCGGCCTGGAATGCGCCCGTGCACTCGGCCAGCGCGGTTATGCGACAACCCTCGTCGAGGCACGCCGTGAGCCAGGCGGGCGCGTCGTGCGCGAGGCGCGCCTCCCCGGGTTGATCGAATGGCGCCGCGTGGTTGACTGGCGCCTGACACAGATCGCAAAGTTGCCAGATGTCACGCTGTTACCCGGTAATCCCATGACGGCCGATGATGTGCTTGAGAGCGGGTTCGAACACGTGATCATTGCAACCGGGGCGACCTGGCGGCGCGATGGTATGGGCCGCACACTACATCACCCGATCCCCGGTCACGATATTCCGTCCGTATTCACGCCCGACGACCTCATGGACGAGCGGCTGCCGTCCGGTCGAGTTGTCGTGTACGATGATGATCACTACTACATGGGTGGAGTTCTTGCGGAGTTGCTGGCGCGTCACGGGTGCGCCGTCACACTCTGCACACCTGCACCAATGATCTCGTACTGGACGCAGTTCACGCTCGAACAGGAACGCATCCAGCGCCGTCTGCTCGAACTTGGCGTTGCACTGCGCACACGCAGCGCCCTCAGCGCGATCCATCATGGCACGGTCATGGTGAGCGATACCCTGACCGGGCGTGTTGCGGAGGTGGCGTGTGATGCAGTGGTGCTGGTTACGGACCGGTTGCCGCGCGACACGCTGGCAACTGGCCTGGCGCCCGCGCACGCTGGCGGCCGCATTCGTACCCTGCGTGTGATTGGCGATGCCGACGCGCCAAACGTCATCGCCCAGGCCGTCTTTGCCGGGCACCTGGCGGCGCGCGAGTTTGATGGGTCACCTGCCGGGGACGAGCCACCGTTTCTGATTGAGCGGGGTTACGCAATCGGCTAGCAGGAGTGGTCCTGATCCGCAACACGCCACGCCGCCTGTCATTGTGCGGAGCGCGAGCGACCGCTTGCAGCGTGGCTGAAGCAATCTCGGCGTTTGCTACGGAGATCGCTATGACATCCAGCCATCCGGTATTCGGATAGGCCTCAGTTACTGGAGTCAGCAGTCACGTGTGCAATCGGCCAGCCGGGCGCATGCCAGGGCCTGTCCGGCGGCGGGCTGGCGTTCTTTTGCACGTTGCGACTGCCTTCCCGCCGCCGGATGATTGACTCTGGCGGGCGTGCCGCTCGCCAGGCCACCCTGCTGGTACGCCACCGCGTACGTCGTGTCAGTTACTTCTTATTAATCTTTGGTAGATAAACAATTACTCGCAGCCGACAATCGGCTGCTATACTCCTTCCAATCATCTTACCCCCTACTCCGCAACAACGTTATCTAATCAGCGCGTAACAACCGAATACGCAAGCCGGGGAGGTCATCGTATGCCTGCTCGACCTTTGACGTTGGAAGAACGCCTATCGGCACGTGGCATCTCACGCCGCCAGTTCCTCAAGTTCTGCGGCGCTATGACCGCAACGCTCGCGCTCCCGTCGATCTTTACGCCCCGCATTGCCAGGGCCATGAACACCAGCGAACGTCTGCCGGTGATCTGGCTCGAGTTCCAGGATTGTGCCGGCAACACGGAGTCGTTCCTGCGCGCTGCTTCCCCAGGCGTCGCCGACATTGTGCTGGAGCAGATCAGTCTCGAATATCACGAGACAATTATGGCGCCCGCCGGCCACCGTGCCGAGCGTTCGCTTGATGAGGCGCTGGAGCGCCACCCCGGCCAGTACATCGCAATTGTGGAGGGGTCGATTCCTACGGCTGCCGGCGGCATCTATTGCACCATCAACGGCCATACGGCGTTGAGTATCGCCGAGCGGGTCTGTTCCAATGCACTGGCCACGATCGCGGTCGGTGCATGCGCCTGGGATGGCGGCTGGCCAGGCGCCGATCCCAACCCCACCGGAGCCGTCGGTGTACGGGATGCCGTACCGGGGCTGAAGAACCTGATCAACATGCCCGGCTGTCCTGCCAACGTCGTCAATATCACCGCCGTGATCGTCCATTACCTGACATTCAAACAACTGCCGGCCACCGATGAGCAGGGCCGGCCATTCTTCGCCTATGGCCAGCTCATTCACAACAACTGCGAGCGCCGCGGGCATTTTGATGCCGGGCGCTTCGTTGAAAGCTGGGGCGACGAAGGGCATCGTCTCGGCTGGTGCCTGTACAAAATGGGATGCAAAGGGCCGGAAACCAACTCCAACTGCCCCTCGGTCGGCTGGAACGGCACATCCTACTGGCCGATCGGAGCCGGGCATGGCTGCGTCGGATGCATGTCGGAGCGCTTCTGGGACAAGATGGCGCCTGTCTATGGTCGCCTGCCGAATGTGGAGGGGTTCGGCGTTGAAGCGACCGCTGACACGGTCGGTGCCGTGGCGGTTGGCGCCGTTGTTGGCGGCGCGACCGTTCACGCTGTCGCCAGCGCCCTCCGCGCCCGCTCACAACCTATCACCGCGCACGATGGCGCCGAAACCCTCGTTGAAGCGGCCAGTCGCGCGATGGATGTTGTCGAACAGATCGCCGGGCCGGTCAAACCGGGCGAAGCGCCGGCCACCGAGCCGGCAACCACCGAACCAGAACGCGCTATTGCGCTCGGTGTACTCGATGAGCGCGAGGATCGCCGTAACGGCGACACGCAGTAACAGACGTAGCAGCGTTACACAGACCATCAGAGCGGGAGGGATGCCATGGCAAGGATTGCCATTGACCCGGTCACGCGCATTGAAGGGCACCTGCGCGTCGAGGTGCAGATCGAGAAAGGGCGCGTTGTTGACGCCTGGAGCAGCTCAACCATGTTCCGCGGTATGGAGATTGTCTTGCGCGGGCGCGATCCACGTGACGCATGGGTCTTCGCGCAGCGCATCTGTGGCGTCTGCACCACGGTGCACGCACTCGCATCGGTACGCGCCGTCGAAGACGCGCTGGGCATCCAGATTCCTGACAATGCCCGCCTTATGCGCAATATCATCGCCGGCATGCAGTACATTCAGGATCATGTTATTCATTTTTACCACCTGCATGCGCTCGACTGGGTGGACATCGTCAGCGCGCTTGCGGCGGACCCGGTCAAGACGGCGGAACTGAACCAGAGCATTTCCGACTGGCCCAGAGCCACGCCGGCTTATTTCAAGGGTGTCAAGGATCGCATTCAGAAGTTTGTTGATAGTGGCCAGCTCGGCTTGTTCGCCAACGCCTACTGGGGCCATCCGGCGTATGCGCTGCCCCCGGAAGCAAACCTGATGGCGGTGGCTCATTACCTCGAAGCTCTCGAATGGCAGAAGGACGTGATCAAGCTGCATGCCATCCTGGGTGGCAAGAACCCCCATCCGCAGACCTACCTGGTGGGTGGCATGGCAGCGCCGGTTGATCCAAATGCCCAGCAGTCGATCAACACACTGCGAATCGCGCAACTGAAGGCGCTCGCTGCCGAGGCGAGCGCGTTTGTCTCGCAGGTATACCTGCCGGATATTCTGGCGATTGCCGGGTTCTACAAAGAGTGGGCCGGGCTTGGCGCCGGCGTCGGTAATTACCTGTCGTATGGCGATTTTCCGGCGGCGAAGAACAGCAATGTGGCGAGCTACTGGCTGCCACGCGGCGTTATCTTCAACAAAAACATCGACCAGAAACCGGCGCCCGTGAGCCACGAGAAGGTCAGCGAGTATGTGGCTCATTCATGGTATCGCTATGCAGACGGCGACCAGAATCCGTTGCATCCCTGGAGTGGTGAAACGACGCCGAACTATACCGGCCCGCAGCCGCCCTATGAGTGGCTCAACACCGACAGCAAGTATTCCTGGCTCAAGACACCGCGGTACGATGATGCGCCAATGGAGGTGGGGCCGCTTTCGCGTATGCTGATCGGTTATGCGTCGGGCCAGCAACGCACACAGGAGTTGATCAACGGCGTGCTCGGCCAGCTTGGTGTTGGCCCGGCGGCGCTCTTCTCGACACTCGGGCGCACTGCGGCACGCGCGGTTGAGACCGCATTAGTGGCCGAACAACTGCCAGGATGGATCGACGAACTGGGTGCAAATATGGCATCCGGCCAGCTTACGATTCACAACAGTGAGAAGTGGAGCCCGGCAACCTGGCCGGCTGAGGCCGAAGGGTGGGGCGCCGTCGAGGCGCCACGCGGCTCGCTTGGTCACTGGGTGCGTATCAAAGATGGCAAGATTCAGAATTATCAGGCGGTGGTACCCACGACCTGGAACGGGTCACCGCGCGATGCACGCGATGTTCGCGGGCCGTACGAGGCGGCGCTGATTGACACCCCGGTTGCCGATCCCGATCAGCCAATCGAAATCCTGCGTACCGTGCATTCGTTCGACCCCTGTATGGCATGTTCCGTGCATCTGGTGGATGCGCGAGGCGTTGAGATGACCCGTATCAAGGTGCAGTGAGGTGTAGCCATGCGCCGACGAGTCTACGTCTGGGAGATACCGGTGCGCCTGACGCACTGGCTGAACGTGCTGAGCATCGTGGTGCTCTCCTTCACGGGCTACTACATCTCGAATCCGTATATCAACGTCAGCCCGCGTGAGCCGCTTGGCGCCTATTTCATGGGCACCATGCGCTTTGTACACTTTGCATTTGCCTTCATCTTCGTTGCCAGCCTGGTGCTGCGCACGTACTGGGCGTTTGCTGGCAACCAGTGGGCCAGCTGGCGTGGCCTGTTTCCGTTTCTCACGGCTGAAGGGCGCCGAAATGCGCTACACGCGGCGCAGTATTACTTTTTCCTGCGTCGCGATCCACCAGAGGTGGCGGGGCATAATGCGCTGGCCGGCACCACCTACATGATTATCGTCTTCCTCTATGGTGTCATCGTCTTCACGGGCTTCACACTGTATGGCCAGTTGCACCCGGTCGGTATCTGGTACCGGTTGACCAACTGGGTGCTGGCGTTTGTCACGCTGCAGGATATGCGCCTCATTCACCACGCCGTCATGTGGCTGCTGATCTGTTTTGCGCTCTACCACATCTACGTCGCCTGGCTGATTGACCTGGAAGAAGGGAATGGTCTGATGTCGAGTATCTTCAGCGGGTTCAAGTTCCTGCCCAGACATCAGCAACCGGACTGGATCGAACAGTCACCGACCGGCGAGAGTGGTATGCTCAAACACGCGGCTGTGATAGCCCGGAAGCCGGTGGAGATCATCGGCAGGATCATGCTCTGGTTCACCCGGCGGCGTCACCGGCGCGCACCTGTGAACGGCGATGCGCCCGAGGGCCTCGTGCAATCGCGAGGATGGCAGATGAGTGAGGAATGAACCTGATGCCGACGATCCTCGTCCTGGGCCTGGGAAACATGATCCTGCGTGACGAAGGCGTGGGGGTGCGCGCCGTCGGGCGGCTGGCGGAACGCTACCGCCTGCCGGAAGACGTCGCGCTGCTCGACGGCGGCACGATTGGTCTCGGATTATTGCCGTATCTCGAGGGCGTCACCCATTTGCTGATTATTGACACCGTACAGCATGGCAGGTCGCCCGGCGCCATCGTGCGGCTCCAGAATGAGCAGATCCCGCAGGCGCTGGCGTTAAAACTCTCGATGCACCAGGCAGGGCTACAAGAACTGCTGGCGGCTCTCAGTCTGCAGGGGCACTTACCGCCGCACGTTGTGTTGTGGGGCATTGAACCGCTGGTGATCGAACCCGGCTTGGAACTGAGCGAACCGGTGGCGCAGAGCCTGGACGCGCTGGTGGACTCGGTCACTGCCGAGTTGCGCGCCTGGGGCGTGGACGTGGCGTCACTCGCCGGAGCGATGCGGTAGGTGCAGATCCACCGCGCGTCCGGATCGTTGCGCTGATGATGTTTGGGAAGTACGTGAAGGGTGAATGGCTGCCTGGCCTTCATCGTTTGCCTGTCGTCGTCGTGCGTGCTAGAATAGAAGCAATCAGAACAGGCTTGTATCAAGGAGCACCACGATCACAGACGATCCGATCCTCACCAACGGCGGTGGCCGGCGCCTCCACGAGACCCGCCCGCCCCGCGATCGCGCATTTCTCGTTGGTGTCGAACTGACCGGCGGTCGCAGCGCCTGGAGTGCCGAAGACTCGTTGCAAGAACTTGCTCTGCTCGCCGATACTGCCGGCCTTGAGGTGGTTGGCAGCACCTATCAGCGCCTCAAGCACCCGTTTCCCCGCCAGTACATTGGTCCCGGTAAGGTCGAGGAGATTGCTGCGCTCCGCGCCGAGTTGCGCTACGATCTCGTCGTCTTCGACGATGAACTGACGCCCGGGCAGGCGCGCAATATCGAAGACGCGATCCAGGCGCGTGTGCTGGATCGTACTGGCCTGATTCTGGACATTTTTGCGCGCCATGCGCATACCCACGAAGGTCGCGTTCAGGTCGAACTGGCGCAATATCGCTATTTGCTGCCGCGCCTGCGCCGCCAGTGGACTCACCTGGAACGTCAGGCAGGCGGTGGTGGCGGCTCGGCCGGCGGCGTGGTCGGCCTGCGTGGCCCCGGTGAGACGCAACTCGAGGTTGACCGGCGCCTGATTGCACGCCGCATCCAGTGGCTCGAACAGCAGATTGAGGATGTGCACCGCCATCGCGAGGTCTACCGCGAGCGTCGCCGGCGTAGCGGTCTGCCGGTCGTGGCAATCGTCGGTTACACCAATGCAGGCAAGTCAACGCTGCTCAATGCCCTGTCGGGCGCCAGCGTGCGCACGGAGGACCGCCTGTTCGCTACGCTCGACCCGACAACGCGCCAGGTCGAACTTGCGGGTGGCCAGCAGATGTTGCTCACCGATACTGTCGGCTTCATCCAGAAGCTACCGACGCAGCTTGTGGCCGCATTTCGTGCCACGCTCGAAGAAATACGCGAGGCCGACCTGTTGCTACATGTGCTGGATATTACCCATCCCAACGCCGCGCAGCAGACGCAAACCGTACTCGATACCCTGCGTGATCTAGAGGTGGGCAACCGGCCAATCCTGACCGTGCTCAACAAGGTTGATCTGATGCAGGGTGTTGATGAGGCCGAAGTCGGGCGCATCGCCGAGGCGCTCGGTCTGCCCGACGATTATGTGGCGGTATCGGCGCGCAATGGCTGGGGGCTCGATGCACTGCTGGCCCATATCGAGCGCGCGCTGCGGGTACAGATGGCGCCGATTGCAGCGCTGATCCCCTATCGCCGTAACGACCTGGTGACGCTCTGGCACCAGCGCGGCATGATTGATGAAGAACGCTACGAAGCGGAAGGCACCATGATCGTCGGTCGCGTCCCGGCGACCCTGGTGCGACGATTTGAGCCATTCCTCACCACCGCGCGCGTCGTCACCTGATCGTCATGGCGTATCACGAACGTTCACCTGACCCCCCGGCATCCCTTGCCGTCACCAGACGCAACTACCGGTTCGGCGTCATAAATGGTGTCTCATTTACAATCGGCGAATCGATTACCAGCCCTGGTCTGGTACTCTCGCTCCTTGTGCGGCAACTGGGCGGTCCGTTGATTCTCATCGGCATGCTGCCGGCGATCCAGACGATGGGCTATCTCATGCCGCAACTGCTGGTCAGCGGGCGGTTGCAGGCGCTCCGCTTCCGCCTGCCGTTTTACCGGCGCATCGGCCTGGTGCGCCTGGGCGTGCAGGCGTTGCTGGTCGTCGCTATCTTCGGCGCAGCGGTGCTGCCGCCGCCGATCGCGCTGGCGCTGATTGTCGGCCTTTATACGCTGTTCAATTTCGCCGGTGGTATGACCACCCTGGCATTTCAGGATGTGGTTGCAAAGGTCATTCCACTCACGGTTCGCGGGCGCTTCTTTGGCACACGTCAACTGGTGGGCGGGCTGCTCGCCTTCGCCCTGGGTGGGACGCTGGTGCGCTGGTTGCTTAGCACCGACAGCCCGGTTGGTTTCCCGGGCAACTTCGGTACACTGGCTTTCCTCAGCCTGGTTTGTTTCAGCATTGGTATCGGCAGTTTCTCACTGGTGAAGGAGCCGCCACAGCCTGCGCTGGCACGGCCGCAGCGCATGATTGATGGGTTGCGCCGCGCCCCCGAGCTTCTGCGAACCAATCGCAACTATCGCTGGTTCATTATCACGCGGTTGCTCGGGCGCACGGGACAGATCGCCGAGCCGTTCTATATCATCTACGCAACCGAAACGCTTGGCCTGCCGCAGAGCGTCGCTGGCGTCTTTGTGGCGATATGGGCGCTGGCCGGCGCGCTGTCTAACCTGGGCTGGGGCCGCCTGAGCGACCGGCACGGCAACCGTGCGCTCTTGCTCTTGACAAGTTCGACCGCGGTCCTGGGGCCACTGTTGATGCTGGCCGGCCCGGCTGCGGTACATGCCGCGAGTCTGGGTGAGACGGCGCTGGTTGCCATGCTCGGGCTGGCGTTCCTGGCCGTCGGTGCCGCCGCCGATGGTACCATGATTGCGTCAATGACCTATCTGCTTGAAATAGCGCCGGAAGATGAGCGGCCAACCTACGTCGGGCTGGCAAACACGATTCTTGGGGTGGGCGCGCTCCTGCCGGTACTGGGTGGCTGGCTCGTCCTGCAGATCGGCTACCAGGGTACCTTTATGGTCGGCGCGTGCTTTGCGCTCCTGGCGCTGGCATCATCGCGCCGGCTGGTGGAAGTGCGCCGGCAACCCGCCACACGACAGAGGACCGCATGAAGCCGTTGATGGCAGTGACGACTGCAGGCCTGGCCGCCTTGCTGGCGCCCCAGGTGTTGACACCACTACGTGAGCGGCTGGAACCGGGCGATCTCCCCGGTGTGCAACGTTTCGTGCGCGCCGGCGCATACGATCTGCACTACACCGATGATGGCCCTCCCGACGGTCCGACCGTTCTGCTGATCCATGGATTCGCGGCATGGGCCTTCGCGTGGCGAGCGCAACGCGCTGCGCTGGCCGCTGCCGGCTATCGCGTCCTGGCGATCGACCTGCTGGGATATGGCGCATCGTCACGGCCCGCGGCGCCTGTCTACTCGACGCGCGACCAGGCCGACCTCTTACTGGCAGCACTCGATTCGCTCGGTGTTGGCGCATTTGATGCCGTTGGCCATTCGTTCGGTGGACGAGTGGCATTGCAGCTTGCCCTGATTGCCCCTGAGCGGGTACGTACGCTGACGGCGATCTGTCCCGAAGCATTTACGCAAGGGCGGCCGCCGATTGCGGCTGCGGCGCGCCTGCCGATTGTAGGATTGGCATTGTCGTATTATGTCCTGGCGCCATCCCTTGTCCGGGTCGGGCTGCGCTCGCTTGCAAAGCAGGATGGCTGGCTACATGCGGAAGTTGTGGCAGGATACGCCGCACCACTCTATGTGCGTGGCACGGCCCTCGCGCAGGTCTGGCAGGCGCGCTCGCCGAAGGATGGTGACCTGCCGGTGCCGGCCAACCTGGCGTCAGTGCGTACACCGGTGCTGCTGTTGTGGGGCGACAGCGATCAGGTGTTTCCGGTGGAAGAAGGCCGGCGCCTGGAACGCATCCTCCCCGAAGCGCGGCTGATTGTGTACCACCACACCGGTCACCTGCCCTACGAAGAGCGCGCAGCGGAGGTGAGCGCTGCGATCATCGAGCATATCCGGTAGCGGTTCATCCCCCCACCCGCGCGTGTGACGCTCCTATGAACCACACGTCGCGCCTGACCGAAGAGCGGATGGCTGGATGCCACTGCGAGTGCAGCGAAGCAATCTCCGTAGCAAACATCGAGCTTGCTTCAGCCACGCGTCGCTCGCTGCAAGCTGACGCGATCGGCGCGTCAGGGCGCACGTACGCCGAGCGTCACCGGCGCGCCGCGATCCACCAGGTCGCCGCCACGTGGAATAGAACTGACGACCACGCCAGGCCCGAAGCGATCGCATAACTCGCCGAGTTTATCACACCCCTGGTAATCGGAGTACGACCAGTTCAGATCCGCTGCCGTGATCCGGCGAATCGCTTCGTCCTCACGCAGGCCGGTAACGTCGGGCATGCGCACCTTGTCGCCCAGGCTCACGAAGATCGTGACGACCTCACCCCGGCGCAGCCTGACCCCGGCCTGTGGCTCACTCCGGAAAACGAACCCGGCACTGAGGCGGTCGGGCGCGCTGACCACCTGAACCTGGAACCCCAGGTTGCGCAACTGAAACTCTGCATCAACGCCACGCATTGTTACCACATCCGGCAGGGTCACAAGCTCCGGACCGGTACTCACCACATAGGTAACGACGGTCGAGGCCGTGACCACCGCGGAAGCGCGCGGATACTGGTCAAATATCAGGCCCGGCGAGACGACGTCGGATGACCGCGGCAACTCGGCGTATGGTAGCAGGCCGGCGCGTTCGATGGTCGCGATGGCGGCGCGTTCATCGAGCAGAATGACATCCGGCACGACAACCAACGGTGGGGAAGGTGTCGCCGTGGGCTCGGCAGTTGCGCCTGGTGTGGCAACCACTGGCGGAGGGAGCGAGCCGCTAGAAAAACTGATCAGGCTATCGAAGGCCCCGCTGGCGAACAGGTATACGGCCCCAAGGATCAGCCCGATAAACAGCATGCCGAGGAGGAACACCCCCAGATCGCGACCGCCGCTACCCGGCGGCGACCTGGTGATGACCGCCGGGCGCGGTGCAGGGAGCGGCGCTCGCCCGCTGGCGTTTGCCGGCGGTGATGCCGCCGCCACACCGGCAACCGCCGGACGCGGCGCCACACGCGGCGCGACCGGGCGCACAATCGTCGCCTCCTGGCTGGCGCTACGATACGCGCGCAACAGGTCGGCAAACTCACGTGCTGATGCCGGCCGTTCGTCGGGGTTCTTACTCAGCGTGCGCAACACCAGTGCTTCGAGGAGTGGGGGTATCTGCGGATTGAACATGCGCGGCGGCGGCGGATCAACCCCGACATGCTGCATTGCCACCGCAATCGAGGTATCACCACTGAACGGTAGCCGCCCGGTGAGCGCCTCGTACAACGTAACACCAAGTGAATAGATGTCGGAACGCGGCGTTGCAGGCTGGCCACGTGCCTGCTCCGGCGAGATATAATCCGCCGTACCGAACATGATCCCGGTCTCGGTCAGGGCCGTTGAGAGCGCGCTTTTGGCAATGCCGAAATCGGTAATCTTCACCTCGCCGGACGGGTTCACCAGGATGTTCTGCGGCTTGACATCACGATGCACCATGCCAAGCCGGTGCGCTGCTTCCAGGCCCCTGGCCACATCCTCGACGATCGCGACCGCGCGCTCGATAGGCAGCGCGCCGTGACGCAGGATCAGGCTCTTGAGGTCGCTGCCGTCCACGAATTCCATGACAATATAATGGACCTCACCATCCTGCCCGACGTCATAGACATCAACGATGCATGGATGGTGCAGCCCGGCGGCCGCCTGTGCCTCGTGGTGAAAACGCTGCAGGAAGCCGCTATCGGCGGCGTGCTGCGCGTGGAGTACCTTGATCGCGACGCGCCGGTTCAGACGCATGTCACGACCACGGTAGACGCGCGCCATACCGCCTTCGCCAATCTTCTGCTCAAGTTCGTAGCGGTTGTTGAGTATCTTCTGCTGCATAACGCACGCGTCAGGCAAACACATGGCGCACCGCCATGCACGGCGCGCCGGGGGAGGTCAGGCCGAGGCGTTCCTCGAGGAACGCCAGGTTGATGACGTCTTCACGATTATAGGCAAGAAGCGTATGCAAGGCCGCCTGATCGCCCCAGCTCTCATAGCGATCCCACAGCCGCGGCGCATCCCAACCACTGATGCCCGCCGTTGACCGCTCGATGCCAAGCTGCGGCTCGACGACCTTGAGACCACCGCGTAAGCCGCGTCGCCGGCAGACATACATCAGATCGCAGTGGTCAAAATCGCGCCGGAGATCAATGTACATCCGTCGCCGAATGACCGGCAGGTCAAATCCTGTGCCATTGAAGGTCACAAGCGTATCCACGCCTTCGAGTGCATCATACAGCGCGGTATCGCGCACGCCGCCACCGATCAACTGAATGGTGCCGCGATCACCGCGATAGATGCCAATCACACTGATCGCACCCTCAAACGTCGTCTCAATATCGAGATAGGCGCGTCGTATGTGACCCTCCGGCCCTCGCGACCCGTCATTCATTACCCACCACGTCCGTACCGGCACGCCAGTCACCGCGAAGCATTATAGCACGCAGCGGGCGCACAGGATCGAATCTCGCACATGCTATAATGGTGCGCACGATGCATCCCTCCGCCATACGGCTGATGAAAGACGGTTTTATGACCATGCGCGTCATTCTTGATACAGATCCCGGCATTGACGATGCGCTGGCGATCCTGCTGGCGCTGGCTTCGCCAGAGATCGAACTGGCCGGCGTGACCGTTACCGGTGGCAACTGCCCGCTTGAGCACGGCCTGCGTAACGCGCGCAACGTCCTGGCGCTTGCCGGGCGCACCGATGTGCCTGCATGCGGTGGTGTGGCGCTGCCCCTGATTCGCCCACCCTATACTGCACCCGAGACGCACGGCGATACCGGTCTCGGGTTTGCTCACCCGCCGGAATCGCCCGCGCTGTACAATCATGAACATGGCGTTGACCTGATCATTCGCGAGATTATGGCCCACCCGGGCGAGGTTACACTGGTTGCCGTCGCGCCACTGACGAATGTGGCGATTGCGCTGCGCAAGGAGCCACGTATTATCCAGGCGGTGCGCGAGGTGATCATTATGGGTGGTGCGTTACGCGTCGATGGTAATACCACCTCACTGGCCGAGTTCAACTTCTATGTTGACCCTCACGCCGCGCATATTGTCCTCGAGAGCGGCATGCCGATCACACTGGTGCCGTGGGATATTACGAAGGACGTGGTACTTACCCAGGCCGACGTTGACCGGCTCCTGCGCATCAACTCGCCAATAACGCAGTTCGTTGCCGACGCGACCCGTTTCTATATTGAGTTTCACATGGCGGCGTTTGGCTACGCCGGTTGCTCGATCAATGATCCGGCGGCGCTGGCGCTGGCGTTTGCGCCTGACCTGGCGCAAACTGAGCCGCTGCATGTCGCCGTTGAGTATGCCAGTGAGTTGACTGCCGGTAAGAGCGTTATCAGTTATGTTGGCCCCGCGACGCGCGAACCCGATACCCACGACATGACAGGCTACGATACGTACGGATGGCCGCCACGCTGGCGGCGCGCCTTCCGTCCCGCCCCGAATGTTCGCGCCGTCGTCGGTTTTGATACGCCACGCTTCATGCGGCTGTTCGTTGAACGTATCGAACGCCTGGCGCGCAGAGAGGGCCCACACGCAGAGCGCGGCTGACAGATCGTTGACCTATTGCGGAATCCAGCCGCATTGCCGGTGTCGTATGGTCTTACCCTCCTGCGAGAAAGGAGAAGACCGATGAGTTTCTGGACGGGTGTCGTTGTTGGTGCGATCATCGGCTGGCTGGCAGAGTGGATCATTGACTGGAACTACTGGCGGCGACGCACACGGCTGATCAATGTCGCAGCCGCCGGTAACGATGGGCTGCGCGTCGAGCTTGAGACATGCCGCACCGAAATGGAACGGCTGAGAACCGAATTGTCGGCTGCGTCGAGCCTGGCACAGCAGCGCGCCGGCGAACTTGTCACTCTGCAGGCGGCGCTCGCTAATGCACAGGCCAGCCTGCAACAGGCTGGAAGGCAGATCGAAGATCGCGACAATCGCCTTGCGACCATGGCGGCGACAGAGACCGCCACGCGTACTGCGCGTGAAACGGATGTCGCGGAGATCGAACGGCTGCGCGAGGCCCTGGCGCACGCCGAAGAAACGATCGCGGAACTGCGCTCCGCGCAACCGGCGGTGCCGCAGCAGACGCTGCTGGGTGCAGTGCCCGTATCCATTACGGCGCGCCTGGTTGATGATGATGTACAGGCAGAACTTGCACAATTGCGCGCTCAACTTGCTGAAGAGCAGCGTGCACATGCGTTGCTCCGCGGTGCACAACGCGACCCATTGATCGATATCAATGGCATTGGCCCGGTGTATGAGAAACGCCTCAATGAAGCCGGCATTCAAACTTTCGCGGAACTTGCTGCGCTGACTCCTGAGCGTGTTCACGCGATCATTCACCCCGAGTCCTGGCAGCATATCGACCCTGAGGCATGGATCAACGAGGCACGCCTCCTGCTACGCCGCTCGAACCCCGACCCCCTGGTCGACATCAATGGCATCGGTCCGGTGTATCAGGACAGGCTGTTCGACGCTCGCATCTATACCTTTGCGCAACTTGCAGCTATGACGACGGAACAGCTCGCCGCGATTATTCAACCGGAGGAATGGCAGGGCGTTGAGTTCGATCGCTGGATTGCCGAAGCGGCGCAATTCGCCGCGCGTATGCAGGAAGAAGGGAGGTAGACCATGGCTTCCCGCCAGGAGTTTGCCCCCTGGGACGGCAGGTGGCTGGCTTATGACTGGTTCAAGTTGCTGATCGGGTTGCTGCTTCTGTTGCTGCTCCTGATTGCCTGGCTGACGCTTGGCGGCCCTGCCCCCGCATTGCCCCGATTACGCGTACCCGTCGTGTCTGTACCTGCTCCTGATGCAACGGTTGATGTCGGGGGCGTGACGTTTAGCGGTGACGCTACACCTGGCTCCACCGTGCAGTTGCTGATTGATGGCCAGCCAGCGGGGACGGTGGTCGCCGCGCCATCCGGTGCCTGGTCGCTCCTGATCAGGCTCGATCGGGCGGGCACATACAACGTGGTCGCCCGGGTGATCCGCCCTGGTGGCGCTGTCGCGGCAACATCTGCACCGCAACGCATGACGGTTGTGGCGACCGTGCCGGCCATATCAGCACCGACACTTGTTCTGCCCGGTGCGGCCATTCCAGGCAATGTGATGTTCAGTGGCGCTGGCGCTCCCGGAACAACCGTCGAGGTACTGGTTGATGGCCGCCCGCTTGGACGGACGACGGTTGGCACGGACGGTCGCTGGTCGCTGGCGGGCAGTGTGCCGGCTGGTGAGCTGCAGATTGTGGCGCGTGCACTCGATGCAACCGGTGCGCCGGCTGCTGCTGCCCCGCCTGCTACACTATTTGTGGCGGCGCCGCCGGTCATCACCTCGCTGGCTGATGGTGCGCAGGCGACCGCCGGTCGGTTGACGATCGGTGGCACCGGCCAGCCCGGCAGCACGATCGAGATCCGCAACGGCACCCGGGTCCTGGGGGTTGCGACCGTCGGCGCCGATGGCACCTGGTCGTTCGTCTA
>JACAEQ010000120.1 GCA_013388755.1 Chloroflexota bacterium
TAGTGCCTATCCGAAAACCCATGGGCATGCGGTCATTGCGCGGAGCGCCAGCGACCACCTGCAGCAAGCGCAGCGTGGCTGACGCAATCTACCGGCCCGAGAGGAGATTGCTTCGCTTCGCTCGCAATGACATCCAGTCCGTTCTTCGGACAGGCTCTTAATGGGTGCATGTTGATATGGTGCATGCTGAACTAAAACCAATACCTTTCACATACGCCCGTCACCCCTACCCCGGCCCTCCCCCGCTTTAGGGGCGGGAGCCCGACTCCTCCCCCCAGCGGGGGGAGGTCGGGTGGAGGGCTGTGCGGTGCATAATGCCTTATTTGAAAGGTATTGGAACTAAAACCACGACAACGCTCAATTCCAGATCAGCACCAGCTTCAAGCACTCCGGCTCATTCAGCGCAATCGCATACGCTTCTTCGAACTGTTCCACCGCCATCCGGTGCGTAATCAACGCTTCGGCACCAAGCACACCTGCAGCCAGCATGTCACGGCTACGCTCCAGATCGCCCGCCGCCCATTCCTTTGCCGTCAACAGCCGCGCCTGCTTCAAAAACAGCGGCATATATGGCAGGCGCAGTTCATCATAATATCCCAGCAGCACGACTGTTCCGTCTGGTGCCAGGAGCGACAGTGCATCAACCAGCGCCACCATCGACCCCGTCGCCTCAATGATGGTATCCACCGGTTGCACGATCGCTGCGGCGAGCGGCGTGACGCTTGCATCAATGCAAAGGTCTGCCCTGCTCTGCGCCAGCCGGCTGGCCACCCGGTCGCTCACGGCCACCCAGGCGCCACGGTTGCGCGCAATACGCGCCGCAAACTGGCCTACCGGACCCTGCCCCAGCACGAGTACCCGCCGCCCGGCCAGGTCACCGCCGGCATGCCGCTCGCCCGCCACAAGGTCGACTCCATGCAGCGCGGTTGCCGCCAGTGCCAGAAGAACACCCTGCTCAGGGGGCACTCCTTCCAGCGAAACAACACGCCGGTAGTCCACCTGCAGAGTCGCCGACTGGCCACCCCATGCCGGGTTGACCCCCTGAAAACAGCGCGCCCCACCGACGTACACCCGGCGCCCTTCATACTCTGCCGGCACATTCGCTCCGCGACCCACAATCCGGCCAACCGTCTCATAGCCGGGCACCACCGGGAACTGCAACATCGGGTGCGGCATACGCCCTGCCAGAAGCATACGCTCCGTGCCGGCGCTGATAGACGTATACGCTGTTTGCACCACGACGTCGTCTGGCCCGGCGTCCAGCAACTGGACATCGCGCAATTCGATCTGGTGCGGTGCCGGAATGACAATCGCGCGGGTCACAGCCATCGTTTTCATGCTCGTAAGGGCGAAGCCTCATTTCGCCCTCCTTCAGTGTCACCCATCGTTGCCGACACCGAGTGGCCAGCCGCTCGGCGCTGCCGCCCGGTCTGAATGCCGCGATACACGAATTGCGCGCAGTTCATCAGGTAGGTGCAGTATGCCACCACCATCAGCGTCATCAGCGCATCGCGCGACCAGTGCAACCCGGCAGCAACAAAGTAGAGATTGTGCATCACCATCGCGACCGCGTTACCGACATCTTCCCAGAAGAACTCGCGTGCCAGGAACCAGCGACCGAAGATCTCCTTTTCCCAGATCATTCCGGTGATCGTGATGGCCCACAGCAAGCCAATCTTGACCAGCACGCTGACGGTTGCCACCTCGTAGCCGTCACCCGTTGCCAGGTAACGAATCACCAGGCCGAAACTCACGAGAAAGGCAAGGAACTGAAGCGGCGCAAGCACCGCCTGGACCTTCGTCCAGACGCTCGCATCGCGGCGGGCAAGCTGTTCTGGCGTATACGTCGACATGAGCGCTCCTGGCATGTCAACACATTTTGACTTGTGAAGACCGTGTGCTTAGATTATAATACATTCGCCTCTTAAGAAAACATCTACAACCACTGTACAATAGCTTTCAGTTTGACGCACACCTGATACTGCAGGAGAGCAACGCTATGCGAATCAACAATGTCCCGATCGTTTTCGCGACCACCGCACTTGATAAGGGTTTTGCCATGCTGCCGACGATTGCCACATTCTCCGCAGCGCTCGGCAGGACCCTGCGTATTGTCCATGTGCTTGGCGAACGGTATCGCAATTACGCCGAGCGCCAGATGGCCGCCGCAATTGAGGCCCTTTCGGCCAGCAATGGTCTCACGCATGAACTGCTGGCGATCGAACCGAAGAAGAAGCGGTTCACCATGGACGAGATTGCCGGCTCTACTGGCGGGATTCTGGCAATGCTGCCGACGCGCCACAACTTCGTCAACCGCCTGCTGGCCATGATGAGCGACTACGAGAAGCAAATGATCGAAGGACCTTTGCCGATTCTGGCACTCCCGCGCAACGGCGCACTCCCGCTGCCCATCTCGCGTGTACTGTTTCCGATCGATATGTCGCCACGTTCCGACGATGCTCTTGACCAGGCTGCGGCATTCGCACACTCGGTCAACGCTGAACTCCACCTGCTACATGTCTTCGGCGCCGACGGCCTGCTGCCCTCTGAAATTGACACCGCCGCGCGCGCCAGTGCGCGTTCGCCCCGCGAATTATACAAACTCGATCAAGACCACATCCGCGCCCTCGCTGAACGTGCTGGCGCACAGGGCGCGCAGGTCGTCACCGCCACGGCTGAAGGGCGAGCCCACACGGCTATTCTCAACTACAGCAAGGCCGAACAGATCGACCTGGTGATTATGGCCAGCCATGGCCCACGCAACAGCGAAGACATCTGGAAAGGGACAACGACTGCCCGCGTGATCAAGGATGCTGCTGTGCCAGTCATTGCAATGCGCGCATGATGCGTAATCGGAGCACAACCCCTTCGAGTCTGCCGTGGATTGCGGGAGGCTCGAAGGGCCCATTCGCAGGTATTGCCCATCACCCCTGGCTCACATCACGCAGCGGGCGCGCGCCGAACGATACCGGTCGTCTCCGCCACATACTGCGCCACGCCTGCACCCGGCGACCAGGCCATACCTCCAGCGGTACCACGTCCCACCAGAGTGCGGCACACGCAACCACCGCCTGCGCTGCAAGCAACAACCCCGTTACTCCCTCTGCCGTTGTGGCGCCTGCAACAAGCGCATCGCAGGCGAACAGCGCGCAGGCAGCAGTAGTTATGCTGACCGTCACGGGAAAAATGGCGCTCAACACCTGGGCCGGCGGTAACCCGACGGCGAACCATGGTGGCCAGAGCAGCGGCCCACCGGTACGCGCGTGCGCGGCGGCGTACGCCGTCAGGCGCATGCTCAGATGCGCCCACCAGCACAGCAGAAACGACCAGAGACCGATCTGGTTGGCGCCGTTCCAGGTCAGTGCAGCGATCCCCAGCGCAGGCGGAAGCCACGTGACTTCCTGCCAGAGGCTGCTCTGGCGGGAAAATCCGAAGCGGCGCAATCCGGTCGCGCCGGGCGAACGGCAACCCAGTTCCAGCCACACCCAGATGATCATGGTGTAGAAATGCGCCGCGTAGATGCCACCAGGCGACAGGTCATCGCGCCTCAGCGACAGCCCGACCAGTGCGCCTACCACACCGACGGTCGCCAGGCCAAACATCCAGTCGGACACGGCACGAGGCAACCGGTCATAGATGGCCGGCGCACTGGCAGCGGCACCCAGCACCAGAACCAGATAGGTTACCATCACAAGGTATGCTGGCATACACGGCGCTCCCGTTAGCAGCGCGGAGATAGCCGCAAGGCTCAGGCCACGGCCGGTTGCTGCGTTCGACGGCGTGGAAGATAATGCCGCACCTGCGCCGCAATAATATCCGCCGTCATACGCACCTGCGCCAGCCACGGCACCGGCGTCATCGTCTTATGCATATACGACTCGAACGTCAGGCGTTGCACATCCTGGTTCCGGCACATATCGGTAAACACTTCCATCTGGCGCGGGTTGCCATAGCCCCATTTTTGCAGCCAGACAAGGAAACGATACATGGTGCCGTAGGACTTCCACCACTGCCGTTCATACCGGCGCAGCGCGGCGAGCGACACATCCGGCAGGCTTGCCACCAGCGTCTCGGCAGCCATTTTGCCGCTTTTCATCGCCCAGTAGATGCCTTCACCAGATGTATTGACCACCAGACCCGCAGCATCACCGATCAACATGGCGCGTTCAAATGCCATGTGCTGCCGCGGCTGCATCGGCAGAGCATGCGCTTCTTCCAGCAACACCTCACCGCCTTCGAGATCGGCGTGCAGACGGCGTTTCAGGTTGGCGAGCAACTCACGCGCACGTTTACTATGCGCCGGCCCGGTACCAATGCCGATGGCGACGTGATCACTTTTGGGGAACGCCCAGGCATACAGATCAGGGCTTACCTCGGCGCCGAGATACAGATCAGCAGTATCTTCCCAGCGCGCCATTTTCGCCGCGGGGAGGCGGATGCGCTCCTGGATCGCGACGCAGCGTGGCAGATTGGGAAGGCCAAGCAGTTTTGCAGTGGTAGAATATGCGCCATCGGCGCCAATCACGGCAGAAGCGCGGATCTGCTGGCGCGCACCGCCGAAGCGCTCGCGAAACGTGGCCGTCACGCCAGCGCCATCGAAGACCAGGTCAGTCAGTTGCCCTTCGATCAGCGTGGCGCCATGCTGCACAGCACGCTGGCGCAGGTAGGAATCGAACACCTCACGACAGCACATGGCGATGTAGTCATCGTTGCTCCGACTGATGCCGGCAACCTCGATCTCGACAGTGCGCTCGCTTGGGGAATGAACCAGCGCGTGGTGTACCTTGCGCGCAATCAGACTCTCGGGAAGATCGAACTCGTCAAACGCCACCGGCGGCACTGCGCCGCCACATGGCTTGATACGCGACGTATCGCGTTCAAGCATCACCACCGGCACTCCTGCGCGCGCCAGCGTCTCAGCGGCAGTCGCTCCACCAACCGAGGCGCCCACGACGAGAACAGGTTCCATGTGTCGCTCCGGATTCTAGCCGATGTAAGGGTTACGGGTTACGGGTTACGGGTTAATGTCTGTGATCGCATTGATTTCAGTGCCCTAACCCCTAACCCCTAACCCCCTACCTGACGCCAATCGCCGCCGCCATCATCCCCCACACAAACATGGCAATACCACTGGCGTTGTAAAAAATGGCGCGTTTGCGCGGATCGGCGATGGTAAAGAACTTCCACTGTGTTGGGATCTGCATCAGCAACAGGGCACCAATAATGCCAGCAATGATCCAGCTGGCTGTAAAGATAAAATACATCACCACAAATGCCTGAGCGACGTTAATCGTCAGGAACGCCGTCCAGGCAGCGGTAATCTCGCCATAGAGTACAGGGATCGAGTGAATACCGCTAACCTTATCGCCTTCAATGCTCTTGAAGTCATTAATCGTCATAATACCGTGCGCGCCGAGCGAGAAGAGCGCCGCCATCAAGACGCTACCGAACGTGAGCGGTGCGAACGCCAGGTGCCCTGCAAGCCACGGCAACCCCTCATACGACACAGCAACGATAGTGTTCCCGGCCCAGCCATTGCGTTTTGCGCGTATCGGATCTGCACTGTAAATCACGGCGAGGATCATGCCGATAGCCGTCATCAAGGCGACCTGCTGGCCAAGAATCACCGCGATGCCGAGGCCAAGCACCACCAGGACACCAATCGTAACGAACACCTGGCGCGTCGACACCAGACCAGACGGGATCAGGCGTTGTGGTTCATTGATCGCATCGACATCACGATCGCAGTAATCGTTGACCACCTGCGACATACCGCAGAGGATCGGACCAGCGAGCAACGTGCCAAGCGCGATACGGCCAACATCAACCAGCGTCCACTGACTCGCGCCGCTGGCAATCGCGCCGCACAGAAAGGCCCACGACGGCGCGAACCAGGTCACCGGCTTCATCAGTTCGATCGAATGCCGCAGCATCATGGATGGGCGAACAGCGATTGGCGGCGTAGTCGGAGCGGTTGATTCCGGCATGAGCGCGCACTCCTGGAAGTCAGCGAGGAAATCTGATGCGCAGAGATAATACCACACACACAGAGCATATGAACAAGAATGCGTGCCGCATGATGCGTGATTGAGTTGCGCTCACACATCACACAGCACGCACCCACCGTCCCTTGCGACGCCCGGCTATGGCGTGCTTGAGAGCATCGTCGGCACCTGGCCAGGCTTGGCGGCACCAGGCGGGATATTCGCGCCCTGGTGGCACTGCCAGCACGACGGCTTCTTGCCCGCCATGATACCGTCGGCAATCTGGCCACCCGGAGCGACGTACGTCTCCTGAATGTGCTTGGTCATCTGAAGCATAATGGATGCATGGTTCTTCTGCGCAATCTCATAGCTCGGGAAGTAGCGTGCATTATGGCAGAAGGTGCATCCCTGCCCCATACTGACATTGAAGTGATACATCGTGAACTGGTTGCGCTCCAGTTCCACGTTCGAGATATCCTTCCTACCCGTAACGATCAGGCCACCTGGATAATCGAGCTCGAGCGGCAATGTCCAGTCGTTCGGCAGCGTGTTCATGATCTCGATCGGATAGGCTGCCCAGCCTGCTGCCTGGCCGTTATGGCAGGTTGCGCAGGTAATCTGGTAGCCGCCGACCGAAGCCGGCAACTTGGCCGTGTAGTTCTGGTTCAGATCAGCCGCCATCAGCATCATCTTGCGTGCCGTGACCTTCTTCGCCGCATTGGGGTAGCCGTCGATCTGTGCAAAGTTCGCAATATTGTGGCAGTACGTGCAGTCCACTTTCAGGCCGCCGGAAACCTGCCCCACCATGTACGCCGAAATCTCGGCGGTTGTCAGGCCTTTGAGTACCTCGACCGCCTGCGGCTGCGGGTTGGCTGCAATATAGGCATTCATTGCCGCCAGCGAGTCAGCCTGCAGGTAATCGCCAGCGGGATCGTAATTGACATACGTCGCACTCTGGATTGGCGGGGCCGGCGCCGGGATCACCGTATAAAAGATCCACCAGAAGATCGCGATACTCGCCACGGCCAGAATGACCGATACAATGCCGGCCACGATGTAAAACCTGCCGCGGACGGTATTCGTGACCTCCGGGAAGAGCGTTGGGGGCTGCTGGATCATCGCATCTATTCCTCTCTAGCGGTGCCGCGGGCGAGGCGGTGAACCGGCTGCTGCACGGGCGGGTGAATGCGACGCACTCACCCGCCACATACGCGCTTACCGGAAGACAAACTGTGTCCAATCGGGCGACGGCCAGGGCGCCACGATCTTGGCCGTCTCGCCCCAGGCGAACCAGTCAGGAATGAGCGTACCGCTCAGGAACAGGCCTATCGCGCCGGTAATCGCCGTGAACGCTGCGAACCACCAGGCCCAGATATGGATGTTGTACGAGTTCGCGTTCCAGCCCATCACCCAGCGCCAGAACAACTGCGCGCGATGGGTGCCGGGGCCCTCGGCCATCATCTCGTCAAACTCCATCTCGGACTTCCACTTCGAGGTAGCAACGATGGTCGCCCCGTGCATGGCCAGCAACAACGTCGAGCCGAGCAGGAAGAAGATCGAGAGCATATGGAACGGGTTGTAGTAGAAGTTGCCCCAGTGGATGCTCACATAGTTCGTCCAGTCAAGGATCGCGCGGAAGCCGTGGCCCGGCGCGGCGCTCCAGTTGCCAAGCACCATCGGATGGAACAGGTAGAGCACGAAATAGAGCGACAGCGCCGCAGCAAACCCCCAGGCAAGATGTGTACCGACACGGGTCGCTTTGGCGCGGGTATACAGACGCGCCCACCAGGTCAGCACAGAGATGTGCAGGAAGAAGGTGGCTGCAAGCCAGGCGCCGCCTTCGTGCCACGGCACGTTCCACTGCAGGCCATACCTGGTCGGCGGCGGATACACGGCCAGGTTCCAGAACTCGCGCAGGTAGACGACCGGGTTCCAACCGACCAGGTAGCCATACTCCACCAGGATAATGAACGCGCTGGCGAAGAAGCTGACGAATGAGATGACCCCCCACAGGCCGACATAGATCGGCCCGACCTGGCCTTCACCGAGCAGCTTGCGCATCCACTCGACGTGACCCGGCTTCCCAATCGTGCCCTCAAGGCCGGTGCGGTATTCTTCATCATGCAGATCAACCGGCTCAGGGGTCATACGGCCGCGCCCGAGCACCAGGCCAACGCCCAGCAACACCACACCGGCACCGAAACCGCTCCAGAACGGCATCTTGTCCCAGAAGCCCCAGAAGGCGTTCCAGTCTTTGACGAACGTGCCGGAGAGGAAGATGCACAGGTTCGAGAACAGCACAGCCGCCGCGCCCGTCCAGAAGGCGACGCGGTGAATACCGATCTCGCCGATGCTATAGCCCAGAATGTTGCGCCAGAACACGTGAATGTTCTGATCCGAGATATTGCGCCGCGCCTCGCTGAGCACTGCCGAGCCGTGCATATGCAGGAAGAGGGTCGAGGCGAAGAGCAGCGTTATCCCGATCGCATGGAACGGGTTGTAGAAGAAATTGTAGTACTGGTAACCGATATTCGACACCCAGTCGAGGTGATGGGTAATACCAAGCGGGAAGCCATGCCCCCAGCCGCCCATCGCCAGCGGGCGCAGCCATTGCAACGTGATCCAGGATGACACCACCGCACCGAAGGCGATCGGCACCTCCATGCCCATATCGAGCTTCAGGCTGATATCGACCTGGCGCAACAGCCAGCCGACGAACGCGATGGTTGCCGAGACCATCGTCAACATCCAGAAGAAACCAGTCTGACCAGGCGCAACGCCAAAACCAGCCGAGATCGGTGGCGGATCGATGCGCATCGCCAGGATATTATAGGTACCTTCGTTGACGATGCCCTCATAGAGGTAGAACACCACCCCCAGAATGACACCAACGATCGAGATCGCACCAAACAGGCCGACATAGAAACGGCCAATCCAGAAATCAAACGGGTCGACACCAAACATGCGAGTCGCCAGGGTCTTCCCGGGCCGCTTATAAAACTCCTCGATGATCGAGAAGGGAATTACCCCAGCGGATGCCGCCTGCGGGCCTGTGGAGGAAATCGCCTCAGCGGGGAGAGTCTCTCCACTCGGCAGCGGCAGCGCACGTGGCACATCGGACATCGTGTGCTCTCGCTTTCTAGCGTACGGGTTGGCTCACGCGAAGATTGTGCGTCTCCACAGGCAACACCGGCACCTGGATGCACTCGTGCGCAAAGACAGGACAGGGGCTGGAATGCTGATACTCAGCCCGCTGTCCTCCTCGCTGTACGAGCACCAGGCAGAATGAGCGACGTTCCTGATCCCTATGGAATCGTCTTCAGCCAGCCAATAATGGGCGAGCTAAGCACCACGAAGTGGATGAGCAACGCCATGACCAGACCCAGCAAGGTGGAGACCACCACCGTTGTCCGGAACTCAAACGGTCGATCCTTCATAAGAGCGCCTCCAAAATCTTACCTGAACTGGAGCCAGGGCGTCCAAACCCAGCACAGCAAGTGTGCAACGATGGCGATCGCAATGCCTGCATAGATCGTCTTCACGACGATGTCATGCACCAGCCATTCAGCATTGTTGAACAGCGGCTTCCACGTCTCGGGCACCAGATCATTTTGCACTTTGTCGGACATGCGGGCGTCACCCCCTTTCCTGTCTGCCTGACTCGCTATTCGCGCAGCTCCTGCCGCGCCATCACTGTCTGCCCGCGCTGGCGACTCCTGCAACCTCGGCGCCGGTGAGCGATCGAAGCTCGGTTGTGTCAATGGTATACGCGGGTTTCACCAGGATTATACCCCTGTGAAAGCGAACGAGTCAATCAAAACATATTACACATCTCTTATGCAACGATTATGCAGAAGGTATGCAAAGGGCAGTGTTGTCAAGTCACAACACTGCGGCAGAGTTTGTACTACGATGTTTGACAATCCTTTGACCTGTACTATAATGAGGCCCTACGATCCTATCCAAACGAAGGGGGAAGCAAGGAATCTTGCTCCACCCTGCGGTCGGGTCTGCCTCGCAGCAGGGTACAAGCACGGCTCTGACCGTGCATGCGGCATTGCTCGCACCGTTGCTTGCTCACAGGCCGCACAGCGTGTATGCCGACGCTCTATGGCTCTAGAGATGGAGAAATCCCATGTTGGAGCAAGTCCATCGTCTGCTCGCGCTGCCCGACGTGCCACGCTACAACATTAAGGCGGTTGTCCAGCAAACGCAGGTCAACATCTCAACGCTGCGCGCATGGGAACAACGCTACGGTGTGCCGAACCCGACTCGCTCCGACCATGGTCACCGGCTCTATTCACAGCGCGATATTGAGATCATCAAGTGGCTCAAGCAGTGCACGGAAGAAGGGCTGGCGATCAGCCAGGCGGTCGCGTTGCTGCGCGATATGCGCGATACGGGCGATGTCGTCGCCCGGCCGGCGCCACCACCGCCACCGACTCTGGCCGACGCCGGATGGCCCGATCTGCGCGCCCAACTGACGGAAGCCCTGCTCACGGCTAATCTGCGTCAGGCGCATCTGCTGGTGAACACCGCCGTGGCGCTGTTTCCCGTTGAGACCCTGGTGCTCGATCTGTTGCAGCCCATGTTGATCGACATTGGCGAACGCTGGGCGCACGGCGACGTCTGTGTCGCCGATGAACGCGTGGTGACGAACTTTGTGCGCCAGCGCTTGCTTGGTTTGCTCCAGATCCACGCGCCGTTCGCCAACGGCCCGCGCCTGATCGCCGGCTGTGCCCCGGAAGAACAGCACGAAATCGGCCTGATCATGTTCTCGCTGTTGATGGAGCAACGTGGCTGGGAATTGATCTATCTCGGTCAGACCGTCTCGTCGGAAGGATTGGGTGAGTTTCTGCTCCGAATGGCGCCAGCACTGGTCTGTATGTCGGTGTCGATGGCCGAACATATCCCCGGCTTGCTCGAGATCGCACGTATCGTCGAGAGCCGGCGGCGGCATCGCCTGGTGCTCTGTTACAGCGGGATGGCGTTTGAACGGCATCCCGAACTGCGTGGCCGCATTCCGGGTATCTTTCTCGGCAATGACCTGCGCGATGCCGTGGTCCGCGCCGACGACCTTGGCGAGGAGATTGACCCCGATCGTTGGAACCGTCAGTCACACACGTTTCGCAGCTAGAAAGCCTGACCATGCGCTCGTTGACGACATGGCTTGTTAGCCGCGGACCTGCCGTTGCACAGGCGCTCGATCGCCGCCGCGACGCTATCTGCACATCTGTCACCAGCCGGCTCCGCACGACATTTTCCGGTTTGCTCGCAAATGCGGAGCCCACCAGTGGTGGTCAGTATCAGCAGGTCACATTTAGCCGGACGCCGCAGCGCCTGCATCGCTTGCTCCTGGTTGCGCTCGCGCTGCAGGCACCCGCGGTGCTGCAACGTGAGATCGAATGGAGCGTGCGCCTGTTGATGCGCCATGGTGTGACACAGCATCATATCCAGACCATGGTTCACTGGTATTTTGAAGCGGTGCAACGCGAGGTCGCGCTCGACGAGCAGGACCAGGAACACCTTGCCGCCCTGGAGCATGCGATCATTGCTGCCATTCACGCCGTTGGCGATGATTGACCCCCCCGCCCCTACTGATCTTTACGCAGGACATCCGGTCTACCGAACGCCCACGCCATCGGGATGATGGAGATTGAGCATGTAATCCGGTATGCGCCTCTTGCCGTCGGGCTGAAGCCCTCGGCTATGCAAGGCGAAGCCCGTCTGCGCGGGCTAGAGCGGAAAAACTACTCAAAGACCATA
>JACAEQ010000001.1 GCA_013388755.1 Chloroflexota bacterium
GAGCGGGGGCAGGTGCTGTGCGCGCCGGGGAGCATCAAGCCGCACAAGAAGTTCGCGGCCCAGGTCTACGTGCTGAAGAAGGAGGAGGGCGGGCGGCATACGCCGTTCTTCCCGGGGTACCGGCCGCAGTTCTACATCCGGACGACGGACGTGACGGGGGCGATCACGCTGCCGGAAGGGGTGGAGATGGTGATGCCGGGGGACAATATCGAGATGGCGGTGGAGTTGATTGTGCCGGTGGCGATCGAGGCGGGGTTGCGCTTCGCCATCCGCGAGGGCGGGCGCACCGTCGGCGCGGGGGTCGTCTCGACGATTACGGAGTGATTCTATGGGTTAAGGGTTAAGGGTTAGCCGCGTTGATGGCACTGTCTGGAGTGATATTCATCCGTAACCCTTAACCCCTGGCCCTTAACCCACGAGGCAACTATGGCGAAACAAAAGGTTCGCATCCGTCTGAAGGCGTACGACCACAAGATTCTCGACCAGTCGGCGCGCCAGATCGTCGAGGCCGCCGAGCGCACGGGGGCGCTGGTGGCAGGCCCGGTGCCACTGCCGACCAGAATTGAGAAGTATAGCGTCATTCGCTCGCCGTTCATCGACAAGGACTCGCAGGAGCAGTTTGAAATCCGGACTCATAAGCGCCTGATTGACGTCCTGGACCCGAGCCAGCAAACGATTAACGCGCTTATGAAGCTTAATCTTCCGGCGGGCGTCGATATTGAGATCAAACTCTAAGCTGGTAAGCATTTGAGAAAAAGCAGCCGCTACGCGAGTTTCCGCCTGTGAGAGCGGTGCGTATGCTGTGGAGGTGCGATTGTGATAGAAGGGTTGCTTGGTCGCAAAATCGGCATGACCCAGACCTTCGACCCGACCGGCCGCGTCATCCCCGTCACGGTCATTGAGGTCGGCCCGTGTGTGGTGACTCAGATACGCACGACGGAGCGCGATGGGTACGATGCGGTGCAGGTTGGCTATCAGGAGGCGAAGGCCAAGAGCCTGACAAAGCCGGAACAGGGGCATTTGCGCGGCGCCGGCCGGTTGCTGCGCCATCTGCGCGAGTTCGGCGCCGATAATGTCGCCGATCATAACGTCGGCGATGTGCTGACCGTCGAGATCTTTCAGGCCGGTCAGCGTGTTGATGTCATCGGCACCTCAAAAGGGCGCGGCTTTCAGGGCGTGGTGAAGCGTCACGGTTTCGGCGGCGGGCCCCGCACGCACGGCCAGAGTGACCGGCAGCGCGCGCCTGGTTCAATCGGCGCCGGCACGGACCCGGGGCATCTGTGGAAGAACACGCGCATGGCAGGACGTATGGGGAACAGGCGCGTCACGGCCCAGAACCTGACGGTTGTTGAGATCATTCCGGAGCGCAACCTGATGCTCGTGCGCGGATCGGTTCCAGGCGCCAACAATGGGCTGATCATGGTTCGCCGGTCGGTCAAGGGCTCGTAGGGGCGCATGGCGCTGCCCATGCACATTGAGGGATTGCGATGGAAGCCAAGTTGTATAACCAGTCTGGTGAAGAAGTCGGTGTGATCCAGCTCTCGGATTATCTCTTCGGCATTGAGCCGAACGTGCCGGTGATGCACCAGGCGATGGAGCGTCAGCGGGCCAATGCGCGCCTGGGTACACATAATACGCGTGGCCGCGGCGAAGTGGCCGGTAGTACGCGCAAACTGTATCGCCAGAAGGGAACCGGGCGCGCACGCCAGGGGTCCATCCGGGCGCCGCATCGCAAAGGTGGCGGGGTTGCCCACGGCCCGCATCCGCGCAAGTATACCAGGGACATGCCGCGTAAGATGCGCCGCCTGGCCGTTCGCTCGGCACTCTCGGCCAGGTATGGCAGCGGCGCGATGCTGTTTGTTGACCGGATCGCGTTTGACCACCCGCGCACCAGGGATATGATTGCGTGCCTGAATGCACTGAACCTGAGCGGAAAAACGCTGATCGTGCTCGACCGCAAGGACGAAGCGTTGCAGCGGTCGGCCAATAATCTACCGGGCGTCAAAACATTGCTGGCCCAGTATCTGAATGTCATTGACCTGTTGCAGCACGATAACGTGGTGATGGTTCAGGCGGCGGTTGATGTCGCCGAAGGATATCTGGGGCTGCCGGCCGGCGCCGTTGCGGACGCCGACGATCATGATGAGGAGGCGTGATGAATGCGCACCAGATCATCAGGCGACCGCTGATCACGGAGAAGAATACCAACCTGATGCTGTTCAACAAGTATTCCTTCGAGGTCGATCGGAACGCCAGTAAGCCGCAGATCAAGCGCGCTATTGAGGAAATCTTTAAGGTGCGGGTGACTGCCGTCCATACGATGAACGTGCGCGGCAAATTGCGCCGCCGCGGGCGCGAGTTCGGCTATACCGCCGACTGGAAGAAGGCGATTGTGACGCTCGCCGAAGGCGACCGTATCGATCTGTTCGAGGGAGCATAACCATGCCTGTCAGAAAATATAAGCCAACCTCGGCAGGTCGCAGGAACATGTCCGTCTCGACCTTCGAGGAGATTACAAAGACGACACCGGAGCCGTCGCTGCTCGAGCCGCTGCGCAAGAAAGGCGGGCGTAACAATTATGGTCGTATCACGACCCGTCATCGCGGCGGCGGCCATAAGCGTCACTACCGGCGGATTGACTTCAAGCGCGACAAGGTCGGCATCCCGGCGACCGTTGCCTCCATCGAGTACGACCCGAACCGCTCGGCACGTATCGCGTTGCTGCATTATGTTGATGGCGAGAAGCGTTACATTCTGGCGCCGCTTGGCCTGAACGTCGGCGACCGGGTGATGAGTGGGGCCGAAGCAGAGATTCGCGTCGGTAATGCTTTGCCGTTGCGCCTGATCCCGCTCGGATCGCAGGTGCACAATGTGGAACTGGAGAAGGGGCGCGGTGGGGTGCTGGTGCGGAGCGCCGGTTCGTCGGCGCAGGTCATGGCCAAGGAAGGTCAATACGCCACTCTGCGCATGCCGTCGGGCGAGATGCGCCAGGTATTCATTGAGTGTACCGCGACCATCGGCCAGGTCGGCAATCTGGATCATCAGAACGTTCGCCTGGGCAAGGCAGGGCGCAAGCGCTGGCTCGGCCGGCGGCCCGAGGTGCGCGGTACCGTGATGAATCCGCGCGACCATCCACACGGCGGCGGCGAAGGTCGTGCGCCACGCGGCATGGCAACACCGAAGACCAGGTGGGGCAAGCCGGCGCGCGGCGTGAAGACGCGGCACAATCCGCGAACGGATCGCTTCATTGTGCGCCGCCGGACACGGTAAATTGAAGTTCACCGCGAAAAGGGTACAAGCATATGTCGCGTTCATCTAAAAAAGGGCCGTATGTCGATGTCCGGCTGCTTGGCCGCATCGAAGAACTGAACCGCGGAAATGAGAAACGCGTCCTGCGGACATGGTCGCGCGACTCGACCATCTTCCCGCAAATGGTCGGCCACACGATTGCCGTCCATGATGGTCGGCGGCACGTTCCGGTCTATGTAACCGAAAACATGGTGGGGCACAAGCTTGGCGAGTTTGCACCAACCCGCCTGTTCCGCGGTCACGGTGGTAAGAAGGCCGATAAGCGCGGCAAGATGAAGTGATTCCGGCGCACAGGGGGAGGTTTGCAATGCAGGCAAAAGCAGTAACGAAATACGTTCGCATTTCGCCAACCAAGGTGCGCCCGGTGATGGACCTGGTGCGCGGTAAGCCGGTTGATCGGGCGCTGGCGATCCTGCGCTACCTGCCCCACAAGGCGGCACGCGAGATCGCGCGTACGATCGAGTCGGCACGGGCCAATGCCACCAACAATTTCGACATGGCCCCCGACGATCTGACAGTGAAGTATATCTTCGCTGATGAAGGCCCGGCGTTCAAGCGTATCATGCCGCGCGCGCGCGGGCGCGCCGACCGCATTCGCAAGCGGACGACGCATATTACGGTGATTGTTGACGACGGCGAAGAGATCTAGTCTGGAGCGCTGCGGCCGCGCGCGCGCTGGCCCGCCTCCGATTGCGAGGAGCTATGGGACGCAAAGTACATCCGCTTGGCTACCGGCTTGGCTATATCAAGGATTGGCAGTCGAAGTGGTTCGCGGAGCGTAATTATACCGATCTGCTCCACGAAGACATCATGCTGCGCAAGCTCATCGCAAAAGAGCTTGAAAACGCGGGTGTGGCGCGAATCGATATTGAACGCTCGGCCAATAAGGTTGAGGTGACGGTCTACACGGCCAAACCGGGGATTGTGATCGGCAAACGCGGCGCGAAAGTTGATGATTTGAAGGCGGCGCTGGAAAAACGAACCGGTAAGAAGGTCAAGCTCAATATTCAGGAGATTCACCAGCCGGAACTTGAGGCGCAACTGGTGGCCGAGAGTATCGCCGAGCAGATCAATAAGCGCGTCTCGTACAAGCGGGCAATGAAACAGGCAGTGCAACGCGCGATGCGCCTGGGTGCGCAGGGAGTGAAGATCAAGTGCTCCGGCCGCCTGGCGGGCGCGGAGATGGCGCGTATCGCCTGGGAACGCGATGGCCGTGTGCCACTGCATACACTGCGCGCCGATATTGATTATGCGCAGGTGCATGCCCACACCACCTATGGCCGGATCGGGGTCAAGGTGTGGATTTATAAGGGCGACGTCTTCCCGGACCAGTTTGGCCGGATGGTACCACCGCAACCGGTGGTTGTGCCGCGCTCCGGCGCCGGTGAAGATGAAGAGGAACGACCACGACGCAAAGGCGGTCGCGGTGGTCGTGGCGGCGGGGGGCGTGGCGCTGGAAGCGGTGCCACAGCCGATCGTGGTGGCCGTGGTGGTGGGAACCGGTCACGCGGCTAAGCGGAAGGAGACGCACCAATGTTGATGCCAAAGCGCGTCAAGTATCGCAAACAGCAGCGCGGCCATACCCGCGGCATGGCGCATCGTGGCAATACCGTCGCCTTCGGCGAGTATGGGCTGATGGCGCTGGAAGCAACATGGATGAGCAGCCGCCAGATCGAAGCAGCGCGCCGCGCGATTACCCACCATGTCAAACGTGGTGGGAAAGTCTGGATACGGATATTTCCAGACAAACCCGTAACAGCCAAGCCGGCGGAGACGCGCATGGGCTCGGGGAAAGGCGCGGTCGATCATTATGTCGCCGTGATCAAGCCAGGCCGCATTCTGTTCGAACTCGCGGGGGTCCGGCCCGAAGTGGCGCATGAAGCACTCGAGCGCGCTGCGCAAAAGCTGCCGGTCAAGTGCAAGATCGTGCCGCGCGAGGATGTGGAGGGCGCCGAATGAAGAATGATGAATTGCGCGGCCTCGATGATGAGAAACTACGCGCACAACTGAAAGATCATTACGAAGAATTGTTTAACCTGCGCTTCCAGCAGGTGATGGGAAAATTGACCGCGACTGGCCGCCCACGGATCGTCAAGCGCGAAATAGCGCGGATCAAGACCATCCTGCGCGAGCGCGAGCTTGGCCTCTAGGCCCAGGAGATAACCGATGGCTGAAGCACGACGACAATTCAAGGTCGGGCGGGTCGTTAGCAATAAAATGCAGAAGACGGTGGTGGTTGCGGTTGATTATCTGAAGCCGCACCCGCTGTACCGCAAGATCATCCGCCGGACCAGCAAGTTCCACGCTCACGACGAGCAAAATTGCCAGATTGGCGATGTCGTTCGCATCGGCGAGACACGGCCACTGAGCAAGACCAAGCGCTGGGAAGTTGTCGAAATTGTGAAGCATACCGAGGAGGCGTAGGGATGGTCCAGCAACAGACACGCCTCCGTGTCGCCGATAATACCGGCGCCAAAGAGATCCTGTGCATCCGCGTGATGGGTGGATCACGGGTGCGCTATGGGTATGTCGGCGATGTTATCGTCGCGTCAGTGAAAGAGGCGGCACCAGGCGGGGCCGTGAAGAAAGGCGAGGTCGTCCGGGCAGTGATTGTTCGCACATCAAAGGAGTATGGCCGGCCCGACGGCTCGCATATTCGCTTTGACGATAATGCAGCGGTCATTATCGGTAAGGACAATAATCCGCGCGGGACGCGCATTTTTGGCCCGGTCGCCCGCGAACTGCGTGAACGCGCCTTCATGAAGATTATCTCGCTGGCGCCGGAAGTGCTGTAAGAGCCACAGGTGAGGAAGCTATGCACGTCAAAACCGGCGACGAGGTCCTGATCATTACGGGGAAGGATCGAGGGAAGCGCGGCAAAATCAAGGCGGCGCGGCCCAGAGAACAGCGCGTGATCGTTGAGGGCCTGAATATCGTAAAACGGCACATGAAACCGCGCGGCCCGACCAAGCCGGGTGGGATCATTGAAATGGAAGCCCCGATCCACGTGTCGAATGTGATGCTGATCTGCCCGAAATGCGGGCGCGCGGCACGCACGGGGCACCGGTTCCTGGAAGAGACCGATACCCGCGGGCGGCCGAAGAAGGCGCGCTTTTGCAAGGTGTGCAACGCGACCGTTGATGAGTAGGGGATCGTTTTCAAGGCCGGAGCGCGCGACGTTCGCACTCCAAGCCCTTGAGGAGTAGGTGATGGTACCACGGCTGAAAGAAAAATACCAGACCGAGATCGTGCCGGCGCTGATGCAGGAGTTCAAGTATAGCTCCGTGATGCAGGCACCACGGGTGCAGAAGGTCGTGCTGAATATCGGCCTCGGTGAGGCGATTCAGAATGCCAAAGCACTGGACGCTGCAACGGCCGATCTGGCGCTGATCACGGGCCAGAAGCCGGTCATAACGCGGGCGAAGAAGTCGATCGCGGCGTTCAAGGTGCGCCAGGGCATGCCGATCGGCGCCATGGTGACCCTGCGCGGGACATTGATGTGGTCGTTTCTCGATCGCCTGATGAATGTGGCGCTGCCACGCCTGCGCGATTTTCGTGGCGTGAGCCGCCGCTCGTTCGATGGCCGCGGGAATTATTCACTTGGCCTGCGCGAACAGATCGTGTTCCCTGAGATTGAGTACGATAAGGTGGATAAGATACGCGGCCTCGAAGTCGCTATTGTGACCACTGCTCCTGATGATGAACAGGGGTATGCGTTGCTCAAGCGTCTTGGCATGCCGTTTCGCGATTAGCCCGGGCCAGGAGCGCGCGTCGCGGTACGGCGCTCACCAGCCTGGACGCCCAGAAGGAGCCTGTGTTGGCAAAAAAATCATTGATCGTCAAGGCTCAGCGGCCGCCAAAATATAAGGTGCGGGCCTATCACCGCTGTAAAGTCTGCGGCCGGTCGCGCGCGTATATGCGCAAGTTCGGCATGTGCCGTATCTGCTTCCGCGAGAACGCACTCCGCGGGTTGATCCCCGGTGTGACGAAATCGAGCTGGTAGGCGTCTGTGTGGTGCACAGGCGGCGCAGTTTCGCCGCTTCGCAGTCAGGCCGGAGACGAAGGAGAAACGCAGTGAGCGTGAATGACCCGATTGCAGATATGCTAACCCGCATCCGAAATGCGTGTATGGCGCGCCACACGACCGTGGCGATACCGTCGTCGAAGATGAAACTTGCGATTGCGCAGATCCTGAAGCGCGAAGGTTTCATCCACGACTTTACGGTGCAGCAGGGCGAACCATACCATACGATTGTCATTACCCTGAAATACACTCCCGATCGGCGGCCGGTTATTACCGGGCTGAAGCGTGTGAGCAAGCCAGGGCTGCGCATCTATACCAGACGCGCCGATATTCCGCGCGTCCGGGGCGGGCTGGGGTTGAGCATCCTCTCGACCCCGCGCGGAGTGATGGCTGGCCATGAGGCGTGGCAGCATCGCGTCGGCGGTGAGGTTCTGTGCTACGTCTGGTAACCGTTGAGGAGTGAGATCATGTCGCGCATTGGCAGAAAACCAATCCCGATTCCACGCGGCGTCGAGGTACATATTGATGCCGGGAACCTGGTGACCGTGAAAGGCCCGAAGGGAACGCTGTCGCAGCAACTGGCCTCCTCTATGGTCATCAAACAGGAGGCCGGTACGCTGACGGTGCAACGCCCTTCGGATGCCAAGGAATATCGTGCCCTGCACGGCCTGACGCGCTCGCTGCTCGCGAACATGATCGTGGGTGTGACCGATGGGTATCAGCGGGTGCTGGAAATTACCGGCATTGGCTACCGCGCCTCGCGCGAGGGGAAGAACCTGATCGTCCAGGTCGGTTTCTCGCATCCTATCCGCGTCGTGCCGCCCGATGGCATTACCTTCGAGGTCATGGAGCGGCGCAGCGCAAACGATCCGCAGCAGGTGATCGTGCGCGGTATCGATAAACAAAAGGTTGGCGAAGAAGCGTCGAAACTGCGCGCGCTGCGCCCGCCGGAGCCATACAAGGGCTATGGTATTAAGTATCGCGATGAGCGCGTCCGCCGCAAGGCCGGTAAGGCCGGTAAGGCGAAATAGGACGACGCATCGCGTGCAACCCGTTCATTCGCTTCGGCAGGGGATGGCAATCTCTGCCGCCAGGAGCACACCGTTATGGCAAAACGAACACCGCGCGAGTTGCGCCTGCGACGTCATAATCGCGTACGCAGAAAGGTGCACGGAAGTACGCTGCGCCCACGACTGAGCGTGTTTCGCAGTAATGTTCATATCTATGCTCAGCTTATTGACGATACCATCGGCCGGACCCTGGCAGCAGCGTCAACGGTTGAGCCTGCGCTTGCGGCGCAACTCAAGGGAAAAACGAAGACGGAACAGGCCAGGGTCGTGGGTTCCGTGATTGCGGAACGCGCCAGGGCGGCTGGCATTGAGCAGGTCGTGTTCGACCGCGGCGGCTTTATGTATCACGGGCGCGTGCAGGCGCTCGCCGATGCGGCACGTGAGGCCGGCCTGACATTCTAGTATGCTGTGGCGGCCCATAGCCTTGATGGAGTATGACAGTGGCACAACGACGCATTAACGCAGAAGAGCTTGAGCTTGAAGAGCGCGTGGTCCAGATCAATCGCGTCTCAAAAGTGGTCAAGGGTGGTCGCCGGTTTAGCTTCAGCACGGTCGTCGTCGTCGGCGACGGGAAGGGGCATGTGGGTGTGGGCATGGGCAAGGCGGCCGAAGTGCCTGAAGCCATTCGCAAGGGTGTTGAAGCCGCGAAGAAGAATATGATCCGGGTGCCGCTTGCCGGTACGACGATCCCGCATGAGGTGCAGACCGATTTTTCAGCATCCAGGGTACGCCTCATTCCTGCTGCGCCCGGCACCGGCGTGATCGCTGGTCGTGGTGTGCGCCCGGTGCTGGAAGTGGCAGGCATCAAGGATCTGTTGTCGAAACGCTATGGCAGCAATAATCCAATTAACGTGGTGCAGGCGACGTTCCGCGCGCTGGCAGAACTGACCTCGCTTGACGCACAGGCACGGGTGCGCGATCTGACACCGCGTGAACTCAATCAGCGACGGATGCGGCGCGAAGCAACACCGCAGGAGCTCTGACCTCATGACGAAACTACGTGTAACGTACCGCAAAAGCTCGATCGGTTACAGCAAGGATCAAAAAGCGACCATTCGCTCGCTCGGGCTGCGCAAATTGAATAGTAGCGTGCTGCATGACGATACACCGAGCATTCGTGGTATGCTCTTCAAGGTGAAACACCTGGTCAGCGTTGAAGAGGTCGCTGCCGCCGGTGATGCGCTGCCCGAAGCAACCGATAATCTGGAGCTTGTCGAGGGGATCGGCCCGAAAATTGCGCGCGTACTGCGCAATGCCGGCATTACCACCTTTACACAACTCGCTGCGCTCGATCCTGAACGGATCAGCGCCATCCTGCGCGCCGGTAACGTACGCCTGGCGGTGACCGATACCTGGCCCGACCAGGCGCGCCTTGCGGCTGAAGGAAAATGGGACGATCTGACAGCGTTGCAGGAACGGCTCACCGCCGGCCGCGCCGAGTGATGAGGAACACCATGAAGCTGCATGATCTGAAGCCGGCGCCAGGAGCGCACCGCGAGCGCAAGCGTATCGGTCGCGGCCCGGGATCGGGAAAAGGAAAGACCGGCGGTAAAGGAATGATGGGGCAGAAGGCTCGCTCTGGCCCGAACCCCTCACCAACGTTTGAAGGCGGCCAGATACGGATGGCGCGCAAGTTGCCGCGCCTGCGCGGGTTCAAAAACCCCTGGCGCGTGGTCTATCAGGTAATTAATGTCGGCCAGTTGAATGATGTGCCGGACGGGACCGAGTTGACGCTCGATGAGATGGCGGCGCAGGGCTGGATTCATCCGGCTCGGCCGGTCAAGGTGCTTGGTGACGGTGAACTGGAACGCAAATTGACGATCCATGCCCATAAGTTCAGCGCCAGCGCACGCACGCGTATCGAGGCCGCCGGCGGTACTGCGATCGAGACGCCATGGGTCAGGGAACGGCGCAGCCGCAGCCACGGGCCGAACCCTGCCATGCGTAATCGGCGCGCGAAAGAGGAACAGAAGGCCTGAGCGCTGAAAGCCACCAGCCGCCGGCTGGACCGCTTCGCTCCCGGCCTCCTGTACGAAGGAGTCCATGGCATGCTTGACTCGGTGGTTCGTGCCCTACAGTTGCCCGACCTGCGCCGGCGCATTCTGTTTACGCTGGCGATGCTGTTGCTGTTCCGGCTGATTGCGCATATTCCGGTGCCGAATATCGATCCGGCAGCGCTGGAAAGCCTGCGAACCGCACTGCAGACGAACCAGCTCGCGCAGTTGCTGAATATTTTCGCCGGCGGTGCGCTGCAGAATCTTTCGGTTGCGGCAATGGGGGTGTATCCCTATATTACTGCCCAGATTATTGTGCAGTTGCTGGTACCGCTCATCCCGGCCCTGGAGGAAATGCGCAAAGAGGGCGAACAGGGTCGCATGCGCATGAACCGGATCACGTTCTACCTGACGATCCCGATGGCGCTGTTGCAGGCGTACGGTCAGACCATTACGCTCGAACGCGGTCTCGGCGCAGGCCAGGCGCTGTTCCGCACGCCCTTCGATATCGTGAACAATTTCTTCCCGACGTTTACCATTCTCTGTTCGATGCTGGCGGGTACGATGTTGCTCGTGTGGCTGGGTGAACAGATCCAGGAACGCGGCATTGGTAACGGCGTCTCCATGATCATCTTCGCCGGGATCGTCTCTGGTTTGCCTGGCTTGATTATTCAAGCATTCACGACGGTCGAACTGGGCGGTGTTGAACAGATCATCGGCATGGTCGCCTTCCTGATAATCGCGCTGGGAACGATCGTCGGTATTGTGATGATGCACGAAGGGCAGCGACGGGTGCCGGTGCAGTATGCAAAACGCGTGCGCGGTAACCGGGTCTATGGTGGGCAGAGCAGCCATATTCCGCTCAAGGTCAATATGGCCGGCATGATTCCGCTGATCTTTGCCCAGAGTATTATTATCTTTCCGGGAACGATTGCATCGTATGGCTGCCCGGAACAGGTGGCGCCGGCCGGGGCAACCATTCTGAAGCAGGTCGCATGCTTTACCTATCAGACGTTCAGCCCGCAGTTCGGTAGCGGTACGCTGGTCTATTCGATCGCGCTGTTTGTGCTGGTCTACTTCTTTACCTACTTTTACACGAAAGTGATCTTTGACCAGCAGAATATCCCTGACTCGTTGCAGCGCAATGGTGGCTTCATCCCGGGCATCCGGCCGGGTAAACGCACCGAGGAGTATCTCGATCAGGTAGTCAGCCGGATCACACGCGTTGGCGCACTGTTCCTGGGCACGGTCGCGGTGCTGCCGTTCCTTACCCAGCAGATCACAGGCGTGCCGATCGGGCTGGGGGCCACGGCGTTGCTGATTGTGGTCGGCGTGGCGGTCGACACCATGCGGCAACTGGAAGCGCAACTGGTCATGCGTAACTATGAAGGGTTCATCAATCGCTGACGGCGGGCGCTCGATGATGCGCAAAGGGTCGTGGCATGGACATCATTCTTCTTGGGGCGCCCGGCGCCGGCAAGGGTACGCAGGCGAAGTATCTTGAGGAGCATACCGGGATGATCCATGTCGCCAGTGGCGATCTGTTCCGCGCGGCGCTCCGCCAGGGAACCGAACTCGGGATGCTGGCCAAATCGTATATGGACCGGGGTGAACTGGTGCCCGACGAAGTCGTGATCCGGATGATTATCGAGCGCATCAGCCAGCCCGATTGCAGGCAGGGTGTCATTTTCGACGGGTTCCCGCGTACCCGCGAACAGGCACGTGCACTGGAAGTGGAACTGAGCGCTCACGCGCGACGGATCGATCACGTACTGTATCTGCGCGTGCCTGAAGATATGTTGTTGCGCCGGATCGCTGGCCGCCAGACTTGCAAAACCTGCGGCTCGACGTATAATATGTTCTATTTCCCATCGAAGCGCCCCGACATCTGCGATGAGTGCGGTGGGAGATTGTATCAACGCAGCGATGATACTATGGAAACGGCGCGGCACCGGCTTGAGGTCTACTTTGCCCAGACGATGCCGCTGATCGAGTACTATCGCGAACAGGGGTCGCTGATTGAGATTGATGGCAGGCGCGAGATATCGCAGGTCACGCGTAGCATGATTGATGCGCTCAACATAGCGTAATGTACCTGTGCGCCGAGATTGGCAGGCGCGCACCGAGCGAAAGGAGCCGTATGTCGAAGAAAAAGGATGTCATCGAAATGGAGGGAACGATTTCAGAGCCGCTGCCAAATGCCATGTTTCGTGTTAAGCTCGAGAATGGTCACGAGGTGCTGGCACATATCTCCGGGCGGATGCGTATGAATTATATCCGCATCCTGAAAGGGGATCGGGTGCTGGTGGAACTATCACCCTACGATCTCACCCGCGGTCGTATTACGTATCGCTATAAGTAACCCACAGAAACAGAGTGAGTTGCCGCCCGCTCTGGAGCGCGGCGGTGTTAGTGTGTGTTGTTGTGTGGTATTTGTCTGTATCTGGCTACCGCCTCTGCTGGATCTAGGAAGGGACGGCGATGAAAGTTCAGGCGTCGGTGAAGCCGCGCTGCGAATATTGCCGCGTTATCAAACGCAAAGGTGTGCTGCGGGTCATCTGTAGCCGCCAGCCCAAGCATAAGCAGCGCCAGGGGTAAGTCGGGAGCAGGCGGGATCACGTGATTGATCAGGACCGCGCTGCCGCAGGCAAGATGAGCTGTTACGTGAGTCGTCGGCAGACGACACCGTAACTTCTGCTAGTAAGGGGAGCGTATGGCACGCATCGCAGGGGTTGATATTCCGCGCAATAAGAAGGTTGAGATCGCGATCACCTACATTTTTGGTATCGGGCGCTCGAATGGCGCGGAGGTGCTGAGTAAGGCACACGTCAACCCGGCCACGCGGGTGCGCGATCTGACCGAGGACGAAGTGTCGCGCATCCGAGAAGTGGTCGAGCGCGAGTATCGCGTCGAAGGTGATCTGCGGCGCGAGATTCAGATGAATATCAAGCGGTTGATGGATATCGGGTGCTATCGTGGCCTGCGCCACCGCAAGGGGATGCCGGTGCGTGGCCAGCGTACGCGGACGAATGCACGCACCCGGCGTGGGCGCCGCGGCCAGGCCATCGGCATTAAGAAGAAGACGGCGAAGAAGTAGTTGATGCTGCAGGTCGCGGAACACGTGGCAATGGCCCGCTCTACGTGACGGCCTGCGGCCTGTGAGATGGGGAGTCAGTATGGCGAAACAACCGGCAAAAGGCTCGGCGGCCGCAGCAAAACGACAGCGCGGTAAGCGCCGTGAGAAGAAGAATGTGCCGCGTGGCCAGGCGCACGTGCAGAGCACCTTCAATAATACGATCGTGACGATTACCGATCCGAATGGTAATGTGATCTGCTGGTCAAGCGCTGGTCAGCATGGCTTCAAGGGTTCGCGTAAGAGCACGCCCTATGCGGCACAGATCGCGGCCGAAAATGCTGCACGCAAGGCAATGGAAAATGGGATGCGCCAGCTTGAGGTGTTCGTCAAAGGGCCCGGCGCCGGTCGCGAGGCGGCGATTCGCTCGCTGCAATCGGCTGGCCTCCAGGTGACGGCAATCACGGACGTGACGCCTATCCCGCACAATGGTTGCCGCCCGCCAAAGCGCCGGCGTGTCTGACAGATGTTGAGGAGTGATAGATGGCCCGCTATCGAGGACCTGTAGGTAAAATCAGCCGGCGCCTTGGTATTGGTATTACCGAAAAAGGGCAGCGCATTCTCTCCCGGCGCCCGTTTCCGCCTGGCCAGCACGGCCCAACATCGCGCCGGCGCCAGGTGTCGGATTATGGGCTGCAACTGCTCGAAAAACAGAAGGCGCGGTATATGTACGGCGTGCTGGAACGCCAGTTTCGCCGCATCTTCGCCAAAGCGCAACGCTACCCGGGTGAAACGGGCGCGTATCTGTTTATTTTGCTTGAGCGCCGCCTTGATAATGTCGTGTATCGCCTGGGTTTCGCCACAACACGCTCGCAGGCGCGGCAGCTGGTGACCCATGGCCATATTACGGTCAATGGACGCAAGACGAATGTTCCATCGTATACGGTGCGCGTCGGTGAGACGATTGCCGTTCGGCCCGAAAGCCGTCGCCGCACGTATTTCAAGAATCTGGTCGACAGCGGAGATCTCGCGCGCCATAAGGCGCCTGACTGGTTGCGCCTGAATGCTGCCGAACTCGCCGGCGAGGTGACCGCTCTGCCGCGCCGCGAGGACGCTGAACAGGGCATCAACGAACAACTGATTGTTGAGTTCTACAGCCGCTGACGGCACCTGTTCCGGTTTTGCGCGGCGGAGTGCGGCCCCTGGTACCGGCGCTCCGCCGCGCGAACTCTGATACGACATATCCAGCCAGGATAGAGAAGGAGGCGATCGTGCTGGACATCGCCATGCCAAAAATCGAAGTGGTTGCGGCAGCCGAGAATTATGGCCGGTTCAAAATTGAGCCGCTGGACCCGGGGTATGGGCATACATTGGGCAATGCGCTGCGCCGCGTACTGCTCTCATCAATCCCCGGCTCGGCTATTACGAAAATCAAAATTGATGGGGTGTTTCATGAATTCTCGACGATCCCGGGCGTAAAAGAAGACGTGACTGAGATTGTCTTGAATATTAAGGGCATTCGCCTGCGCTCATACGCTGAACGCCCGGTGAAGGTATTGCTGTCGAAGCAGGGAAGTGGCGTTGTGCGCGCCGCAGATATCGATTCTCCCAGCAACGTCGAACTTGTCAATCCAAACCATTATATCTGTACGCTCGATAGCGATGATGGCCGTCTGGAAATCGAAATGACCGTCGAGCGCGGTCGCGGCTATCTGCCGGCGGACCAGCGCGATGCGCTGCCGATCGGCGAGATTCCTGTTGATGCTATTTTCACCCCCGTGCCAAAGGTGAACTATGTGGTTGAGAATACACGCATCGGTCAGGCGACCGACTTCGACCGCCTGTTGATTGAGATCTGGACCGATGGCACGATCAAGGCCGGCGATGCGCTGAGCCACGCAGCACAGGTGCTGGTCCAGTACTCGCAGACGATTGCCGACTTCAACCGTCTCTCGACGGAGATTGAACCGGCAACGGCGCCGAATGGCCTTGCCATTCCGGCGGATATCTACGATACGCCGATTGAAGAGCTTGACCTCTCGACACGAACCTATAACTGCCTCAAGCGCGCCGATATTACGAAAGTCGGCCAGGTGCTTGAGATGGATGAGAAAGCGCTGCTGTCGGTGCGGAACCTCGGTCAGAAGTCGATGGAAGAAATTCGCGACAAACTGATCGAACGCGGCTATATTCCACGCGTGGGTTCAGCAGCACCCGGTGCTCCGGCTGAGGTTGAGGGGTAGGAAGGGAGCGTTATGCGACATCGGAAAAAAGGATACCTGCTCGGCCGAGATAAAGAACAGCGTGACGCGCTGATCCGTGGCTTGATGATTGCACTGATCGAGCATCGCCGCATTCAGACGACGCTGACCAAGGCAAAGGCCGTGCAGCCGGAAATTGAGAAGCTGATCTCGCTGGCGCGGCAGGATACGCCGCATAGTCGCCGGATTGCGCTCTCGCGCCTGGCGAGTAAACAGGCGATGCGCCAGTTGTTTCGCTTCGCGCCGACTGACTATGCCGACCGGAACAGCGGGTTCACCCGGATTACGAAACTCGGACAGCGCCAGGGTGATGGCGCCACAATGGTGCAGATCGAGTTGCTCTAGAGCCAGGACCTTTGAGGAATATTGCGCTGCGTATTGAGTATGACGGTACGGATTTCGTCGGGTCGCAATGGCAGACGAACGGCCGATCCGTCCAGGGCGCCCTGGAGGCTGCCTGGCAGGAACTCACTGGCGAGCGCCGGCGCATGATTCTTGCCGGCCGTACCGATGCAGGCGTCCATGCACGCGGCCAGGCGGCGAATGTTCGTACTGAGACGCGCCACGATCTGGCAACGATCATACGTGGCCTGAATGGCATTCTTCCTGAGGATATCGGCATTCTGGCTGCCTGGGAAGCGCCGGAAGATTTCCATGCTCGATATACGGCGGTGCGACGCGAGTATCGCTATGTCATCGACAATGGACGCACGCCATCGCCTCTATTGCGACGCCACGCCGCATACGTTCAGCGGCGCCTGGACGTCGCGGCAATGGATGCCGCGTTACAACAGGCGGTCGGTACGCACGATTTCGCACCACTGAGCGATGGGCCCACGGAAGGATCAACGGTTCGCGTGTGCTATGGCGCACGCTGCACGACTGGCGAGCTGTGGGGCCAGCCGCTGGTCATGATTGATGTTGCGGCCAACGCCTTTCTTCGCCACATGGTGCGGAACCTGGTCGGTACACTGATCCAGGTCGGCGAGGGACGTATTGACGCGCAAGGGTTCGCGGCCGTGCTGGCTGGAACGAATCGGCGCGCCCGGGTGCTGGCGCCGGCACACGGCCTGTACCTGACAGCCGTGCGCTATCCGGGAGATGATCATGGTGCGGCAACTGACGCCGCTTCGACGATTGGAGTCACCGAGGCAAGGATACAGGCATGAAGACCTACTCGCAGAAAGCGTCGGAAGTGCAACGTGAGTGGTATGTGATCGATGCAACGGATCAGACCCTCGGTCGGCTCTCGACGCAGATCGCAACTCTGTTGCGTGGAAAGCATAAGCCGACGTTCAGCCCGAATCTGGATGGCGGCGACTTTGTGGTGGTGATCAATGCTGAACGCCTACGCCTGACAGGCCGCAAGCCTGAGCAGAAAATGTACTATCGCCATTCCAATTATCCCGGCGGCTTCAAAGCGGTGTCGTATAAGCGGATGATGACAACCCACCCCGACCGTGTGTTGCGCTTCGCCGTCAAAGGCATGCTGCCGAAAACGCGCCTGGGGCGGCAGCAGTTGACCAAGCTCAAGATCTATGCCGGCCCCAGACATCCGCATGCAGCACAGCAGCCAAAGGTGTATGAACCGCGACCACGCGGCTAAGAGCCTGTCCGAAAACCAGATGGTCAATGTCATTGCAAGCACAGCGAAGCAATCTTCTCTCACGCCGGTAGTTTGCTTCTATCGGTATGCGGTGATCAACCTTCCCGGAAGATACATGTGGAGGTATTCAGTGTGTCATTGGAGCACTCGATGACTGAGAAGCGTTACTACCAGGGGACTGGCCGGCGCAAATCGGCGGTGGCGCGGGTCCGCTTGTTTCCCGGCAGCGGCGAAATGATAGTGAACGGCAAGTCCATCCGCGAGTATTTCGGCGCACGGGAGCTCTATGCGCGCGAAATCGCGCGGCCACTGGAACTGGCCGGCGCTGCCGGCACGTATAATGTGCTGGTCAAGGTGCGTGGCGGCGGTGTCACTGGCCAGGCAATGGCCGTGCGCCACGGGATCACACGCGCGCTACTCGACGCCAATGCCGAGCTGCGGCCAACACTTAAGAAAGCCGGGCTGATCACGCGCGACGCGCGTGTGAAGGAACGAAAGAAAGCTGGCCTCAAACGCGCTCGTAAGCGGCCACAGTACACCAAGCGCTAATGCGATCCGACCAGCTGCAGGTCGCGCGCCGATGACGCGCGACCTGCAGC
>JACAEQ010000080.1 GCA_013388755.1 Chloroflexota bacterium
CCCCCCCCCCCATGCCGCCAGAATCGGCACAATCAGTGCCAGCAACAACACGGTGGAAAGACGAAACCTGATGATTGACATGCGGAACTCCTCCATAGCATCTGTACCCGGACGCCCATCAGAATCATCACACCAATGGCCTCCCGTAGGAGGCATACGCATCGATGCGTGAACGATGATGAGCGGTATACGACGTCACCAGTATAGTGAGGCTGGGTTAAATTCAAAGAGTAGTCGCATTAAATCCATGTTAAGCACTGGTTGCGCCAGAGGCGTGAGTCGCATTATTAATTAGGACTAGTGCGGCGGCGTATTCCTGGCTCCGCCAGAGCCTGCGACAGCATGGTATTCACGATCAAGGTGGTGCGATGTGGCGGCGCAGCCGCCATATCGCATCACCAAAGAAAGTACGTCCACTCTGCCGAAGGCAAGACGATCGGTTACGCGAGTCGCTCACGGGGGCGACCGCGTAACTCGTATTATTGACAGCGTTACGGTGCGGACGTACAATCGTCGCGTGGATCGCGGCCAGGCGCGTTCCATGCCGTTGTTGTACACACGCATCGAGGAGCCGTTCATGGATCTCGTCCGCGATTTCATCGAGTTCTTTCTCCACATTGACAAGCATCTGGTCGAAGTCATCCGCACCTATGGCTTCGGGACCTACGCCATTCTGTTCGCAATCATCTTTTGTGAAACGGGGCTTGTCATCACACCGTTTCTCCCCGGCGACTCGTTGCTGTTCGCCGCTGGCGCGCTCGCGGCTGCGGAAGGAGGCGAGACGCTGAACGTGGCAGTACTCTTTGGACTCCTGGCGGCTGCGGCGATCATTGGCGACACTGTGAACTACTTCGTCGGCAAGTTTGTCGGCGAGCGTGTGTTCGATATGCGGCTGCCCTTCTTGAAGCGCGAGTATCTTGAACGCACACACCGCTTCTATGAGAAGTATGGCGGCAAAACGATCATCATCGCCCGCTTTGTGCCAATTGTGCGCACCTTCGCACCATTCGTGGCCGGCGTCGGCGCCATGAATTACGGCAGGTTCATTGCCTACAATGTGGTCGGTGGGATCGGGTGGGTCGCGATTTTTGTGTTCGGCGGCTTCCTGTTCGGTAACATTTCGTTTGTCAAGGACAACTTCTCATTCGTCACGATCGCGATTATCCTGATCTCCGTGCTGCCGATCCTGGTGGAGTTTGTGCGGGCACGTCGACCGGAGGTGCGGGCAACGGCTGCACCGCGCCAGCCGAGTATCTCGGAGTGATCATGATGACTCGGGCCGACGCTGCGAAAGGTGGGAAGCCCCACCGGCCAGCCGGGCGCGTTCGTGCTTCGATTCAGGTGGCGGATGAAGCGCTGCGCGCCCGCACCGAACGCGCCAGGCGGCTGACGCCACCACCACCACCGCTTGCTGCCCCCCTTGAGCGGATCCTGGCAGCAGGTGGCTTGCCGTTCCTTGTAGCGCGCCTCTTCTGGTACAACCTGCGCGCGGTGCGCTTCTGGTGGCCGGTGGTGCTGCCACTCCTGGCCTGGACGGCCTGGCGTTCTTACCACCGCGAGCGTGCTGCCCGCGCGTCTCGTTCTTGACAACCGTTCCCCTCAATGCAACAATAAGTAAAATTATGTGATGTGCGTGGCGCCGTTGTGTACGGCCCTGCGTCACTCGAAGCAGCCGCCGGGCTGACGTCCGGGCTGCATCGCCGGAGCGCGTGGCGCAGCCACCGCGAGCCTGTGAGTGCCTCTACGTCGCTTTCATTACATCCTGGGCTGAATGCAAGCTTCCAGGAGATTGCGCTCAACCTGTGCGCCAGCACCGGCGCATGGGCATGTTATCTTGCGCTGCGCGATCGCCAGGGATCGCAGCCGCGCTTTATGGCCGCTGCCGCTCTCCATGGTGAACCGCCATCGTGGAGCGAGATCGGTGGGGCGCAGTTGCTGCGCCAGCTCAAGCGTGGTATGGCGGCGTTGCCGTCGCGTGCCGCCACATGGCCGGCGCTGGCGATCCCGCTCTTTGCCGAAGAGCGCGACGTCGGCGCTGCGGTATTGCTGTTCCACGATGAGGCGCCCGCCATATCCGGCGCTATGACGGCGGCAGGAGGGCTGGCCGGCCTGGCGCTCGACTCGATACAGCAGATCGCCAATCTGCATAGCCAGGCCGAACAGATCGCCGAACGCACCCGGCTGCGCGAGATTCAGTTGAGCCGGAACCTTATTCGCGGCGTGATTGACAGCGTCCCCATGGGGCTGGTGCTGATCGACCCGGTCGGGTACATCCTGGCGGCAAATCGTGCGCTCTCCGGGCGCTTCGGCCTTGAGCCGGTGATGCTGGTGGGCCAGTTCTATGGCACCACGCTCGGCGCATGGGATGAATCGGCGGCGGCGCGCACCTTTGCGACCCGCCAGCCGCAGCGTCTGCGACGCACGCTCCATCGCCCCGGTGGCGAACAGGCACTGCTTGAGATAGCCAGCATTCCGCTGTTTGATGCCTCCGGTGCCGCTCACCAGGTCGTCGAGGTGTGGGAGGATATCACGGAACGCGTCGCGTTGCAGACACAGCTTGTGCGCGCCGAAAAACTGGCGGCGATCGGTCACCTGGCAGCCAGTATCGCGCACGAGGTCGGCAATCCATTGCAGGCCATCCAGGGGTTCCTGGCGTTGTTTCTCGAACAATGCGCACCTGAGACGCCTAATCAGCATTTTCTCCAGCTGGCCGAGGAAGAGATCGAACGGATCGTGCAGGTGCTGGCGCGCCTGCGTGACCTCTACCGGCCACGCGCCGATGTGTTCACCAGTGTTGACATCAATGGCCTGATTGAGGGCGTACTGTTGCTGACAGGCAAACAACTCGAACGTGCAGGCGTGCGGGTGTTGCGTGAACTCGCACCCGATCTCCCGCTGATCCAGGGTGTCGCCGACCAGTTGAAGCAGGTGATTCTCAACCTCGTCCTCAATGCAGCGGAAGCGATGCAACAGGGTGGGTTGTTGCATCTGCAGACGTACCAGCATGGCGGAAATGCCGGTACATCTATGGTGGTGATCGCAATTACTGATACCGGGGTTGGCATTCCGGCAGATCAACTGGCGCGAATCTTTGATGGCCTGCATACGACGAAAGAACGCGGCATGGGGTTGGGGCTCTACACCAGCCGGGCGATCATTGAGCGCCACCTTGGCCGTATCAGCGCTCAGAGTCTTCCAGGGGAAGGAACAACGTTCGAGATTATGTTGCCAGTGAGATACGAGGAGTCTGCGGCATGAAACAGCCTGCGAAAATACTGGTGGTTGATGATGAGCGTACAGTGCGGTTGATGCTCGACGCCGCGCTGCGCGCGCATGGTCATCGCATCGAGACGGCGGGCAGCGGCGCAGAGGCGCGTGCGCAACTCAGTGAACAGGAATTCGATCTCCTGCTCCTCGATTTGCAGCTGGGCGATACAGATGGGATTGAGATCCTGCGCGAGGTGAAGGAGCGCTGGCCAGCAACCGAAGTGATCCTGCTGACGGCGCACGGCTCGATCAGTAGCGCGATTGCCGCGTTGCGCCACGGTGCGTTCGACTATTTGCTCAAACCAGCGCAGGTGGCGGACATTCGTGAGCGCGTCGAGCGCAGCCTGCAGCATCGGCGTGTCAATCTCCAGCGTACTGAGTTGCTCCAGCGCATCAGTGAGAGCGCCCGCGCGCTCGGCATGATTGAAAACAACGGCATCGTGACTACCTCCCCCGGTGCGGGCGATCAGATCGAAGTCGGCCCGCTGGTTCTCGATCTACGCCGTCACGCGGCGTATCTTGGAGAACATACCCTCCCGCTCACGCGCACGGAATTCGCCTTACTGACCGCACTGGCGCAAAACCCCGATACTGCCCTCAGCTACAGCACCCTCTCCGAAGCAGTGTATAGCCGCGCACAGCCTGAAGATGAGGCGCGCGCGCTCCTGCGCCCACATATTGCTCGCCTGCGCCACAAGCTCGAGTCGACCAGCGTTCGCGGTATTGCGCTGGTCAGTATTCGCAGCATGGGGTATATGCTGAAGACCGAGGACACGGCCGATCCGGTATGATGACGCCCATTCTGCTGTGCGGATAGTGTAGAATACGTCCGGAATGATCATTGCCTCCCGATTGCAGGTGTACGCCTGCAACCGGTTACCCTTTGTCCGGCTCTTGCAACGCGAAGCATCCTGCGATCCGAATCACCGATGAAACACAAGGCCCTGCCGTGACCAGTATCGTCGCTCCCCTGTTGGCGTGGCCGGCCCGCGTGTCCATCCGCGAGGTTGGCCCGCGTGACGGCCTGCAGAATGAGCACGTGATGCTCACGACCGCGCAGAAGGTGCTGCTGGTGGAGACACTGGCCGACGCCGGTGTGGCGATGATCGAGGCTGGTGCATTCGTACGCCGCGATAGCGTGCCGCAGATGGCCGATACGGAAGAGGTGTTCGCGGCGATCACGCGCCGGCCGGGCGTCATGTACAGCGCTATCGTTCCTAATGCCGTCGGGGCGCGGCGCGCCGTCCTGGCGCGCGTTGATGCGCTCCAGGTCTTTCTCAGCGCCAGCGAGAGCCATAACCAGAGCAATGTCAACATGCGGGTCGAGGAGTCGCTGGTGCAGGCTGCCGATATCGCGGCGATCGTGCGCAACGCCGGTCTGCGATTTGAAGCGGTGATATCGGTTGCGTTCGGGTGCCCGTTCGAGGGTGACGTGCCCCTCGAACGGGTGATGGACCTGGCTGGCCGGTTGCTTGATATGGGGGCCGAACAGATCACGTTCGGCGATACGACCGGCATGGGGCATCCGGGTCTGGTGCGCGACCTGGTGCTGGCATACTCTGCGCGCTTTCCGCGTGTGAAGCCGCGCCTGCACCTGCATAGTGCGCGTGGCGCTGGCCTGGCCAATGTCCTCATGGCGCTGCAACTTGGCGTCGACTGCTTTGACGCCAGCGTCGGCGGAATTGGCGGCTGTCCGTTTGCGCCCGGCGCTCCGGGGAACATCTGCACCGAGGATCTTGTGCACATGCTCCACGAAATGGGTATTGCCACCGGTATCCGCCTGCCGGCGCTGATCGACGCGACGCGCGTCCTTGAGCGTATGCTGGGCCGCACCGTTCCCGGCCAGACAATCAAGGCCGGCGTATGCAAGCATCTGCCGCCCGATGGCGGGCCGCGAGGAGAATGATGAACGCGTTTTCAACCCGTTATGATCAGGCGCTGCAGTTCGCCGCCCACGCTCACCGGCAGCAATTCCGCAAAGGGACCCATATTCCCTATATTGCGCACGTTGTGCATGTTTCAGTGATACTGTTACGTCATGGCTTCGATGAAGATGTTGCGATCGCCGGCCTGCTGCATGACGTGGTTGAAGATTGCGACGTGCCGCTGGCGCAACTCGAGGCACAGTTCGGCACCGATGTGGCCCGGCTGGTTGATGCCGTATCGGAGATCAAGCATACCGGAGGGGCCGCGCGATCGTGGGAGGAACGTAAAGCCGAAAAGATCGCACATCTGCACCAGGGAGGGCCTCGTGTGGCGGCGCTGAAGGCAGCCGATGCGCTACATAACGTGCACTCGATCATCGCCGATATGGCGCTGATCGGGCCAGAAGTGTGGCGACGCTTCAAACGCGGCCCCGAGCCGACACTATGGTACTATCGCGCGATCCTCGCCGGTGTTCAGGCTCACCTGGGCAGCCATCCGATTGCGGCCGAACTTGCGACGGCAGTAGACGAACTCGAGCATACTATCGAGAGGTATAATGCACCTGCATAGTATATGATGCCGTGAGCGCTCCGGCTCCAGGTGTCTGGTCGTGAGTAGCGCCATGCCTGAGATACGACAGAATCTGGCAACTCGTGAATGGGTGATCATCTCAACGGAGCGCGCAAAGCGGCCTGAGCAGTTCATTCTGCCGTCACACAGCCAGTTGCTGGAGCGCCCCGAGCATGATCCGCGTTGCCCATTCTGCCCCGGTAACGAAGAACTCGATCTTGAGCGCCTGCGCCTGCCGGCTGAAGGCGACTGGCAATTGCGCGTGGTGCGCAATCGCTACCCGGCACTGAATGAACGAGACAATCTGCAGCGACGCTTTCAGGGAGTCAACCGCGCGCTGAGCGGGTTTGGCCATCATGACGTAGTGATTGAGTCGCGGCGTCACAATACATGCCCCGCGCTTGAGCCGGTTGATGGCCTGGTACGCACGCTCATGGCCTTTCAATCGTGTGGCGCGATCTACCGCCGTGATCCGCGCGTCGAGCATATTATCTTCTTTAAGAACCACGGCGCAACCGCCGGCACCTCCCTGGTCCATCCCCATTCACAGGCAGTGGCGCTACCGGTGGTGCCGCACGATATTCGTGTGCGCACCGAGGAGGCGCGGCGCTATTTTGATGACTTCGGCGAATGTGTGCTCTGCCGTATGCGCGATGATGAAGAACGCCAGCAGGAGCGCGTGATCGTCTCAAGCCGCCATTTCACTGCGTTTGTGCCCTACGCTGCATATTCGCCGTTTCATCTGTGGATCGTGCCGCGCCGTCACGCCGCCCAGTTCCTCTACGCGACCGCGGATGAAGTGGACGATCTGGCGCGCATATTGCGCGATGTCTTGCGGCGGATCTATTTTGGATTGAACGATCCAGACTATAATTATGTAATCCGTTCGGCGCCGGAAAGCGAACGGGTCGCGCGCCATCTGCACTGGTACCTGACGATCATCCCGCGCGTCACGCAGTCGGCAGGCTTCGAGATGGGCACCGGCATGTTTATTAACACAGCCTTGCCCGAAGAGAGTGCCCGTTTCCTGCGCGAGGTCGCCCTGCCTGATGAACTGACAGCCAATGACGGTCATTAGATCATTCGTTGACACCGGTTCCGATGCCTTCCGCGCCAACGCCGCGGCCTATGCTCTGCTGCTCGACGATCTGCGCGCACGACTGCTCGAGACGTATGCCGGCGGGCCGCCGGAGGCCCGCTCGCGCCACGTGGCGCGCGGCAAACAAATGCCGCGGG
>JACAEQ010000076.1 GCA_013388755.1 Chloroflexota bacterium
GGCTTCGCCCGCCGCACCGCGCCACCAGGAAGAACTAATGCCCATTGCCTTCGGGCCTGATGTCGCTCAACGCCGCCAGTTCCTTGTAGTGGTGCCAGCGTGAGCGCACCGTCGCCTCGGCATCGTGCAGCAATACCTCCGCGCGCTGCGGATCACTCTGCGTTAACATACGATAACGCGTCTCATTATAGACAAACTTCTCGAGCGGCAGCGACGGATCCTTCGAGTCGATGGTCAACGGGTTCTTACCCTCGGCTGCCAGCAGCGGATTATAGCGATACAACGGCCAGTACCCCGTCTGCACCGCCAGTTTTTGCTGCTCGAGCCCCTTGCGCATGTCTATCCCGTGCGCAATACAGTGCGAGTAGGCGAGGATCAGCGACGGCCCATCATACGCCTCGGCCTCCATGAAGGCCCGCAGCGTCTGGACATCATCCGCGCCCATCGCCACGCGAGCCACATAGATGGTGCCGTAGGCCATGGCAATCAGGCCCAGGTCCTTCTTCGGCATCGCCTTGCCGCGCGCGGCAAACTTTGCAACCGCGCCAATCGGCGTCGACTTCGATGCCTGGCCGCCAGTATTGGAGTACACCTCGGTATCAAGCACCAGGACATTGACGTTGTATCCGGATGCAAGCACGTGATCAAGCCCGCCATAGCCAATATCGTACGCCCAGCCGTCGCCACCGACGATCCAGACGCTCTTCTTCACCAGGACATCGGCCAGGCTGAGGAGCTCATGTTCACGCACCGCAACATCGGGGAACTCGGTCCGGTCAAGTGTATGCAGACGCTGCTTCAACAACTCCACACGCTCTCGCTGGGCCGCGATCCCCGCCTCGGTGCTCTGATCGGCATTCAGCAGTGCATCTATCAGATCCTGCCCGATCACCGGCGCGAACAGCAGCAGCAACTGGCGCGCATATTCAGCCTGCATGTCGAGGGCCAGGCGCATCCCCAGACCAAACTCTGCATTGTCCTCAAAGAGGGAGTTGCTCCACGCCGGCCCGCGCCCGTCGGCATTGACCGTGTAGGGCGTGGTCGGCAGGTTGCCGCCATAGATTGATGAGCAACCGGTGGCATTGGCGATCAGCGCACGGTCGCCAAAGAGTTGGGTCAACAACTTGACATATGGTGTCTCGCCACAGCCGGCGCACGCGCCCGAGAACTCGAACAGTGGCTGCAGCAACTGCGAGTTCTTGATCGATCCCGGGTTCATGGCTGTACGTGGTACGTCAGGAATGGAGAGGAAATAATCCCAGTTGCGCGCATCACGCTCACGCACTTCGACCTGCGGCACCATGTTGATCGCCTTGCGGCCAACCTGGCGCTTGTCCTTCGCCGGACAGATCTCGACACACAGGCCGCACCCGGTGCAATCTTCCGGGGATATCGCCAGGGTATACTTCTGACCGGGGAACTCTTTGAAGCGCGCATCACTGCTGAGGAACATCTCAGGCGCGCCATCGAGCAGCGCCGGCTCATAGACCTTGGTGCGAATGACAGCATGCGGGCAGACATAGGCGCATTTGCCGCACTGGATGCACAGGTCCGGCTCCCATACCGGTACTTCCAGCGCGATATTGCGTTTCTCCCAGGCAGCCGATCCGGTCGGGAACGTTCCATCGGCAGGCAACTTGCTGACGGGCAACGAATCGCCGTCGTAAGCGATCATCGGGCCAAGCACCTCGCGAACGAAATCTGGCGCCGCAGCGGGCACAGGCAGGCGCCGCGAGATATTGGAGCGGAAGCCGGCATACTTCGCGACATCCACCTCATGGAGCCGTGCAACGGCGGCATCAACCGCACGGTAGTTCTGTTGCACCACCGCCTCGCCGCGTTTGCCGTAGGTCTTCTTGATGCTGCGCTTGATCTCGGCGATTGCCTCATCGCGCGGTAGAACCCCCGAAATGGCGAAGAATGCCGTCTGCATCACTGTATTGACCCTGCGCCCCATGCCGCTCTCTTTTGCCACCCGGTCACCGTCAATAACGTAGAACTTCAGCTTCTTGCGCACAATATCATTCTGGACCTCGAGCGGCAACTGGTGCCAGACCTCATCCGGGCCATAACTGCTGTTGAGCAGGAACACCGCACCCGGTTCAGCCGCCTTCAGCACGTCAATGCGCTCCAGAAACGAGAACTGGTGGCAGGCGACGAAGTTGGCCCGCTCGACCAGGTAGGGCGCGTGGATCGGTTCAGGGCCGAAACGCAGATGTGAGACGGTGAGCGAGCCGGACTTTTTCGAGTCGTAGACGAAATACCCCTGGGCGTAATTGTTGGTCTCCTCACCAATAATCTTGATCGAGTTCTTGTTTGCGCCAACGGTTCCATCGGAACCCAGGCCGTAAAACAGGCAGCGCACCGTCGCCGGCGACTCGATCGAGAATGACGGATCGACATCGAGGCTCGTATGGCTCACATCATCAATAATGCCGACCGTGAAGTGGTTCTTCGGTCGTTCCTTCACCAGTTCATCGAAGACCGCCCTGACCATCGCCGGAGTGAACTCCTTCGACGACAGGCCGTAGCGCCCACCGATCACCGGCACCGGCCGGCCACTCTCAGCCAGGGCCGCGACGACGTCGAGGTACAGCGGCTCGCCGCTGCTGCCCGGTTCTTTCGTGCGGTCGAGCACCGCAATGCGCTGCACCGACGGCGGTAGTGCCGCCACAAAATGCTGAACCGAGAACGGACGGTACAGATGAACCGTCACAACGCCAACCTTTTCGCCACGGGCAGCCAGGAACGCTGCCGTCTCACGCGCCGTTTCGGCACCTGACCCCATGATGACCAGCACGCGCTCCGCGTCCGGCGCGCCACTATAGTCGAACAGATGGTAGGCACGGCCGGTGAGTTGCGCGAACTGATCCATGGTCGCCTGCACGATCCCGGGAGTGGCGGCATAATAGGGATTGACCGTCTCACGCGCCTGGAAATAGACGTCGGGATTCTGCGCCGTACCGCGTATGACAGGATGATCAGGGCTGAGTGCGCGCGCGCGATGCGCCTGGACCAGTGACTCATCAATCATTGCGTGCAGGTCGGCATCGGCAAGTTGCTCGATCTTGTTGATCTCGTGCGACGTGCGGAAACCGTCAAAAAAGTGAATGAACGGCACCCGCGCCTTTAATGTGGCCGCGTGGGCCACCAGCGCCATGTCGTGCGCTTCCTGCACCGACGACGACGACAGCAACGCCCAGCCGGTCTGGCGCGTCGCCATCACATCCTGATGATCGCCGAAGATCGACAGCCCCTGCGCTGCAATCGCACGCGCCGCAATATGAAAGACCGTCGGAGTCAATTCACCGGCGATCTTGTACATATTGGGAATCATGAGCAGGAGGCCTTGCGAGGCCGTAAACGTCGTCGTCAACGACCCGGCCTGCAGCGCACCGTGGCAGGCACCGGCAGCGCCACCTTCCGACTGCATCTCAATCACCAGCGGCGCCGTGCCCCACAGATTTGGCTTGCCGGAAGCCGCCCAGGCATCGGCCAGTTCACCCATCGTGGTCGATGGTGTAATCGGATAGATGGCGATCACTTCGCTCAAGCGGTACGCGATGCTGGCCGCTGCTTCGTTCCCCTCCAGCGTTACCCAGCTTCGTTCCATAACAACCTCCTCGCCAACCGGAGTACACGGCGCACAACCGGAACCGGCCAATCACCTGGTGATCGCCGGCGCCGGCATACGATGACACTGCCTTACGGGATGATGCGATATCGAACACGCTAGACAGTATACGTCGCCACGTGCAGGCAGGGGGTGAAGAAGGCGTAACCGACAGTGGCGCTTCCTTGCCATAGATTGTGTGGCAGCGCACAACGAATGCCATACCCCTCCGGCTTTCGTTGTGGAACATTTACCACACGTAGCGGCGTTCTGCCTCAACAGCCGCACCGCGCATGTTACGATACCCGAAATCAGGCGTGTGGATGCCGCACACCTCGCATGGAACGTCCTGATCACATCCCACGATCGACCCTGAGCATGTTCCGGTACGGTTCCGCATACGGTACCGCTGTTCTGAATGGTTGCCGGCGATGTTCATGCTGTTCGATGGCGAGGCGACGTTGCCCCGCGGCTGTACTCACAATGGGGTGAGCTATGGAAAACCACGACCAGGGTCTGATCGTTCCTGGCCAGATCGACTCGCTGATGAAGCTGCGCCTCATTCTGCTGTTTGCAGAAAGTCCCTGGCTGCGCCTGAGCAAGGTGGCGGCGCAGCAGCGGTTGCGCGAGAGCCCATGGGCAATCGCTGAGGCGCTCGAGCAACTGCACGCTGCAGGGTTGCTGGCAGGCGATGAGCGCCTCGGCCAGTCGGAGTACTGGCTGACAACCTCTCCCGAACGGCGCACTCGTATTGAGCGCCTGGCACGCAGTTTCGACGATCCGCAACGGCGTGATGAGCTCTATGCACTGGCGCGCGCCGCGGACGACGAACGCCGGTTTAGGGAGCTTGGTGCGACCTATGTGCACCTGTCGGCCATCGGCGAGTTCGATACACCCGGCTTCTGAACACCCGACCGTGAACGATTACCACTCCCTCTTTCGGCGCCGTTCCACGCAACCATGATGGCGCCTCACTCGTCCTGTTTACAGGGGTCAGGTTCGACCTTCGACCCGATTCTGCGCACCAAGGAGCATGGTCCATGTTGAGCCCGCGCTGGAGCAAGGTCTTCGCCGACGTCTGGAGCAACAAGACGCGTACGCTTCTTGTCGTGTTGTCAATTGCCGTCGGGGTCTTCGCCGTCGGCATGGTCGTGGGCGCCAACGCTCTGCTGACCCGCGAGATGACCGCGTCGTATCTGTCAGTCAACCCTGCCGACTTCTCGATCTATACCGATCCGTTTGATGACGATCTCGTGCGTGTCGTGCGCAGTATGCCCGGCGTTGGCGAGGCAGAAGGCGAGCATGTGGTCAATGTGCGTCTGCAGACCGGCCCCGACCAGTGGCGCGACTTGACGATCTATGCAATCCGTGATTTCACCAATCTGCGCATCAACAAGTTACACCCGGTGGATGGCGCCTGGCCGCCGCCGGATCGCGCATTGCTCGTGGAACGCGCGTCACTGCCGCTCACCGGAGCCCGGGTTGGCGACACGGTGACGATCAAACTGCCAAATGAGAAGGTGCGCACGATCCGGATCGCCGGAACGGTTGCCACTCCCAACCTCCCGCCTGCGGCGTTGTTCAATCAGACCTACGCTTTTGTGACGTTTGAGTCGCTCGACTGGCTCGGCGCGCCACAAGTCTACAACGGGCTTAATGTCACGGTCGAAGGCAACCGGCTCGACAAAGCGCACATCGCCGAGATCGCGGCGCTGGTACGCAACAAGGTCGAGAATAGCGGGCGACTCGTCTACTACACCTGGTTACCCGAACCTGGACGTCACCCGGCGGACCAGGCGCTCCGCCCACTGCTGCTGTTACTCGGCATTCTCGGCGTTCTGTCGCTACTGGCCAGCGGGTTCCTCGTGATCAATACGATTGCAGCGTTACTCACCCAGCAGGTGCGCCAGATCGGGGTCATGAAGGCGATCGGCGCGCGCTCACCGGATATCGTGGTCATGTATCTTGTGTCGGTGCTCCTGCTTGGCCTGATTGCACTGATCATCGCGATGCCGCTGGCCTACCTCGGTGCGGTGGGGTTCACCGTGTTCATGGCAGGCCAGATGAATACCGACGTGACCAGTATTGCCTTACCGCCCGAAATCTGGCTGCTGATGATCGCGGTCGGGTTGCTGGTGCCGCTCCTGGCGGCGTTGTATCCAATCATCTCCGGCACGCGCGTCACCGTGCAGGAGGCTATCAGCGGCTATGGCCTCGGCAAGGGGCGCTTCGGCCGCGGGCGGCTCGACCATCTGCTGGAGCGGATTCGTGGCCTGTCGCGCCCGTTGATGCTCTCGTTGCGCAACACGTTTCGTCGCAAGGGGCGCCTGGCGCTGACACTGGTCACACTCACCCTCTCAGGCGTGATCTTCATGGCGGTGTTCAGCGTGCGCGACTCGATGTTGTTGACACTCGACGATGCGATTAAATATTTCAATTTCCATGTCGCGCTGAACTTTAACCGCGCGTATCGGATCGATCAGATCGAACAGGAAGCGCTGGCGGTTCCGGGAGTGACCGCCGCCGAAAGCTGGGGGTTCTCCACGGTTCGCCGCGTGCGGCCAAATGAGACCGAAAGCGACTCCCTGTTTATGTATGCAGTCCCTGCCGACACCCGCATGATCATTCCAACAGTGCTTGAAGGCCGCTGGCTGTACCCGGATGACGAGAATGCGCTGGTGATTAACTCCAGCACCCTGAGCCTCGAACCGGACATCAAACTTGGCGATACGGTGACGCTCACACTTGACGGGCGTGATACGGAATGGACGGTTGTCGGGATCGTGCGCGGAATCGGCGGCCAGGCATTCCTCTATTCTAACTATCCCTACTTTGCCCGCCAAGCGCGATTCGTCGGTCGCGCCGGGAGCGTCCAGGTCCAGATTGCACCCGACGATGCTGCAAACCAGGCGGCTGTGGCCAAACAACTTGAGGAACACTACAAGTCGCTCGGCATGCAGGTCGGCACAACGCAGACGATTGCCAGTATTCGTCAGCAGAATGAGCTATTCTTCAACATCATCGTGATCTTCTTACTGGTCATGGCGTTGCTGCTGGCAATTGTCGGCGGGCTGGGGTTGATGGGCACGATGAGTATTAATGTACTCGAACGGACCCGCGAGATCGGTGTGTTGCGGGCGATTGGCGCATCTGACGGCGCGGTGCTCCGGATCGTCATTGTCGAAGGCATTGTGATCGGCATGCTCAGCTGGGCGCTGGCAATGCTTGTGGCACTGCCGCTCGCAAAGCTGATCGCCGACGGCGTGGGCATTGCCTTCTTTCAAACACCGCTGACCTTTGCCTTCTCAACCGGCGGCGCCCTGGCATGGCTCGCGCTGGTGGTGACCATTGCCGCGCTCGCCAGTATCTTGCCGGCCCGTAATGCAACCCGCCTGACGGTGCGCGAGGTGCTGGCGTATGAATGACCTCACCCTCATACGCGCATCCGGTGATCCGCAGCGTGCGTGATATACTGCGGTGATTGACTCGCCGCTGTGCGCGGTCGTATCGCCCCGAGTACTACAGGTTCATTGGCCTGGATACGATCGCGCTACCGCGCATACACCACGCGCCCACCAGCAATCGTCATCATCACCTGCATCTCCGCGATACGTGCCGGATCGGGGCTGATCAGGTCACCATCAATAACGGCGATATCGGCGAACATGCCCGGCGCCAGTGCTCCCTGCTCGCGTTCGGCAAACGAAGCGTATGCGCCACCCCATGTATAGCTGCGCAGCGCCTCGGCAATCGTCAGCGCCTGGTGCGGCGCCAGCACCAGGCCATTGTGCGCCGTGCGCGTGACTGCCGCAGCGATGCCCTGAAGCGGCGCAAAATCGGGCAGGACGGGGTTGTCCGATCCGTTGGCCAGCACCCCGCCCGCACGCTGCAATGCACCCCAGGCATGGCCCCACGGCGCCAGTCCCGGCCCCAGGCGCGTGACGTCACCTTCTTCCCAGTAGGTAAAACATGACTGTACCGCCGCCACGGCGCCGAGAGCGGCGAAACGCTCCGGCAGGCCCGGGTGGATCACCTCGACATGTTCGACGCGGTGGCGGTGATTGCTACGCGGCCAGGCCTCCAGCGCGCGCTCGATCGCGTCGAGTGCCATTGCGACCGCGGCGTCGCCGATGGCGTGGATCGCCACCTGAAAGCCGGCGCGATGCGCCTGCGCGACCTGCGCGTTGAGTTCTTCAGCCGGTAGGAGCGGCCAGCCGCGATTGCCCGGTGCATCGCCGTAATCTTCCGTGAGCCAGGCGGTGCCGCCGCCAAGTGTTCCATCGGCGAAAAACTTGATGCAGCCAGACCGCAGCCAGGAATCCTCCGCCACTCCCGCTCTCCC
>JACAEQ010000096.1 GCA_013388755.1 Chloroflexota bacterium
CCCGCCCCCAGCGGGGGCGGGCTGGGGTGGGGGCGAAGAGCTTATTTGAAAGGTATTGGCTCCAGCACCTGCTGGGCGTTATATTTTTTACGGAAGAAGCGCCGGTCGATGATTGCCTGCACCCAACGGCGTAATGGCTGGAACAATGCGGCGACCGCCAGCGTGATCGCCACCACCGCCAGGGTGCTTTCTTCGCCAGTCAGGCGCACGAAGAGCGCCTGGAACGCGACCACGCCGGCGAAGTAAATCGTGCCCAGGCTCAGCGTCAGCAGGGTATAGGTCAGCGTACGCCGGATGATGACGTCAATGTCGAACAGCCGGTAGTGCAGAATGGCGATGGCAATCATGACCTGAAAGGCTGTCCCGCCGATTGGCATCGTCACATTGGCGATCTGCGTCGGCCATCCGTCGGGGCCGAGATCGCTGTTGATGCTGGCGAGCGTGAGCAGCATGCCGATAAAGAGCGGCAGCGCGCCAATCAGGATCATCAGCAGGCCGCCGACCGCCCACAGGAGCTGCGACCGGCTCATCTGGTCGCGCTCGGCCAACGCGGCATGGAGCGTGGCAATCAGCGCCAGGATGAAGTAAACCGCGCTCAGGCCGAAGCCGGCCGAGGCAATCACCCCGGGGCCGAGGGCGGCGAGCAGCAGCCAGTAGAACTGGTAGGGCACCAGCAGCGTCGACCAGATCAGGTAGCCGAAGAAGATAGACAGCGGCGCAATCGCGCTGTAGAGCGTTGCCACATCCTCAGGTGCGAGGTTGAGGCGGTTGCAGAGCGCGGCGGTGGTGAAGAGCAGCAGCGCGCCGGGCGACTCCAGGCGGGTAGCAGCGGCCCGCAGGACACGGGGGGGTGGTCGCCATCACCAGCGCCACCGGCACGCCCTTGTCGGTCACATCGGCGATGACCAGGCCGAGATGGCCGTTCGGCAGGCTGATAAAATCATGGAAGTCGCCGCCGACCTCACGGGCCGATTCATAGGAGGGGGTGATCGTCCAGCCGCGTAACGTGGGCACTTCGCGTGGCAGCAACGTCTGCTAGATCAGCCAGGCAACTTGATCGTGAATACCACGCTGCCGCAGGCTAAAAGCGGCGGCATTCGCGCCACCACGTACCTCGTGTCATTGACGGTAACGCTGCGGGAAGCGTATAATGCTTGCTGCCGGATGCCGGCTGGTTTATCTGGTCAGTAATCCTCTGGAGGTCGCCGTGGCAGGGAACGACACGCCGCTGTCCGTACAAGATCTGCATGCCAGAGCCAACGCCGATCTGGAAAAGGCGCGGCGTGAACTGAATGAGATTGAGGCGCTGCTGCGTCAGACGTCAAACGAGGTTGAAAAGCTTCAGCAACGCGAATTGACAGTCTCGAATCGCCTGCGCGATCTTGATGTCAACATTGATCGCTATACTAAGGCCGATATCAAGAACTTCTACGCCTCTGCTCAGGAGGTTCAGATGCGTCTGCTGACGATGCGTGGGCAGCTTGAGCAACTCCAGTATCGCCAGCAGGCAACAAAGGCCCGCCAGAGCCTGCTGTTTGATCTTGTCACTGCACTTGAACCATTGCTTGGCGCAGCCGCTCCGGCCAGTGGCGGTGGCGCCGTCGCCGGGGGCGGCGAACTCATCGCCGACATTATTCAGGCGCAAGAGAAGGAACGCCTGCGCATCTCGCTCCAGATGCACGACGGCCCGGCGCAGTCCATGAGTAACCTCGTGCTGCGCGCCGAGATCTGCCAGCGTCTGCTGGATCGAGATGTTGATATGGCGCGTGCAGAACTGGGTGCGCTCAAGGGCGCCATCAACACGACGCTCCAGGATACGCGCCGCTTTATCTTTGACCTCCGGCCCATGATCCTTGATGACCTCGGCCTGGTACCGACGTTGCGGCGTTATGTGCAGCAGATCGGCGAAAAAAGTAAGCTAGAGGTCAACTTGATGGTTCAGAATATGGATATGCGGCTGCCGGCGCATTACGAGGTCGCGATTTTTCGCTTCATTCAAGAAGCGCTTAACAATGTTGTCAAACATGCAAACGCGACGCAGGCGCGGGTGCTGCTCGGCATTCGCGACGGCACCGATGGATCGCGCCAGATCCACGTGTCCGTCGAAGATGATGGGAGTGGTTTTCATGTCAGCGAGGTGCTGGCGGATGATAGTGGTAGGCGCAATATGGGCATTGCAACCCTGCGCCAGCAAATCGAAACATTGTTGCGCGGTGAGTTCGGCATCGAGAGCGCCGTCGGTCGTGGTACACGCGTAGAAGCCGCTATCCCTCTGCCGATGTAACAGAGCATGCCGGCGCTTCTTGCCGGTATCTCCGGGGCGAGGTCCGCAAGGGCCTCGCCCCGCCTTGTTTGTTCTGCCAGACTCCTACGACATATCATCATATTGGCCGAAAGTCCTATTAAAACGGTGAGAAACATTTCACACAGTACCAGCTTTTCTTTGGGACTATTCGCCTATTGAGCGGGGAAAACTCAATGCTATACTGTAAGTGTCGTTCATATGGTTCTCCGGGTTCATTTAAGGAGGCAAAGCAATGGTTCGCAGTTTCTTCGCCAAGGAAGAGGGCCAGGGTCTGGTTGAGTACGCGCTTATCCTGGTGCTGATCGCCATCGTCGTCATTGGTATCCTCACCCTGCTGGGCGCCCGCGTGAGCACCGTCTTCAGCCAGATCAACAGCGGTCTGAGCCGGTAGGTCGTTTGGCGAACCGTGTGAAGCGTCGCTTCACACACCATCTCGAGCAGAAGCCTCCCTGGGTAGCCAGGGAGGCTTCGTTATTGAGCATATCCACGAGGTGCGCGGCGCCTGCGCCCGTTACTATTCCGATCCGGGCGGTGGTGTGATACCATAAGAGAAGAGAGACAGACGGTTCTACGAACGCTATACGCAGGACGCCAGCGCCAACCTTTTAGAGCCTATCCGAAAACCAGATGGTCAATGTCATTGCGAACGCGAGCGAAGCAATCTCCTATCGCGCCGGTAGATTGCTTCGTCGCTGGCGCTCCTCGCAATGACAGCATGCCCATGGGTTTTCGGATAGGTACCTAGAGCCTGTCCGAACAACGCTACGCCTTTTGTCATTGCACGGAGCGCGAGCGACCGCCTGCAGCGAGCGACGCGTGGCTGAAGCACGCTCCGCTCGTGCCGCTCGATTGCGTCACTTCGCTCGCAATGCCTTCCAGCCATCCGTTATTCAGATAGGCTAACTCTTCTTATTGATGCCATGCAACCAGTACGTGTGTTTAATCTGCGGGGGGCGCTTCTGACCTCGGTCATGCTTGCGGCGCTGGTTGCCGCGGTTTCCGGGGTGATACGGCGGCTGCTCCCGGATTGGCAGCCGCTCTACCTGACGTCTGTGTGCTTCCTGATCAGTCTTGAGGCTGGTATCGTTCACTATACGGCGCGCGCGGAACGCATGTCCCTGACCGACACACTGCGCTACCTGGCGCCGGAGCTGTTCGTTCTCGCCGTGCTGATGCGCCTGATTGCCTCTCTTGGCCTGGCACAGGCGCCGCTTGGCGATGATCTGGTACGCTGGCTGTATGATCCGCTCTCCGTGCTCGACGCGGCTTTCGGCGCGCACATGTTTGCCGGGATCCTCGTTGGCGTCCTGGCGCATGTCAGTATGCGCGATCTGTCTGTTCTTGCGCCAGTGTCCGGCGAACGTGAGGCTGCCGATACCGACCGGCGCTTCATTGCGCTGGTCGCTGTTGATCGCTCGCTGGCGCTAGGACGCATCGGGTCACGCTTTATTCTCGGGGGCGCGGTGCTGCTCCTGGCGCTGGCCGGCGAGGTGGTCAACACGGCAATCATTGGCGGGCCGCCACGCCCCCTGGCGCTGTTGAGCGTTGTTGCGGCGCTGGTGTATACGATCAGCGGGTTCCTGCTCTACAGCCGTGCGCGTCTGGTTCTGTTGCAGGCAAAATGGGCGCAGGAAGGCGCGCGCGTCCCACCCTCGGTCGAGCGGCGCTGGATTCGGAGTAGCTGGCTGCTGATCGGTGGAGTGGTTGCCATTGTCACGTTGTTACCCCGCACCTACGCCCTCGGTTTGCTCGATACGCTGCGCGCGGCCCTTGGCGCGGTGGGGTATCTGCTGGCAACGGTCGCGTACGCTCTGACGTGGTTGCTGGCGATGCTGCTGGCGCTGCCGGCCTGGCTGCTATCGCTGCTTGCCCCGGCTGGCGCGCCGCAGGCGCCACGTGTGGCTTCGCCACCGCCACCTCCACCACCCTCATCTATTGAACGTGAGCCTCACCTGCTGGCGGCGATTGTGTTCTGGCTGTGTATGCTGTTCCTGGCCGGCTATGCGCTCTCGATTGTCGTGCAGCGCTATCCCGGGCTGTTTCGCCGTCTCAGAATCGCACGGTTGCTGGAGAATCTGGCTGCCTGGTGGGCGTCGCTCTGGCACGACACCGCGTCGTGGGTGGCGCTGGCCGTGCGCGCTGCCGGCAGCGCGTTTCGCCGCCCGCTGTCGCCTATGCCGGTGCGGTCGGGGGCGCTACTGAACCTGCGTCGCCTCGCGCCGCGCGAACTCGTGCGCTACTTCTATCGCTCTACGCTGCGCCGCGCCGCACAGCGCGGCCTGGCGCGCGCCCCGGCGCAGACTCCCTATGAGTATGCTGCGCGTCTCGCAAGTACGCTTCCTGAAGCGCAGATTGACATAACCGATCTGACCGAGTCCTTTGTGGCTGCGCAATACGGTCCGCAGCCGGTGAGCCCTGACGATGCTGCGCGGGCCCGCCGGCCATGGGAACGGTTGCGCCATACCCTCCGTCAACGACGTCGCACTTGAGGTGAACAGTATGAGTATGACCAGACGCGAACGATTGGCCGCCGCGGTGCGCGGCGATCCGGTGGACCGGCCGCCCGTGGCGCTCTGGCGCCACTTCCCGGTTGATGATCAGAATCCTGAGCAACTTGCGCGATCGGCTGCGGCATTTCAGGCCCAGTACGACTGGGACTTCGTCAAGTTCACGCCTGCCAGCAGCTTTTGCGTTGAGGACTGGGGGTGCCGCGCCGTCTATCGGGGCCATCCCGAAGGCACCAGCGAGTATGTCGCGCGGCCCGTCGCTACCCCCGCCGACTGGCGACGCCTGGAGCCGCTCGACCCGCACGTGGGCGCGCTGGGCGCTCAGATTACGGCAGTTCGCCGCGTGCGCGAGTTGCTGGACGACGACATCATGCTGCTTGTGACGGTCTTCAGCCCGATCAGCCAGGCGAAGAACCTGATCGGCGGCGGGCTGGAAATCGTTCATATGCGCCGCTACAAACCTGAATTGTACGCTGCGCTCGAAGTCATCACCGAGACAACGGTTCGCTTTGTGCGCGCGGCGCTGGCTGCCGGCGCCGACGGGGTCTTTTATGCGATGCAACGCTGTGCCGCCGATGTGTTGAGTGAAGCGGAGTATCGCGAGATATGCCGCCCGCTCGATCTGCAGATCCTCGAGGCAGTGCACGCAGCCGGCGCCGCGCACAGTGTAGCCCCCTTCATTATGCTGCATCTCCACGGGTTGCACACCTATTTCGAAATTGCCGCGGACTACCCGGCCCAGGCACTCAACTGGCATGATCGTGATACCGGGCCAGGTCTTGCCGAAGGTGCGCGGCGCTTCCCCGGTCTGGTGGTGGGTGGTCTCAGCCAGCGCGACATGATCGAGGGGTCGCCAGCGCAGATCCAGGCACTGGCGCGCCAGGCGATTGATTCGATGGCCGGGCGGCGCATGTGCCTGTCTACCGGCTGCGTCATGCAGACAACCACACCATGGGGAAACATCCGCGCACTGCGCGATGTGGTCAGCAGTAATGCGGCGTGAGTTCAGCATCGTTGAAGGCTCGCTCATCTTCCTCGTCGCATACCTGGTGTCAGCCGGATTAGGATTGATCCGGCAGGTGCTGTTCAACGCCGAGTTCGGTGCCGGCATGGAAGCCAGCGCCTACTATGCGGCGTTTCGTCTGCCAGATACCATTACCAGCCTGATTAGCGGCGGCGCGCTCTCAAATGCCATGATTCCGGTATTGCTCGGCGCGCGCCATGAGGCCGGCGAGGCTGCCGAGCGGCGCCTGGCGGATCTGGCGGCGACAACGCTCGTCGTTGCGGTGGCGATGGTGGCGCTGGCTGGAATAGTTCTGGCGCCTCAGTTCGTGCGATTCGCCCTGGCGCCCGGCTTCGATAGCACCGCCGCTGCGTTGACGGTTGCGCTCACCCGGATCATGCTGGCGCAACTGGTGCTGGTCGCACTCGCCAGTGTCGCGATCGCGGTGCTCAATGCGCGTAATCAGTTCCTGCTGACCGCCCTCTCAATCGTGGTTCATAACGTCGCGTTGATCGTTGGCATTCTCGCGGCGCGCTTTATCCCCGGTGTCGGAATCTACGGCCCGACGTCTGGTGTGCTGGGGGATGCGGCGCTACAACTTGCGATCCTGTTGCCCGGTCTGCGCGCCAACGGCTTTCGCCTCCAGCCGGCATGGAGCCCGGCCGATCCAGGGTTGCGCCGGTTGTTACGGCTGCTCGTGCCGAACGGGCTCTCTTCAGCGATCAACTATGCCGGCAGTATCGTTGATACTGCGTTCGCATCGCTGGCGCGCGAGCCAGGGGCGTTGCCGGCATTGTTCAACGCCGGCCTGATCATGGGAGTCCCGTTGCGATTGCTGGGGGTGGCGCTGGCGCAGGCGGCCTTTCCGCGTATTGCCGCCTCTGCTGCGCGCAGCGACTGGGCACGGATGCGCCGGACGCTCGTTGCTGCACTGGCGGCGAGTGCCGCGCTCGCGTTGCCGGCTGCATTTGCGCTGGCTTTGCTGGGGCGCCAGATCATCCGGTTGTTGTTCGAACGTGGGCGTTTTGATGCTGCGGCAGGCGACCTGACCGCCATGCTGCTGCTGATCTTTGCTGTCGGGCTGCCGGCGTACGTGGCGACGGAGGTGTTGACACGCGGTTTGATTGCGCTCCACGACACGCGGACGCCACTCATCACGAACTGCGGCCAGCTCGCCGGGCGCGCATTCCTGCTCTGGCAGTGGATCGAACCGTGGGGCGTGCTGGCGGTTCCCACGGCGTTCGCCCTTACCTCCGTGCTCGAAACGCTGGTGCTCGGCGCCGTGCTGGCCTGGCGCGTGGGTCGTCGCCGGGTGCATGCGGTATAATGCGCGGGTTATGACCATTGCTGATATTTGCCGGCATATGAGCACATACGATAATCTTCCAACCAGCTACCAGATTGCGCATCTGACCATCCAGCCCAACATCGTGCTGGCACCGATGGTTGGTGTGACAGATAGTGTGTTTCGCCGTCTGATCTTGAGCCTGGGCGGTTGTGGGCTGGTCAGTAGTGAAATGACCAGTGCCTCGGCGGTTGGTCCGAAGGCGCGCAACCGGCATCGCCAGCTCGACTATCTGCCCGAAGAACGACCAATCGCTATACAACTCAGTGGCAATGAGCCGGAACTGGTGGCTGCCGCCGCGCGGACGGTCGAGGCGGTTGGTGCGGATATCCTCGATATTAACTGTGGCTGCCCATCGCCGAAAGTGACCGGCGGCGGGCACGGATCGGCGCTCCTGCGTGACTTGCCGAAGATGGAACGGTTGCTGAAAGCAGTGTGTGCCGCGGTCCAGATCCCGGTGACGCTGAAGTTTCGTGCCGGGTGGGATGACCAGAGCCTGAATTATCTGGAGACGGCGAAGATGGCCGAGCAGGCCGGTGTCGCCGCGCTGGCATTGCACCCACGTACGCGCATGCAGGCGTATGGCGGCATCGCTGACTGGCGCCGCGTGGCGGAGGTCAAGCGCGTGGTGCAGATCCCGGTGATCGGGTCGGGTGACGTGCGCGACGCGGCTGATGCCCTGCAGCGCCTGGGCGAGAGTGGCGCTGATGGCGTTATGATCGGTCGCGGCGCCATGCACAACCCCTGGATCTTCCGCCAGATCGCCCGGTTGCGCGCCGGCACGACGCCGATGGTGGTTACGCCTGCCGATAAGCATGAACTACTGACACGTTACCTGGAGATGTGTCTTGAGGATATGCCCGAACGCCTGGCGCTCAATAAGCTCAAGCAACTGATCGGTCAGTTCGGCATCGAATTGCCGGGCGCGGCGACGTTGCGCGAAGCGGTGCATCGTTCGGCTGGTGTTGATGAGGCGCGTGAACGTATCGATCGGTTCTTTGCGCCGCACCTTGAGGCAGTTGCGTAACCGTTCACATCGGGGTCTGGGGGAAGCTCCCAGAAAGAAGAATCGGCGGCGTGCCGGGACGCAGCTTGCGGCGTCCACGAAGCACGCGCCATGGCATGTCACCCCGCCGGCGCAAAACACCATGCGTTCGAGAAGTGCGCACACGTATGCAGTTGCTGCCAGTTGACACTCCTGACCGCTTGCGGTAACATGCACCGACTTGTATATCCCTTGCACAATAGCGGCGATCAACTGCCCCACGCATGCGTAGTGTGCCGCGCGGGAGAGTGAGTGAGAGCTGCCTGGCCTGGCCGCATGCCTGGCCCGATGTTCGAACTGCTGCACGCAGGAGCAACTATGGACGAGCAGGTTGAGGCGTTCTTGCGGCATCTCGCCGATGAGCGCGGTCTGGCGGCCAATACCACCACCGCCTATCGTACCGATCTTGAGCAGTTCAGTACATTTCTGCGCGAGCGGAGGCGTTCGGATGTTGCGACGGTTACCCATGATGATGTGCTTGCATTCCTGCTCTATCTGCGTGAGCGCAGGTACGCCAGTTCTACCGTCGCACGCCGCACGGCCGCCGTCAAGTCATTCTTCGCGTTCCTGACATCCACTGGTGTTGTGCCACTCGATCCGACCGAGCAGATCGACTCGCCGAAGGTTGACCGCGAGTTGCCGCGCGCGCTCTCGCCACGCCAGGTTGATGAATTGCTGGAATTGCCGTTGCGCGCGCCGACGCCTGAACGGCTGCGCGATAAGGCAATGCTCGAGCTGCTGTACGCGACCGGGATGCGCGTCAGTGAACTTGTGGCGCTGAATGTGACCGATGTCGATCTGGAACAGGGTGAAGTGCGTTGCACCGGCAAAGGTGGGCGTGTGCGCACGTTGCCGGTCAACGGTTCGGCGACCACGGCACTCGAAGAATATTATGATATTGGCCGCAGCCAGCTTGCGCGAGGCGGCGCCGAGCCGACCGGCGCGCTGTTCCTGAACCATCGCGGTAAGCGCCTGACCCGCCAGGGTTTCTGGCTCATCCTGAAGCAGTATGCGGAAGAACTGGGGTTGAGCGACCTGACGCCGCATATGCTGCGGCATTCCTTCGCTGCGCACATGATCAGCAGTGGCGCTGACCTGCGCGCCGTACAGGCGCTGCTTGGCCATGCGTCAATCTCGACCACCCAGATTTATACTCAGGTCCACCATACCGGCCTGCTGGCGCGCCCGGTGCATGCTACCCAGGTTAATGGCGCTGCCGAGGAGCAGGTGCTCGTCGAAGATGAGTGATGCCGGGTCGCCGCCGGTGCAGACGCCGGACCTACGTATGCGAACCTTCGTGCCTGCAGGAATCGTTTGCTTCAACTGTAAGCTATGACGGAATTGCGGCGTCACGTCGTGTGTGCTAGAATAACGAGCGTGGCGTTGAACCAGAGGAGTACTTGCAGGCGCCCCTTGCAGCGAACCGGGGATGGTGGAAGCCCGGTGGCGGCGGCAGCGAGGAACGGCGCTGGGGAGCTGCAGCTGTATGAGTGACCGGGGCGGGGTTGCGGCCCGGTAACTGGGGTGGAACCGCGCGTTGATGCGGCCCTTGCGCCGCCGGACGCGTCCCCAGGCGAATGACCGTCGCCTGGGTTTTTTGTTGCCTGCTGCCTGGAGGAGTCACCCTATGCCAGCAACGATCCTGGATCAACTCGTCTCGCTCTGTAAGCGGCGCGGCTTCGTCTTTCCGAGCTCGGAGATTTATGGCGGGCTTCAGGGAGTGTTCGACTGGGGGCCGCTGGGCGTTGAGTTGAAGAATAATATCATCGCTTCCTGGTGGCGTACCAATATCTATGAGCGCGATGATATGGAGGGCCTCGATGCGGCCATCCTGATGAATCGCCTGACCTGGCGCTACTCCGGCCACGAAGAAACCTTCAACGACCCCCTGGTTGATTGCCGTAGTTGCAAGAGCCGCTGGCGCGCCGATCATATCAAGGGGCGCTGCCCGAATTGTGGCTCCACCGACCTGACCGAGCCGCGGCCGTTCAACATGATGTTCAAAACCGCCGTCGGCCCGGTGGCCGATGCCGACTCGTTCGCGTATCTGCGCCCTGAAACGGCCCAGGGTATCTTTGTTAACTTCGCCAATGTGCTGGCGAGCAGTAGCCGCAAACTGCCGTTCGGCATCGCGCAGGTCGGCAAGGCGTTTCGCAATGAGATCAATCCGCGTAACTTCCTCTTCCGTGTGCGTGAGTTCGAGCAGATGGAGATCGAGTATTTCGTCATGCCGGGAACTGAGGAAGCATGGCATGAACGCTGGCTGCATGACCGACTTGACTGGTGGGAGAGCATTGGTGTGCCGCGCACGCGCATCAAGGTCTATGATGTGCCGCCGCAGGACCTGGCGCATTATTCCAGACGTACCTACGACCTGATGTATGATTACCCGACCCTGGGGTACGAAGAAGTCGAAGGGATTGCCAGCCGTAGCGACTATGACCTGGGTTCGCACAGCCGTGACCAGGAGATGCTTGGCCTGGCAGCACGTACGAATCTGAACCGCGATAGTACTGCCAGGCTGACCTACTTCGATCTGGAAAGCAAGCGGCATGTTGTGCCGTTTGTCATCGAACCGTCGGCGGGCGTCGGGCGCTGTGTGCTGGCCGTGCTGGCCGAGGCCTATGATGAACAGATGGTCAAGGAGCCTCCGCCCGACAGGTTGCGCCCGGTGGCTGATGCGCTGGAGGCATTTCTCAAGTCGGCCGGCAGAAGCGAGAAGATCGCCACCGATCTCCGCGACGCGTTGCTGGAGCGCGGCCAGGCAATCGTAGCCGGCCTGCCGGAGACACTGCCGCAGGTCGAGACGCTGCTCGCCATGCCGGGTGCGGATCAGATCGAACTCGGCAAGAAACTGCGTGGCCAGGCGCAGGCGCCTGTTGATGAGTATTTCCGTACCGTCTTGCACCTGCGACCACACCTGGCGCCGGTGCGCGTCGCGGTGTTCCCGCTCAAGCGTAACCACGAAGGGCTGGTCGCCATGGCGCGCAGCATTCGCCGGTCGCTACAAACCGGTGGTCGCATTCGTACCGTCTACGACGATACCGGTGCCATCGGCAAGTTGTACCGTCGCCAGGATGAGATTGGCACGCCATTCTGCGTAACGGTTGATTTTCAGTCGCTCGAAGATGGAACCGTGACCATCCGAGATCGTGATACCATGCAGCAGGAACGTGTTCCGGCGTCTGAGTTGGGAGCGTATGTGGAATTGAAGTCATGACTCCCGGCGCGCAAGGAGGCCCGATGAGCACAGAAGCAACGATCACCACCGGCGCAATGCCTGAGAATCATGTCCGGCAGCGACTGGTATCCGGTCTCGCCCTCGCCGGCACGATCTGGATCGTTGGCCTGGTGGGAAGTCTCACGCCACTTACTGAATGGCCGGCGCTGTTCCTGTATGTGGTCGGCTCGATTGGCCTGACCCTGTACCTGGGTGTGCGCCGAAACGCATGGGATGCCATGTTCGTTACGCACCGCGGATTGGGGCGCGCGCTGGCCTGGGGGGGTGGCATCGGCCTGGCGCTCCTGCTGGTGGATAATGCCAATACCTATATGTACTATCGCGCCGGTGGCGCGCCCATGGCGCAGATGGAGGAAATCCTGATCGGTATGCGCCTGGTGGTCCTCTTCCCCTTGCTGGTCCTGGCCGAGGAGTTTCTCTGGCGCGGTGTGTTGCTCTCTGCCTTGCGCGATGTCGGTTGTAACCACCACCTGGCGGTGCTGCTGACCACGGCTGCCTACGCGCTCAACCATTTCGCAGTTGCGCCGGTGGGCGTGGCCGAGCGTGCCATGATGGCCGCCATGGGCCTGCCGATCGGTATTGCTGGCGGGTACCTGGCGTGGAAAACACGGAGCGTCTGGGCGCCGGTGGCGTTGCACGGCCTCACGATGGTCTCGATGATTGTTGATATCTTTGTGATTCCACGGCTGGTATAGTGTGGCAGTCCTCTGTCAGAGCGGCTCGCAAGCCGCCCTCATGTGGCGACTCACGAGCTGCCCGTCCATGGCGGCTCCACCGCCACACCACACATCGCCCGGTCGGGAGTGCCCACTTCCACAGGCTACGATCGGTTCCGGAAGGCGGCATGCTCCTCCGTGCGGTGTGCCGCGCCGGCTGCCATGTACATCAGGTAGAGCGCCAGCAAAAGCGCGCCGAACATGCCGCTGATGCCGATCGCTTCTTTCAGCGCCGTGCGATCGGCCAGCGTCGTGGCCAGTTCGTCCAGAACCGCATGTGGGACCAGGAACGCATCCCAGCTGTTCCAGCGCTGCACCCGCCCCAGGTATACGCCCAGGCCACTGAGGGCCACAACGCCGAGGGCGAATAGCCAGCCGGCTGAGCGACCCAGCATCGCGCGCACGATCGTCTGCATGGCGCCAAGTGAGGCGATCCCCAGAAAACAGCCGGCCCATGCGAAGGCGGCGATCAGGCCGACATCATACCACCAGGAGAACACTGGTGGTCGTTGCAGATGGATGAAGTCGGTCAGAATATAGGGCGCGTTGGGGAAGAAGAGAAACCACACGCTTGCTGGCACGATAAGTCGCCACCACTGGCGTGGCACCCGGCGATGTTCCGAATCAGCCCAGAGGCTCATGCAGTAGGGGATCCACGCCAGTAGCAGGTTCCACAGCAGGAACGAGTAGGCGCGTGTTCCGGTCAGCGAGATGCGAGCGGCGAAAATCGCGAGTGCCAGCATGCTCGACAGCGCCACCGCATAGAATGCATGGCGCAACGCCTGGCGATGCGCTGCCCGTAGAACGGTCATGATGGATGTAGACATTGACGCCTCCAGTAGCAAAAGTGAATCGCCTTAGAGCCTATGCGAAAACCAGATGGTCCATGTCATTGCGAGCGAAGCGACGCAAGCTCCCATCTTCCGGGTCATCGCGAGCGAAGCGACGCAAGCTCCCATCTTCCGGGTCATTGCGCGCGAAGCGACGCAATCTCCCCGTGCAAGCGGAGATTGCGTCAGCCACGCTGCGCGCGCTGCAGGCGGTCGCTGGCGCTCCGCGCCATGACCGCATGCCCATGGGTTTTCGG
>JACAEQ010000100.1 GCA_013388755.1 Chloroflexota bacterium
GCCACGGGTATTGGTGGCCATCTGGATGTTCCCCGACATCCACGACATCGCGCCGGATTCGGAATAGACCGTCTCGCCCGGGTCGAGTTCCAGGATGACCGCCTGCAGGGTGGTGCCGACGATCTGGTACTCCATGCCGGTGACACCGCGCCCGCGCGCCGTGACGGTTGGATCGGGCAGGTCGAGGCGCTGCCCCATCTGATTACCATACGCATACGACTCGGCAGGCGGCGGAGGCGGCGGAGGTGGCGCAGCGGGCGGCGGAGGCGGCGCAGCAACGCGAGCGCCGCAGCGAGTACAGAACCTGGCCGATGGTGACAATTCAGCGCCACAGGAGGTGCATTGCATACGAATCGCTCCTTCGAGTCTCCAGGGCAATCGATCCGAACACAGAGAATAATGCCGTCATCATGCGGCGGGGCGATCGTGCGCTCCTCACACATGAACGGCGCTGTATGCACAATTCCCAACGCTCAATGTGCCAGTATGCTCAAGCGTAGAGGTTGCGCTGTCGCGCGTCTCATTCTGGCGGACGAAAGCCCGCTCAAAACCCTCCAGGAACGTACGCCGATTTGTGCTAGTTCGCCTTGCTGAGGGTCGCAAGGAACTCGGCATTGTTCCGGGTCTTCGCCATACGGGTCAGGACGAGTTCGGTACCCTCATTTTCGCCCAGCATCCCGACCATGCGGCGAAGCGTCCAGACCTGGCGGAGCGTGTCGGGGCCAAGCAACAACTCTTCACGGCGCGTGCCGCTGCGGGTAATATCGATCGCCGGGAACACGCGCTTCTCGGCAAGTTTGCGATCGAGATGTAACTCCATGTTGCCGGTACCCTTGAACTCCTCATAGATCACATCGTCCATGCGGCTTCCAGTATCCACCAGGCAGGTAGCAATAATCGTCAACGAACCGCCATTTTCGATATTGCGCGCCGCGCCGAAGAAGCGCTTGGGCGGATAGAGCGCCACAGGATCGATACCGCCGGAGAGCGTGCGCCCACTCGGCGGCATATCGAGGTTATACGCACGCGCGAGGCGGGTGATTGAGTCCATCAGGATCACGACGTCCTGCCCACCCTCAACCAGACGCTTGGCGCGCTCCAGGGTCATCTCAGCGACCTTGGTATGGTCCTCGACCGGCTCGTCAAACGTTGAGGAAATGACATCGCCTTTGACCGAGCGGCGCATGTCGGTCACTTCTTCCGGGCGCTCACCGATCAGCAGCACCATCAAATGGATGTCCTGGTAGTTGGTCGTAATGCCGTTGGCAATCGCCTTGAGCAGCAGCGTCTTACCTGCCTTGGGCGGTGAAACGATCAGGCCGCGCTGGCCACGCCCGATCGGCGCCACCAGGTCTACCACGCGCGTAGGCAGGAGATGGGGCTCTGTTTCAAGCTTGATCTGTTCATTCGGAAAGATGGGGGTCAACTGGTCGAACGCCGGGCGCTTGCGCGCGGTCTCCGGGTCCATTCCATTGATCAACTCGACGCGCAGCAACGAGAAGTAGCGTTCGCTCTCTTTCGGCGGCCGGATCTGGCCCCAGATGCGATCGCCGGTACGCAAGCCGAAGCGCCGGATCTGCGATTGCGAGACGTACACATCATCCGGCCCGGGCAACATCCGCTCACCGCGCAGGAAACCAAACCCATCGGACACGACATCGAGGACGCCATCCGACAGGCTATGCCCGGCTTCTTCCGTCTGCGCCTGGAGCAATTTGAAGATCAGGTCCTGCTTCTTCAGATTGCTGACGCCGGTAATGCCGGTGGATTTTGCCATATCGCGCAGATCATTCAGCGTTTTGGTTTCCAGTTCAGCGACGTTGATGATCGGCTTGTCACGCACGGGTTCAGCGTACTCGGCCACCGGATCGCCGCCATTGGCATTCTTTACTCTCATTCTTGGCACAGAAAACTCCTTGCCGGCACATGAAGGCGCCAGCCATGTTGCTTACGGCATCTTCTGCCGTTACGGGCAGACCAGAAGGCTTGCTCAATGGTCATGGTGTGATTGCATACGACGACCAGTCAGGGTTCGGCTGTGATGCACGAGGCCCCGCCACTACGCACCGCAACCGGCACGGCACTGGTGGCACGTACATCTCGCCATTATGAACTGTCATTTGCGCCTGCCGGATGTTGGCGAGCTACACGCATTCTCGTACTGCACAGGGCACAGTGACCGCGGTTGGAATCATGATCACAACGGGGACTGCAAAGGCTACGTTAGCTATGCAATTGAGAGGACTATGCCATGCCTGAACTATGTAGCTACCGCCCCACACCTGTGACGGTGGGCGCCTGGCGCATCCCAGGGGAATGGTTCTTCTGTCTGGGGCCGCTTTTTGACGCGAGATCTGGAGGATTGCCGGAGCAACGCTTCACTCGCAGCTCCATTATAGCACAGTTGTCAATATTTGGTGCAGAAATACGGCACGATGTTGACGCAGCGCGCTACTATGCCGTACAATGCGTGCGGCGATGCTGTGTGTGCAGCCTCGCATGATTGCCTGTTATCACGTCAGTGCCATTATGCAAAAACTCTCCAGCGCGACGATCCGCGACCGTTTTCTTCGTTTCTTTGCAGAACGTGGTCATACGCGCGTGCCAAGTTCGTCACTCATCCCCGGCAACGACCCGACGCTGCTGTTTGCCAACTCGGGTATGGTGCAATTCAAGGATACGTTTCTCGGCCTTGAGTCGCGCCCATATACCCGCGCCGTAAGTGCACAGAAATGCCTCCGTGTCTCCGGCAAACATAACGACCTCGAGGAAGTCGGGCCGTCGCCGCGTCACCATACCTTCTTCGAGATGCTTGGCAACTTCTCGTTCGGCGACTACTTCAAGGCCGAGGCAATTCCCATGGCATGGGAATTGTTGACCCGGGTGTTTGAACTGCCAGTCGAACGCCTGTGGTTCACGGTCTTTGAGGGAGACGATGAAGTTCCGGCCGATGATGAAGCGGCGCGGCTGTGGATCGCGGCCGGCGCCGACCCGCAACGTGTGCTGCGCTTTGGGCGCAAGGATAACTTCTGGGTGATGGCCGATACCGGCCCCTGTGGCCCCTGTTCCGAAATCACGGTATACATTGGTGATGATCTGCGCGCCATGGGGCCACACGGTGTCAATTCCGACGATCCCGATTATGTCGAAATCTGGAACAACGTCTTCATGCAATTTGAACGCAGCACCATGCAACCATTGCACCGCCCGTCGGTTGATACCGGCATGGGCCTCGAGCGGATGGCCATGGTGATGCAGGGCGTCCATTCAACCTACGAGACGGATCTGTTCGTGCCGCTGATCGAACGCCAGCTTGCGTTGCTCGGTGCCGACGAGGCAACGTACCGCGCGCATGTCGCGCCTTACCGCGCCGTCGCCGATCATGGTCGCGCCGTCGCGTTTCTGATCGCCGACGGTGTGCTGCCGGGCAATACTGGCCGCTCGTATGTCTTGCGGCGCATCCTGCGCCGCGCCGTTTACCAGGGGCGTACGGCGGGCTTTGCAAAGCCGTTCCTGGCCGAGATCGTCATGGTGGTGCTGGAGCAGATGGGTGCCGTCTATCCCGAACTTCGTGAGCGCGGCGACTTCATCCTTGAGACCGTGGATAACGAAGAACGCCAGTTTCTGCGCACGCTCACCGGTGGCGTCACCATTCTCACCGGTATCATTGACCGTGTCCGCACTGTGGGTGGCACAACCATTTCCGGCGATGATGCGTTCGCCCTCAAGGATACCTATGGCTTTCCGCTCGACCTGACACAGAAGATCGCTGCTGAACAGGGGCTGGCGGTTGATGAGGCCGGGTATGAGCGTCGCATGGAAGAGCAACGCGAGAAAGGGCGCCGCGCCGCGCAGTTCAGACGTGGTACGGATGTTGATCTCTGGGCCGGCATGGAGTTGCCGCCAACACAGTTCACCGGGTATGCCGGGGTGATAGACGATGGCACGGTGCAGGCGCTGGTCGTCGGCGGCGATCGGGTGGCTGAAGCCGTCACGGGCCAGCAGGTGCAGATCGCGCTCGACACGACGCCGTTTTACGCCGAAAGCGGTGGCCAGGTCAGTGATCAGGGCGTCCTGTTGGGGCCGCATGGCCGCGTGCGGATTGATGATGTGCAGCGACCGGTGCCGGGTATCATTGTCCATTACGGCATCGTGGAAGAGGGGCGGATCGCGGTGAACGAGATGGTTGCCGCACGCGTAGACGGGGCGCGCCGGGCCAACATTATGCGCAACCATACGGCCACCCACCTGCTCCATCGCGCATTGCGCGACATTCTTGGCGAACACGCGGCACAGGCCGGATCGCTGGTAGCGCCCGACCGGCTACGCTTTGATTTTACCCACACGCGCCAGGTGACGCCGGAACAACTCCGCGAGATCGAACGACGTGTCAATGCATGGATCCGCGCGGATACGCCGGTTACCTGGCGTGAACTGAGTTACCAGGTGGCGATTGACTCTGGTGCGATTGCGCTGTTTGGCGAGAAATACGGCGACCTGGTGCGCATGGTGACGATTGGTTGCGCTGATTCGGATGACCGGCCATCGGTTTCTGCTACAGCCGAGCGCGAGTCTGCCGGGTTCGTCATGTGTTCGCGCGAATTATGCGGTGGCACGCACGTCGGGCGGAGCGGCGAGATCGGCTTCTTCCGTATTGTGGCCGAGAGTAGCGTCGCCGCTGGCATCCGGCGCATCGAGGCGCTGACTGGCCCCGCTGCGGAGCAATGGGCCGATGAGCAGGCTGCTACGCTCCGTGAACTATCCAGCCGCATTGGCGCCCCGCAGGGCCAGCTGGTTGATCGGATCGAGGCATTGATGGCCGAACTGAAGCAGCGGCAACGTGAGCTTGATGAACTGACGGCGAAACTGGCGCGGAGCGGCCTCGAGGAATTACTTGGGCAGGTACGCCATACCGGCGATATTCCGTTCCTGGCAGCGCAGGTCACGGCGCCGGATGCGACTCGCCTGCGCGAGATGGGCGACTGGCTGCGCGACAAACTGGGCTCGGGTGTGGTGGTGCTGGCCGCCATTATTGGTGACAAAACGCAACTCCTGGCGATGGTGACGCCTGACCTGGCGGGGAAGCGCGTCCATGCCGGTAACCTGATCAAAGCACTGGCACCAATCGTTGGCGGCAGCGGCGGCGGGCGGCCTGATATGGCGCAGGCTGGTGGGCGCGACAGCACACAGATCAGCCGGGTATTGGAGCAGGTAGCCGCGACGATCGCGGCGCAGGCCGGGGAATGATCCCCGGGGAGATCTTAGGATGACGGGCGACAAGAAGCCACTCCCTGCCAGCCTTCAGCCCACCGGGATTACGGCGGTGCTCAGCGCAATGCTGGCCTCCGATCCCGCGTCGGCGGTGGTACCGGTAGTGCCTGCCGATACCATCGAGGGGATTGCCGAGCGCGTACGCGCCGCGCGTGCGCGCAGCGTCCAATTGCTGGTCCCTGAAGGTGTGACGGCGCTCCAGGGGCGTCGTAGCTTCATGGCGCTGCGGTTATTGCTCCAGCGTGATGGCATCGGCCTGCTGGTGATCAGCCCGGATGCGAAGGTCATCGAGGCGGCGCGCGCGGGCGGCCTGGAAACGATGGAGATTGGCGAGGCACCGCATGCCCGGCAGACACACGCCGCTCCCTCAGCCGTTGACGCCGCCCGCGCGCGCGAAACGGCGCCCGCAAGCACAACGATCGATGAACGCGACGCAGCATTTCTGCGCGCCCTGGATGAAGTGCCAGGCAGGAACCAGTACGACGAGCTATCAGAATCCGATGCTGCGTTCGCTGCGTCGCTGGATGATTTTTCTGACGCAGTCGCGCTCGTGACGCCGATTGAGCCGCAGGAAGAGGCTGCCGCTCCTTCCACCGCGCCGCGCCCGCGCCGGGTCAGTGCCGCCGATGTACACCTCAGCCCTGAGGAGGAAATGCGCGTCGCCGCACGCGATACTGCCCGGCGTAGCGAAGCACCGGCGCGGCGCCGCACTGCATCGCGCGAAACGGCGCGTGGCGCGGCGCGTGCACCGGCGGCGCAGACGCAACAGGCCGGTACGCGCACCCTGGCCGGTGTGGTTGTGGCGGTACTGGTCGTTGCCGCATTGATCGCTATCGGCTGGTACATCACCAATCGTGTGTCAGTGATCGTCGGGCCACCCGTCGCCCGCAGCGAGAGCCAGCCGTTTCGTAACGAGATCATACCAATCACCACTGCCGACCCGGGCGCGAATCCAGGATCGGTCCAGGCGGCCACTGTGGAGACTGAGGCCAGCTTCACCGTCGAAGGGCGTGTCGCCGGCGAGATCATTGCGCCAGCCGGGCGCGCCACTGGCCAGGTACGCATCATTAACGTGATTGAACAGGACTTCCCGCTTCCCGTGGGCACCGAATTGCTCGGCACGAACCCCGCCGGCGCGGAAGTGCGCTTCGCGCTTGATGACGCCGTCACGGTGCCGCCGGCGGTCACGACCGTAAGCGACCGCGGGCGCAGTACAACGTATGGCGAGATCGTTGTCAATGTGTCGGCGCGCTCACCCGGTAGCGCTTCGAATGTCGAAAAGGATGCGCTCACGCAGCTCTTGATCCCTGGCCAGCAGCCGATTGTCAGTGGCAGAAGCAACCTGATCATCCGGCACGAGGCGATCAGTGGCGGTACCGAAGAGCCACAGCGCATCGTCACCGAAGCCGATGTTCAGCGTGTGCTCGGTGCGGCGCTTACCGGCCTGTATCAAGAAGGAATGCAGCAACTGTCTCGCCAGATTGACCAGAATGTGCTGACGATCGACCCGACCACGATCACGCCAGGCACGATTGAACTGGCCCGGCCCGAAGCCTATGATCCGCCGCTGGTCGAGCCGCCGATCGGCCAGCCGGTTGATCGCGCCAACCCTGTCTTTCGCCTGACGGTACGCACACGATTCAATGCCCTGGCAACACCGCGCAATCGCCTGGTTGGCAAACAACTCGAACTGGTTGTACCGCAACACTTCATCCAGCGTGGCGCCGCATGCCGCCCGGCGGAACGCGCCGGGTTCGATGTGTCGGGCTGGCGCTGGGACGGGTCGAAGCTGATGATTGACGGTGCTGTCACCTGCACCGAATATGGCGCATTGACACCCGAAGCACTGACCCGGCTCCGGCAGGCGTTAACGGGCGTGTCGCGCAGCGAGGCCGAGACGGCGCTGCAGCAACTTGTGGAGCAGGGCGTCATCAGTAGCTATAGCTTACCTGCGATCGAGACGCTGCCGGATTTTGGCTTTCTGATAGACGTACAGGCTGCCGGCGCACCATGACGGGCCTGCCGGAGTGGGCGCGAACGCTGGCGCGGGGAAGGAGACATGGCGTGGCAAGCGATGAACAGGGGCGAGTCATGGCGCTCGACCTCGGCGCTCGACGGATCGGGATCGCGCTGAGTGATCCAACGCGGACGCTGGCATCGCCTCTGACCACCATTCGCGCCGAGCCTCGTACCGCAGCCCTGGCGCGGATCGCGGCGCTCATACGAGAACACGAGGTTGCCGTGCTCGTGATTGGCCTGCCATTGACCTTGAATGGCGCGGTCGGGCCGCAGGCGACGCTCGTTCAACAGTTTGCCGCCGCACTACGTGAACAGGTGGACGTTCCCGTACATATGTTTGACGAGCGGCTCACCAGTGTCGCCGCCGAGCGCATGATGATTGACCTGGGGGTCAAGCGCGAACAACGCAAGGCACGGATCGATGAGGTCGCTGCCTCGCTCATCCTGCAAGACTTCCTTGACTCACAGCGCCACACCGGTGAATAAGTACCTCCTGTCATTGCGAGGAGACCGCCTGCAGCGAGCGCAGCGTGGCTGAAGCAATCTCCGCTCGCGCCGCTCGATTGCGTCGCTTCGCTCGCAATGACATCCAATCATCCGTTCTTTGGATAGGCACTCACAGCTTCGCCGAAGAACCGCTGTGCATGCGGCGATTGCCACAACATACCCGATGGCACGTTTTTCGGCTTCGCCAGATCCTGCGGCAGCATGGCTCTCCCGCGTCGGGGCGGCTCGTGAGCCATCCTGACCAGTACCGCGCGCCCTGCACGTGCACCGTGGTGCCGCAGGCGCCCGGCGCTCAGCGGCACATCTCCTCGATCCAGTCAACGATCGTGCGCAGGACATCCTCAAGCGGGGCATAGGTATCCACAACCAGGTGTGGCTCTTGAATCGCATAGACCGAGGTCTCGGCCCGGCGACGCATATGGTCCTGCAGGCTTTCCCATGTGGTAATGTGGTGTGATGGCAATCGCAATGCGCTCCGCTGCTCGATTCGCCGGCGCCACTCGTCTTCCGACGAGCAGATGCACTCTATGATGAGCAGGCGCGCCCCGGTATCGTGTGCGACGACGCAGGCCGTGGTGTAGCCGCCGATTTCGCTGAGCGGGCTGTCGCAGATCACACTCAGGTGCTGCAACAACTGGCGCCGCGCCACATTGAACATGGCGATATACGCCAGGCCGCCCGCATCCTCTGCCCGGCCATCCAGCACATCCTTGATGTCATCTTTGTCAATGAGCGGAATGCCAAGTTGCCGGCTCAACCCGCGCGCTACGGCGCTCTTCCCTGAGCCGGGGTGGCCTTTCATTACAAGCAGCATCGGGCGACTCATGGCTCACCCATCAATGTCTTCACCCGGCGCGCCCTCCAGCAGGCGCGCGAGCGCCGTGGCGCTGTCGTCCGGTAGCCCTTGCACACGCGCAAGTTCAAGCGCCGCGCGTCCCAGGCCGCAGTACAGCGGCAGCAATTCCGGCGCGCGCCGCGCCAGCGCGGCCAGATGCCGCGCCACCGTTGCGACGTCACCGCGTGCCAGCGGCCCGGTCAGCGCCTCGGCAGGTGCGGCAGACTCGAGGCTTGCGATGGCGCCACGCACCAGCGGCAGCAGGGCACGCGTCTGCACATCTTCCGGTAATCCGGCGATCTCCAGTAAGCGCACGCCACAGGCATACAACGCGATCGTGTAATTGGCAACCATGACAGCCGCGGCGTGATAGAGCGCACGGTCATGTTCATGAAGGGCGAATGGGCGTGCGCCGATTGCAATTGCCAGCTCCCACAGGGTTTCAGCCAGCGGCGGCCCGGCATCGAGCGCGACATATGCCCCGCGCAGGCGCCCGGCCGTATCCGGGCCGGTCAGTGTCTGCAACGGATGGAAGCCGCCTGTCAGCGCGCCACAGCGGGCGGCCGCTTCGAGCGCCTCACGACCGAGAGCGCCACTACAATGGATAACACCCTGCCCGGCGCGCCAGCCACCCGCCTCGGCAACCGCCCGGCACACGGGGGCGATGGCGGCATCGGGTGTGGCGATACATACCAGCCCGGCTCCGCGAGCGACATCAACAGGAGTTGCAGCAGCCACGGCGCCGATCCGCGCCGCCAGGGAGCGTGCGGCATCAGGCGCGCGACTGTAGAGAGAGACCACGCGCCAGCCGGCCTCGTGCAGCGCCAGAGCAAGCGCGCCACCCGCACGGCCAGCGCCGATAATGCCGATAGTAGGCTCTGGCTGCATGATCGCTGTCAGTTACGTCGATTATGCAGGGCGCACCGCCAGGTCACGTGCCGCCGGGATGCCGCCCAGTGACCAGGCGCTCATCACGCTGCGCTCAATCGCACGTGCCAGCACATCAGCAGCGATCGCGCCCAGCGCCACCAGGGAGGGCGCCGGTCGCTGGCCGGTGGCAAGTGTAAATGCCGTATCACCATCAAATGGCGTATGGATCGGGCGAATCGTGCGTGCAAGCGCATCCTGCGCCATCTGGGCCACTTTCGTAGCCTCAGCCTTGGTAAGCCTCGCATCTGTCGCAATGACCGCCAGGGTGGTATGCTGCTCACCAGACAGTCCGACCGGTGTGTGCAACTGCTCCGGCGTGCGTAACAACGCCATCGTACTGACAAGCGCGCCTTCATCGGACCGCACACCTGCCAGGATACGGCCACTCTGCTCGTCATAGACGTCGCCAAAGGCATTACAGACGACCAGCGCGCCAACGACCGAGCCATCGGCCAGTCGTTCGCTCCACGAGCCGATGCCGGCCTTCATCGCGTATGACATCCCGCGTATCTTGCCCACGGTCGCGCCGATACCCGCACCGACACATCCCTCGGCGGTCCCGGCGCCACTCGCGTCACAGGCGGCATAGCCGAGATCCGCGTCAGCAAAACGGTCGGGCCGGCCAATCGCCAGATCGAAAATCACGGCAGCCGGCACAATCGGCACATTACGGACGCGCGTAGGATAGCCAATGTTACGTTCCGCAAGCCACTGAACGACACCAGTAGCGGCAGCCAGGCCAAACGCGCTGCCGCCACAGAGCGCCACGGCGTGCACAACCGAAACGTTCGCAGTCGGGTCAAGCAAGTCGGTTTCGCGGGTGCCGGGCGCGCCGCCGCGCACATCAACCCCGCCAACGGCGCCGTCCGGCGTGAGAACGACGGTGCAACCGGTCAGCGCCTCAGCATCGTGGGCATGGCCGACGAGCACACCAGGAACATCGGTAATACTGGGCGACATGGCTACTGCTGGCTCAAGAGTCGTTCTAGAAGCTGTTCCCAGACTGCGTAGGGCTGGGCGCCGACCAATAACTGGCCGTTCACGACAAACGAGGGCGTACTACGCACACCCGCCTGGATACCATCGCGCATATCGGCTTCAATACGCGCCGCGTGACGATTACTCTCGACACAGCGCTGGATCTCGGCTGCGTCAAGCTGCAACTCAGCAGCATACCCCAGAAACGTACGAAAATCGTCCGGCGCGCCCGATTGCCATTCGCCGCGTGTCAACCCATCGAAGAGCCGGCCATGCATGGGCCAGAAGGCGCCCTGATCGCCAGCGCAGTTCGCCACGTGTGCAGCCAGCAACGCACCGGGATGAATGTCCAGCAGCGGAAAATCACGATGGATGAAGCGCACCTTGCCGCTCTGCACATAGTTCTGCACAATTTGCGGCCTGGTGTCCCGACCAAACGACGCACAGAAGGGGCACTGGAAGTCGCTGTATTCAACAATGGTCACCGGGGCTGCCGGGTCGCCCAGCGCGCGTGGATCATCGCCGGATGCGGCGCGATCTACCACCGTGCCGGGAGTCGGCGGCACAGGGGTCACACCGGATGGGCGCGGGCGATCATCCGCCGCCGGTCGCTGTACACTGGTGGGCAGCAAGCGGCTTGCGGTCGGGGCGGGCCCGGTGGCCTGCGGCGCTTCAGGGCCACAGGCGGTAAGGGCCAGCAGCAGGGCAGCGCCGAGACACACCTGAATGAGACGCAATTGCATGCAGATCCTCAATACACCGTGGTGGAAGCCCTGGCTGGCGGTTCATTCTTGCGCAGGCACACCAGCGCCCACCATCGCACATCACGGCTCGTAGAGCTGCATATGCTCCGTTTCGGCGCGCTGGCGATAGTTCGGGCGCAAGAGCGAACCGGACCCATCATCGCCGCAATACGGGCATGTACTCCAGGTAAGATCGATGACCCGATCACACGCGGTGCAGCGGCGACGCAGCGCCGTCTGGCAATGCGGGCAGAGGATGAAATCAGGCTCGATCGCGCGCTGGCAATGCGGGCAGACGAAGGTATCCTCGAGATCGCGGCGGAGATACTCTTCTTCCAGCGAGCGTTCATAGCGTTGCGCCAGAGTCTGGCGGGGCCGCAGAATAAGGTGCAACACAATCCCGCCAAACGGCAGCACCAGCGCGAGCGCAACCGCCAGCACCTGCACCGCCACGTCTTCGCTACGGCTATGAATATCACGGTATGTCCAGAGTACCGATGCCGCCCACAGCAGCACCAGGTAGGCCACCAGAATCCAGACCAGCACCGTCACAATCGGGGCCAGGTTCGCAAGAATCGCGCGAATATCCAATGGATCGCTCCTCGACGCTATCTCGTGAGCCGGCGCACATCACCGGCGCGCACGACAAAGACCGTCGCACCGCCAACCTGCACTTCGACCGGCGTCGGCGGGTAGAACTCGCCCGACTCGGCGACCGGCGGCAACGGTGAGACGTAGCGCGTGCGCGTATAACAATGCTCGCGCACGATTTTCAGAATCGAGTCGACGCTCTGATCCTCTGCAGCGATCAACAGCGTCACATTGCCCTCGCGCAAGAACCCGCCCTCGCTACTGACGCGTGTCACACGGTGACCGGCGGCGGTCAGCGCCTCGATCAGATCCCCTGCATCCTGACGCTGGACAACGGCGATAATGAGCTTCATAGACGATTCCTCTTTCCGCCAGGGATCGTGCGGCGCCACTATGGCGTCGCCTCAAGCGTCCGAATGGTCGCAAGGTACGGTTCGACGACAGCTTCGATCTGCGCCGCAAGCGATTCGATCGACAGGCGGGCATCGAACACGTGCCAGCGTGCAGGATCGGCGCTGATCAACTCGCGATACCCGCTCTCGACGCGTTCGTGATATGCCAGCTCGCGCGCATCGAGGCGATTCCATTCAACCGGGACGGCGCGCTGCTCCACGGGCGGCAATCCCTGGCGTTTGCGGCGTTTGCGCTCGAGGCCCTCTTCAGCGCTGAGATCAAGATACACCGTAATATCAGGTCGCAAGCCGCCGGTCGCTGCATTGGTAATGACTCGCAGTTCCGCCAGATCGCGCCCAAGGCCATACCCCTGATAGGCGTACGTCGAATCGGCATAGCGATCACACAGTACAATACCGCCCTGTTCCAGGTATGGTCGAATAACCTCGCTCACCAGTTGCGCCCGCGCCGCCGAGAAGAGTAACGTTTCGGTGGTTGGCGCCATCTCGGTATGCTGAAGATCGAGCACAATCCGGCGGATCAGATCACCAATTCGTGTTCCACCCGGCTCACGCACCAGCACGACCGGGAAGCGACGCGCGTGCAGGCTCTCATACAACAGACGCGCCTGTGTACTCTTCCCACTCCCTTCCGGGCCCTCGAATGTCAGAAACAGACTCATGACGCACGCTTACTCATCACACCACCCTACCGATAGATTTTCACACGCCGGTTCGGTTCGCGGCCACGGCTTTCCGACTGCACATTGTAGCGTTCCGCCATCTGGTGTTGCAGGCGACGCACATAGCTGCTCTGGGGCTGAAGCTCAACAGACGAACGTTCACCATTGAGCACCTGTGCAATCGCCGTCTCCACCTCCAGCAGCGCGTCGGTCATCAGCATATCGTCATCATCCGTCGCGCGCCGCGGCGGGCCATTGTCACTGGCGCCGATATTGAACACGTCAGCAAGCTGGCGTTCCATCTGGGTCAGTGTATTATTACGCAGCACATACACCGGCACACCGCGTTCTTCAGCCTGGCGCACACGCTGCGATCCCTGGCGATAGTAATTCTTCAGCGTCATCACCATCGTCGCCTCGTCCATATCACGCACAATCGTGGCCGGTACATGCAGGCTGGCAATCGCGCGCTCCAGGCGATCGCGGCTGACGCCAAACGGATAGATCCGCTGCGGTGTAGGCCCGGCACTCATCATGGCACGTGGCGCGGTAGCGCGTGGCGCGCCGCGATCGCTCCGTTCACGCGCACCACCACGTCGCACACCGAACAACGCTGGCGGGCCACCTTCAACCGGGGCGATACTGGCGGGCATGGTCTGAATCTGCCCGTCCGCGTCGCGCCGTCGCACCTCGGCCTGTGGCGGCTCGGCGCGCAGCATACTATCAACGGCGCTCGCAACGTCCGCATAGACCGTCACCTGATCCCAGCTCTGGATTTCCACCAGCACATCAAAGGTTGGCGGCGCCTTCCGCTCGAGGACCGTCTTTTGCGTACCGCGACGGCGCGCCTCCTCGTCGCCGAGGGTCACGGCCTGAATGCCACCGATCAGGTCAGAAAGCGTCGGGTTCGAGAGCAGGTTTTCGAGCGTCTGCCCATGCGCCGTGCCGATCAACTGCACGCCACGCTCGGCGATCGTGCGTGCTGCCAGCGCTTCAAGTTCAGTCCCGATCTCATCAATGACAATCACCTCCGGCATATGATTCTCGACCGCTTCGATCATCACCGCATGCTGTTCGGAGGGACGTGGCACCTGCATACGGCGGGCGCGCCCGATGCCGGGGTGCGGAATATCGCCGTCGCCGGCGATCTCATTCGAGGTATCAACGATCACCACCCGTTTGCGGAGATCTTCCGCCAGCACCCGCGCCGTCTCACGCAACATGGTTGTCTTACCGACCCCTGGCTTACCAAGGAGCAAGACGCTCTTTCCCGACTCGATCAAGTCGCGCAGGATGGCAATCGTACCAAAGACGGCACGCCCGACACGGCAGGTAAGGCCGATCACCAGGCCAGCCCGATTACGAATGGCCGAGATCCGGTGCAGCGTGCGCGGGATGCCGGCGCGGTTATCTTCGCCGAACATACCGATACGCGCAATGACATAGTCAATATCATCCTGGCTCACCTCGCGATCGCTGAGAAAGCGTTCGTGGGTGCGATAGCGTGCCTCAGGTAACCGGCCAAGATCCATGATCACTTCCAGCAGATCCTCGCAATCATCAGGGCCGGATTCAATTGCCTGGCGGATCGGCGCCGGAAGCGTCTCCAGCAGCAATTCAATATTACTGGTGATATCCCGTTGCACTGCCATAGAGTGTCACGTCCTCACAACGAGAGGGAACGGTCGTCAGGGGCGGATGTGGCTCAGGGCCATGCTCAAGCACCGGGGTCAGGAGCGATCGCCGCACTGCCACCGTCGTATGCTTGCAGAAGAGCGTCTGCTCCGCAACTGGTTGGAAGCCAAGATCACCGGCGGGGAGGAACAATTCCTGCTGATAGTCGCGCAACAGCAGATAGACCGGGAGAGCATCGCCAATCTGCGCCAGGCCAAACCGCAGCACATCGGTCGTTATCTCGCGTGCTTCGGGCAGTATCAGCAACGACAGAACGTGCCCCGAGGGACCGCTGGTGCGATGCAAATAGGCGGTCAGGCTATCCTCCGATCCAAGCACCCAGGCGCTCTGGTAGGGGCGGCGCCAGCTATGATCCAGCGGCAGCATCCACGAACGCGCGTCGCGCGCCTCGGCGAGCTGCACCGCACGCGGCGCGACCGCGCCATAGAGCTTATGAATGGCCCACACATCGCGGCTCGACTGCCGCCGCATCGGAGCAAGCGTCGTCCCCTGATCCCAGTCAGGCCCTTCGAGGCGCAGGACCGACTGCTGGGAATAGCCAGAAAAGCCGAGCTGACGAAAGATCTCGCGCAGTTCCTCGTGGCGATGCGAAAGCGCGGCATAGATCCGTTGCACGCGCGCGGCGCCAACCTCGACACACAGCGTTTCGAGCAGGCGAAACCACACATCAGGATCGGTCGGATGGCCCTGCCCGCCGCCATAGGCCGCCATCAGGGTCACATCGTGCTCCGGGCGCCCCCGCCGACCGACCGACTGCACCACGGCGCCAAGGCTCCCTTCGCGATACACAAAGGTTGCGCCCTCATGCGCACTACCTTCCACCACGCAACGCAACGCAAACCAGAAGGGGCGGTGCGGCAAGGCCAGCATCGCCTCGTTATAGAGCATCACCTGGCTACGTGGTTTCTTTCTGAGCGTCCAGATATCGCTCAGTGTGACTGGTCGGATCATGCGTGTCAGCAACTGAATATCATCGAACCGTTGCGATCAAGCAATCCGCGCTCACAGCTCGAGAAAATAGCGATGCACACGTTCATCGAGCGTCAACTCCGGGTGGAAGCAGGTAGCAAGCATGCGACCCTGGCGCGCGGCAACAATACGACCATCAGCAAGATGCGCCAGAGCCATCACACCATTCCCCAGCTCCTCGAGGATGGGCGCCCGGATGAACACCGTACGCAGTGGTTCAACACCAAGTTCAGCAAACTGCAGATCGGTCTCGAAGCTATCGAGCTGGCTACCGAACGCATTACGTCTGGCGGTGACGTCCATCACGCCAAGCGTCGGCTGATCGGCGCGCCCATCGGCGACTCGCTGCGCCATCAGGATCGCGCCAGCGCATGTACCCCACAGCGGCATACCATCGCGTACCCGTGCACGCAACGGCTCGATCAGGCCATAGATTGCCAGCAACTTACCAATCGTCGTGCTTTCGCCGCCGGGGATAATCAGGCGGTCGATGCGATCAAGATGCCTGGGCAGGCGCACCTGGAGGGTTGGCACCCCGATGCGCCGCAGCATGTCCTCATGCTCACGAAAGTCGCCCTGGAGCGCAAGGATTCCTACTGTCATACACGTCATACGAGCGCGCGCAGGCGCAAGAGACAACGCCCTACCAGCCGCGCCCGGCCATCAACTGATCCTGCGGGATCTTGCTTATTTCAATCCCGACCATTGGCTCGCCGAGGCCACGACTGACTTCCGCGACAATCTCAGGTTCGTTGTAGTGCGTGGTTGCCTCAACGATCGCGCGTGCACGTCGCGCCGGATCGCCCGATTTGAAGATCCCCGAGCCGACGAAGATACCATCAACGCCGAGCTGCATCAGCAGCGCCGCGTCAGCTGGCGTTGCAACACCACCGGCGGCAAAGTTTACCACCGGCAGGCGACCCTGCCGGGCAACGTCGCGCACAAGCTCGAATGGTGCCTGGATATTCTTCGCATAGGTGAACAGTTCGTCCTCATCCATGGTCTTCAGGCGGCGGATTTCGCCGTACACCGCACGCGCATGGCGAACTGCCTCGACGACGTTGCCGGTGCCGGCCTCACCCTTTGTGCGCAACATTGCCGCACCCTCAGCAATACGGCGCAACCCTTCGCCAAGATTGCGACAACCACACACAAACGGAATGCGAAACTTATGCTTATTAATATGGTGCTCCTCATCCGCCGGCGTCAGCACCTCGCTCTCATCAATATAGTCAATGCCAAGCGCCTCGATAATCTGCGCCTCGACAAAATGGCCGATACGCGCTTTGGCCATCACTGGAATCGTCACCGCTCGCTTGATGGCGAGAATCAACTCCGGATCGCTCATGCGCGCCACGCCACCCTGCGCACGAATATCGGCGGGGACGCGCTCCAGGGCCATCACGGCCACCGCGCCGGCCTCTTCAGCGATACGCGCCTGCTCAGGGGTCACGACGTCCATGATGACGCCGCCCTTCAACATCTGCGCCAGGCCGACCTTTGTCGTCCAGGTCGACTTATCCATTGTCCAGCTCCTCACACACAGCCCACCACGCGCCGCCCGAACGATTGCGACGCGCGATACATCGCATGGTATTGTACCATAGATCGCGCTACGGCGCGGGTTCCTCCGATCGGGTGATTCGGGGCCTGGCGCATCTGGGCGCGGCTGGCATCGCGCTGATGCCCCGAAAGGTCGCCTGGAACGGCACGAGGCGTGCCGACGTTGTGCCCTGCCGGCAGGGCGGCATGGCGGCCGCACGGCAGCCATTCCGCTACCGCGTACAGAACCCACCGCAATGACGAAGAGGCCAGGCGAAGCGTTGCTTCTGCCTGGCCTCTTACCCGGCCGGTATGAGCCGCGAGCGTCTTATACCAGTGACCGATGACCATGCCGCAAGCCTCACCCCCGCCGCTGCGCGGCCCCCCTCTCCGTTGCGATGAGGTCGGGAATGCGGTAGGCCTGACGTTAACTGCTATTAGGCCCGATACGTTGCAACTACGCCCGTCACCCCCACCCCGGCCCTCCCCCGCTTTAGGGGCGGACAGAACGTTTGAGCAAAGATGCGTTTTCTGGCGTTGCGATGGGCAATCCGTCCTCGCCCCCGACCCCTATCCCGCACTGCGGGATAGGGGCAAATCTGAAGCACGTCTACCGCGTTGTGATACTGTCTGAGGCTTGCATCGCACATATTTTCTGTCTGCCCCTAAACCCTCCCCCGCCGGGGGAGGGAGTCCGACTCCTCCCTCCAGCGGGGGGAGGTTGGGTGGGGGTCTGTGCGGTGCAGAACGCCTTATTTGAAAGGCATTGATCCTAGCCCTCCCCAGCGGGGGAAGGAGTCCGACTCCTCTCCCCAGCGGGGGGAGATTGGGTGGGGGCTGTACAGTGCGTCAAGCCTTATGTGAACGGTATTGATATTAGACCCCGAAGCGTGCCGCCACCGCCTCCCAGTTCACCGTGTTCCACCACGCATCGAGATAATCAGGCCGGCGGTTCTGATACTTCAGATAGTACGCATGTTCCCATACATCCACGCCCAGGATCGGCGTATGCCCCTGCATCAGCGGGCTATCCTGGTTCGCGGTGCTATAGATATGCAACTTCCCGGCACCGTCCATCACCAGCCAGGCCCAGCCACTACCGAAGCGTTTGACACCGGCGTCCTTGATTTTCGCCTTGAATTCGGCAAAGCTACCAAACGTTGCATTGATCGCCTGAGCGAGCGCGCCTGCCGGCTCGCCGCCACCATTGGGGCCCATGATGCTCCAGAACAGGGTATGATTGTGATGGCCGCCGCCATTGTTGATCACCGCCTGACGAATCGATTCCGGCACATCATTGATGTTCGTCAACAACTCTTCGATCGTCGCGTTTTGCAGCGCGGCATGCCCTTCCAGCGCGGCGTTGAGGTTGGTCACATACGCATTGTGATGCTTACCATGATGGATCTGCATCGTCATGGTATCAATATGCGGCTCGAGTGCAGCGAAGTCGTACGGCAACGGCGGCAATGTGAAAGCCATGGGGTATCCCTCCTTCAAACAGAAAACCTGTGTCACCATCGAGCGACAACCGTGCCGCCCACCTACGCATCGCTGGCGATGCGAAAACGGCAGCACTGACCTTCCGACGCGATCGTCTCTTCGCGCGCTACCGGCACACTCAGCAACTCTTCATACAGCGTGCGTTCGTGCGCGCATGCCTGCGGATAGTTGCGCGCCGCACAATCGATCGGACAGTTATGTTCAACCAGTTCGATTGCGCCATCGGGCAGGCGACGCCACTCGCACATGTACCCCTGTTCGTTCAGGATCGCTGCCAGTTCGGCCACGCGCTCCGGCAGCGAACGCCCTTGCAGGCGGGGTGCATACTCCGCGACCAGCCGCTGCCGGCGCGCCTCGAACAACCGGTCAACATCCGCGTCACCCCCGCGGGCCGCCATAAACGCCAGCGCGTCCAGCAACAGGCGATCGTACGATTTCGGGAACAGCGCCTCGGCGGCGGCCGTCAACGCATACAGGTGGCTAGGGCGGCCAATGGCCCGGCGCACACCGGAGGTATGCACCAGTCCGTCACGTTCCAGCAACGCCAGGTGCTGCCGCACACCCACGGCCCCGATACCGAGATCGTCGCTGAGTTCGGTGGCGGTCATCGCACCGCGCCGCCGCAGCAACACGAGTATCTGCTGGCGCGTTTCGCCCTGTTCCCGGTGATCGGCTGCCATTCGTCGCTCCTGACGTTGTCGTAGCACCTTACCAGTCAGTATAGCACGCACGTTTTTTCTTTGTCAAGCAAACGCTTTCGTAATTCCGGGCTTGACAGGTGGCCCATCAGGGCGTAGACTCGCGCCGTTTTGAGCACGATGACGCACAGGCGCGCACATGGGATCACTTGCGGGACAGGTCATTGTCATCACCGGAGCATCGAGCGGCTTTGGCGAGCTGATCGCGCAACGTTGCGTCGCCGCAGGCGGGCGCGTGGTGCTGGCGGCGCGTACGGCCACGAAACTTGAACGACTCGCCGCTACGCTCGGCGGCCCGGCACATGCACTACCGGTTGCCTGTGATGTGAGCCGGGCCGATGATGTTGCACGCCTTGCAGTGGCAACCCTGCAGCACTTTGGTCGCGCCGATGTGCTCGTCAATAATGCCGGCTTCGGCGTGTTCGACCGCCTGGCGGAAGCCAGCCTGGATGACCTGCGCGCCATGATGGATGTCAATGTCTATGGCGCACTGGCCTGCACACAGGCATTCCTTCCCCATATGCGCGCTCGGCGCAGCGGGATGATCGTGATGATGGCCTCGATGGCGGGGCTGATTGCGGCGCCGAACATGGGTGGCTACACGGCGACCAAGCATGCGCTGGTGGGGCTTGGCCGCACCTTGATGCTTGAACTTGAGGGGAGTGGCGTCCGTTGCGCGCTGATCTGTCCAGGTGTCGCAGATACGGGATTTCAACACCGTGCAGGGGCGACGAAATACCCGCGCATCTCGCGCCTGTCGGCGTGTACCGCCGCGCAGGTCGCGGATGCAACGGTGCGCGCCATCGTGCGGCGAACCCATGGCGAAATCGTTGTCCCCTGGTATGGGCGGTTGCTGGCCCTGATCAGCTATCCGCTGCCTGGCGCCACGCGGGCCGTGATGCGCCTGATTCAGTAGCAAGGAACGTTCATTATGGCACACGACCGCATCGCCCGGCGCATGAATCTTGTTCCGGCATCCGGCATCCGCCGCTTCTTCGACATTGCGGCGCAGATGCCGGATGTCATCTCACTCGGCGTCGGCGAACCCGACTTTGTGACCCCGGCGCCGATCCGCGCCGCGGGTATCCGCTCGCTCGAGGAAGGACGCACGGCGTATACTTCCAACTCGGGCCTGCTGGAATTGCGCATTGCCCTTGCCGAGCACCTGCATGCGCTGTATGGCGTCAGGTACGATCCGGAGCATGAACTGCTGATTACGGTCGGCGTGAGTGAGGCGCTCCAGATTACTACGATCGCGACCCTGAACCCTGGTGATGAGGTTATCATTCCTGAGCCCTGTTTCGTCGCCTATCCGGCGGCGGTCATCTTCGCCGACGCCACGCCGGTGCTGATACCCACATCGGTTGACGACGCGTTCCAGGTCGATCCGGAGCGGATCGCGGCAGCGATCACGCCGCGAACGCGCGCGATCCTCCTCGGTTATCCGAATAACCCGACCGGGGCGGTTATGCCGCGTGAGCGTCTGGTGGCCATCACTGAACTGGCTGAACGGCACGATCTGCTGGTCTTTTCCGACGAGATCTACGACCGCCTGGTGTACGGCATGCGCCACACATGCTTTGCGGCGCTTCCAGGCGCCCGGGAACGCACGGTGTTGCTTGGTGGCTTTTCCAAAGCCTATGCTATGACCGGCTGGCGTCTGGGATGGATGGCCGCGCCGGCCGATATTGTTGCCGCAGCGCGCAAAGTGCACCAGTACGCTATCATGTCGGCGCCGACCACGGCCCAGTATGCCGGAATCGAGGCGTTACACAGTGGCGAGCCGTTCGTGGCAGAGATGGTGGCCGAGTATGATCGCCGGCGGCGCGCGATTGTCGCCGGGCTCAACACGATTGGCCTGCCGACGTTCGAGCCGCAAGGGGCGTTCTATGTCTTTCCCCACGTTGCACACCTCGGGCTGAGTAGCGAGGCATTTGCTGAACGGCTACTTCGCGAGCAGCAGGTCGCGGTGATCCCCGGGGAAACGTTCGGCCCGAGCGGCGCAGGGTTCGTGCGTGCATGTTACGCTGCATCCATGGATAAAATCGAGGCTGCGCTCGACCGTATCGAACGCTTTGTCCGCGCGGTCTAACCCCAGATCGGGCCCGGGACGACGGGAATCCGTCGAAATGGGTGGCAGGACGCACCGCGCCGGACACTCGGCACTCGCATAGCTTCCGGTGGAGGGGTATCCATGCCAGTCGAACAATCATCAGACGCACCACTCAATCAGGAGCCGGTTGTGGTTGACGAGCAACTGTACTGCTCGCTCACGGGCCGCCCGATCAGCCGGGCGGAAGCATACTGGGCGCCACCGCTGATCACTGCGCGTGAACTGGTGACAACGATCGTGACAACGCTGCTACGCGCGCCGAGTCAGCTCGGCCATATTCTGCTGGCCGAGCAACCGAACGTCCCTTACGCGCAGGACGTGCGCGAACGCCTGGCGCAGCGACGCAGCGCCGAGCAACTGAAACTGCTGATCGGCATGCTCGTGTTGCTGGCGCTGTTGCTGCTGCCGGTGTTGCTGCTGGTGATGCGCTCGTGAGTGTGTCGATCCAGCCTGTTGCTTGCAGATGGGCGCGGTGCATTCGGACGCAGCCGACGCGCGCCGATCGTCGAACAGGTCGCCTGAAACTGCGCCAGGAAAGATCAACCCATGCTGCTGTCAGTTATCATGCCGTGTTATAACGAAGCGACAACACTGCGCGCCATTCTGGCGAAGGTGCGCGCGGTGGATATCGAGAAGGAAATCATCGCGGTTGACGATCACTCAAGCGATGAGACGTACCGCATCCTGTGCGAGGAGGCGGCATGCGATACGCGGATGACGGTCATCCGCCATCCACGCAACCGCGGCAAGGGGGCCGCGGTACGCAGTGGCCTGGCGCGTGCGCGCGGCGACATTGTGATCGTGCAGGACGCCGACCTGGAGTACGACCCGAATGACTACCACGAACTGGTGGCGCCGATCGCCCAGGGGCGCGTGAACGTGGTGTTCGGATCGCGCTTTCTCGGGCGGCACACCGGCATGTATTTCTGGAACGCGATCGGGAACAAAGGCCTGACCTTTCTCACCAACTTCCTGTTCAACTGCTGGATCTCGGATATGGAGACGTGCTACAAGGCTATGCGCACCGAGATCATGCGCGATCTGAAGCTGGAAAGTAATGATTTTCGTCTGGAGCCGGAGATCACGGCCAAGGTACTCAAACGAGGCCACCGGATTTATGAGGTGCCGGTCACTTATCTGGGACGTACCTACGAAGAAGGCAAAAAAATGAAGCCCAGCCAGGGCTTCTACGCAATTCTTGCGCTCCTGCGCTACCGGTTAGCTGATTGAGTCGCTCATAGCTACGATTGTTCGGCGGTGAGCAACAGCCACTCCAGCGCCAGCAGGTAACCCTGCCATCCCAGGCCGGCGATCTGCCCGGTGGCGACGGGAGCGACGACCGATGTGTGGCGAAACGGCTCGCGCCGGTAGACGTTCGACAGGTGCACCTCAACGATACGCGCCTTCAGCATCGCCAGCGCGTCGCGCAGCGCCAGGCCGTAGTGCGTCAGCGCGCCCGGATTGATGATCACCCCATCGGCATCCCATCCCTCGGTCTGAACGAGATCGATCAGCTCCCCTTCGTGATTTGATTGAAACGTCAGCAGCACGGCGCCTGCCGCTGCCGCGCGCTCACGTAGCGCAGCATCAATCTCAGCGAGCGTCGTGTTGCCATAGATCTCCGGCTCGCGCCGGCCAAGCATGTTCAGATTCGGACCGTGGAGGACAAGGATTTTCATCGTTGCACCAGCGGCAGATTGACGACGTAGGTTACCCGCGGCAGGGCTGCCGGTATGATCAGCACGTTCTCCACCTCGAAGATCTTCGCCGGATCGCTCTGCGACTGCGCCCGCACACGGATGCGGTTCACCGACCCGGGTGGCGCGGTTGTGGGGACGCTCATCGTGAGCGTGATGCCTGGAGCCTGCTCATTCGGCTTCAACCTGCGCTGCGCGGGTTGGAGGGTAACGTCCCAGTTCTGTGTCTGCGTGAAGGTCAGAATAAAGGTGTCGGTAAAGTTGCCGGTGTTCAACAACTGATGGTTCAGTTCCAGAGAGTCGCCCGCCTCGACCGTGCGCGCATACTCCGGCGAGATGACCGCGTTGACGACCTGGCGAACCGTCGTGTATTCGCGCGCATCGGCGGCAACCGCCGGGTCCGTCGCCGACTGCACGCTGAGGCGCATGGCATCGACCGTGCCGGAGAGGACGCCGGTCGGCAGGGTGATACTGACCGCCACAATGCGTGTTTCATTCGGCTGCAGGAAGACGCCGGGTGGGATCGCAACCCGATACCCCAGCGGCACAAGCGCACTGAAGACGAATGTGTCGGGCACGCTGCGGATATTACGCAGGGTATGGGTATAGATGACCGTCTCTCCCGGTAACCCTGATCCACGATTCTCATCCGGTGTCAACAGTCCACCCACCGCTGCCAGTTCAGCCGTCGTGGTCAGGGTCGCTGTCGCCAGCAGCGGGCCGGCGCCATCACCGCGCAGCACTTCGACTGTCACGGCCTGAACTCCGACGGTATCGGCGGGAACATCAATCCGCACCGTGATCGGGACGGGCTGCGTGATACTCGGTGGCAGGACGGCCGTCAACGTCGGCGTGACGCTCGCGGTCCAGCCGCCGGTGAGGCTGGCCGGGTTCAGCCGCAGGGTATAGCTAATCGTTGTATTGCCGCTGTTGAACAGGTTCAATGTATAGATCGCGGTTGCTGGCGTGCCTCCGGTAAACACCGTCTGCTGTGTCGCGCCGGCCGGCTCCAGGCGAGCATTATCGGCACCGATGACCGTCAGGGTATCGCTGACGCTGCGCGTGGGCGCGCCGAGCGCCGAGGTTGCAGTGAGCGTCACGACGCCGGTTGTGCCGGCAGGCGCAGTGGCCGGCAGGCGCACGTTGAAGATGACGGCACGCCCTTCGCCGGGCGGAACCTGTGTCAGCGACGCCGGCGGCAGTGCCGTGAAACCGCCCGCGCCGGGTTGTACGCTAAACGTGTAGTTGTCGGCAATGTTCCCGGTGTTGGTGATCCGGTGCGTGAACGTCAGAAGAGCATCGGGCGCGCCACTGCCATTCTCATTGCGCGCGAAATCGAACCGTGGCACGGGAAGCACATTGACCACATCGGTCACTGCATCCGATGCGCCGGTGGTGCTGGCCTGCACCTGGAACGAGTACGCGCCAGCGGGGACCTGCGGCAGTTGCGCTGGCGTGGTCACCACCAGGTCAAAGGCGCATGTCGCGCCGCTGGCAAGATTCTGCAAACAGCTGGCAGGCGACAGGTTTTGCGGGCCGACAATGTTCCAGCCAGGCGGCAGGCCGGTGGCGCTTACCGCGAAGTTGCCCGCCACGTTGCCGACATTCGTCAGCGTGTGGCTGAACGTAACACTACCCGGCGGCGTGACATTCAATGTCTGCCCTGGTGACAGGCGCACGCCCGGGGCAGACAGCACGGTGACAGTATCCGTCTGTGGCTGCGCAGATGATGGATCGGCTGCGCGCACGCCCGTGACGATGATCGCTTGCGGGCCAGCGCCCTGACCATCGCGCACGCGCGCTCGCACCACAACCTGCTGTGATGCGCCGCGCGCCAGCCGAAAGACCCCGGCAGGAGCGATGGTGAGATTCTCAAGCCCACCGGGCAGTACCGCCGTGACACGAAAATCGTCCGGGCCATTACCGGTGTTTGTCAGAGTATGAGTGAAGATCGCCGTCGCGCCGGGTGGCAGGTTGAGCGCAGGAATGCTGGCCTCACTGAACGTGAATCCGGGAACCAGACCGACGCGGGTGGTGCTGGTGGCGCTGGCCGACGAGCCACCGGTCGCCTGAACCGTCAGCGTCGCCGTCACCAGCGTCCCGGCGTCGGGGATCGGTGAGTTCGGCACGGTCACCGTCAGGCTGACAACGCGTGACTGAGCGGGATTCAGATCAAACGGTGCTGCATCCACCAGGTTGAAGGTCCACGGCGGCCCCTGCGAGAGGGACAGCGTCGGCGTGAAGCGCCCGGTGCTCTGGCCGATATTCGTCACGGTATGACTGAAGGGAACCGTCGCCCCCGGCAACCCTTCTTTCAGTTGCGACGGAGGCGTAATCTGTGGCGCGGCGCCCGCCGACGCCGTATCCACCGCCACTGCCTGCACACCGGGCGAACCGGTCGAAGCGGCCGTGATCGTCACGGTGTAGAGTGACGCGCCGGGGCCGGCAGGGATGATAAGCCGGATGGTGCGCGTGCAGGAGGTGAATGCCGCCAGGCTGGCGCATGTCTCACCTTCCACAACCGTGGCCGTCGCGCCATCGTTCGGTGTTACCACCACGCTGATCGCGATGGTATCCGTACCATTGCCGGTGTTGGTCACGGTGTGAACGAAGTCTACCGTGTCCGGGCGGGTGAAGCTGCCAGTCCGGCTATCCGGCGTCACCGTGACGCCGTAGCGCCGCGCCACCGTAGTGGTTGTGTTCACGGTGCGTTGCGTCGCGCCGACCTGGGCCGTCACACTGAAGGTGTAATCGCCGGCCAGCGCATTCGCCGGCACGGCAACGGTAATGTTGAATGTGTCAGACGCGCCAGCCGCCAGCACGATGGATGACTGGCTCGGCGGCGATGCCCAGCCAGATGGGTCATTACGCGAAATAGCAAGTGTGATCGGCGAGCCGCCATTGTTGGTAACCGTATAGGTGTAGATAACGTTCGTCCCTGCGTCTACCGGGCCGACGCCGGGCGGAACGCGCCCCGTCTGCGCCAGGGTGAAGTCCGTCTGGCAACTGAAGGGCGCCTCGAACATGGTCGGGGTAAACTCGGATGTATTGTTGCTCTGGTCAGTAATGGTCGCCGAGAAGAAGCGATCGCAGTTCGGCACCGGGATGCTGGCCGTCGCGCCGGCGGCAATACCATCCTGGAACGCGAGATAGCGCGGCCCTTCGGCATCGTCGCGGGTCGGGCTGGTAAAGACCTCGATGCGGCAGCCGCCGGCGCCACAGTTCGCGCCCGCGGGGGCCTGCACCTGGAGCGTGGGTGGCGAACCCGCGGTAATGCCGCTGATCGCCGGTGGCGTGGGCGCGCTGCCGGAACGATTGATCCCCTTACCGCCATTGGTGCCTGTCTCGGTGCCGCTGATGCGCACCTGGCTCACCGTTGCATCCACCTGGACGCCGTGGCCGGATGCGCCGCCATTGTCGCGCGACAGATTACGCAACAGAGTGTTCCCATTCGCGTTCACGCCGACCAGAATACCTTGAATGGCGTTGTTGGAAAGCACATTGCGCGTATCGTTGACCCCAACGCCGCCACTGCCGCCAATCGTGTTGCCGGTTGTGCCCTGGAGCAACCAGATGCCGAACTGCCGGTTCCCTGCACCAGTAGTACCAATCACATTTGCGCTCACCTGGTTGCCGGTGGTGAAGGTCGACTCGATACGCACACCGGTGCCAAGCCCGCCAATGGTGTTACTGATGACCTGATTATTGTCGGTTCGGCGCGCGGCGGCGCTCGCGATGATATAGACCCCGGACGAACCGGTAGCGGGGCTGGCGCGCAACCCCTGACCATTCGACGCCACACCGATATAGTTACCAATCACACGATTCTGGGACGTTCCTGAAAGTGACGGCTGGATGAGCACCGCCGCCGCCGTCGCGTCGAGGCCATACGCGATAATATTGGCATCACCCGGATTGTTGCCACCAATCAGGTTGCCGGCGGCAGGTTGTGGCAGCGGCGAAATATCGCCGGTGCTGCCATTGATCCAGACGCCTGCCTGACCATTCGCAAAGTTGTCATCCGACACCGGTGGAAATGCCGTATTGACGCCGATCCGGTTGCCGGCCACGACATGACCATCACTGGCAAGAATGATGCCGCTGGCATAGTTATTCGAGATAACGTTATCGCGAATCGTTGTCTGGCGTGCATTGTTCTCCACCAGCACACCGGCACCGAGATTGCCGTTCGAATTGGCGCCAGAACGGCCAAATGACTCGCCACTGGCATTCAGGCCGATATAGTTCCCCTGGACGGTTGTATTGAACACGGCACTGGTGCGGATCTGAATGCCGTGGCCATTGCCTGCCACGGCGCCGTTACCGGAGATGATATTGCGTGCCGCCGGCGTCGCCCCGCCAATCAGGGTATTCGTGCCGCCTGCCAGGTAAATACCGACGCCATTCGGCACCCCTATGGTCGTTGTCGCGCCTCTGGTCGTGCCGATCACATTGCCACTGACGCGGGTATCGGTCGGGCTGTCGCTGCCCAGCAGGTCGCTACCGAAGATATAGACGCCATAGCGCGTCGCGCTGGCATCGTGGCCCGATACGACGTTCTCCTCGACGATTGTATCATCGAGGTAGCGCTGGAGAATGATCCCATTCGACGGGTTGCCGGCGCCGCCGATCTCGGCATTGCCGGCCAGGTTCGTGCCAACCAGGTTGGCGCGTACAACATTGCCGCGCCCGGCAGCATAGTCGCCACCAGTATTGATCAGATAGATATTGGCCGATGTACCGGATGCCCGGCCATTGCCGGCAACGAGGTTCCCCAGGGCAGTGTCGCCGGCCGTGCCAATATCAGGGCCGGCGCCAGCGGTCGGGTTGCCGACGATATTGTTTGCCGCGCCATTGACCTGAACGCCGGAGGTTGTATTGGCTGCTGCAATGCTACCATCAGGCGATGTACCGAGGTAACAGCCGTGCACACGGTTGCCGGTGGCGGCGGAACCATTGATAAAGATGCCATTGCCGGCCAACCCGGGCGCGGCACTCCCCTGCGCAAAGTTGAGGATCGTAAGGCGCCGCACGACATTACCGGCAGATGTGATGGTCAGGCCATTCGCGCCACTTGTCGTCAGGAGCGAGCCATCCAGCACAATACGTGGGTGCGACCAGCCTGCCGCGGCCCCGCTGCCGAACGGCTGAGTCGTGCCATCAATCGTCACATTACCGGCTGTGATTGCCGGCAGAGAACTCGCCGGGCGAATGCGCCAGTACCCGGCCGGTTCATACCCTTCACTACCACCCGACGCAACCGGCGATTGCGGGATATTGAAATTGATCCGGTGAACATCGCCCGCCGGCTGGGCATTAATCTGCTGGATGGCCGCTCGAAGGGTACACTGATCCCCCGCGGCGCCCAGATCGATGTCGCAGCGATTATCCGCCGTACTGGCATCGGGCTCATCGCCGGCGCTGTTGACCGTCAGGGTGAGCAGGACCGCCAGCGCCAGGGGTGCAGGCGCAGCCAGCGCGCCAGCGAGCGCCAGGAGCGCGGTCAGGCAGAGAAGACGGGAAACACGCACCACGGTACCACCTCTTGATGCAGTACGTCTCGAATACGTGCCTATCCGAACAACGCTCCGCCTCCTGTCATTGCACGGAGCGCCAGCGACCGCCTGCAGCGCGCGAAGCGTGGCTGAGGCAATCTCGGCGTGTGCTCTGGAGATTGCGTCGCTGCGCGCGCAATGACATCCAACCATCCGTTATTCGGATAGGCTGTCTACCTTCGCTTCAGCGTATGACAATCGGCAACCAGAGCCATGGGCGCACCACGCCGCGGGTGACGCGCACCCGATCCTGTGCGAACGCGCCGCCGATGTTATTGCCGTTGCGATCCTTCAGTTCGATAAAGACTTCCTCGACCGCACCGCCTGTCAGGAACCGGTTGACCGTCACCTCAACCTTGACCGTTACCGTGGCATCGCGGGCGATCGGGAACGTTCCCTTGCGCGGATCCTGCGGATCAGGCGTGATCACGCCGCCGCTCAGCAACGAGAAGCGCACCGTGCTGCCAAGGTTTGGCGTACCGACAATCTGGAAGATATCGTCGCCGGTGCCATTGTTGGTAATCTCGTGGACAAAGATCACCGTTTCTTCGGCGGCTCCCTGTTTCTCGCTGCCTGGCGGCCTGATCTGCGCCCGCGAGATCTGCCCCACTACCGTCGTGACCCTGGCGGTTCGCACCTGCGTCGCATCAACCGGGCTCGTGGGTGTCATGGTGACGGTCGTACCGACCGCGGTGCCGGCAATCGGCGCCACACCTTCGGGCGGCACCCGCACATTAAGCTGGAAGCCCCGCGTCTCACCGGCGGGGATGACGAGGCTACTGGTCGAGAGCGTCGCCTGCCAGTTCACACCGACCACCGGATCATCGAAGGCGTGTGCCAGGTTAACTGTCGCTGGCACATTGCCGGTATTGCGAACCTGGAAGGCGTAAGGCACCGTCACACCCGGATCGCCACGCCCCTGCGCCGTCGCCGGCGTCAGCTCCAGAACGATCTTCGCATTCAGGGTCGTCTGGTTGACCAGCGAAGCAGTCGCGGTGTAGGTATTGCCGCCGCTGTTGACAATCGCATCAGCGCGCACCGTCATCAGATCGGTTCCAGGCGCTGCCTCTGGAATACCGCCGGTCGGCGCCCGGAGCGTGATCGTCACCGGGCGGGACGCGCCGGGGGCCAGTGAGAAGGAGCCGGACGGCTGAATGCCGATTGGCGGCGAGAGCCGCTCCCAGCCGCGCGATGTCGTGACCGTCAACTGCACGTTTGCCAGTTCCATGTTGCCATTGTTGACCAGTGTATGCGTGTAGGTGATCGGGTCGCCAGGATTCACGGTTCGTGCCTGCGGTGCACTGACCGTCAATGATGGGCGCGGCGTGAAGATCGCGAAACGCGACGTGTTACTCACCGGGTCAGTGGCAGTCAGTGTCAACTGGCGCGGAATGCTGCCGACATTGAACGAAAACGTGCCATCAGGATTGACATTCACCTGGCCGATGCCCTCCAATCCCTGACCGTCTCGCGTCGTCTGATCGGGTCGGAAGATCTGGACGAGGCAGCGCGTTGCTCCTGCAGGTACGCACCCACCCGGCGCGTTCGCCGTGTTCACCTGGCCGGTGAGGACGCCGGCAACGCTGATGCGCAGCGACGACTCGACCGGCGGGTCAATATCATTGTTCGGGTTGCCTGCCGCGCCACCCGGCACGGTTTCGGGGTTGAGCACAATGCCGCGCCCGAGGAAGGTTTCGTTCACCGGGAAGGGGCCGGTCTGCGGGATACCGTTCCCACTGATGCTATTGTTCACAATCCGCGTCTGTTGCGGGTAGGGCGGAGCGCCCGGCGAGCCGACCGGCGCACCGACCAGGACGCCCAGCGCGTTGTTGATAATGGTATTGTCGCGAATCAACGTCAACGTCGCCGAACCGCGCACATGGATGCCGGCGCCGAGATTGGATTCGATATTGTTGCCACCGTCAATGGCGGTACGCTGCGCATCAAGCACCGAGACGCCAATGCCAGAGCCAGTCGCGCCGAGGCCGGTGGCGCCGCTGGTCAGGATGTTGTTGCCCTGCAGCAGTGTGCGGTCGGTGCCGGAGCCACTTACCTCGATACCAACCGTATTCGAGATCAGCGTATTGCTCTGGAGCGACACGCGCACACTGCCAGCGGCGACCGCGATTCCCGGGCCATTGCTCCGGCGGATCTCATTGCCGGTCACCACGACGCGATCGGCGCTCTCGACGGCGATACCGCCGCCATTCCGATTAGCGTCAATCCCATTGCCGGCAATAGTTGTCGTATTCGTGCCGCCGGCGACGCGCAGCGCATACCCCGCCTGGCTGAAGGCGTTGCGATTGAACTGATTGTTTGCGACGACGATATTGCGCACCGGCACCGCGCCGGCAACCAGCGCCAGATCGATACCGGCAGCGGCATTACCGGTCACCGTGGTATTCGGCCCGAGAGCCAGCCCATCCATCGCACCGCTACCGGCAATGCCACGCAACGAGTTGCTGATCACCTGGGTGCTCACGATCTGCGTATTGACCAGCGGGCCGGTCAGTGATATACCGTCCTGCTGATTCTGCTGCAACGTCAGGCTGGAGAGCGTTGTTGTGACGCCATCGGTAAAGCGAATACCGTGTTCACGGTTCGTGTTGAACGTTGAGCCAGAAATCGTCGTCAGGCGCGCGCCGGTAATGCGCGCCCCATCACCGGTGCCGCTGACGCCATTCCCACTGGCCGTGACGGCGCTGATCGTGGTCGTGACCACCGTTGTGAGTTGCAGACCATTCTGGCCGTTATTACTCAGGGTAAGATTTTCGAATGCCAGCAGCGTGCCATTGGCGACACGCACACCATTCTGGCCGTTATTGCCGATCACGGAGGGGCCGCCGGAGCCGGCAACGCGGAGATTACCGGTTGTAGCGGCGTAGACGCCATCGAGGGCATTGTAGCGAATCGTATTGCCGGCCACCGTGGTCGTAAGCGTATCGGTGCCGGTAATTGCCACGCCATAGCTCAGGTTGTAACCAATCAGGTTGGGCGCCGCGCCGCCGATCGTCGTGTTCCAGGTGTAATTACCGATCACGATGCCGGAGCGCGCGTTGGGGAAGCCGGAAGCCGGCGTTGCAAACGAACCGGTGGTGCTGGTGCCGACATAATTGCCGGCGATGGTGTTATTCACCGTCCGCTCAGCCGCCGACTGGCCGCTGATGAAGATGCCGTCGCCGGCGTTCCCGGAGATAACATTCCGCTCGCCGGGATTCGCACCGCCGATGGTGACGCCGGCGACCCCCTCGCCGATGACGATACCGCCGCCAGTGTTGTTGGTGGCAGCGAGCGAATTACCTTCCCGATTCAGACCAACCCAGTTATTGACGATGGACGTACCGGTGGTTGTGGGGCCGCGGAGGCGGATCCCGGGGCCGGTATTGCCGGCGATAAAGTTACGATACGGGCTGCTGGCCGAGGCATCCGCCAGGCCGATCCGGTTGTTCGCCGCAGCATTGAGGAAGTCGCGCACCTCAATACCACCTCGCGCATTGGGGAGACTGGCGAGCGGCCTGCCTGAACCATCTATGCCAATGCCAATAATGTTGCCGGCAACCCGATTGTTGCTACCGCCATCAATCAACACGCCATATTCACGATTACCGGAAATGAAGTTGATATATGCATTCGACTGCCCGTCGGCCGGGCCGATGATATTCGAGTTGCCCAGATACACCAGAACGCCCGAACCATTGTTTCGAATGGCACTCGTTCCGCCAAAGTTCGTGCCGATATAGTTGCCGCGGATAAAATTGCCATTACCCTGGATCACAATGCCGTCGAGGTCATTACCGGAAATGATATTCGTCTCGCTGGCAGTCTCCAGACGCCCACCGATCACATTCTCATTTGCAGCGCCCTGGATCCAGATCCCCGCAAAGCCATTCCCCCCCGGCGTAATGCCATCGGCATCCACTCCGATAAACGTCCCCCGAACAGTGTTGCGGCTTCCTGCAATGGCAATACCGACGCCTGCGAGGCCGCCGCTGTCGAAATTGATGATTGCAACATCGAGCACACTACTGTCGTTACCATTGATCGTCAGGCCGTTACGCCCTGCGGCAAGCGATCCGTCTATCACAATCTCCGGACCAATCGGATTGGAACCCTGCGCCGCCTGTGTTGAACCATCAATCGTCACACCGCTGCCAAGCGGAGGTAATGGAACAGCGCCAGGCCGGATGACCCATGAACGCCCGACGAAGAAGGGCGCACCACTTCCCGGACGGTAGCCGGGATCGGTTGTCGGGATCGCAAACACAATCGTACCGCCGTTCGCAGCGTTGGCGGCGTTGATCGCCTGGCGCAGCGTACAATCGGCGCCACACGTGCTGCCGGCAGTGTCAGCCGTGGAGGTAACCACAAAGGTTCCGGCGGCCTGAGCGACCGGGGCATACGATGCAGGAGCAAGGAGCAGCGGCGTGGCGACAAACAACACAACCCAGAGGAGGGAAAGCGAGGAGGGGAAACGTGACATCGAATGCTCCTATCACGGCAAAGGACGGCCATGTTTCACTTGCCATGTGTCAAGACTAATATAGCACATGGCGCAAGAGGGGATGGATAGGATGTTAGTACCGATCTTTTACATCTCACGTTCCACGTTCCACCTTCCCCGTTCCCCGCTCCGCCACGAATCTAACACTCCTCTAACGTCGCGCATATAGCGGATTAGCGTGAAACAGGTACACTAGCAACAGCGTAAGTTGCGGTGGACGCGGGGCATGCCATGCCGCACGACGTCGCACTTCTCTACAGAATAGAAAGCGAGCCTGATATGCCGAAGATTGTAGGCATTGACCTGGGAACCACCAACTCGGTCGTCGCCGTCATGGAAGCCGGCGACGCGGTTGTTATTCCAAATGCGGAAGGGAACCGCACGACACCATCGGTTGTCGCGTTTACCAAGAATGGCGAGCGCCTGGTCGGGCAGACGGCCAAGCGCCAGGCGACAATCAACCCTGAAAACACGTTTTACTCGATCAAGCGGTTCATCGGGCGCAACTACGACGAGACCGGCATCGAGCGCGAGATGGTGCCTTTCAAGGTGATCCGGGGGAGTCGCAGCGACGTACGCGTACACTCACCGGTGACCGGCAAGGAATATGCGCCGCAGGAAATCTCGGCCATGGTCCTGCAGAAACTGAAGACCGACGCCGAGGCCTATCTGGGCGAGCCGGTGACCCAGGCGGTGATTACCGTTCCGGCCTATTTCAATGACAGCCAGCGCCAGGCGACCAAAGACGCCGGCAAGATCGCCGGCCTGGAAGTGCTGCGTATCATCAACGAGCCGACGGCGGCCGCACTGGCATATGGCCTCGACAAGAAGAAGGACGAGACGATCCTGGTCTTTGACCTTGGCGGCGGCACCTTCGACGTGTCGGTGCTGGAGGTCGGCGACGGCGTGGTGGAAGTGAAAGCCACCAACGGCGATACCCACCTCGGCGGCGACGACTACGACCAGCGGATCGTCAACTGGCTGATTGACGAGTTCCGCAAGGATCAGGGCATCGACCTCGGCAAGGATCGCCAGGCGTTGCAGCGCCTGAAGGAGGCGGCGGAGAAGGCCAAGATCGAACTCTCCAGTATGTCGGAGACGGAGATTAACCTGCCGTTCATCACGGCTGATGCCAGCGGGCCGAAGCATTTGCAGATCCGGCTGACGCGCTCGCGCTTCGAGCAACTCACCGCCGAACTGACCGAGCGCCTGAAAGGGCCGTTCTTCCAGGCCCTGAAGGATGCCGGGCTGAAGCCAACCGATCTGGATGAAGTTGTACTGGTTGGTGGCTCGACGCGTATGCCGGTGGTGATCGAGACGGTACGCAAGCTGACCGGCAAGGAGCCAAACCGCAGTGTCAACCCTGATGAGGTCGTGGCCGTCGGCGCGGCGATTCAAGCCGGTGTGCTCGGTGGCGAGGTCAAGGACGTGGTGCTACTCGACGTGACGCCGCTGTCGCTGGGTGTCGAGACGCTGGGTGGCATTATGACGCGCCTGATCGAGCGCAATACCACCATCCCGACGCGCAAGAGCGAGATCTTCTCGACCGCTGCCGATGGTCAGACGGCGGTGGATGTGCATGTCTTGCAGGGTGAGCGCGATCTGGCGTCCGACAACATGACGCTGGGGCGCTTCCGCCTGGAAGGCATCCCACCGGCACCGCGCGGCGTGCCGCAGATCGAGGTGACCTTCGACATTGATGCCAACGGCATCCTCAACGTGTCGGCCAAAGATAAGGCGACCGGCAAGGAGCAGCGGATCACGATCACTGCCAGCACCAACCTGTCGAAAGACGACGTCGAGCGCATGGTGCGCGATGCCGAAGCGCATGCCGCTGAGGATAAGCGCCGCCGCGAGGTGATCGAGCTGAAGAACCAGTCGGATAGCCTGGCATACCAGAGCGAGAAATCGCTGAACGAACTGGGTGATAAGGTTGATCCTGCGCTCAAGAGCCGGATCGAAGGCCTGATCAAGGATCTGAGTGAGGCGATCAGCCAGGAGAATGAAGGTCGCATGCGATCGCTCTCGACGGAATTGCAGCAGGCGATGTATCAGGTGTCGCAGAGCGCCTACAGCAGCACCGATGGGAACGGGGCCGGGCCGGGCAAAGGCAAGGAAGAGGGAGTGGTCGAGGGCGAATATACGGTTGATTAGTGATGTATGGCGCGGCGCGATCGATCGCGTGCGCCGTGCCGTTGCCGTCACGGTGAAATCGCAGGGCGAGGGCCGGGGCATGCGCCGCAGCGCACGCTTCGGCCCTGTGCCGTATAGCAGGCGGCAGATGGACATCGTTGATCTGGGGATTGGTATGGCGCTGATCCTGGCCGGCGCACTGGGGTTGTACTGGGGCGTCTTGCGCCAGATGGTTGCGCTGGCGGGCCTGGCGGCCGGTCTGGCAGTCGCCGGGCGGTATGGCTCAGCGGCAGGTGACGCGCTTGGTTCATTCGTGAACGATCCGGCAGTTGCCGGCGCCGGTGGGACACTGGCGATGCTGGCGGCAGTCAGTGGCACGGCCAGCCTGCTGGCGTCACTGGTACACCTGTATGCCGGCCTGTTGTTCCTCGGGCGCCTCGATCACGGGCTGGGCGCCGTGCTCGGTGTACTCTATGCCGCCCTGCTGATCGCGGCGCTGACGCTGGTGGGTACGGCATACCCGTCGGCATTGTGGGATCCGATTGTCGACCGATCGACGTTCGCGCCGCTCCTGGTAGAGCTATTCGGGCCAGTTGTCGCACTCCTGTTGCGCATATAGCCTTTGACCCGGGTGTGAACACGTACCCTTCAGGATTCTGTTGCGAGCATGCGCCGCTTCTGGTAGAATCGTAGAGGGAATCATGGTGATGCGGAAGTTGCGGTGTATGTGACTTGCGCCCATGTCTGAGTGGGATGAAGGAGGATGCTCTGATCCAGGACCAGGCCGTCGAGGCGACAGATATCGCTCGGCGAGCGGTGGCGCTCGCCGAAGACAAGCAGGCCAGCGACATCGTGCTGCTGGATCTGCGCAAACTTAACACGATCGCAGACTATTTCGTCATTTGTTCCGGCGCAAGCGAGCGCCAGCTAAAAGCAATCATCGAAGCGATTGACGAAGGGCTGAGCCGCGAGTATGACCGGCAGGCGCGGTTTGAGGGCACGCCCGATACCGGCTGGGTGCTGCTCGACTATGGCGATCTTGTCGTGCACGTGTTCTCAATTGAACTGCGCGACCGTTACCGGCTCGAACGGCTATGGAACAAAGCAACCCCGATTGTTGTGGTGCAATAAGGATCAATCATGAACAACAACGCACGTACTCGTTATGTTGTGTTTGGTCTTGGCGCAGCCGTCGGTAGCGCCATTGGTCTGGTGCTTGGATCGCTGCTGACCTACTGGCTCGGCGAAGGGACGGTGCGGATGATTCAGCGCGCGGTTCGCCGGCTCGCCGGTGGTGACGACCGGCCCAATTTTGAAATGCTGTTGCAGTAGTACCGACGCGCGGCGATCCGGCGCGGGTCATAGCCTGGAATGCGTGGCACCGCGCCAGTACCAACGTACGCTCCCCAGGATTGATCCTTCGGGCGCATCGGCGCGGTGCAGGATCTCGCTATTGCCCAGAGCATCGCGCGTATGCACCCATCAGTTACCGCCCCTCTGCCAGTCGCTTCTCAAACCCCTCGGCGCTGGCGTACCTTGCGCTTCTGGTTCCTGGGCCTGCTTGCAGCACAATATGCGCTCTTTCAGGTGCTTACTGGCGTCCAGTACTGGGATAGCCCGCGTAATCTGCACTGGGGAATCGTCGTCCAGGAGACGCCGCGTTTTCTGCTGGATACCGAAGATCCCTACGACCGGGTCAATGGATTCGCGCCGGATCCGGCAGGGCTGGCGCCGGCAGGGCTGGCGCATGGTCGCAGCGCACCGCTCCATCCCTGGTGGGGGCCGCTCTACCTGCTGCTGTTCGGTACCGTGTGGCGCCTCACAGGTTCGTATGCGCTGCTCCAGTTGATCGTTCCGCTGGCGGCAGGTACGGTCGTCCTCCTGACCTACACGTTCGGGGTGCGCCACTTCGGGCGAGATGGCGGGATGCTGGCCGCGGTTCTGCTGGCGCTCTTTCCGCTGTTTCGCGAGCACGGCCCGCTCTCATTCGTGGAGCCGCTTTCGGCGCTGATCCTGTTTGCTGCGCTCAACGCCTTCCTGGAGCGGCGCGCCTGGCTTGCCGCTCTCCTGGGATCGCTGGCAATGTATGGCAAGATTGACCTGATCTTTCTCTATCTTGGCACGGGAGGGGTGACCTGGCTGCTCAGCCTGCGCAGTGACCGCCCGCTCGCGCTGCGGTATGCGTTGATCGGGCTTGCCATCCCGGCGCTTTGCCTGTTGCCCTGGCTGGTGCTGGTGTACGGCGTTGTGGGACGGCCAATGACGGTCGGCGGCGGTGCACGCTGGGAGGTGTTCCTGGCCCTCGCGCCGCACATGCTGGAACAGTTGTTTATGCTGCCGCTTGCGCTGACAACGCCGGCGGCGGCCTTGCTGCTCGTGCCGGCAGGCCTTGCGTTGTGGCATCGCGCAGCAGGCGCGCCCACGATCATGCTGGGCACCTGGCTGGCGCTCGGCGTTATTGTGCTGCTGGTCTACGCAGCAATGCCCGGAGCGAGCAATAACCCGCGGGTCTTCATTCCAACCCTGCCGGCGCTCTGTCTGCTGGCGGCCGCGGGGTTTGCACGGTCTGGCCGCCGATTGCGCACATACGCGCTGGCGGTGCTCCTGTCGCTCTTCGTGGTCGTGAATAGCGCCGGTATTTTCTATCAGATATTGCAGGCGCGCGCCACAGGCGGCGCAATGCCGGCCTGGGAAGCGTTGCGGAACGCGCCACATGGCGTTGTGCTCACCGAATGGTACTGGCATGCCGCGTTGTATGCGCGCCAGCCGGTCACATGGTTCGAACATGACCCGGCGTTCCAGCGCAACATCATGCACAGCGCGCCCAATTTCAAGCGCTACCTGGCAACCACGCCGATCCGCTACGTGGTGCTACCACGCGACCAGGATGCCGGCCTGCGGCGACTGCAATCACCGGAAGCGAAGCTGTACCGCGCGCTACCAGTTGGCCGGGAACTTGACTGGAGCACGGAGCCGGTGGTATCGGATGAGGTGCGCGCATTCCTGAACGCAACGTTTGCGCAGCAGGTGATCGGGGAGTATATCATCTACACCGTTCGCCGGCCGTAACGGCGCACATACGGCGCGTGACACCAGGGGAACACCCGGAGTGATCTGGCTCAACGATCGTGAGGGCGAGTTTCCGCAAAGCTGTGCTACTCGCCGGTTGCGTGCTTGCGCTCTTTTTCGTCGCCCACCCACTCGGCCTCACCATCAGCCCAGTATTCTTTCTTCCAGATGGGCGCGACTTCTTTGATGCGATCCATGATCCATTCAGCAGCGGCAAATGCTTCGCGGCGGTGCGGCGCAGCAACCACGACCAGCACTGCCGTTGCGCCGATCTCGAGACGACCGATACGATGATGAATGGCAATTGCGCCGGTTTGCCAGCGATTGCGCGCCTCGGCAGCGATCTGCTCCAGCACCGTCTCGGCCATGGGGGTATACGCCTCGTACTCAAGATACGCCGTCTTCCGTCCGGCGAAATTGTCGCGCACGACGCCCGCAAACGTCACCACCGCGCCCATATCGGGCGCCTGCACCAGCGCGACCAGCGGCGCCGGGTCGAGCACGCCGGTCGTCACGACGAATGCGCGGGCAGCGCCGCCACTGACCGGTGGGATGAGTGCGACCTCGTCGCCCGGCTGCAGCGCCTGATCCGGCGTGGCAAATTCCTGGTTCACGGCGAACAGCAACCGCCCGTCAAAGCCGGCCAGTCGCGGATAGCGCGCGGTGAGCAGGCGCCACAGCGCACCGACCGTCGCGCCCGGCGCGAGAGCGATCGTTTCCTCGCTGCACCCGGTGATATCGCGATGCGCCGCGAAGTAGCGCACGATGATCTCGATGGAAGGTGGTCGGGTCATATCATCGCACCGGGACGCCGCGCTCTGCCAGATAGTGCTTGACGGCCTGAATGGTGTATGCGCCAAAGTGAAAAATTGACGCCGCCAGCACCGCGTCGGCATGCCCCTCAACAAGACCGGCATACATATGCTCAGGCGCGCCGACTCCGCCGGATGCAATCACCGGGACGCCGACCACGGTAGAAATCGTGCGCAGCAATTCCAGATCATATCCGCCGCCGGTGCCATCAGCATCCATACTATTGATCACAATCTCGCCTGCGCCGAGCTCCACGCCACGGCGCGCCCACTCAATCGCGTCCAGACCGGTCGGGCGCGGATCGCGGCCGGTATGGGTAAAGACCGCCCAGCGCGGCGGCTCACCCGGCTCGCTAACGCGGCGGGCATCGATAGACAGCACGATACACTGGCTACCAAAACGCCGGGCGCCATCTGCGATCAAATGTGGATTGAGCACGGCAGCGGTGTTGATCGACACTTTATCGGCGCCAGCGCGCAGCATGCGGTACATATCATCAACCGTGCGCAGGCCACCGCCGACCGTCAGTGGGATAAAGACCTGCGCCGCCGTTCGCTCCACGACATCCACCATGATCGCACGTTCATCACTGCTTGCGGTGATATCATAGAACACGAGTTCATCTGCGCCGCCCGCATCATAGGCCGCAGCGAGCGCGACCGGATCGCCGGCATCGCGGTGGTTAACAAAGGCGACGCCCTTCACCACCCGGCCGGCCTTCACATCGAGGCAGGGAATAATACGGCGTTTCAACATCTCGTCCCCCCGGCCATGCACCATCACACACGACCGCGATCGACCTGCTCGGCATGGATCTCCTCGGCCTGCGTACGCAGCGCGGCGAGCAACGTCTCGATCAGGCGCACATCGCGCCGTTCCAGGTCGGCAAGGTAGATCAGGCTTTCGCGCTGTACCGTATCGATATGGCTGGCAGTATGGTTCTGGCGCTGTTCGAGTTCGCGCAGCCAGCCGTCGATCCGCTCGAGCCAGGCGTTCAACTGGCGCAGATGCTGGTCTTCCGCCTCTTCAATCGAAGCGATCCTGGTTTCCTGCTGCTGGCGCACCTCTTCCAGCCGTTCCTGGTTCATCAAGAAGCGTTCGGTGGAGATACGCTCGACGCGCTTCACATCGCCCGCCACACCGGAAATGCGTTCGTCGAGTGCAGCAATCTGCCCCGGCAACTGCTCACTGAACAACTCAATATGCTGACGAATCTCATCGAGGCGACCGATCCGGCTGGCATGGGCCTCGAGCGTCGGATGAATATCGGCGACCAGTTGCTGCGCCTCGACGGCCTGGCGGCGTATGCTCTGCTTCTCGATCTGCATATCTTCGTTCAGGCGGCGCATATCATCGCGCAGCGCCTCATCGGCGGCAGTGAATTCGTTCAACCGGGCGGCAAGCGTACGGTGGCGCTCCTCCGCTTCCCTGACCTGCGCGTTCCATGCAGCCACACGTTGCTCAAGTTCATCCAGGCGCGTAAACAGCGGTGCAACAGCATCGCGATCCTGGCGGCGGGCCTCGCCGAGTCGCTGGATCTGCGCCTGCATCTCGCGGATCGGGCGCACACCCTCGTCAATCTTTACCATCGCGCCGGCCACTTCTTTGCGCAGCGCGGCGATATCGCGCCGATAACCATCGAGCGTCTGTGCCAGTTCCTGGCGCTGGCGATCGAGCAACCCTTCAATCTGCACAACACTGGCCTCCACCTTGCGCACCTGCTCCATCGCCCAGCTATATTTGTTTGACTGCTCCTTGAGAAGGCGGCGCAACTCATCGATCTGGCCCTGCAGGTACACGATCTGCGACTGCTCGGCGGCACGGAGACGTTCCTCATCATATTTGCTGGCAGCGCCAGGGGCCTTATTGGGATTGGTCATGGATGCTCCTCACTGCAGCGCTGCAAGCGCCTCCGGCAACGACAGATCGCCCGTATAGAGGGCGCGCCCGATGATGGCACCCTCGACACCAACCGCAGCCAGGCGGCGCAGGTGATCGATCGCGCTGATGCCGCCCGAAGCGATGATTGCCGGGCCGCCGGGGCGAACAAGCGCGGCGGTTGCCGCGACATTCGGTTCAGAGAGAGTACCGTCGCGCGAGATATCGGTATAGATCACGCGCCGCACACCCAGCGCCGCCACCTGTTCGACAAGATCGGCAGCGCGCAGCGCGGCAACGTCGGTCCATCCCTCTGTCGCTACCCGGCCATCGCGCGCATCAACGCCGACCACGATCGCATCGCCAAAGCGCTGCACCAGACGAGCCACCAGGTCTGGTTCATTGACCGCCGCAGTACCAAGAATGACGCGCGCCACACCCAGCGCCAGCGCGCTGGCGACCGCGGCTTCAGTCCGCAGGCCGCCGCCAAGCTGGACCGGAACCTGTACTGACCGCACGATCGCGCCAATAACGTCGGCATGCACCGGTCGCCCGCTGCGCGCGCCATCAAGATCAACCAGGTGCAATCGCGACGCGCCCTGTTCCACCCAGCGGCGCGCCACGGCCACTGGATCATCATCATAGACCGTGGCGCGCTGAAAGTTGCCCTGATACAGGCGCACGCAGCGCCCATCTTTTATGTCAATCGCTGGAATGATCTGCATCACGACACATGTGCCCAGGCGACAAAGTTGGTCAACAATTGAAGGCCGCAGCGACCGCTCTTTTCGGGATGGAACTGCACTGCCGCCAGGTTGTCGCGCACGAGCACACTCGGAAACGCGACGCCGTACTCTGTGGTTGCAGCAATGTCGCGTGCATCGTTCAGATCGCAGTAGTACGAGTGAACGAAATAGAAATCGCTGCCGTCAGCGATGGAACCAAACAGGGGATGACCCGCCGCATGCGGGGCATAGTACACCTGGTTCCAGCCGATCTGCGGCACTTTGCGGCCAGCGGGGAAACGACGCACCGCACCGCCAACGATGCCGAGGCACGGATGCGGGCCAAACTCTTCGCTCTGCTCACAGAGTACCTGCATACCGACACAGATACCGAGGAACGGCGTGCCGGACGCAACCACATCACGAATCGCCGGCACCAGGCCGAGGCGTTCAAGGCTCTGCATCGTATCCAGCGTCGCACCGACGCCGGGCAGGACGACTGCCGGCGCAGCACGGACGACAGCGGGATCGCTGGTAATGGTGAGTGGCGCGCCAATATGCTGCAACGCCCGCACGACGCTGCGCAGATTGCCAGCACCATAGTCAATGACTGCAATACTCATAGTAGGGTTCCCGATCACACTGCCAGCAACGGATGACCATGTTGCAGCCGGGCGATCAGCGCCGACACATCAGGTTCGGGTTCACCCGACGGGCCAAACGGGTCGGGGCCCGGTTCGCGGCGACACAGGACATGCAGCGACGCCATGACGCAGGCGGCAAGTGCCTTGAGGTTATACCCGCCTTCGAGCACCAGGGCGATACGCCCGTTGCAGACATCCTCGGCCAGCGCCACCAGGCGCGCGGTCAGCGCAGTATACCCGGCAACCGAGAGCGTCAGCGGGCCGAGCGGGTCGGCCCAGTGGCCATCGTAGCCGGCGGAGACGAGGATGAGATCCGGGCGATACCGTCGGATGGCCGGCACAATAAGCTCATCGAACACGCGAGCAAACCCCGCATCACCGACGCCGTGCGGCAACGGCAGGTTCAGCGTCGTGCCGTGACCCGGGCCCGTGCCAATCTCGCGCTCCGCGCCGGTGCCGGGGTAGAGCGGCGAGGCATGGGTCGAACAGAAAAGCACCCGATCGTCGGCGAAGAAGATATCCTGCGTTCCGTTCCCGTGATGAACATCATAATCAACGATCGCGACGCGCCCGACCCCCAGACCATCGAGCGCGTGACGCGCCGCCACGGCGATATTGTTGAAGAGGCAGAAGCCCATGGAAGCGCCCGGGGTCGCGTGGTGGCCGGGCGGGCGCACCAGGGCGAACGCATTGCGCACGCTCCCGCCGACCACCGCGTCAACCACCGTAATCGCCGTGCCTGCCGCCATGGTTGCAGCATCCCACGTAGCCGGGGTGGTATAGGTATCGTGGTCGATCCACGAACTGGCACGGTTAGCCGACCAGCGCACGAGCTCAACCATACGTTCGCGGTGAACCGCGCGCAGTTGCGCGTCGGTGGCTGCACGCACGGGAAGTTCGACAAGCGAGGGCCGGAGGCCGCTGCTGTCAAGCGCGGCAATGATTGCGCGCAGGCGGGAGGCCTGCTCGACATGGCGCGGCTCATCGTGAGCGGCATGACGCGGATTAATAGCAATGGCTGTGCTCATTGGTCCGCAAGAGGCATCTCTTGCCCTATGGCGGTAAAACCAGATATATGCCAGCACGGCATTATAACACAGCGCCGGGCCAGGCAACAGGGCGACAAGAAACATGCGCTGGCACCGGCGGCAGCGGCACAACCTGATCAGCGGCAACGGCGCTACCGGTGGGGCGCGCCTTATTCGGGCAACCGCACGACGCCACCGTCAAACAGCAGCAGGCCATCGCGAACCAGGCCCTCGATCAATGCAACCAGCCAGCCTTCGTCATCTCCGGCATACTCAGGGCGAACTTGCGGCCCGAGTTCGGCGAGGGTCAACGCGGCACCAGGCGGAAGGGTACGTAGCGCGGCGACGATACGGCCACGAAAGTAGCGGCTCGACCCGGCAAAGGGCCGTTCCCGGCGTTCGGCGATGCGCCGCCGCGATACCGGCGATTGTGTTGCGAGGAGTTCATCCGCAGCGCGGCGTACCGCGTAGTCGCGGCAGGTGTCGCGTATCGGGCAGCGCCAGCATGCCGGCGCATCAGCGGTACAGATGAGCGCTCCCAGCTCCATGACCCCCTGGTTCCAGGCCCAGCCCTGGCCAGGCGGAACCGCCGCACGCGCCAGCGCAAGCAGTTCTGCATCCCCCGGCTCGATTGCAGGATCGGCCAGCGCCCGCCGGAGCACGCGCCGGATGTTGGTGTCCATAAACGCCACATCCTGCTCGAAGGCGAAACAGGCGACTGCGCCCGCAGTATACGGCCCGATCCCGGGAAGTGCGGCGAGCGCGGCGACATCACGCGGAAAGACGCCACCGTGCCGGTCGAGCACGTCGCGCGCCGCGCGCTGCAGGTTCACGGCACGGCGGTTGTACCCGAGACCCGCCCAGAAACGAATGACCTCGGCGGTGGGCGCCTCAGCCAGCGCCTGCACTGTCGGGAAACGTTCAATGAACGACTCGTACTTTGGTACAACCCGGTCAACCTGCGTTTGCTGCAGCATAACCTCCGACACCAGAATACGGTACGGATCACGAGTGCGTCGCCAGGGTAAATCGCGCGCCTCCGCCGCGAACCATGCCAGCAGCCGCGCTTGCATGCCAGCGAGTTGGAGCGAATCTGCGCCAACCATGATTCTCCTACGGTCTGTCATAGCGTTATCTCATGTACAGGCGACCGCCGGTCGCACAAACAATGCCGTCAGCGACACCACATCCAGACGGGCCCAAGCCGCCCTCAGGCAGACGCCGGCCAGACGCGCCGCGCGTCCTGATGGGCTGGCCGGCGGCTGCGGCTGCCTCACCGGTGGTGCTTCTGGCCGCCCGGGACCTCCCCACCCTTGATGGAACGTTCGTCGCCGGGCCGGGCCTCTATCTGCTCATCGTCAGCAACGCCGCCATCCTGGCGACAGTCGCCGCGCTGATTATTGTGCGCACGGCACGGCAGGCGTACGACGGGCGTGCCTATGCCATTGGCATGGGATTATTGAGCCATGCGGCAGGCATACTGATCCATCTGGGCGTCGCACTTGCGCTGCCTGGTGCGTCATTACAGGACATATCCTTGAGCCTGCCGGCCGCGAGCCCGGCCATCGGCAGCATCTTCTTTGCATGGAGCGTACTTGACCTGACACCCGACGCAAATGAACGCCTGCTGCGCCATACGCGACGGCTCTGGGCATTGCAGGGCATCACACTGCTGACTGCCCTTGCATGGGAGCTCGCATCCTCACCCCTGTTCGCTGAGGGCCGGTTGCCGGGCGGGTTCGCCGCAGGCGCGCCGGTACGCCTTGTGGCATTACTGATCTACGCATTCGCAACCTGGCGGCAGTATCTATTATACCGGCGATCGCCCGGGCGCGCCGGGATCGCGACCACGATCGGCCATGCCTTGCTGGGTGCGGCGCTGCTGGCGCAACTCTTCGCCGCTGGAAGCAATACCGTTCCATTCTGGATCGATCATGCGTTCGGATTCGGAGGGGTCGCGCTCATTACCGTTGCGTTGCTTGCTGGCAACGAACCATTGGCCGGCCTGACATTGCGCGCCGCCCGCGAACGGCTGCGTCCCCAGATTGCGGCAACCGCAGATGCGCTCGTGATGGCACTTATGCGCGGCGAGCCACTCGCGCCAGGGCTACGTGCCGCTCTGCGCGACCATGCCGGCCTGTCGGACACGCAGATTGACGCGCTGGAACAGGCATCGGCGGCGGTGGCGGAGGAACGCCGCCAGCGGAAAGAACTGGAGCGGCTCGATGCTATCGTGCGGCAGACAGGGCGCGACTCGCTCTTCCTGGCCCAGATGGTCATCCACGATCTGAAAAACCCGTTGACGGCGCTCATAGGATTCCTCGATCTGCTGGCGATGGGCGAATTGAGCGACTCGCAGCGATTGTTGCTCGAAAGTGCGGCGCGCAGCGGGCGCAACCTTGCCGGCCTGGTGAATGACTTGCTTGACCTGGCGCGATATAGCGAGGGGCGGCTCACCCTCAATATCAGTAGTGTGCCGTTGCAGGCACTGTGCGCTGAATGCGCCGCCGAACTCGCCGCGTGGCTGGCCTACGAGTCGAAGGTCCTGGTGCTGGATATACCAGACGAGTTGCCCGAAGTACGCGCCGATGCCCGCATGCTGCAGCGCATCTTGCTCAATCTCCTCTCCAATGCACTCAAGCATACTCCGGCCGGCACGACAATCACTCTGCGATGCTGGCGCGAGATGGGCGCGGAAGGCGGCGAAGAAACGGTGATCGAAGTCGCAGACAATGGCCCTGGCATCCCGCCCGAACAGATCGAGCGCATCTTTGAACGGTTCAGTACGGAAGGCGAGAGCCGCACGGCGCGCCAGACCAGTACTGGCCTGGGCCTCACCTTCTGCAGAATGGCAGTCGCGGCGCACGGCGGCACCATCGAGGTGAGCAGCTTCCCCGGCGACGGCGCATCCTTTCGCATCCGGCTGCCGAACCGCTGACCCGGAAGATTCGACTGGCACGCGCTCCTTGTCGCGCCACGCCTCATCGGGTACAATGCCGCTGTTCCTGAATCGCTCGCAGGGCGGACCTCACGACAAGCGTGAAGGTCACCCGTACCGTGGGGTCGAATCTCCCGTGGGATCAAGTATTGACGCCGTGCGCGGTATGCGCGACGTGTTACCGGCCGACATGGCGCCGCAGACAGCGATCGCGACCTCGATTGAGCGTACCCTGGCCGCGTATGGGTATGAACCTGTGGACCTGCCGATTATTGAGCAGCGCGACCTCTACCTGCGCAAGCTTGGCGAAGAACTGGTCGGGAAAGTCTACGAGTTCAGTTTCAATGGTCGCGAACTGGCGCTGCGCCCTGAGTGGACGGCGTCGGTGCTGCGCGCCTATGTGGGGCGGATGCAGGATCAGCCGTTGCCGTTGCGCCTGCGCTATGCCGGCCCTGTGTTTCGCAACGAACGCCCGCAACGCGCCACCTTTCGCCAGTTCACCCAGATTGGCATTGAGTTGATCGGCGGCCCGCCGCCGCGCGCGGATGCCGAGTGCCTGGCACTGGCATGCGAAGGGTTGCTCGCCGCGGGTGTGCCGCGCTTCACGGTGCGTATCGGCCATATCGGGCTCATCCGTTCGTTGCTCGCCGCTCTGGGACTGAGTGAGCGGACACAGGGCACGCTGATCTGGAGCCTGGAGCGTCTGCGCGAACAGGGCATTGCGGCGGTGCAATCGAAACTTGATACACATCCGGCAACGATGCCAGTCGATCCGGCACTGCTCGATGGGATAGACGATCCGCAGGCTGAGGCGCTCCTGCTCCACGCGCTGCGCGAGATCGGGGTCAACTTGCGCTTCGGTACCCGACCGCCCGAGGCGATTGTTGGCCGGCTGGTGCGCAAACTCCGCCGCGGCGAGTCGCAGGCACAGGTGGAGCAGGCACTGGAACTCCTCGATCAGCTCTGCCGGATCGAAGGAGGGCCGGAGATTGCACTGCCTGCTGCTGAAGTGTTGTTGCATCCCTATCGTGTGACCGGCCTCGACGAATTGCGCGCGATCCTGCTGCTGGCGGTGGCCCACGGGCTGCCAACGGACCGGATCGTGCTCGACTTCGGTCTGGGACGCGGGTTGCACTACTATACCGGCATGATTTTCGAGATCTATGCCGACGATGGCCTGCAACTCTGTGGCGGTGGCCGTTATGACGACCTGGTAAGCGCGCTCGGTGGGCGCCAGTCTACACCGGCAGTCGGCTTTGCATATGGCCTGGAACGTGTCGTGGCCGCTGTACCGCAGGAGAGGGTGGCGCCTCGGGCGCCAGCGGTGCTGGTGGTCGCCACCGATGATGACAGCTATCCGTATGCACTGGAAGTAGCGCGGGGGCTGCGCGGGCGCGGCTATACAACCATGACCGACGTGCGTATGCGTGGCCTGGCAGGTAATCTGCGCGACGCTGCGCGCCGCGAGATACGTTTTGTTGCGGTTGTCGGGGCCGATGAGCGCACCCATGGGCAGGTCTACTGGCGTGACCTGGCGCGCCGCGAGGAACACCGGATGGCGCTGGTCGACATCCCACGCGCCGGGTCATAGGGCGAACCACCCCGCCGATGCGCGGCTCGTCAACCGCCTGGATGCTTCCCGCAGGATATGAAGGCTGGACGCGCGATGTCACAGCGCGAACGATGGACCCTGGCGGTACTGCTGACGATAGCGATCGCGGCGCTGGCGCTCCTGGCGGCGGCACTGCCGTCGGTACGACTGGCGCCGGGGAAACCGTTTCCACTGGATCTGTTCGTGCCGGCGCCGCAGACAACACCGTCGCCGGGCGGTTCCATCGGGTTCAACTGGCTCGGCGTCCTGCTGCTGGTACTGGCGTCGTTCGCCGTCCTCGTCGCGGTGTTCTCGCCGGATTTCCGGCGCTGGCTGGTGCGTACGCTGCCCGGCTATCTATTGTTCGCATTCGTGCTTTACCTTTTCCTGGCCAATCTGCGCCAGTGTACGGGCGAACTGCGTGGGCCCGCCACGGAGCCAGGAGCATTCGGCCCGGAACGACTGGCCCCCGGTGAGGCGACGGCCGTCACACCGCCCGACCTGGTCTCGAACCCGCCGGACTGGTTGATCACGATCATCAGCCTGGCACTGGCGACCGGCCTGATCTGGCTGGCATTTCGGCTGGCACGACTGCAGCCAGCACGCAGAGCGGCAAGCGATCAGGGCGCGGAGATTGTTGCCGAGGCGCGCGCGGCGTTGCGCGATCTGGAGGCCGGCGCCGATGTGCGTGATGCGGTGACGCGCTGCTATATTGAGATGGTGCGGGTTCTGCGCGCAGAACGCGGCATTGCGCGCGATCCCGACATGACAGCGCGTGAATTCGAGCAGCGACTGGCGCGCACCGGGCTCGGCGATGCGCACATCCGGCGCCTGACGCGACTGTTCGAAGTGGTACGATACAGCCCGCACACGCCCGGGCCGCGCGAGACGCGCGAGGCTGAGGCATGTCTGCGCGCGATTATTGAGGCCTATGGCGAGCAGCCATCCTCCCGGTGAGTGACCGTTCACCGCCGGGGGCAACGATGGCCCTGGTGACAAGATAGCGGTTGTGAGGAGCACGGCAGGCCATGTGGATGCGCCGTATCACTCTGGTGCTGCTGCTGCTGGCTGCGGTGGAGATCGTGGCGCTGGGCATTCGCGGCCTGCTGGGGGATACACTGATTTCGCCGCTCCTCTATGTCATCTGGGGAGCGGTGCGAATCTTTGAGAGCGTACCGCAGGGCGTTGTCTGGCTGGCGTTTGTGCTTACGATGGCCGTTGTTGCCATCGCAAGCCTGTGGGCCGAGAGTGGAGACGCCATCCGGCGTCGGATGGAGAGCGGACCGCGTGGGCGTGTGTTTGACTGGCTGCGACTGGTAACGCTGGCGCAGCGGCATGACTACTCGCGCTGGCGGCTGGCGCAGCGGCTGGCGTTGCTGCTGGCCGAAACGATCGCCGAACGCGATCGGGTTGAACTGCGCGTCGCCCGGCAGCGGCTTGCGACCAGCACCATTGATGCGCCACCGCAGGTAGTGGCATTCTTGCGCGCCGGCCTGGAAGGCTATCGCCAACGGCAGGGGCTGTTTGCCAGGCGCCGCCAGCCTTCGCCGCTCGATGCCGACCTGGAACAGGTCGTTGCTGCTGTGGAACGCCTCATAGCATAAGCGAAACGCGATGACACACAGCTACTCTGACGTTGCCGAGCTTGGCCGGCGCGTTGTCAACCAGGTGGAGCGCGCCATCGTCGGCAAGCGCGCGGTGCTCGAACAGATCATGGCGGCAACGCTCGCCGGCGGCCATGTCTTGCTGGAAGACTACCCCGGGCTGGCGAAAACACTCATTGCACGCAGTTTCGCCGCCGCGCTCGGTCTTGAGTTTCGCCGGATCCAGTTCACGCCGGACCTCTTGCCGGGTGACATCACCGGCGGTTATGTCTATAACCGCGCCACCGAACGTTTCGAGCTTCGCCGTGGGCCGGTTTTCGCCAATATTGTGCTGGCGGACGAGATCAACCGCGCTTCGCCCAAGACGCAGTCGGCATTACTGGAGGCCATGCAGGAGCGCCAGGTGACGCTGGAAGGCGAAACCATGCCGTTACCTGAGCCGTTTCTGGTACTGGCAACCCAGAATCCGATTGAGTATGAAGGCACCTTCCCGCTCCCGGAAGCGCAACTTGACCGCTTTCTGATGAAACTCACCGTCGGCTACCCGTCGCTCGATGAGGAAGTTGAGATCCTGCGCCGCCGCCGAGAACGGCGCAGCGATGACACCGTCATTGAACAGGTGACCGATGCGCGAGAGTTGCTGGCCATGCGTGCCGCCATCGAAGAGGTGTATGTGGATGCCGATATTGAGCAGTATATTGTGCGGCTGGTGGCAGCCACACGTAACGACGCGCGTGTGGCGGTTGGCGCCAGTCCGCGCGGATCGCTGGCGTTGCTGAAACTGGCGCGGGTACGCGCCGCGCTCGATGGACGTGATTTCGTCATTCCTGACGATGTCAAAGTATTCGTGCAGCCGGCGCTGGCGCACCGCCTGATCCTCACACCGGATCTCTGGATGCAGCGACGCGCCGCCGGCGACATCCTGGCGGCGGTGGTGCAGGCGGCCCCTGCGCCGGTGCTGAGATAGCTGATGAACAGGGTGATCGTACTGAGTGCGCTGGCGCTCGGCCTGGCCATTCTGGGCATGGCAACGCTGAACGGCGCGGTGATCGCGCTGGCAATTGCGCCTGCGATCTTTGTTGGCGCAGCATTGCTCGATGCGCCGGGTGAGCTACGCCTGCGCGCCGAGCGCGTATTGAGCGCCGAACGCGCCGGGGCCGGCGCGCCGGTGACCGTGCGCGTTACGGTCAGCAACGACAGCGCGCAGGAGGTCCAGGCGCTGATCGAAGACCACGTACCCGGCATGCTGAAGCTGGTTGAAGGGCAGCCGGCGCTGCTCGTCAGGCTGGCGCCTGGCGCAACGGCCACGCTGGAATACACGATCCAGGGGTCGCGCGGCTTTCATCATTTCAACCGCCTCCACGTCACCGCTACCGACCGCCTGGGTATCGTTCAGCTGCGCACGTCTGTCGCGGCGCCAGGCAAGCTCCTGATTGTGCCTGAGGTCATGCGGCTGGCCCGCCTGGGTATTCGCCCGCGACGCACACGCGTCTACTCAGGCACGATTCCGGCGCGCCAGGGCGGGCCGGGGGTTGAGTTCTTCGGTGTGCGCGATTATCAGCCGGGCGACCCGGTGCGCTGGATCAATGAACGCGCCAGTGCGCGCTTCCCCGGCTCGCTCTATGTCAATGAGTTCGAGCAGGAGCGTGTCGCCGACATTGGTATTATTCTGGATGCGCGGCGCAGCAGCGATGTTCAGGGCGATGGGCAGACGCTCTTTGAGTATGGCGTGCAGGCCGCTGCTGCGTTCGCCGACGCACTGATCGGCCAGGGGAACCGTGTTGGCTTGCTGATCTATGGTAATGCGATCGAATGGACGTTCCCGGGATACGGCAAGATGCAGCGCGAGAAGCTGCTGCGCGCGCTGGCGCGGGCCCGAACCGGTGACCGGGCCGCACTGGCCAGCCTTGGCGACGTTCCGACACGTCTTTTCCCTGCCCGCTCGCAGATTGTGCTGGTGAGCCCACTCCAGCCAGGAGATGCGCCAGCCATCATCGGGATGCGCGCCCACGGTTACGACGTGCTGATCGTCAGTCCTGACCCGGTTGCGTTCGAAATGGCGCACCTGGGCGCAATGGCGTCGCTGGCGACACGCATCGCGCGCGTTGAGCGCAACTCGTTGCTTCGTCGCCTACGCCATGCCGGCGCACGCGTGGTAGACTGGCAGGTTGACGTGTCGCTGGCGCAGGTGTGTCACGCGGCGCTGGCCGACCGGCGGTAGTGCACCAGGCTCTGGTGCATACAAGCCCGATGGCTCACGCCAGGCCACAAAGGAGTGAGCCAACTCCAGGCTGATTTGCAGCGTATTGGATCTAGTTATCATCATGCGCCCGCAGGTTGTATGGCGTCCGAAACGGCGGCCTGGCAACCCCGAGGAGGCTCAGTGCGACTGGTTATCGGTCTGATTGTGCTGACGGCAGCGATCCTGGCCCTCGGGCTGTTCATCGCCGGCCATGCGCTGGTTGCGCTCGCGCCCGTCGCGCTGGGCGGCGCATGGATTGCAGGCACACTGTACCGGCGGCGCGATGTGGGTGCACTTGCATTGCCCGGGCTGGCAGCGATTGCGGTCATCGCGGTGTTCGCGAGTGTCTCGCCGCTGATCGCCCTGGCCGGACTGGTGGCAACCCTGGCAGCGTGGAACCTTCATGACATGGAACAGCGTATCAGCCTGGCCGGTGCTGTTGCGGGCGAGGCTGTGCTCCGGCGGGTGCACCGCATGCGCCTGCTGATTGTTGCAGCGCTCAGCCTCGGTATTGGCAGCCTGGCGACAACGTTGCGCTTCGATACCGGCGCCATAGGGGCACTACTTATTGCGCTGCCGGCGATCCTCGGGTTGAGCCGGGTGACGGCGGCGTTGCGCCGCGCCATGCAGCGGCGCGCGAACAACGAGCCCGCTGCGTTCCAGGAGAAGATCAGACAATGACGCTGCGCTTTGCAATACCGTCGAAGGGTAGCCTGTACGATGGCACGGTCGCTTTTCTCGATAGCGCGGGGCTACGCGTGACGCGACCGAACCCGCGCCGCTATACCGCCTCGATTCGCACGCTTCCGGAGACTGAAGTGTTGCTCCACCGACCAGCCGACATCGTTGAGAAAGTGGCATCCGGCGAGATTGATCTGGGCATTAGCGGCCTCGACCTGGTGGAAGAATTACGCGGCGATCGCGACGAACTGCTGGTCGTGTTCGATAACCTGGGGTATGGGAACGCCGAACTGGTTGTCGCGGCACCCGAAACCTGGATTGACGTGACAACATGGCATGACCTGGCGGACCTGGCAGTGGAATTGCACGCGCAAGGACGGCCATTGCGCATCGCAACAAAATACCCGGCGCTTACCCGGCGCTTCTGCTACGCCAACGACATCAACTACTTCCGACTCGTCGACTCCCAGGGGGCGACCGAGGCGGCACCTGGCCTTGGTTATGCGGATATTATTGTTGACATTACCGAGACGGGCACAACCCTGCGCGACAACCAGTTGAAGATTGTCGGCGAGCCAATCCTGCGCACGCAGGCGTGCCTGATCGCCAGTCGCCGTTGCCTGCGCGCCAGTCCAGCCGCGCTGGCGCTGACCCGCTCCATCCTCGAACTGGTTGAAGCGCGCCGCCGCGCGCGCCGGTTTGTCCAGGTCACCGCGAATATCGCCGGCGCATCGGCTGAAGAGGTGGGGCGCCGCGTCGCCGCGCGACCCGACCTGGCCGGTGTCCAGGGGCCGACGATCGCGCCGGTCTGGCCCGGTACTCCACGCGCAGAAGGCGCACCCGGCTGGCACATGGTGACGGTAATCGTGCCCCAGGAGCGTGTGCTCGATCTGGTGGCGCACCTGCGTGACCTGGGCGGCGACACGATCGCCGTCATGCCGACGCAGTACGTCTTTGAGGCGAACTGCGACAGTTATGATCGCCTGCTTGTACAACTGGAGGCATGAATGCGCCATGACCATTCCGATATTCCATGACCCTGCCATCGCCCGCCGCACGGTGTTACGGCGCGTCGCGTTCGATGAACTTGCCGTGCCGGAAACACTTCTTGACGCCATTGAACAGCGCTTTGGCGCGCGGCTGGCGCCGGCTGAAGCCGTCGACCACGTGTTGCGCGATGTGCGCGCTCGCGGTGATGCCGCGCTTCACGATTGGTCGCGGCGCATCGACGGGTATACCGGCCCGCTGGAAATCGCGCCGGAAGTATGCGCGGCAGCGCTGGCGGCGCTTGATCCTGCGTTGCGCAGCGCGATCGACCTGGCGATCCATGAGCTTACCCGATTCCATCAGCGCCAGGTGCGCACGTCGTGGATCGACTTTGGCATCGAAGGTGCGCTGGGCCAGATCGTTACGCCGCTGCGGCGGGTCGGCATCTATGTGCCGGGTGGCGCCGTACCCCTCCCGTCATCGCTGTTGCATGCCGCCATCCCTGCGCGTGTGGCCGGGGTTGAGGAACTGATCGTCTGTACGCCGCCGCAACGTGACGGCCAGGTAGATCGCACGGTCCTCGCCGCCGCCACGGCCGCCGGCATTACCCGCGTGTTCGCGCTCGGCGGCGCTCAGGCGATTGCGGCAATGGCCTACGGTACGGAGCACGTGCCGCAGGTGGACAAGATCGTCGGGCCGGGGAACCTCTTTGTGGTGCTGGCCAAGCGTGCCGTGTTCGGCGTGGTTGATATCGAGTCGCTCCCCGGGCCAACCGAGACGCTGATCATTGCCGACGACCGCGCCGAACCGCGCCTGGTCGCCGCCGACCTGCTGGCACAGGCCGAACACGTGCTGGCGTCGGCGATCTTGCTGACACCCGACGAGACGCTTGCGGCGCGGGTGCAGGCGGAAGTGATGCATCAACTCGAAACGTTGCCGGAACAGAGTGCAACCGCTGCTGCCGAAGCGGTCACCAGGCGCGGCGGTATCGTGCTGGTACGCGATCTGGATGAGGCGTTCGACATCGCCAATGAGTACGCACCGGAGCATCTGTGCCTGCTGCTTGACGACCCGTGGCACTATGTCGGCAGGGTGCGCAATGCTGGTGGGGTGTTTCTCGGCGAACGCTCATTCGAAGTACTGGGTGATTATACTGCGGGGCCATCGCATATTATGCCGACGGGCGGAACGGCACGTTTTGCCTCGCCGGTCAATGTGGATCATTTCCGCAAGGTGATCTCGCTCGTCGGATTGAATGAGGCGGCGCTACGCCGGATTGGCCCGGCTGCGGCGCGTCTGGCCGATGCGGAGGGATTGGCGGCGCATGCTGCTGCCGTGCGGGCGCGACTGCGGGATGCATAGTTGTCTGGTATAATACCGCCATCTAGAACAGATGCTGCGCGAGGAGGCGGCCAGGTTCTATGCCATCCAACTTTGTCGAAAGCTTTGTCGTTCTTCTGTTTGAAGTACTATCACTGACCATTCTTGGTCGGGTATTGCTCTCGTGGGTTGACCCGATGGGCAACATGCGGATCACGCGGGTGTTGCATGAGCTTACCGAGCCGATGCTGGCGCCGATTCGCAGCATCCTGCCGGCCACCTCGATGTTCGACTTTTCGCCGATTATCGCAATGTTGCTGCTGCAAGCCATCAGCCTGTTGATTCGCTCTGCATTGTAGCTCCAGAGGCGGGCGAACATCACAGAGGTGGGCCCGTCTCTCATGCGCTACGGCGGTGCGCAGCAAACATGATCCGCAGACGCGCCTCTGTTCCTGCGCGCCGCGCGCCCCACCGGGGCACCAGGTTGTCGCATGTTGCTCTAGAAAGCCCGGTTGATGAACCAGGAGGCCGCGGTTCCGCCGCAGGAAGCCTCTGCGACGTCCGATGCATCCATCCGCCCGACGCGCTTTCTGCTGGCTGTCGTGTTCATATGTGGCGTCGGGACACTTGGCGTCGAGATGATCGCCTCGCGTTTGCTGGCGCCCTACTTCGGCACGTCGCAACCCATCTGGGCAGCAGTGATCGGTCTGACCCTGGTCTATCTCGCGATCGGCTATCACTCTGGCGGGCGCCTGGCCGACCGTCGCCCCGATGAACGCCTGCTGTACCACATCGTGTTGCTGGCAGGCGTCGCCACGGCGTTCATACCGCCGCTTGCAGCGCCAATCCTCGGGTTCGCGCGCAACGCGGTGGCCACCCTGGCTATCGGTGGGTTTCTCGGCGCGTTGTCTGGCGTCCTGGCGCTCTTTGCCATTCCCGTCACCCTGCTGGCCATGGTTGGGCCGTTCGCGGTACGGTTGCAGTTGCACCGTGCCTCCGCCGGCGTGGCGATCGCCGGCGCGACCGCCGGAACAATCTCGGCCATCTCGACGATCGGGTCAATCGCCGGTACGTTTCTGACTGTGCTCGTCCTCATTCCTGGCCTTGGCACGGCGCTGACGACCTATGTGTATGCCGTCGTGCTGGCCGCGCTTGGCGCGGCAGGCGCTCGTAGTCGCGGCACGCTGGCAGCGCTCGCGCTGGTGGCGGCGCTGGCCGGATACACATTGCTCACCGCCGGGCCGGTCAAGGCTGCCGGCTGCGACGGTTGCATACTGATCGCCGAGTATGAGTCGCCCTACAATTACATTCAGGTCGCCGCGCGCCAGGACCCGGAGTATGGTCAGCAGGTCGTCCTGATGCTGAACGAAGGGCTGGCGATCCATTCAATCCATAACACAGCCTACGACGGTAACCCGCTCGACACTCTGACCGGAGGCGGGCCATGGGACTACTTCGCTATCGCGCCATTTGTCACGCCGGGGCGCGATCCGGCAAGTGTGCGCAGCCTGGCGATGCTTGGTGCAGCCGCGGGCACCACGCCAGCACAGTTCCTGGCAATCTATGGCGCTGATACCCACATCGACGCCGTGGAGATCGATCCGCAGATTATTGATGTCGGGCGACGGTTCTTCGGCATGCGTGATGCGCTGGTTGCGCCCGAGCACCCGAATTATCGTGTATATGCGGAGGACGCACGCTACTGGCTGGCGACTCAGGGCGGCGTGTATGATGTGATCGGCATGGACGCCTACCACCAGCCGTATATCCCGTTTCACCTGACGACCGTCGAGTTCTTCCAGCTGGTACGGCAACACCTGGCGCCCGATGGTGTGGCGGTTGTGAATGCCGGCCTTGGCCCCGACGGTGACGACCGCCTCGGACGGGCGATTGTGGCAACCATGCAGCAGGTATTTCCGCAGGTGATCGTGATTGAAACCGAACGGCTGAGCAACCAGATCATTATCGCCACCAACGCAAACGTGGGTGACGGCTATGCCAACCTGCGCGACGCCTATCAGCGGCTGGAGCACCCCGCGCTGCGGCGCACACTCGAGCGGGTCTATGTTCCGGAGCGCGCTCCTGCCATCACGCACGCGCCATTCACCGACGACCGCGCGCCGGTCGAGCGCCTGGTAGACTCATTGATTTTTGACACGGTGATCGGCACCGATCCATAGGGCGAAGGCGAGAGATCGTGACCACATCATGCTGATCATCTCCGCCTTTGTCGAAGTGCTCTTGCCGGTGACGGTTGTAGTCTTCTGCGGCTACACGCTGCGGCGATCGTTCCTGATCGATCTTCCATCGCTCAATCGCCTGAGCATGTATGTGCTCGGTCCGGCGCTCATTTTTACCACGATCGTCCGGATTGACGTTGCCAGCAATGAGGCATTACGAGTCATCGCAGCATCGGTTACGGTGTGTCTCGGCATTGGTGCGATCGGTTTCGCCGCCGGCACAGCGTTGCACCTCGACCGCGCCAGTCTCATGGCGTTGCTGCTCTGCGTGATGTTCATGAACTCCGGCAACTACGGCCTGCCGACGACACGGTTTGCCTTCGGCGAGGCCGGCTTCCAGCGCGCGTTGCTCTATTTTATCGCTCAGACGATTATGGCGCAGACGCTGGCAATTCCGATTGCCAGCGCCGGGCGTGGCGACCCGGGCAGCGCCATCCGGCAGATCTTTCGCATGCCACAGATCTACGCTGTTGCGATCGGATTGCTGGCGCGTTTCAGCGGCCTTGAGCTACCACAGCGCATAGATGCGCTCGGCAGCATCTTTCGCGGCGTGGCGCTCATGGCTGATGCCACGTTGCCGCTGCTGCTTCTGTTGCTGGGGATGCAACTGGCGCAGGGCACCGCAGTGGAGGATGGCAGGCTGACGGCACTGGTCACCGTCCTGCGGCTGATCGTATCGCCATTGCTGGCATACGGCGCAGCGCGGGCGCTCGCGCTTGACGATCTCTCGCTGCGGGTGGTGGTGCTGGAAGCCAGCATGCCGACGGCGGTGAACATGGTGCTGTATTCGCTGGAATTCAACGCCAGGCCGCGCTTTGTCGCCGGCGTCGTTGTGGTGACGACCGCAGCGAGCCTGGCAACGCTGACCGTGCTACTGAGCGTCCTGCGACAATAACGGGCGTCGCTACGCCCGCACCACCAGGTAGCCGATCAAGAGCATCAACTGGAAGACCACCGGAATGAGGCCGCTACCGAGCAACTGGCCACCACGCCAGTCGTACAACGCCCCCCACAGACCTGCCGCCAGCCAGAATGACCAGCCGATAGTGATGAGCCAGAAGATCACGGCCAGTGGTTGCGCGCCGAGCAGCATGACGATCAGGGCCGCCAGCATGGGAACCAGGCGCGGCAGTTGCACCAGGGGATAGAGATAGAATGGGCGCGCGCCTTCTTCGCCACCACCACTCATTTCATCAAGCGCGATCACTCCGAGCGACACCAGCGGCCACTCGAGCAATGCCAGCAACAGCATGACCAGGGCTGCCGCTGCAATGCGGCCATCAGGAATCACGTGCTGCACAAACGAGCGATCGGAAAAGATAAGCAGCGCCGGTAGCAACGCCAGGGCAAACGCTGGCTTCAAGGCCTGTAACAGCCGCCCCATCTGAAATGCGTGTGTGCTGGCGTCGGCGCGGCTCTCCTCCACCAGACGATCGATCGCAATACTCGATTGCAGCCCCAGAAGCAACAGATCGGAGCGCGCATCACTCTGAAAGATCGGTGGCTGTTCCGGCGCGCTGGTCTCGGGCGGGTAGCGCATGACCTCAACCACGACACGTTGGAGCAATGCCTCAAAGTTGCTGATCGCCGACGTCAACAATACACCTGGGGAGAGGCTACCGTCATAGAGGAAACTGGTCAGGCGCGACTCCAGCGGCAGGCCACCGGCCAGTTGTACCAGCACCACCTGGCTATTTGCAGAAAGCTCGGTGACTTTCACGGCGCGCAGGCGCGCCCAGGGCACAACTGTCCAGCCGCGCAGGCGGCGTACCGCCAGTCCTTCATGGCGCGCCTCCAGCGCGGGGAGCAGGTGATAGATTGCCGATGCCACACCAAGCAAGAGTACCAGCACGATGTGCGCTTCCAGCAATAACCACCACGGTGCGGGCAACAACCGCAGATCGAGCCGGTCAAAGACGGGCAGCCCACGCAGCACAGGGAAGGTCAGCGCCAGGTATGTCAAGATCAGCGTCAGGTAGCGCAGAATGGCGGCAACCGCCACTGCCGCCGCCGTCCAGACAAACACGGCGCCGATGCGCCGGGGATAGCGACTACTGACGACATCGCCCGTCGCCGTGGTGGCTGGCGCCGGCGCATCGCGCTGTGACGCACGCTGGGCGAAGAACGACGCCGGGCTGAGCAGCAAACGGAACAACGGCGAACTTGCATGCTCCTGCAACTCAGCTTTGCGCCCGGTATCGAGCGCCCGTGCCGCGCGATCGGTCTCGCTGAGCAAGGTCTTGACCAGTTCGTTGAAGTCGCTGATCTGCGAGGTAATCAGAAATGCCGGATGCAGCCCGAGGCGATACACGAAACAGTAGAAGCGGTGCCATCCGGTGAGCCGGTTATGATCGGTCTCTGCCAGCAACACATAGCGATCGCCGGACTCGGTGACCTTGATCGCACGGACATTTTCCCACGGCACCGGCAGCCAGTCACCGGCGAATTCCACCAGCATGCCACGCGCGCTGGTGCGCACCATTGGCATGCTATTACGCAACAGCAGCGCGAGGAGCAGCGCGAATGCCGCCCAGAGCAGTGCCGGCAACAGATCGGCGAATGTCGCCGGTGAAGTTGCCGTGGCGCCGGAGATGATCGCGACGAGATCATCGAGCCAGGGCAGGCGTGCATAGAGAGAAACATCAATCGTATAGATTGCCCACAGCAAACGCAGCGTGTCACGCCCGAGCAACGCCAGTGCCACAGCAACCGCGGCTGCCGCCAGGACCTCAACGATGATAGTGAACTGGCGCGGATAACGGTACACCCGTTCGGTGTTCAACTGGCCGTCTCCATGTCCTGCACAGACGGAACCAGACCGCCGGCGAGCGAGCGCACGCGCAGCGCAGCGCCATCGAGCAACTTCTGGCATGTCGCCGCGGTCGCGACGCCCTCCTCGTACAGCGCGAGCGCCTCCGCCAGCGGTAGATCACCAGCCTCAAGTCGCTCCACAATGCGCTGGAGACGGGCGTACAACTCCTCGTATCCTTCGGTCTCATTCATAGTCATCGTCCTGCATTACTCAACGCGCGCATAAAACGTGCCCTGCCGCACCGTAATCTCGACACGATCATCTGGCGCAACGTCGGCGGCATCGGTGACCAGCGCGCCGGCGACGTGGCGTACGACGGCATAGCCACGGCCAAGGGTCGCCAGCGGGCTCAACGCGTGAAGACGGCCACGTTCGCCGTCGAGGCGCGCGTGCGCCAGCGCGATACGGCGGTCGAGCATCACGGTGGCGCGCCGGAGCAATTCATCGAGTTGCTGGCGATCGCGCCGGATACGATTCTCCGGCGAGCGAAGCTCCAGCCGGTCCGCAAGCCACGTCACCGCATCATGCGCATCGGCCAGGCGCTGCGTCACGGCAGCGGTCATACGCGTACGCAGCAGCGCCAGATCATCCGCCAGTTCCGTCACATCGGGCGAGACGAGTTCGGCGGCCGCTGATGGCGTGGGCGCACGCACGTCAGCCACAAAGTCAATAATCGTCGTATCGGTCTCGTGGCCGACGCCGCTGACGACCGGAACCGGGCTGGCAAAGACGGCGCGCGCGACCCGTTCATCGTTGAACGCCCACAGATCCTCAGCAGCGCCGCCGCCGCGCGCGACGATGATCACATCAACCGCCGCATCATACAGGGCATAGAGCGCCTCAACCACCGTATCGGAGGCGCCGGTGCCCTGCACCTGGCATGGCGCAATCACCACCTCGGCGAGCGGGTAGCGGCGCCGGAGCACATTGAGGATATCCTGCAGCGCCGCGCCGGTTGGCGAGGTCACAACGCCAATGCGCCGGGGCAGCGCCGGAAGCGGGCGCTTGCGTGAAAGATCAAACAACCCCTCGGCGCCAAGGCGTTCCTTGAGCCGTTCGAATTGCGCCTGAAGCACACCGATACCGGCCGGGCGGAGGGCATCGACATAGAGTTGCACCTGGCCACGCACTTCATAGAACGCAACGCGCCCATGAGCGAGCACGGCCTCGCCATTCAGCGGAAGCGTTGCCAGACGCGCCGCCACCGACTTCCACATGACGGCGCCGATCTGCGCATCGCCCTCTTTCAGGGTAAAGTAGCAGTGGCCGGAGGAATGCCGGCTGAAATTGGAAATCTCGCCGTCAACCCATACATCGCGCAACAGATCATCGGTATCAAGCAATTCGCGCAGGTACAGGTTGAGTTGAGCGACGGATAGTAACTGCATGTCACTCGCCGGGCGCAATCGGCGCGATGGCCACCCTGCTGCCGCGTGTGGCGATCCGCGAAGCGGCGCGCTGAGTCGCACCACACTCAGGCAGGCTCTATCACCATCAACGGCTGGCCATACTCTACCGGCTGGGCGTTCTTCACCAGGATGCGCACAACGCGACCGGCAAACTCGCTCTCGATCTCATTCATCATCTTCATCGCCTCGATGATCCCGACGCGATCACCCACATGAATGACATCTCCTTCATTCACATAGGGCGGGTCCTTTGGCGACGGTGCGGCATAGAACGTGCCAACCATCGGTGCGGCGATGATATTGCCGGGCGGCAGTGCCTCTGGTTCAGGGGCAGGCGTGACTGGCGGCGGCGTATGCACCGGAGCCTGCGCGAGACCGATTGGCGGCGCAGAAGCTGCCTGAACGGTCGTGGCGAGCGATGGCGTGACAAACAGCGGCGCAGGAGCATGGTGCGCCTGCGCGCCACGCTTGATATGCAGGCGAGTGGAACCGCGCTCTATCGAGATCTCGCTCACATCCGATTCGTTGATGATACGCAGCAACTCGCGCACTGCGCTCAGGCCGAATTCATCCTCAGCCGACTGACCGGCACTGTCGCGTTCACCTTCGGTCATTGCGCTTCTCGCTTCCTGGTATGGCTACTGGCTCGCCACGGGTATTGCGCCGGATCGGGGCGCCGGGGCGCCTTTGCGTTCCGCAGCAGCAGCATGGGCGGCCACCACGCATATGGGCGACACTCCGTGCGCATTATAACACGGAGCGTCGTATGATCGAACAGCAACGTTGCTTGTAAGTGTTCATAAAGGATTCTGTCACAGTATTGCGCTAAACCTGGTGATGAATTGTGCTTGCGCCGCGCGCGGCACCGTCGTTATCATTATCGTACTATCGTAATCATCAAAGGGAGGCATGCATGACCCGGCTCGACGGCTACCTGGCATCATTGGCGACGGCACTCGCAGCCGTACCCCGCGAATCGCTGCGCGCCATCGAGGACGCACTCTGGCAGACCTATCAGCGCGACGGAACGATCATTATCTGTGGGAACGGTGGTAGCGCCGCAAACGCATCGCATTTTGCCTGCGACCTGGCAAAGTGGACGCTTGCACCAGGGCGTCGTCGCCTGCGCGCGCTGGCATTGACCGACAACGTGCCGGTGATGACGGCCTGGTCGAATGACACGGCATACGAGCGTGTCTTCGTTGAGCAGGCAATGTCGCTCTACCGGCCAGGTGATACGCTGGTGGCTATCTCCGGCAGCGGCAACTCGCCGAATGTGCTGCGCGTTATCGAGTGGGCCAATGCTCAGCAGGCCACAACGATCGGGCTCACCGGCTTCGATGGCGGCAAACTGGCCGGCCTGGCGGGCGTTTCGGTCATTGCACCAAGCCATTTTATGCCGGAAGTTGAAGATATTCATGGCGCCATCTGTCATGGCCTTGCCGTGGCGCTTGGCGAACGGATCAGCGCCAGCGTATGACCCTCGTACTTGGGCTCGACTTCGGCGGCACAAAACTTGCCGCCGGGCTGGTTGACATTGCCGGTGGCATGGTGCTGGCGCGCCATACCGTGCCAACACCGGTTGCGGGCGGCGCAGTTGCCGGCCTGGATGCTATGCTTGGTATGGCCCGCGCGCTCCTCAACGCGGCACCGGCTCCGGTCAACGCGATCGGGATCAGCTTTGGCGGGCCGGTCGCCGCCGATGCACGTACGGTGCGTCTCTCGATGCATGTCGCCGGCTGGGAGAACCTGCCGCTGGCGGATCGCGTGGAGGCCGCGCTGAGCCTTCCTGTCGTCGTAGCCAATGATGGCGACGCGGCAGCCCTGGCTGAATATCACTTCGGCGCGGGGCGCGGCGTCGAGCACCTGCTCTATCTCACTGTCAGCACCGGCATTGGCGGCGGCATCATCATCGGCGGAAGGTTACACCGCGGCGAGCGCGCATGGGCAGGTGAGGTGGGGCATCAGGTGCTACAGCCGGATGGCCCGCCCTGCCCGTGTGGGCGAAACGGGTGTCTCGAATCGCTGGCATCAGGGCTCTCCATCGCCCGCGACGCGCGCCGGCAGTTGCGCGGCCCTGCTGGCGCAACCAGCACCCTTGCCGCCATTCCACCTGATGCACTGACCGCGCGGCATGTGGCAGAAGCCGCAGCCGCCGGCGATGATCTGGCGCGTGCCGTGTGGAACGAGGCAATGGGCTGGCTGGGAGCTGGTATCGCCTCGGCTGCCAACCTGCTCAACCCGGGTCGTGTGGTCCTTGGTGGTGGACTGACCCGCGCCGGCGCGCTGCTGTTCGACCCTGTGCGCCACGTCGTCGCACGGCGCGTGATGGACCCTGATCTGACGGTTGTCCCTGCCGCACTCGGCGATGACATCGGCATCCTGGGAGGCGCGGCGTTGTGGCGTCAACCTTGACAGCACCTGGCGTGGATGCTAGAATGCCTGCGAGGATGGCCCCGTAGCTCAATTGGATAGAGCGGCAGCCTCCGGAGCTGCAGGCTACTGGTTCGAGCCCAGTCGGGGTCACATGTTCCGCATACTCAATGCAAGTGGTACAGTCTGGAAGGCGGGGGCCGGGCGAATTGCTCGGAACCCGCCTTCCTCTGTTATCCAGGCCGTATCCACTGGCTCCTCAACCTGAAGATCGCGCCGGGAGATTGCTTCGCTATCGCGCGCAATGCCATCCAGACGCCGCGTGTGGCAGCCTTCCCATCGCCGATTTCGGGGACCTCTCCCGAACCCCCGACCGCGAACGGGCACAACCTGAAACGGCCCGGGTGAACACCAGATTCACCCGGGCCGCGCTGGCCATATGCCTACCGTGCGAAGGCGCGAAAGGGATTGTCAACCATCAGCAGGCGGATTGTCGCGTCATCAACGCCGGCAGCGCGCAATGCGGGAAGGAAAACGTCGCTGATATAGGTGTACGGTTTTGGCGTTCCGCCGCCAGGTTGCGCCGGATCATACCAGCCTCGATCATGGCTGAGGAGCAGGTGATCGCCCAGGCCGGCGTCGAGCATGCGCATGATGCGTTCGATGAAGATCGCATCAGGCGCGCCGCCAATCCAGTCATACTCGATCCATGCGCCGCGACGCGCCATTTCCAGATTCAGCGTGAAATCCTCATCGGCGCTGGCATGGATCCAGATATAGCGGCTGGCAGTGTAGCCGGCGCGCTCGATCATATCAAGCTGGTCACGCACCACCCGGCCACGGATCGTGTGGCTACCGATGGCCGAGCCGACCGTCGCGGCGGCGCGTGCCGCGGCACGCAGGATTTTCGCCTCAACCGGCGTCATGCCGTCATCACCCGCGCTCAGTTTGATCCACGCCGCGCGCACGCCGCTGCCGGCAATCTCTCCCTGCAATTCGCCGGCCATCCAGTCGAACAACCGATCCTCACTGGCCTGATTCGCCCATGCTGGCACCCACGGCTCGCGGTAGATACCGGTCGGGACAACCAGCGGAAACGCGGCAGCTTCCGACACGGCGCGCAGGATGTCGGCGCGCCGCCCGACCCCTTCCGGCGCGCAATCAACGATGGCAGTGATCCCGCGCGACCGGGCTTCCTCCAGGAACGGCGCCATGAGCGCGACAACCGCAGCAGTATCGGCCTGCGCATATCCCGGCGTATCGGGGGTACGCAGATCAACAAAAACATGCTCATGCGGCAGGATCACGCCAAGTTCATCGGCGCGTTTCGGGCCGAGGGTGGTGATGAGCTCCGCCACGGACAACTCCTCACAATTCTCAATACCATCAACGTTCCACCGGGAACCCTGCCTGCTGCCAGGCGAGAATGCCGCCCTGCATGTTGTGCACGCGGGTGAAGCCATTTCGGCGCAGAAGATCCGTGATCTGGCCGCTCCGGTTGCCGCTGCGGCATGTAACGATCACCGTCCTGTCGGCAGGAATCTCGTTCAGGCGCGCCGGCACCTCGCCCATCGGAATCAGGCGTACCCCTGGAATATGGCCGGCTGCATACTCTTCCGGCTCGCGCACATCGAGCAGGACGACATCATCGCGGCCTTGCAAGGCGCGTACGGTCGCCACATCAACGTTGAGCGGCAGACTCGCCACGTCAATGGCGCTTGTTTGAGCGGCGGGAGGCGCGGCGGGAGCGCCGGCGGCGCCGCAGGAGGCCAGCGCAAACGCGGCTGCGGCAAGAAGAATGAGAAGAAGACGTCTCATCAATGTGCTCCTCTGCTATTGCACCATGCAACAACCTTGCGCCCGGTGGGGCGCGCAGCTCGCAGGAACGGACGCGCGTCCACGGATCACAGTTGCTGCTCGCCGCTGTAGAACGACACGTTGCGCACGGGGCCGATCCTGATGACCCTCAGTTTGATGCAGCAACACAGCGAATCGTTACGCCTCGCCATGCTGAGCATCCTGTGCCTCCTATCGCCTTGCTTCCGCCTCAACAATGCGAATCTGCGCCGGATCACGCACATAGATCACTGGATCGCCCTGGTACCATGTAATCGTGCCAGTGACCTGGATCCGCTGCCCGGGCGCATACAATGCTTCGGGAGGCTGATCAAAACTGGACCAGTCTTGCTTCAGAATACGGACCAGAAAATGCCCCTGGTGCGGCACATTGTACCCCAGATAGACGGCTTTGCCATTGTTGAACACCTCGCGCACGAGACCATCAACGGTCACGGTCCGACCAGCGTACTCACGCGCGTCCGTGTAGTCAATCACGCGTTCGGGTGACACGACAGCCGGCATGGACTCCAACCGATCCGCCTCGACCGGCAGACTGGCCCCGGCCGGCTGGCCTTGCTCCAGGGCCACCACCGCGCCATCCGTGCTTACGAAATAGATCGTGCCATTGCTGATGACCCAGGCAGCATACTCACTCCAGTACCGATCATAGACCGCGCCCTGACGCCAGTAGATGTAGAAACCGGCGGGCCACACCCGTGTATTGGAGAGACCGCGGCCACAATAGTGACTCGTGCTGAACCCGGCGCTGCACACATCGTTATCCTGCGAATTCGCAATATGCGGCAGGTTCGTGACCGGGATGGGGTTGCTGCTGCTGCCGCGGGCAGCCGATCTGTCCCCAATGATATGCGCGACACCCGCTTCCCAGTGCGCCGCGAATATCTGATCGCCGGCCATTGAAAGGTACGGCTGCTCATCAGTTGGCAGGTAGGTCGTGCTCACGTACCGGACGTCACCGGCAGTATAGCCAGGAACGGTGGCATTATTGAGCATCATCTCGCCCAGGTGCGAGTCGGCACGGCCATCACAGGAACTGATGAGGCATGGCGAGCCGCGCATCACGACATACGCCACTTCTGTGCCATCACTGAACCGTTTGACGACCGGTTGCGGGCCCATGGGCATGTAATTGCCGTCGCCGAAACCGCCATGCCCGATATTGGGGATAAACGCCGTCGTACCGTTATCAAGCCGGAGCGCCAGCAGTGCCTGCTCGAACGGGTTGCTGAGCAGATTGCTGCGCATGGCTGCGTTGGTTGACGGCCAGGGGCTCCAGGTCCAGAGTGACTGCCAGTCAATGCGCAGCTTGATCAGCACCAGGCCGTTCTGCTCGGCGATCACCGGCCAGCCCCGGCTGACCTCGGCAAGATTGTTACCACCAGAACTACCCGGATCGCCAGGGGTATGTGGTGCCGTCTTTGTGCGCCACACCCGGGCACCATCGCTGTTACGAATGCCGTGAACGTACAGATCGCGCGATGCAACCACCACGAGGTTGCGACTCGCCGAGTAGGCTGGCGGCGTATCTACCGGCGAGCCGGCGTTGTAGCTCCAGACCGGCTGCATACTGTATTTGTTCACCGCATACACCGAGTCGCCCATAGAAAAGAAGACGCGATCGCCGGCAACAGCGGGGGGCAGCGGCAGGTTGCTGCTGCCAGAGGCAGGAAAACCGGCCAGCGTATCGCCGGTAGCAGCATTGAGCTTATACAACGTTCCGCTGGTTGACACAACGAACAGCGCGCCGGTATCCGGATCATAGGCCGGCGTTGAATTGATACTTCCACTCGGGTTACGATTCCAGACCTGCGCGCCGTTGGCATTGTTGAGCGCGTACACGCCGTTGCTGCCGGCAGCAATATACACGCGCCCCCCCCCGGTCACGGGCTGGCTGTTCCGTGGCAACCTGAACTTACCGGGCGTGATGCCGCCGCTCGCGGTCGGGCCGTTCCATGCCCATTTCCAGCGCCAGGGCGGCGGGATTGATCCCGGGTTGAAGCTGGTACGCTGAGCATTGAAGGCATGCTGTGTCCATTCCGCGGCAGTTGCGGACGTTGTAATGATGGGAAAGAAGATCGAAAAGACCTGGCCCTGGCCATGGATCGTCACAGGTTCGCGGCCAGGCAACCCGGCGACGCCCGGTATGACGATCACTGCCGCAACTAGCAGCAGCGTCCGAAGGACTCTCATTCACTCCTCCACGGTTTCTCGCTGAACTGGATCGAAGCGCGATGGTCAATTCACCACCCGGCAGCACCGCAAGGAACGGCACCCAAACCGGCCTCACGGCGCTCCATCTTCTTTCTACATCACGAGAAGCGTGGACTGCAATCCACCAGGTTACGGTGGCGTCACAACCGTTGCATGACATCGGGCATTCGCCAGGCCTCGAACGACAGGAGCCGCGCCGTGCCTCCTTCGGCGAAGAGCGCCACGCCGTCACTGTCATCTCGCACGGGGTAGACCCGCGCTGACAGGCATACATACCCGTTGGCAAATACTTCGATGATTGACCGATCGACAAAGATACGCAGATCGAGCGTCTCACCGGGCGCAAGCGGCAGGGCGATCGTGGGGGAGTCGCTGGCGCCGCTTCCCGCGCAGCGACGGTCAATCACCAGGCGCCCGGCCTCGCGTTCATAGGCGATGACTGTCGCTTCCTGGCGATCCGGGCTGGCACGGACGGCGATGCCAGCGCGTTCCGCCGCGCCAGGGTCAAGCGACGCCGCAATCTCCAGCATGTCACTGTGAAGATCATCAAGAATGAACCAGGCAGCAGGAGGCACATCGAGCGCCGCGCGGGCATACCGTGGGCCACGCAGCACCGCTACGTCCGGGGCAGGCTCCATGCCGACACGACCATCGTCGCGCGGCACGATCAGCCGCGGCAACGACATCGCACCCGACCAGCCAGCAGCTAGCTGAGCGGAGTCATCGCGCGCCTCGCGCAGCCAGCCAACCATGAGTCGCCGCCCACGTTCGTCCACAAAGCTCTGCGGCGCATAGAAATCGCGGCACCCGTCAATGTCGCCACGCGCCTCGGGAAGGAAACGATGCGCCTCGTAGCGACCTGCGAGGTACACCGCCCGGCCCAGGGGGATCGGCGAAAGCACCAGGATATGCCGGTCGCCAAGCGCGAACAGGTCAGGGCATTCCCACATCTCGTCGCCGTCATAGACGCTGCCGGCACATAATGGGCCCAGGTATTCCCATTCGAGCAAGTTCCGCCCGCGGTAGAGGAAGCACGCGCCGCCCTGATTGACGATACCCGAGCCAATGATCTGGCACCAGTTTTCTCCCTCGCGCCAGACACAATGGTCGCGGAATCCAGTGACCTGCACCCCTGCGGGTGGAGCGGTAATCACCGGGTTGCGCGGATGTTTGTGCCATGTGAGCAGATCGGCACTGCCGGTTGCCACGCAGGGGAGCTGCACACCGCCGCGCACTTCGGTGTACACGACCGTCGGCACACCATGATCATTGACGGCGCACCCTGACCAGCATCCGTCGTCACGCGGCGCACCCGGCTCAGGCGCCAGCGCAATCGGGAGATCAACCCAGTGCACCAGATCGTCGCTGGCGGCGTGGCCCCAGTGGATATGGCCCCAGCGCGCTTCGTGCGGGTTGTGCTGGTAGAACATGTGATAGCGCCCCTGCCACTGGATGAGCCCGTTCGGATCGTTGAGCCAGCCGCGGGGCGCCGTGAAATGATAGCCAGGACGATACCTGTCCATTACGTCTCCAGTCCGGCATCGCGCCAGATCGCGCGCATCGCGGCGGCGGCTTCAGCGCTGGCTTGCTCTGGCGTAAGCTCGCCGAGGCGCGGTTCAAACGGCTCCGGTGTCACTGGCCCGTCGTAGCCGATCTCGGCCAGCGCCTGGAGGAAACCGGGCATATCAATCACACCAGTTGCGCCAGGCAAGCGCCGCACCTGGTCGAGCTGATCTTCCACCAGGACGCCGGCAGGAGCGTCGTTCACATGCACATAGACGATGTCCGCGGCCTGCAGCGTGCGAATATCGGACGGCGCGCCGACGGCAGTATACCAGTGCCAGCTATCGTAGAGCAGACCGACGTTCGGGCCAATGGCCTGCGCCAGCAGGATCATGGCTTCGGGGGTGTACACAAAGCCGTAGCGCTTGCCGGCACGCATCGTTCGCGGCCCGATAAACTCCAGGCCGAGGCGGCACCCGTGTTCGGCGAGTACCTGCGCCACCGGGCGCAATTGCTGCACGTGAAAGTTGAGATTCTCGCGGAGCGGTCGTTCGTCGGAAGCCGGCAGCACCCAGGTATAGCAACGCGTGCAACCGAGCGCCTGCGCCAGCGCCGCCTGCCGATCCAGCTCGTCCAGCGCATCGCGCTGATATGGGATGCGCCAGTTGAGCGGCAATCCCCAGCCGCCAAGACGCACACCGTGTTCGGCAATCAGCGCGCACAGATGCTCAACCGATGTCTCGCCAGCCAGCGCCAGCGCCTGGCCAGCCGGCAGATCGACCCCCTGCCAGCCATCTCGCGCGGCAAGCGCCAGCGTGGTGCGAAAATCAACGCGAATACCGATCGCTCCCGGACTCATATTACGAAACATGGTTATGCTCCAGAGAGTACGCACGCCAATTCATCAAAGGTCGGCACCATCGCCACAGCGGGCACGCGCGCTTGCAGGCCGTCAGTACATTGAACTCGTGGATGAGCGTCAGCGCTGGAGCGCGACGGGCCCCGGCGGAGATCGCCGCAACATATGGGCACCAGAACGTCGCGTCGGTAACGTGCCTGGCATACGCTGCAACAGTAGTAACGAACGGGCGGTCCACGTTATCTGATCGCCACCACCTCGATTTCCACGCGCACGTCGCGCGGCAGGCGCGCCACCTGTACCGTCGAACGCGCCGGCGGATCGGCGGGAAAAAACTCGGCATACACCGTATTCATCGCCGCAAAATCGCCCATATCGGCCAGGAAGACCGTCGTCTTGACCACGCGATCGAGCGCGCTACCGGCGGCGGCGAGTACCGCTGTGAGATTTGTCAGCACCTGGCGTGTCTGGGCCGAGATGTCGCCCTCCACCAGCGTTCCATCGGGCGTGAGTGGGATCTGGCCGGAGCAAAAGACCAGATCGCCGGCGATGATTGCCTGAGCATACGGGCCGATCGCCTGCGGTGCGCCGGCTGTTGCGACGATTGAACGATCCATGGCTATCCGCCTTTCTGTTCTCTGTCCATAACGGCGCAATTGTAGCAGAAGACGCATCGGGTATAATACGGCGCGTGAGTAGCAAGACCATTCCGAGCGATCCACCGGTGTGGCATCCAGCGATCGGCACGCGCGGCCAGGGTGCCTTGTGCGTGCTGGACATGCGCCTGGCGCTGATCGTTGCGCTGGCGCTTCTGGCAGGCATGTTTGCCTACCAGGCGCCTGCCAGCGCGGCAATTCCCGTCGGCTGGCTCGGCGATCGCCTGTTTGTGATTGCAAGCGAGGGCTCCGGCGCCGCCGATCAGCTTGCATTCTATGGCGACGAACTGACCCCCGACGCGCTGAGTGGCCGCAGCCGCTGGACGCGCCAGGGTGCACAGGCACACCTGGCTGGATTGGGCGGCGGCGCGCTCATGCTGACGGTGCGCGCGCGTGGCTGGCCAGTTGATGCGCTCAATGGCGAAACGCGCCAGCCCGATGTCGTCGTGGCGGCGGACGATACGGTGATTGGCCAGTTCATGCCAACCGATGGGTGGGACGAGTACCGCCTGACCATTCCCGCCGACACGCGCCGCGGCCCGGACCTCACGCTCACGTTCCGCGCATCACATGTGTTTACCAGCACACAGACGTACAACGATCCACGCCCCAAAGGCATCAGGATCGAAACGATCGCGGTCCACGCCATCAGTGACGGGCCATATCTGCCGGCGCCTGCACCGATTGCCTGGCTGGTCATAAGCGGGGTCGTCTGGTTTCTGATGCTTGCCCTCCTGGTACAACGACCAGACGTGGCATTCATCATGGCAACCCTGCTGGTGAGTGCACTGGCGGTTGCGCTGGCTGCTGCCCGCATCTGGACCGTTGCACTGCTGCCGATCGTTGCCGTGGCAGGCGCATCGCCACTGCTCTGGTTTTACCGTGGCGCCATAACACGCTATCCTCTGCGGCTGGCGCGGCGTTATGCGTATGGTGCCGCGCCGGGGTATGGCCTGCTTGCGGCAACATTCGCCTGGCTGGGGGCAGGCATCGCGAGAGGGGCACCACCGCTGCCTGGTCTGGATAGATTCTGGGAGAGTTTCCCCGATTCGCTGATCTACACCTTGCTCGCCGCCGGCCTGCTGTTGCTGGCACTGATCTATGGGCGCAACGGCCTGCCGCGTATCGCGGAACGAATCGTGAGCGCGCTCGGCTCCCCGCGTGGTGCCGCCCTGTTACTGGCGCTGCTTCTCGCCGTGTGGGTCGGCTACCTGACGTCGGTTGTGCTGGCCATGCCGTATGTGGGCCATGCCGATTATGCCGATAATGCCGTCGTGGCGCGTAATCTCCTGGCCGGGCGCGGCTGGACCGTTGACTATGTCACGCAGTTCTACCGGCTCTATGAGGGGGTCACGCGCCCGCAAGAAACCTGGCCACTACTGCAGCCCGTCTGGGTCGCGCTTTCGTTTGCCGTCTTCGGCATCAACAACTGGGCCGCCAAACTGCCGAACCTGCTGTTCATGATCCTGCTGGCGCTCGCAGTATTCCGTGCCGGAACACACCTCTGGGATCGACGGGTGGGCCTGATTGCTGCTCTTGTCCTGATCACCAGCCACCTGTATTTCAAGCTGGCGATCTATGTCACTAATGACCTGGCGTTCACACTGTTCGCATTCGGGGCGCTGGCACTGCTGTACGCCGGGGAGACACGACGAGGAGCGGCAACAAGCGCTGCCGAGGACCATCCACCAGCGGCAACCCGGCAAACGATGCCACCTGAGAATCTCCGTTTTCCGGGATGGAAGCTGGCGGGTCATCTGACATCCAGGCACCGGCAGACGACGCGGCGGGCGACATGGTTGCTCCTGCTCTCCGGCGTGCTGACCGGCCTGATGCTCCTGCAGAAACCGGGCAGCGGCGGCCTGATTGCGCTCGGCATGGGTCTCTGGCTCCTCGCGTCACGTGTCCGCCCGATGCCGGCAACGCTCGTGGAGCTACGCCGGCGGATCGTGCCCGTCGCCACATGGGGCGTAATCGCCTTCGCTCTCCTCACGCCCTACCTTGCGCGTAATATCATCACGTTCGGTACACCCTACTATTCGACCGAGAGCAAGGATGCCTGGGTGCTGGAGTATACAACGTGGGACCAGATCTACGCCGTGTACACCACCGAAGCCGGCTTGAGCGAGACCGGGCCGCCGGATCGAAGCTGGATCCTGCGCTGGGGATTCGACCGCACCTTGCTGAAGCTGGAGCGGCAGGTACGCGCGCTCCGCGATTATCTGATTCCGTCCTGGAACCGGTTGCCGGCGGGTATCGGCGAGTACTGGTTCGGCCGCACCGACAAGCAACGGCTGCTGTTCGAGGCCGGCGCATGGCTGGCATTGCTGGGGGTGGCCGGGGCAGCAGCGACGCGCCGGCGCCTGGTGTCGCTGCTGGGCGCGGCATTCGTGCCCTACACCCTGTTCCTGATCGTCTACTGGCACACCAGCGAAGAGCGCTACTGGGTCGTGCTGATGCCATGGCTGGCGCTGTTCGCCGCTGCGGCGCTCTGGCAGATCTACGACCGGATCGCCACGCTGGCCGACGGTCGCTGGGCACCCGCGGGGTTACTCGTTGCCATGGCCCTGACCGTCGCGATGATCCGGCCATCATGGCCGGATATTGCCGAGAAGGTGCGCGATGAGCCGCAGCTGTACAGCGCCGATCTCGACATGTACGCCTGGCTGGAGCGCAATACGGAACCGGGCGCGGTGATCATGACGCGCAATCCGTGGCAACTGAACTGGCACAGCAACCGCCCGGCGCTTATGATTCCCTACACGACCGACCGCGAGACATTGCTATGGCTTGCCCGTCATTACCGCGTACGTTATCTGGTGCTTGATACGCTGCAACGCCCCGAACCGGAAGTGCAGCGCATGCTTGATGCACTGGTCGCCGACTCGGCCCTGGGATTCCGCGAAGTGTACCGCACACCGGTGTATCGGGCAGATTTTCGAGGTGTGACGAAAGAACTGGTTGCGGTGGCGTATGAATTGAGAAGTGAGCACGGGGCATTGAGAATTGAGAGATGAACATTCTTATGCTCACGTCGTCATACCCGAAGTATGCCGGGGAGACGACGGCGCCGTTCATTGAAGAGATTGCTGCCGGGCTAGTGCGTCGCGGGCACACGGTGCACCTCCTTGCGCCGTTCCACCCGGGTATACGCCGCGGGGCCGTGGAGCGCGGCGTGCGGCTCCACTTCTACCGTTATAGCCCGCACCCGTCGCTCAATGTCTTCGGCTATGCCGAGTCGCTCCGCGCCGACGTTGGCGTGCGCGGTGCGGCACTCATGGCGACGCCGCTGGCGCTCGCGGCATCGCTCAGAGCACTGGCGCACCTCACGCGCCACCATGCCTTCGATCTGGTGCATGCACACTGGGTTCTGCCCAATGGCCTGCCAGCCGCCATCACAGCGCGATGGCGCGACCTGCCGCTGGTCGTCAGCCTGCATGGCTCCGACGTCTACCTGGCAAGCAAAGCGTGGCCGCTGTCGCTTACAGCGGCGGTGATCTTCCGTGCTGCAAGCGCCATCAGCGCATGCAGCGGCGATCTCCACGAGCGGGCAATTCGCCTCGGCGCGCCACCTGCACACATCGAAGTCATACCGTATGGCGTCGATGCCCACGCCTTCCGTCCCGACCCGCGCGCCGGCGCACTGGTGCGCGCCGAACTTGGCATGGCCGATGATGCCAGGTTGATCATCGCAATGGGGCGTATGGTTCACAAAAAAGGGTTTACCTATCTAATCGACGCATTGCCACGCATTCGTGCGACGCATCCCCGGGCGCAGCTAGTGCTGGCCGGCTATGGCGATCTGCTGGAGGATCTAAAACAACGAGCTGTACGGATGGGTGTCGCCGATGCCGTGCTGTTCCCCGGCCAACTGCCGCGCGACCGCGCCGCACGCTATGTCGCCGCCGCTGATGTGTATGTCGTGCCGTCCGTCCGCGACGATGCCGGCAACATTGACGGCCTGCCGAACACACTGCTCGAAGGTATGGGTGCGGCGCGGCCGATCGTCGCCACGCACACCGCCGGGATTCCCGATGTCATCACCGACGGTGTTCACGGTCTACTCGCGCCGGAACGCGACGCGGCGGCACTGGCCGCGGCCATCGGGCGGCTCCTGAGCGACGGCGACCTCGCGGCACGTCTTGGCGCGGCGGCACGCCGCCGCGTGCTCGACGAACTCTCCTGGGATGTGACGGCGGCACGGTTTGAAGCCGCCTATCACCGCGCCATCGCCGGACGAAGACCAATTCCTTCGCGCTACACCTAGAAGCCGCGACGCCATGCCATTAGAAGGCGCGATGACCACCGACGACCTCCATGCGCTAGTCGCCTATCTCGACGTCCACCCCGCCGCTGGCGTCTGGGGATGGTGGCGGATCCGCCGGATCGATGGCGGACGCAATAATCTGATCTATCGCACGACCGGGGCGAAATATGATCTGGCGGTCAAGTTCTGCCGCCGCGACGAACGCGACCGCGCCGGGCGCGAGTATGCCGCGCTGCGCCTGGTACACAACCACAGTCCTGCGATCGCGCCTGAGCCGCTGCTGCTCGAACGCGAGCGCTATCGCAACCCGGTGGTCGTGCAGACCTGGCTTGCCGGAGAGGTGAGCGCCGCGCCGCCGGCCACCGATGACGACTGGCGCGCCATGCTGGCGCATTATGCCGCGCTCCGCCAATTCACGCCGGCCAGTAGCGCCATTCCGCTGCGCCTGGCCGTCACCAATATGGACAGCTTCGTCAACGGGCAGGCAATGGTTGCCGCGCAGGCCGCCATGTTGCCCGCCGGCGAGATTGACGCTGAGTTGCGCATGCTGTTGCGCGAGGTGGCGCAACTGGCCGATCCGAGACTGCCGCCCGCCGCGCATACGCTCTGCCGGGTGGATGCCAACTGCGCCAACTTCATCCGCCGGCCCGGCGTCTGGGCCTCGGTCGATTGGGAAAACAGCGGATGGGGTGATCCGGCCTTTGAAATCGTCGATTTGATGACCCACCCGGCGCTGGTTGATGTGCCAGACGCACGCTGGGAATGGGTCATTGCCGAATATGCCCGGTTGACCGGCGATCGCGCCGCACCGGCGCGAATTCGCGCATACTATCCGCTCATGCTGATCTGGTGGGTGGTGCGTCTGGCACGTTATCTGTATGAAGTGCCGCGCGGATTGGATCAGGCGCTGGTGGCACGCACGCCTTCATGGGAACAAGACCTGCGCGCGAAATATGCCCGTTATCTCCAACGCGCACAAGCCAGAATGGCAGGATTGCAGCATGGCGCGTTCTGAGCATAACACCACACCACCAGCGCCACGTGCGCTCATCATCCCTGGCGGACTGCTAACAGTTGTTGCACTGGCGATCCGGCTCTACCGGCTCGACACACAGAGCCTGTGGCTGGATGAAGGAAGCACCTGGGCCGAAATCAGCGGGCGCAGCGGCAAAGGCTGGCTTGCGCTCCTGGCTGAATTGTTCAGCCCATCCGCCGGATACCCACTCTACCATCTCATCCTGAAAGCCTGGATCGCGATTGCCGGCGATTCGGAGTGGGCGCTGCGCTTCCCCTCAGCGCTTGCCGGTGCGCTGGCCGTGCTGGCGATTGTCGCGGCTGCAAACGAAGTGCGTGTCGAGGTCACTCTCGATGAAAACCAGCACCGGAGTTCGCTCGTCGCTGCTGGTCTGCTGGGTGCCATCTCGCCGTATGCGCTCTGGCATGCCCAGGATGCCAAAGTGTACAGTCTGCTGATTCTGGCCGCGGCGCTCCTGGTATGGACGTTCCTTCGCGCGCTGCGCCTTGAGACACGACCGGCATGGCTCTGCTTCGCGATGGTGGCGCTGGTCAGTATATTCATCCATCGCCTGGCCTTATTGTTGCTGGCCGGCGCGGCCGTGGCGGCGGCGCTCCATCGGTGGCGCGGTGGTCGCGCTCAACCGCTGGCGGCGCCGGTGGCCCTGCTGATCGCGGTGGCGCTGGGTCTTGTGGGTATTGGCGGCACGATCCTTGCCGCGCGCGGCGAACGGCCTGGTAGCAGCAGTATCGTCGGGCCTATCGAAGGCCTGTGGTACACACTCACGCGGTTCGGCCTCGATCGGTGGCCGGCGGAACTCGACGGATACCTGGGCATACCTGGCCTGGCATGGCTGCTGCCGTTCGTGGCATTGACGGTGTGGGGGCTGCTCCTGCTGCTGCGAGATGCGCTCGCCGGGCATCGCGGCGCGCCGGTCGTGCTCTGCCTGGCGATTGTTCCACTGGTGCTCTTTGCGATGGTGCATACCCTGGCGCCAATCTACGAATCACGGTATGCCGCTCCGGCATTCCCGGCGTGGGTGCTGGCGCTCGTGTATCCATTGTTGGTGAGCGGCGAACGGCAAAAGACGAGCCGCAGAGGAGAAGACAAGAAAAGAAGAGGGGGAGAAGGGAACCGTGCAGGCAACACCTATTGTGCCTCAGCTGCATCCCTCATCGCTCATCGCCCGTCCCTCGCTCTCATGCTGCTGGCGCTCATCTGCCTGGCAAGCATCGCGTCGCTGTTGCAACCCGGTAAAGGGTTGTTCAGCGGCGCTCCGGTCAAGGAACAGTGGCGCGAGGCCGTCGCTGCACTGGCGGTGCGTGTGCATCCGGATGACCTGGTACTGCTTCATCCGTATTATGTCGAGCCGCTGTATGCCTATTATGCGCCGCGCGTGACGCCCGACCCGCTGCCGCACCCGGTGACCTTCCCGATCTTTGCCGAGGGCGACACCTGCGGCATTGCCGACCCGACGCGGCAACAGCTACTGGAGTGCATCCGGCGACGCTTCGAGCCGTTCTTCAATCAGCAGGCGGAGGGGCATAAGCGCGCCCTGCTGCTGATCGCGCCAGAGCACGCGCGCACGGTGGATCCGCCGCCGCTGCCGCAGGACCGCTTCGGCTGGGTCGGGTTGCGTTTCCAGTATCCACAGCGCACCTGGCCGTGCGGCGGGGCGGAATTCGTCGGTGTGATGATCATGTGCCAGAGCTACCCTGAGACATTCAACGCCAGCGGAGCGGGAACCATCCCGATGCCGGATATACCGCTCGACGCGATCTTCGGCAGTGCATTGCGATTGCGCGGATACTCGCTTGCGCTGCACGGCAATGCCGCGCGGCCGGGGGGCACATTACCGGTGACGCTCTACTGGACGGCAGTAGCCGCGCCAACGCGCGATTACCGCGTCTTTCTTCATCTGTGCCGCGACTGTGACGTTCCGCCGGTTGCCAACGACGACGGGCCGCCGCTTGGGGGTTACGCACCGGCCGGCCTTACCAGCACCTGGCGCGTCGGCGACCCGCTGCACGATGAGCGCGCACTGGCATTGCCGCGTAACCTGGCTCCGGGGCGGTACACACTGGTCATGGGGGTGTACAGTGGCGATGGCGCGCCCGAGACACGATTGCCCATCGCCGGGACGACGCCGGCGCTTACGCACAACCGGCTGGTGCTGGGCACCGTCGAGGTGGCGGCGCCGGCGCAGAGAGCCTACCAGCCCGAGTAACCGCTTACAGCCGGGGGTGGGCTGGAAGGCTTCTGCAAGAGCCGATTCGCGGCGCCTCACCGATGGAAAGACACCATTTCCAGGAGAAATATGAACAGGGTCACCCGCAGAACGGGTGGAGCATCTTCCGCACGGTGCGATGGCGCCATTAGCGGCCATGCCAGGCTCCTTCGGGTATAATGCATGCGAAGGAGGTCGCGTGAACGCCCGTCATCTGCCCAACCTGCTCGGCCTGTTTCGCATTGTGACAACGCCGGTGCTCTTCGTTCTGATCGCCATCGGCACGCCGACAGGCGATCTTGGAGCCGTCGCGCTCCTGCTATTGATGGCGGCCAGCGACATCGCCGATGGGCGAATCGCCCGCAAACTCCGTGTGGTTTCGCCGCTTGGCGTGTTTCTCGATACCATCTCCGACAAGATCTTTGTTGCCGGGGCCTTGCTGCCGATGGTCGAGCGTGGACTGGTTCCGGGGTGGGTCGCCCTGCTCATCATTGTCCGTGAATTCGCAGTCTCCGGGTTGCGCTCGTACGCTGCCTCCGCCGGCCAGGTGATCGCGGCACGCCAGTGGGGGAAGCAAAAACTGATCTTCACGGTCACGGCGCTTGTGTGGCGCCTGGTCGACTCAGCCGTACGCACCTGGCCCGGTGCGCCGGAAGCATTGCTGTTGCTGGCGTCATTCTGGCCGGTGGTACTTGGTATCGCGCTCGTCTGGACCATCGGCTCGGGGATCGAGTATTTCTGGAAAGCGCTACCGTTGCTGCGCCCTGCGACGGGGGTGACACAACGAACGATAGGGGATGAGGGATGACACGGTTAGAGGATGAATCGTTCAACGGAACATGCGGATTTCAAACGTATCTGAAAGCCGAGGGGATGATCCCTGACCTTGCGTAGTGGCTCGAACAATGACACGCTATGAAACGATTAAGCGATCGCATTTTGAAGAACACCATGATGCATGTTGCACCTGAACAGTATGTGAGCGCCGCCTCGCCGGTGCTGACCGATGAACGTCTTGCGGTCCTGGATTCGATCCAGCGACGTGTACTCTGGCTCGCAACCCTGATGATCCACCACGCCAATCACATACGTCCCAATGCTGACGGTACGAAGATCGGCGGCCACCAGGCATCATCGGCCTCGCTTGTCACAACGCTCACCGCGCTCTACTTCCACGTCCTGCGCCCCGGCGATCGTGTATCAATCAAGCCGCATGCCTCACCGGCGTTCCATGCCGTCCAGTATCTCCTCGGGCGGCTACCACGCGAATATCTCACGACACTACGCACCTATGGCGGTCTCCAGGCCTATCCCAGCCGCACCAAGGACCCGGACGATGTTGATTTCTCGACGGGTTCGGTCGGGCTGGGGGCGGTGGCGCCGGCATTCGCTGCGCTGGCACACCGGTATGCAAAGGCACACTTCGGCAGCGTCACGTCGCGCCGTTTCTTTGCCCTGGTCGGCGATGCCGAACTGGACGAAGGGAACGTCTGGGAGGCGGTGCTCGACGAAGCGATGGAAGGGCTGGAAAACCTGATCTGGATCGTCGATCTGAACCGCCAGAGCCTCGACCGGGTCGTACCGGGGATTCGCGCTGCACGCTTGAAGCGCCTGTTCGCCGAAAATGGCTGGCAGGTACTCGAAGCGAAATACGGTCGCCGGCTTCAAGCACTCTTCCGGCGCGAAGGCGGCGAGGCGCTGCGCCGCCGGATAGACGATATGAGCAACGAAGAATACCAGGCGCTGATCCGCCTGCCCGGCCACGAGCTGCGCCCGCGCCTGTGCGACGATCCGGCGGGCGCAGGAACGCAGATCGCGGCTGCCATCGCCGCAATCTCGGATGACGAGTTGCCTGCCGTTCTGTCGAACCTCGGCGGCCACGACCTTGCCGAAATGATTGACGTGCTCAACGCAGCCGATACATCCGCCGGCCGGCCAACGATTATCTTCGCCTACACTATCAAAGGATGGGGGCTGCCGATCGCCGGTCACCCGCTCAACCACTCAATGCTGCTGAGTGCCGAGCAGGTGGAGACCCTGCGCGCGTCATACGGCATCGCGCCAGGTGCCGAATGGGATGCGTTCGCTCCTGGAACACCCGAAGCTGAGCTCTGCCGTGAAGCCGCCGCTCGCCTGCGTCCCGCCGACGCGCCACCGGGCGAAACCTGCGACCCGGCGCTCGTTCCCGACGAAGTGGGACTCGCCGTGCCGGAAACCAGCAGCACGCAGGATGCGTTCGGCCGCTTGCTGGTACGCCTCGCGGATATGCCTGACCTGCGCGAACGAATCGTCACAACATCGCCAGATGTCTCGGTTTCGACCAACCTGGCGGGATGGATCAACAAGACCGGCGTCTTCACGCCCGTCGAACATCCTGATTATGAGACCGAGTCGTACCGGTTACTACGCTGGAAACGCGGGCCTGGCGGCCGGCACATTGAGCTTGGCATTTCCGAGATGAACCTGTTCATGCTGTTGAGTATGCTGGGGTTGTCGGCGGAACTGTGCGGCCAGCCGCTGATTCCGATCGGCACGGTGTATGATCCGTTCGTCTGCCGCGGCCTCGACGCCCTGATCTATGGCGTCTATTCGGGCGCAAAGTTCATTTTCGCCGGCACACCGTCCGGCATCACACTTGCACCCGAAGGCGGCGCGCACCAGTCGACGATTACACCGTCTATCGGGGCGGAATTGCCGAAACTTCGTGCGTATGAACCGTGTTATGCCCAGGAAGTGGAATGGTTGATGCTGGCGGCGATCCGTGAGTGCTGCGACCGCGACCATGGCCGGCCAACCTACCTGCGCCTCTCGACTCGCCCGGTTGACCAGGCGCCATTCAGCCGGGCCGTCCAGCGGATGGGCAAAAACGAATTGCGACGCCAGATCCTGGCCGGTGGCTACCGTCTCCGCGACTGGCGCAGCGATCCGCCGGCACAGCCGGCATATCGCGACGATGGGCGCCCCTATCTGGTGCATCTTGCCGCCGCGGGCGCGATCGTACCCGAAGCGCTGGCGGCCGCAGAGTACCTGGGTCGCGAGGGGGTGGCCGTCAATGTGCTCAACCTGGTCAGCCCGAAACAACTCTTTGAACGCTGGCAGGCAATGCATCACACAGCGGGCGATCCGCTCGAATGGTTGGTCCGGCCCGATGAACGCGATGCGCCGATTGTGACCATTCAGGATGGAGCATCGCATAGCCTGGCATGGCTGGGTGGCGTGTATGGCGCGCCGGTCACGGCGCTCGGCGTAGATGATTTTGGGCAGTCGGGGGGGCGCGTCGATCTGTACCGCCACTTCGGAATCGACCCGTTGAGCATCGCCGAAATGGCATTTCGCGCGCTCGACCGATCGTGACGGGCCATCGCCAGCTGGCGGCACACCCCTGCCTGCCGTGCCAGGGCTTCAGGCATGGTATACTCAATGCGTCCCATGTTCGTTGGAAAGCAACAAGGAGGTTCGCATGAGCGCCAGAAACATCCTGATGCTGGTCGGCGACTACGTGGAAGATTATGAGGTTATGGTGCCGTTCCAGGCGCTCCTGGCAGTCGGGCACAACGTCCATGCCGTGTGCCCCGATAAGCGAGCGGGAGACAAGGTACGCACGGCGGTTCACGACTTCGAGGGCGATCAGACGTACAGCGAAAAACCAGGGCACAACTTTGCGCTCAACGCAACGTTTGCTGAAGTCAGAGCCGAAGACTATGATGCGCTGGTGATCCCCGGCGGGCGCGCACCGGAGTATATCCGCCTGAATGAGACGGTGCTGGACATGGTGCGCCACTTCGCGGAACACAACAAGCCGATCGCCGCGATCTGCCATGGCGCGCAGGTGCTCGCTGCAGCAGGAGTGCTGGAGGGCAAATCGTGCAGCTGTTACCCGGCAGTGGGGCCGGATGTCACGCGCGCGGGTGGCAGGTATGTCGCCATTCCGGCCGATAAGGCACATGTTGACGGCAACCTGGTATCTGCCCCGGCATGGCCGGCGCATCCTGAATGGATCGCCGCCTTCTTGAAGGTCCTGGGAACGAAGATCGAGTTGTAAACCGGATAGCCTTTCGGGTACGTTGCGAGCGACCCGTGCCGGCGCATGCTGCCTGCCCGGCAGGTTCCCTTTCGCCTGACACGTGGTCGCTCACATACTCAGGGTAATCATGCGGCAGCAACTGCCCGGCGCGCTTCCACGAACGAGCGAATGCAGAGCGCAACATAGACGCCGCAAATCAGCGCCATCGCGATGTTGGCCATCATGGCAGTGCTGAGCTCAAATGCACCAAGCGACGGAAGGATGCGGCTGAGGGGCGCCAGAAAGCCAAGCGCGCCCAGGCCGGCGGCAATGTGCATCATGATCCTGCGGCGCTGCCCGCGCTGCGCCAGCCAGCCAAGCAACATCAGCGGCACACCGAAGAATGCCGGGATCAACGCGGTCACGCTCGCCATCCCGGTACCAATATAGGTCGTCACAGCAAGTATGGTGAGCGCCACACCAGCAACAATTGTGATTCGAGGCATTGTTTCCTCCGTTTGCGCTTTATGGATTCACACTGCTTGCACTGCTGATCGTGCGTACTGCCCGATAGTCAGTGAATACACGCACATGCTACTGCCTGTACCTCAGGGCACACAGAGGCGCCTTCCCTGATCAGTATGTGAAAGATTTCCCGAAGCACCCGAGACGAGTGATTGTTCGCATGTCATCCAGACCAGCAGGAACCACTGCACATGAGCCGCATCGCTGCAACATTCGCGAAGCTGCGCGCTGAGGGGCGCACGGCGCTGATGCCTTACCTGATGACGGGGTACCCTGAGCGCGACTCAGCGATTCAGCTCGCGCCAGCGCTCGAAGCTGCCGGGGCGGACCTGTTCGAGCTCGGCGTCCCCTTTTCCGACCCGCTGGCCGACGGCGCAACGATCCAGCGCGCCTCGGAGCGCGCCCTCGCCAACGGTACACGCCTCGAACAGTGCATCGCAACAATCGCGGCGCTCCGCGAACGCGGCGTGAACGCGCCAATCGTGCCCATGGGGTACTATAACCCGTTTCTGCAATACGGCCTCGACCGGCTGGCACGCGATCTGGCCGGCGCCGGCGCCGATGGCCTGATCATTCCCGATCTGCCACCGGAAGAGGCGGGCGCCTGCCATGCCGCCTGCCGGACCCACGGCATTGACCTGATCTTCTTTGTCGCCCCCACCACCCCCGATGACCGCATTGCCCACATTGCGACCATCGGCAGCGGTTTCATCTATTGTGTCTCGCTGACTGGCGTCACCGGGGCACGGCGCGAACTCTGGAGCGGCCTGCCCGCCTTCCTCAAACGGGTGCGCCACCATACCGATCTGCCGCTGGTGGTCGGATTCGGCATCAGCAGCGCGGCCCACGTGCGCGACGTAGGCGCACATGCGGACGGCGTGATCGTTGCCAGCGCACTGATTAATGCCATAGACCAGGCCCCACCAGACGAGTACGTCGCGCGCGCCGCCGATTTTGTACGTGGCCTGCGCGCCTGAGCATACCGCAACAGGCGTGACTATACGCTACCGGGGGTGTGTTCTGGAGCGGGCAGCACATATGGGTGAATACCGCCGGTCAAACACCATGATAATGAGGCGTGCGCATAGTTACCAACAGGTGACCGTCATTCACCGGCTGTAAAGAGCCATGGTATAATTGCGGCGTCAGAATGCTGTATGCCGGGGACTGACCGTGCCGTCGCTTGCGATTGTGATTGTCAGCTACAATACGCGCGATCTGCTGCGCGATTGCCTGCGCTCGATCACGGAGGATCACACCCGCTGCGCAGTGACGACATGGGTGGTGGATAACGCTTCCAGCGACAATAGTGCCGCCATGGTGCGTGCCGAGTTTCCCCGGGTTCGCCTGATCGCCAGCCCGTACAATGGTGGTTTCGCCTACGCGAACAACCTGGCGTTACGCGCGATTCTGGCGGAAACAACCGGCACGACGGAACTGATGGACCTGAAGGCTGCCGCAACCGATGGATCGCCAGCCTTCCACCCGGCCTCCCCTCGTTCCTTCAACTCGTCCTACATTCTGCTGCTCAATGCCGATACCGTCGTTCTGCCAGGCACACTGGATCACCTGGTTGACTATATGGAAGCGCACCCCGATGTTGGCGCGTGCGGGCCAAAGCTGGTGCTTGCCAATGGATCACTCGACCTGGCATGCCGTCGCGCCTTCCCGACGCCGGAAGTGGCGTTCTATCGCATGACCGGCCTGGCGCGCCTGTTCCCGCGCCATCCGCGTTTTGCACGCTACAATATGACCTATCTCGACGAAGATATCGAAACCGAGGTCGACTCGGTGGTCGGCGCATGTATGCTGGTACGCACCGGTGTCGTGCACGAGGTCGGGCTGCTTGACGAGACGTATTTCATGTATGGAGAAGATCTCGACTGGGCCTACCGTATGAAGCAGTATGGCTGGCGCATCATGTATGTGCCGTCGGCGACGGTACGCCACTATAAGCGCGCATCGAGTCGCCAGCGCCCGATGCAGACAATCCGCTGGTTCTATGACGCGATGCGCATCTTTCATCGCAAACATTTCGCCGCAACGACCCCGGCGCCGGTTAATGCGATGATCGAGACGGGAATCACGCTGAAGGAGCTATTCAGCCTTGGCAGCAATTTCCTCCGCTCCCCGGCCGCGCGCCGCAGCGAATAAGGTTACGCGCCCGCGCTCATGGGTGGCGCGCACAATGCTGACCCTGGCGCTCATGGCGTGTGACTCACTGGCAGTCAATGCTGCCTTTGTCGGCGCCTATGCATGGGCCGTGCGCGGCGACGCCGAACTGGAAGCTGCGTTTGCCGCGATTGACCCGGTGACATGGCCGGTTATTCTGCTGTTGCTGAACCTGTCGATGGCGGCAGCCTTCGCAAGCGGCGGTCTGTACGCGTTGCGCCGCGGGCTGTCGCGCGTTGATGAAGCGTTCAAGGTCGCCATCGCCATCTCGCTGGGTGCCTTCGCAACGCTGATCGTCAACTCGCTGCTGCCGCAGTTCAACCGCGACCTGTTGCCGCTCAACGAACGGATCCTCCTCGTCGGCTGGGTCGGCGCCATTGTCGGCGCTGCCCTGCTCCGCATGGTCCATCGCACCATTCTGGCGGCATTGCGCACTCGCGGAGTTGATATCCGGCGCGTCATCATCGTCGGGGCGCGCGAACCGGGTCGCGTTGTGCTCGACACAATCCGGCGCCGGCCCGATATGGGGTACCGGGTGGCCGGCTTCATCTCGAACTCCGCCCCGGTCGGTACCCTGGTCGAGGGGGTGCCGGTGCTTGGCCGTACCACCGCCCTTGGTCGTGTGGTGCGCGCGACCCACGCCGATGAGGTGATCATCGCGCTTTCGGGGCGCACCTCGGTGGAGGTGCTCGAACTGGTGGCGCTCGCCGAGGATGAGTCGGTTGAGATCAAGCTCTATCCTGATGCATTCCAGCTTATCACCAATAACGATATCTCGATCGGCGACGTCAGCGGCCTGCCACTGGTCGGCATTCGTAATGTTGCTCTCGATAGCCCGGTCAATCGGGCACTGAAACGCGGGCTCGACCTGGTGGTTGCCTCAACGGTGCTGACCTTCGGGTCACCGATTATGTTACTGATCGCGCTGCTGATCAAACTCGAATCGCACGGCCCGGTGTTCTTCGTGCAGGAGCGCGTCGGCCTCGACGGCAAACCGTTCCCGACCTTCAAGTTTCGCACGATGCGGGCCAATGCGGCTCAGGTCGGTAACTGGACGACGAAAGATGACCCGCGGGTCACGACTCTCGGGCGCTTTCTGCGCCGCTACAGCCTCGATGAGCTGCCGCAGTTCATCAACGTCATCAGGGGTGAAATGAGCGTCGTCGGCCCGCGCCCTGAGCAACCGGTGTGGGTCGAACGCTTCAGCCAGAGCATACCGCGTTATATGCGCCGCCATAAACAGAAGGCCGGAATAACCGGATGGGCGCAGGTCAATGGGTTGCGCGGCGATACCAGCATCGAAGAACGCACCCGCTATGACCTGTATTATGTCGAAAACTGGTCGCTGTTGTTCGATGTCAAGATCATTATTAAGACGATCGTTGATATTGTGGCGGGAAGAAACCGGGGGTATTGATGGCTGCACTGCATGAGCTCACGCTGGTTCAGGCGCACGAGGCGCTCACACGCGGCGACGTGACATCGGTGGAACTGACGCAGGCCCTGCTGGCGCGCATTGCAGCGGTCGACTCGCGGGTGCAGGCGTTCCTGACGGTCGATGCTGATGGTGCGCTGGAGCAGGCGCGCGCCGCCGATCTGCAACGCGCGCGAGGACCATCATCTGCGCTGCTTGGCATTCCGCTCGGCATTAAGGATGTCATCTCGACCAGCGGTGTGCGGACGACATGTGGCTCGAACATGCTCGCGACGTATGTGCCTGTCTATGACGCCACCGTCATTGCGCGGTTGAAACAGGCCGGGGCGGTGCTGCTCGGTAAGCTCAACTGCGACGAATTCGCGATGGGTTCCTCAACGGAGCATAGCGCCTATCAACAGACGCGCAATCCCTGGAACCTTGAACGCGTTCCAGGCGGTTCATCCGGCGGCTCGGCTGCCGCTGTGGCCGCCGGTGAGGCACCTGCAACGCTCGGCACCGATACCGGCGGGTCGATCCGTCAACCGGCGGCGCTGTGCGGCATTACCGGGCTCAAACCCACCTACGGCCGCGTCTCGCGTTACGGCCTGGTGGCGTTCGCCTCGTCACTCGACCAGATCGGGCCGATGGCGCGTACCGCGCACGATTGCGCCATGGTGCTCCAGGTGATCGCTGGCGATGATCCACAGGACGCAACCTGCACCGGCCATCCGGTGCCGGAGTACGTCGCCGCGCTGACGGGCGATGTCCGCGGCCTGCGCATTGGTGTGCCGCGCGAGTTTTTTGTCGCGGGTATGCAACCGGAAGTTGAGGCGGCAATCCGGCATGCGATCGACGTGCTGCGCGACCAGGGCGCGATCGTGCAGGAGATCAGCCTGCCGCACACACAGTATGCTCTGCCGGTCTATTATCTCATCGCGCCGGCGGAGGCCAGCGCCAACCTGGCGCGCTACGACGGGGTTCGCTATGGGCTCCGCGAACCCGGTGAAAGCTACTTCGACGAACTGGAGCGTACCCGTGGCGCGGGATTCGGAGCAGAAGTACGACGGCGGATTATGCTCGGCACGTATGCGCTCTCTGCCGGATATTATGATGCCTACTACAAGCGGGCGCAACAGGTGCGGACCCTCATCCGTCGCGACTATCTGGAGGCATTCGAGCAGGTGGATGTCATTGCTGCGCCGACGACGCCGACGGTGGCGTTCAAGATCGGCGCGCACTCCGACGATCCGCTGGCGATGTATCTCGAAGATGTCTGTACGCTGCCGCTGAACCTGGCCGGGTTGCCTGGCCTGGTCGTACCGTGCGGGTTTGCGGAAGGGCTACCGATCGGCCTGCAACTGATCGGGCGGCCCTTCGATGAGCAAACGCTCCTGCGCACGGGCGACGCCTACCAGCGCGTCACCGACTGGCACACGCGAATGCCGGCGCTGGTGTAGCAACGAATCGCGCCCGCTACGCGCCGGCAATTCCGGCCGCCGGGCCAATCGCCTGGCATGGTGCACGAAGTACCTATCCGAACACCCATGGGCATGCGGTCATGGCGAGGAGCGCCAGCGACCGCGTGCAGCGAGCGCAGCGTGGCTGAAGCAATCGAGCGGCGCGAAAGGAGATTGCTTCGCTCGCGCTCGCCATGACAGTGACCATCTGGTGTTCGGATAGGCTCGAAGCCACGCACAAAGCGCGCAACACCGGAGCGATGGAACTTCAACGTTCGCCCAGCCATGCCGTCAGTTCCAGCAGTGCATCGAGACTAATCTCGTGCGCCATAGGAAATTCACGGTAGGTAAGTGCGACGCCGAGTTGCTGCAACACATCACGCGTAGCACGCCCATGCGCCACCGAGACAACCTGGTCCGCCGTGCCGTGGAGCACCAGAAACGGTTTTGCCGCCAGGCCTGCCGGATCCGGTAACTCGTCCAGAATATCAGCCGGCACAATACCGCTCAGCACGGCGGTACCAGCCACCAGATCCGGCCGGGCGAATGTTGTCAGCGCGGCCATGGTACCGCCCTGGCTGAAACCGGCGACAATGACGCGGGACGGGTCGGCGTGGTACGCCGTGACCGCCTCTTCGACGAAGCGGGCCGTCAGGCCGGCCGCCCGGCGCGCCTGGGCGTCATCAACGGCGATCGCGCCGTCGGGCGTAAAACCAATCTCGAACCAGGCGAACATGCCGGGCATCAATACCAGCGGTGCGCGTGCACTGAGTACCAGGAAGCGCGGATCGATATACGGCGTCAGGCCGAAGAGATCCTCTTCATTACTGCCGTACCCATGAAACAGCACCAGCAGCGGCGGTGATCCATGCCCGGGGGCCGCCTGCCGTACCAGGTGGTGCAGCGGCAGGTCACGAGGCTCCATGCTCACGCTCCTCCAGCGATGCGCCACTGAACGCCGCATCACGACAATCGGAAAGAACACTTAAGGCAGCCAGGCCAATCATGCCGCCGAGGATGAATACCGCCGGCAGCCAGGAAACAGCCAGGAACGGGAATATAGTCATCAGCGGAGCATTCTCGCCGGCTTGAAGCAATTGCACTCCAAGGGCAATCACGGCAAAACAACTGACCTGTAACGGGCGCAGGCGCGGCCCAACCGCGCATGACGCCGCCGGGCGCGCCTGCCGCAACCGGATCACGATTCCGCCCAGCAGGACAGTCAGCGCCAGCCAGATGCCGCCAGCGCCTGGAGCAAACAGGCCGTTGACCCAGTTAAGCACAAACCAGGCGGCGATTGCGCCTGCAAAGACAAGGATAATAGTTGCTCTCGTCATCAATCACTCCAATGAACCGGCAAGACACATTGTACTCGAAGAAGCGACCCGCACTGCCAGCGCCTCGTCGGCGGCCTGTTGCCAGGTGAGTGTAAGGCTATCCTGAGATGTCGCCAAGGGCGGTTCGGAATGCAGTGTCTGTTCGTATTTCGCTATAGTTATGGTACCATGTGTGAGGCTGGTGATATCCCATGCACGAAGATGGCGAACGGAGCGCTCAATGGAAATTGAGGGCATCATCTGGCTGGAGCATATTATCGAGAAGCTGTGGATCAAACACCGAGTTGACGTCGACGAGGTCGAGCACGTCTTTGAGAACCAACCACACTTCCGGCGGATCGAACGCGGCGATGTGGAGGGCGAAGATCTCTATACGGCGATTGGCCAGACAGGCGGAGGGCGTTACCTAGTAGTGTTTTTCATATACAAACAAACACACAATATCCTGATCATTAGTGCGCGGGAGACAACCCAGAGTGAGCGGAGGCGCTATGCCAGATAATCAATCGTCGCGAGAACCCATACCTGACCATTTTCCAGACATTGAAGCTGCCGCCGAGTTCTGGGATACCCATAGTCTTGCTGATTATGAAGACCAGACTGAGGAAGTCAAGATCACCGTAAACGTGTCAAAGCGGCGACGCATGGTTGCGCTTGACCCTGAACTAGCGAGAAAAATCGCCGACGAGGCCAGCCGCCGCGGTGTATCCACCGAGACGTTGATCAATCTCTGGTTAAGCGAACAGTTGCAGCGTCACGCAGCATAAACTCCTCACTTGCCGCCGCCATGCCCCTCCAACCACGCCAGCGCCTCGTCGGCAGCCTGTTGCCAGGTGAGGACGCGGCCGGCTTCCCAGGCAGCGTCGAAGAACTCTGGATCTAGTTTGTCTTGAAGTATCTCAAGCACCTGATCGTGTGCAACACAATCAGAAACCGCAAGCGGGATCCTCGCTGTTCTACGTAACACCTCCACAGCGCCTCTGGGCCCACGACTGACCATGAATGGGCCTGGCTGGCGATTGGGTTTTTCTCCCCGAGGCGTCCACATCGTCCAACCGGTCACGACGCGCCATTATCCGCTTGGCATAGATGCGCCCGCCGGGGTCGATCTTCGCAATCTTCCGTCCGGCTACCGCGACTATATCCGCCCTGTGGAGACGGCGACGCCAACCACTGCAGCGCCGCAGGGCTCTGGCATCGACCTGCCGTCGGGCGCGGTGCTGGCACAGCTGCCTCCCGGCGTCACCGACTATATCCGCCGGACCTGGCCGGGATTGTTGTCGCTGGCGCCCGCGACCAGCCCGGAACCTGGAGTGGACGCGCCATATGGCGTCGACATACGTGACCTGCCGCCAGGGTATCGCGATTATGTTCGCATGGAACGGTAATATTCGCGCCGAAACAGTGCCACGGAGGAATCGAGGGTAGAGGTATAGGCGGCTCACAAGCCGCCGCGACGTATGCGAATGAGACTATGTTTTCTCGCTCATCCCTCGCCCCGGCAACCACCAGGCCACAACCAGACCGATCGCACACGCCGCTGCGGCGAACAGGAACGTCTCGCCCACCACGCGCGCCGCGACATCGATCAGGAACATGCGCGCCTGGTCGAAATCGGCCAGCAGGGCCGGGTTCGCTGCGTGGCGTAAGGCATCCTGGCGCTGCACTCCCCACAACGTCAACGTCGAGACTCCGACGGTCATGCCAATCAAGCGGAGCACGATCACCAGCGCCGAGGCGACGCCGCGCCGTTCGGGGCCGGCAGCCGAAATGATCGCCGACGCTGCAGGGGCCAGCACCAGCCCCAGGCCGGCACCGGCAAGGGCCAGGCCACCGACCATGGTCAGATAGTCGGTACCGGATTGCCAGCGACTCATCAGAAGGTACCCCGCCAGCGCCGTGATCAACCCCAGGCCGGCCGGCAGGCGTTCGGCGAAATGCCCGGCCAGCCGGCCACCCGGCCATGCCAGCAACGCCAGCGCCAGCGTCAGCGCCGAGAGCACCAGGCCGCTGTCCCACGCACCCTGGCGCAGGATATCCGGATCAGTGGGATTCAGCAGGCCAAGGCGGGTATTGATGAACAGCGGCACATTGGCGATTGCCAGCGCCAGAGCGAACCCGACCAGCACATTCACCACCGCAGCCGAAGCAACCCCACGGCTGTGGAAGAGCCTGAGATCGAGCAATGGATCGACGGCGTGGCGCTCAACCTGAATAAATGCCACCAGTAACGCCAGCGCCACCAGCGTCAGCGGCAATGCATACGGCGGCGTTCCAGGGCGTTCGCCATAGAAATCGGCCTGTCCCGGCTCGGCGCCGGCCCCCAGCCCGATGTTCAGCGCCGTCAGGCTGACGGATATCAACACCGCGCCGCGCCAGTCGAAACTGCCCGTCGCACGTGTGACCACCACCCGGCGCAACGCCAGCCAGGTCAGCGCCAGCGCCAGGATGCCGAACGGCACATTGATCCAGAACAGCAACCGCCAGTCGTCGAAGAGACGCATGAGTGCGCCGCCATACACATGTCCGACCATCCAGCCGGCGGTGTCAACGGCAGCGATCACGCCAAGTGCGGCCGGGCGGCGTTCCGGCGGAAACAGATCACTCACCAGCGCCATCGAAATCGGCACCAGCGCGCCCGCGCCCAGCGCCTGGATGACACGCCCGGCGATCACTTCGTCGATGGCCGGCGCAACCGCCACCACCATCGAACCGACCGTAAAGATCGCCAGGCAGACCAGGTAAGCGGCGCGACGGCCATACAGGTCGGAGAGCCGGCCGGTGAACGTCATGCTGACGGTGTACGCCAGCAGGTAGCCGGTGATCACCCACGAGGCGCGGTGCAGTTCGGTATCAATCGACACCCCCAGATCCACCATGATCTTGGGCAGCACCGCGGTGACAATCGTCAGATCGACCGCACCGAGGAACACAGCGGCGCAGACGAGGGCAAGCGTGATCACGGGATGACGATTGTCCATTGGTCTATCAGCAGCCTCGTCTGTCTGTCACCTGTAGCCTCAACACTCAACCGGCGCGCGCACATCCACCGGCTGATCATACTTGTTGAATACCAGCGTCCAGGTGGTCGCTTCAGCGGCGCCGGGCACCTGGTCAACCAGCATAATCTTCGCAAGCCGCAGAGTCTCGCGGTCGGCCCAGATATCCACGGTTACCGCGCCAGCGCCGATCAGGCCGCCGCTGATGTCAATCATGCGCTCGGCCGGGATGGCTCCGCGCAGGTGATAGACCGGGCGACCATCCAGCTCTTCCTCGCCGACAAGCGCCACATTCTCGATCCCATCTTGCAGCAACTGTTCGATGCCACGTTGTGGATCGAACAACACCGCCGCGTCGAACGCAGTACCGGGCGCAAGGCACTGCCAGGCGCGCGTCAGTGGATTGGTGGCGTATTGCTTTCCTGCGAGCGAGACGGTGCGCACCTCGGTGAGGCCGGCGGCGCTGCGTAGTTTCAACGTTGCCAGCACGCCATCGGGGCGGCGAAGCGCGCCATCAATCGCGGTCAGCATAAAGACACGCGAAGGATCGCTATAAACCGGCTGGCCGCCAAGCGTAATGGCAAAGGCCATACTCTCGGCGGCGCGAGTTGCCTGGCCGGCGCGCGCGCTGATCTCCGCCGGCGTCGGCGTGGGAGTAGGGATGGCAGTCGGCGCTGCCGCGCCACCGCCGCACCCCACCAGAGTGATACTTATCACTGCAATCAGGCTCAGGAACCGCACATCGTGCGCCATCGCGCATCTCCTCGACCCGTCAACCCGGGCGTAGCACCAGCAAGACCTCTTCCTCATCATAATAACCGAGAGCAGCATCGAACGCGCGTTTCATCTCCGTCGATCGTCTGGATGCTGGCTGATAGAGGGGAGCAACCCGCACGGTAAGCCGACCAGGGGGCACCTTTGCAGAGGCATTCCCTGGATCAGCGCAGCCACCGGCGTCGTTTGCCGCACCGGCGAACGGTTGCACGGAGCGACTTATTGTACGCGATGGAGAGGGGGCGGGCAAACGCAGCAGCCGGTATGCAAGGCAATACGGTCACTGCCATCGCACCGGGATTGCTCCGCCTCACAGATGAGCGGCGAGCACTACCGTTCTTCTCAGAACAGATAGCCATCCTGTGGTTCCAGTCGGGGTGGGAGGCTGGTCTCGCCAAGGAGCGCCAGAAGATCGCGTTCGATCTCTCGGCAATACGCCGTCAGGGGGACATCCGTAATTCGATTCTCGAACGGATCTTCATTCACCGCACCGGTGCGTTCGACCGTCGTGTACAGGAACGCGATGACCCCGGTGAGCGGGATGGTCAACCAGGCGACGCCATCAGCGGCAAGGGTTCTGATCAGGAAGAAAGGCAGCAACACAACGAATATCCGCACAAACAGCCGGGTGAAATAATCGTACTGGCGTGGGATCGGGATTGCCTTGATTCGCTCACAGACGGCCTGATGGGCAGTGAGCGCGGCCAGTTGACCTTCGAGCTGGAAACTATCGAAACCCTGAAGGATGCCCGTAGCCATCGCGTCATAGATGCATTGCCCCTGGCGTTTCATGAGGTAGAGTGGCTTATTAGGGTGTAGTGTCAGGTGCGCCGCATCCTCCTCCGCAAGAAATTGCTCCACCGCATGCCACTCACTCTGATCGCGCAGTTGCAGGCGCAGCGCATGAACCCACGCAATGTGCCGACGGATGAGGTCACGCTTGAACGCCTCAGCCGCCTCTGGCTGATACTGGGGAGTGTGCCGGTGCGAGTCAGTAAACGTCACTACCAGGCGGCCGAATACACGGCTGGCGCCAGTGATCGCCGCCCAGGTCTGGGCAGCTTCGCCCCAACGCATGAATGATGTGTTGGCGCGAAAGGCCAGAAAGATCGAGAGCGCCGTACCGAGCAGGCCGATAGGCGCGAAGGAGAAGGCCGCGAAGCTCCAGCCGGGCACGATCGTCGCGACATACACCGCAGTCGCGACAATGACCGCGAGCGTGACGTCTTTCCAGACATATGCGGCGATCTTGCGTGGATCAAAGCTGCGTTTGACGATCATACGTCGTCCGTAAGTAATTTGAAGGCCAGGTGGCGTCCACGCTTCTGACCGAGAGCCAGGGTGAACCACAGGCTGGTGAGTGCATCGATCAGGGACGCCTGTTCCGGTCCACCCACCCACACCGGTCGCAGTCCGACATCGCTGATCAAGATCTCGACCTGGGCCCGTGCTGTACCATCCGGGCCGCAGAAGAACAGGTCGGCCTGTATATCGCCGAACCTGGGCCGGGCGAAGTTCTCCCAGCCCAGGCTACTGAACGCGCGGAACACCTGCGCCGTGGGCACGTGCGTGGTGAAGGCGGCGAAGCTATGCATCGTCGCTGCCCCGATCCGGTTGGCGGCATCAATAACCACCTTGCCGGCCAGCGCAGCGGCATGGGCGGCGATCGTTGCCTCCATCGCCTGCCCAGGGATCGCGAAGAGCACCACCTGGCCAGAGGCAATCGCGCCGGCAACAGGTGCAACCGACGCGATGCCGCCCAGCTCCTGGACAAGCGCCTGAACTTCAGGATTCTCGACGGTGCGCACGCCAAACGTAACCGTATGACCCGCCCGAACCCATGCACGTCCAAGGGTACTGCCGATTGTTCCAGCGCCCAGAATCGCGATGTTCATCGTTTTCCCTCCTTGCCAGGAACCTATACTCCAAGCGCCTCGATCACCAGCTTCGCCGCAGCGCTGCCGGAGTACTGCTGCTGGCCCGTGATCAGCCGCCCATCACGCACAGCAAAGGGGGCAAAGCGCGGCCCGACCACAAAGTTGGTCCCCTCCAGCTTACGCGCTTCCTCCTCGATCCAGAAGGGCTGGATACGCTGGCCAACAAACGAGTCGGCGTATTGCTCCTCCGAGTTGGCAAAGCCGGTCCACGTCTTGCCATGCACGAGCAGCGTCCCATCAGCCAGCCGCGCCTTGAGCAGAATGCAGGTGCCGTGGCACACCACGGCAACGACCTTGCCGGCCGCGTAAAAGTCAGCGACGAACTGATGGAGATTCGTGTTATCGATAAAGGTGTACATTGGCCCCTGGCCGCCCGCGACAAAGAGGGCATCATAGTCGTCAGGGTGCACCTGGTCCAGGCCAGGTGTGTTCTCCAGCAAGGCGGCGTGGTGCGGTGAACTGAGAAAGCCAAGGCTCAGGATATCGTGTGCCGAGTACTGGCTGGCATCTCGCGGGTCGCTGAAGCCATCGATCGCGATCTTGCCGCCCTCCGGTGAGGCGATGGTCACCTGGTAGCCTTTCTCGGTGAACTCCCAGTACGGATGGACGAACTCGGCGGCCCACGCGCCGACTGGCCAGCCAGTCTGTTGGGAGACCGCGGGGTTCGAAACAATGATCAACACGCGTCTGGGCTTTTCCGGGTTGAGGACGCTCACATTGGCAGCCATCGGTTCCTGTCTCCTTCCATCTATGTAGCACGTGAGGGGTAGCCACCCTGCTTCCAGGTCAGGCGCACAGCCCGCCGCCATGCAGGCGTCTTGCGTACGTATCCTGTCACTTGCAAGGGTTGTGTTGACGGGACACAGCATAGTTGCTACACTGTCGCCACGTCAAGAGCACACTTTTCTGGAATATACTTCCCAGAAGGTAAGTAAGGAGTGTGAGTAATGGCAATCAGCAACCATGCGCGGCTGCGCAAGGCGCACATGTGCCCGGTTGAGGCAGGGATTGCGCTGCTCAGCGGGCGCTGGAAGGCGCGGATCTTGTGGAAGCTGTACAACCGGACGATGCGCTTCGGTGAACTCCGGCGCGCGTTGCCGGGGATCACCGAAAAAATGCTGGCGCAACAGCTACGCGAACTTGAACATGATGAACTGGTCACGCGAACGATGTACCCGGAAATGCCACCCAGGGTCGAGTATAGCCTGAGTACGTTCGGGCGCACGCTTGAGCCTGTCCTCCAGATGCTGGCGACCTGGGGAACGGACAACCATGAACGGATTGCAGGCATCATCAATCGCGACGAATCGCCTGTGGCAACGGAATAGAGCGCCATGGGGAACCTGCCCTCCCGGAGCCCGAATCAGCCCACCTTGCGCAATCATTCGTCTCAACCGAGATCCTGCCTGCATTGCCGCATCACCGTCACCTCTTTCGTGGCAGCGGCCACAACTGCGACGATCCGATCGCCGGGGGGGAGCAGCTCGCGGACTGGCAGGAATGACCTTAATACCTTACCCGTCTCACCCCGGGTAGACAATTGCACCAACTCTGCCGTATACTCTCCGGTATGCTGAGAATGCACTCACTGCAACCGGCATACCGGAGCGTGATACCGTTCCTGTTGTGTCTGGTTGCATTGCTCGCCGCCGTACCGTTCGCGAGTGCCGTCCAGGCGCAGGCGCCGCTCCCGGCACTTGTGTTCGTTGCGCGCAGCCGCCTGGCCACCGGCGACTACCTCTTTCCACGCGATACTGGCCCTGCCGGCCACCTGACAACCGGTCTGACGAAATTTGCGCCCGGATCGAAACTGCTCATCCGCGATCCGGCTGGCCAGGCACGTGTGCTGATTGACACCGCGCGGCCGGCGGGCGACCCCTTGAATCCACTCGGCCTGCGCGACGTACAGTCGCCCGATGTATCCTTCGACGGTCGCCGGGTTGTGTTTGCCGCCACGGCCGGGCCAGCGACGTTTCGTGGCCAGGCGAACGCGCGGCCCCACTATTCGTGGCGCCTGTTCGAAATTGGCGTGGATGGAAGCAACCTGCGCCAGTTGACCCATTCCGACCGCGACATCACGATACCGGACGGGCCAGGCAATGCGGAAGCCTATACCTTTTACGACGACCTGTTTCCTGCATACCTGGCCGACGGCCGGATTGTGTTCAGTTCCTCGCGCTACCCGGCGCGCGCCCATTACGATGGGCGGCCTGCCTTCAATCTGTATATCATTGATGCCGATGGGAGCAACATGCGGCGCATCACGACCGAACGAGCCGCAGCGCTCCACCCGGCCGCCCTTCCCGATGGCGGTATCGTCTTCAGTCGCTGGTGGGTGAACTTCAACCAGCCAGGCGAACGCAGTATCTACAGCAGGATCGACAATGGCGCCGGGTATGAAATTGCTCGTGATCAGAGTGGGCGCGTGATCACGATCGAACGGCGTATTCAGGTCGTTGAGACGGCACGCCCGGCACAGGCACCGCCCGCGCCTGCTGCGCCACAGCCCACGCCAACCCTCCGCCTGCCGTCGTTTGTGGAAAAGATCGACCCGGCCACCGGCAGCATTATTCGTATGACCAAAACACCCGCCCCGCCAACGCCAACGCCGCGCGTGCGCCCCACCGCCACGCCGCCGGCCATCGCTCAAGGCAGTACAAGCCGCACCATCGTGGTTGAGCAACCGGTCACCGGCCATCGCCTGCCAGACGGCACCCTGGTCTATTCCAACACGAACACCACGTTCAACCCCGCCCGGGGTCGCCTTGCCGACGGTTTTCCGATCCGTGATGCACCGAATACCTGGCATCTGATGGCGATCGAAGCCGATGGGAGCATGATGCGTCGCTTCGCCTGGACGCCACGTTATGACTCGTCGCTTACCGATGATGACGGGCTCGATACCTACAATGCCGCCCAGCCGGCAGTGGTGCAATCCGGCGGCGAATTCCTCGTGGCATACACGACCCAGCGCGACCAGACGATGGCGCACACAACACTGTACACCGGTATCCGGGTCGCGCGCCCTGGCATAGCGGCCATGGCACTGAATACGACGGAGTCGATCGCCGGCTACCGCTGGGAGAGCGGCGCTGGCTTCCGCCCGCCCTATGCGCTGGCACCCGCCGGCCTTCCTGACGGGCGGATCGTATTCTCTCAAACCGCCGCCGAGGCCGCGCCGGCACGCACCGGGTCGTATGTCTTCACCCAGAATGGCCAGCAGATAACCCTCAAGTTACAATCCTCGTCACTGCGCTATGAGTTACACACGATCCTGCCGACCGGCGCGCAAAACGAAGCTGTGCCGTTTGCGGGGTCACTCGGCGACTACGACGCTGTCGAAGCGGTACCGATCGTTGTTCGCCAGGTTGGTGACGGGCCGGGCCAGTGGCGACTGCCGCGCGGCGTGGCTGCGCCCGTGAGCGACGATCCATTGGAAAGCAACGTGCCCGCCGGTCTGCTCGACACATTCGGCCGCCCGGCATATACCTGGAGCCGGCGGAACATCTCAAGCGTTGACCTGGTTGCAGTGCAGAATGCCAATGTGTATGCCAACCCGCCGCTCGAGCTGCCGTTTGTGAACAACTCGCCGCCACCAGGCAGCGTCGCGTTTGCCGACATTTACATTGACGCCAACCAGTTCGGCGGCGCAACATCGCGCGCCGCCAGCCCCGATGACCAGGCGCGGGCGATCAAGTGGCTCACCGTGCCGGTCAATGCCAGTGGATCGTTCGTCGCTTCGGCGCCGGCAGACGTGCCGATGTTTGTGGTGCTGCGCGACAAGCATGGCCGGATCGTGCGCGGCGGCAACCGCCATACGCTCAGTATCGCGCAGGGGAACTCGCCAGGCCGGCCCGGCCAGCCGATATTCTGCGTCGGCTGCCATATGGGTCATGCCAGCGGGTCAATCACCAACCAGCCACTGGCAGAACTCGGCTGGACCAACATCGCCCCGGCGGCAGCCGTGGCGGCGTCTTCCTCGGTCGAAAATGGTAACCCGGCACGCATCAATGATCGCCGTGGGTATGTCGCGTTGCCTGGCGCGCCATCAGGGTCATTCATTGACCGGACGGCCGGCTGGACGGCAAATGGCGGTGTGGGACAATGGGTGCGGCTGGAGTGGCAACTGCCGATGGCATTGCTCGAAGTACGGCTGGTGGGCGCCGAGCCGGGTCAGGAAGGCCGCAGCGCCGATTATGCCGTCGGCGGCGAGGTACGCTTCTATCTGCGCGGCCAGGAAATCGCCGGTACAGCCCGATCCATCGAGGCAATCGCGCCACTAACACGCGGCGGGACGATCGTTCGCCTGGCGCAGCCGATCGCAGCCGATCGTGTGGAGTTCACCGTCACCCGGGTCAGTGGTACGCGCGGGGGCGCGCCTGCGCCGGCAGCGTTGAGCGAGATCGAGGTCGTCGGGCAGGGAGCGACACCGGCCGCGCTGAATGCCGAACGGTAACGTGTCTGTGTTCAGCGGTGCCTGAGATCAGCGCTGCCGCATGACTATGATTCATCATCAAGCAGAGCAAGACGCCGTGCGCGCAGCCGCCATACCAGAAAGGCCGCCAGACCTGCCGGGCCGGCCATCAACGTGGCAAATAACGACGGGATGCGGACCCTGCCGGGCGCTTCCAGGCGGCGACACTCACGATAGATCCAGGCGCCAGCAAACAGGTCGAGCGCAAGCATATGCGCCCAGGCGGCAACGGTTCCTTCGCGGGTGCTGAGGCCGGCACGCACGCCTTCAAGCGAGGTAAAATCAATGGGTGTTCCTTGCTGCCGGCCACGCTGCACGGCCAGCAGCAGCGCCACGACATAGTTCAGCCCGGCGATGATCAGCAGTGGCCCGGGCCGGCTGAGCCGTTCCGTCAGGGGATGCCGGGGCGCGAACATCATCGCCAGCCACAATGGCATCGGAAATGTGTTGAGATACTGAAAGAAACGTTCCATGATCACGGCTCCTTCCTGCAACGAACCATGCGTGAGATAGCCATCATCGGAGCGCCGCTCGACCTGGGAGCCGGGCGGCGTGGTGTAGACATGGGCCCCAGCGCGATCCGCTACGCCGGGTTGCGCGAGCATCTTGCAGCGCTGGGATATACCGTGCGTGATCTCGGAAATGTCGCCGCACCCCTGGCCGAACAGATCGAACCTCCGGCGTCTGATGAGCGCCTGCGGTATCTCCAGCCGATTGTGGAAGTCAACCTGGCCCTGGCGCAACGCGTTCGCGCGATCGTCGCCGGCGGCGGATTTCCCCTGATCCTGGGCGGCGACCATAGCCTGTCGATCGGGTCGGTTACCGGCCTGGGACATGATCGGCGCATCGGTGTTATCTGGCTCGACGCGCACGGCGACTATAATACGCCAGAGACGACACCCTCGGGTAACATCCACGGGATGGGTCTGGCAGTACTCACCGGTCACGGCCACCCGGCGCTAACCTCGCTCCTCGGGCGTCTCCCCGTCCTTCGCGCGAGCGACGTCGCACTGGTCGGCGCGCGCAGCCTGGACGACGGCGAGCGCCAGCTCCTGCGCGACTCCGGCGTTCGCGTCTTCACGATGCATGACATTGACCGCCGCGGCATGGCGGCGGTGATGGAGGAAGCGATCCTGCACGTCAGCACAACAACTGCAGGGTTCCATCTCAGCTTCGACCTCGATGTGCTCGACCCGCGCGAGGCCCCGGGAGTCGGTACGCCGGTACTGGGCGGCATCTCATATCGTGAAGCGCACCTGGCGATGGAGATCGTTGCGGCGTCAGGGCACCTGATCGGCCTCGACCTGGTCGAAGTCAACCCGATTCTCGATACCCACAATGCCACTGCCAGGCTGGCAGTCGAGTTTGCGCTCTCAGCACTCGGCAAGACGATCTATTGATGCGTATCCGGAAAACGGATAGCTGGCTGTCATTGCGCGCGCAGCGAAGCAATCGAGCAGCGCGAGAGGAGATGGCTTATGGTCTTTGAGTAGTTTTTCCGCTCTAGCCCGCGCAGACGGGCTTCGCCTTGCATAGCCGAGGGCTTCAGCCCGACGGCAAGAGGCGCATACCGGATTACATGCTCAATCTCCATCA
>JACAEQ010000087.1 GCA_013388755.1 Chloroflexota bacterium
CCCCCCCCCCCCCCCCCCCCCCCCCACGACATCGTCCGGTGGAGCGATCGCGCTGCTATCAGGGTAGGAAGCGCCGGTCAGCGCCGCGCGCCCGTACCCCGGCATCCATGCGAATACCGGCGACAACCCCAGTGCCTCGGTCAACACCCGGCATGCGTCGTGCAGCGGCGTTTCAATGCACCAGTCAAGCGAATGCAGTCGTGTCGCCGTCGAGGCGATGAATTCGTTGAGCAGTGACAACTCACGGTTACGGCAGACGATCTCTTCCTCAGCTCGCTGCCGGTTGGCACGTTCCTGCACCAGGCGCCGGTAACGATTCAACCGCAGGATGGACCCGACACGCGCGCGTAGCTCAAGAAAGTCAATCGGTTTGGCGATGAAGTCGTCGGCGCCGGCTTCCAGGCTGTGCCAGCGAACATCGGTATCGGACAACGACGTGATCATGATGACGGGCACTTCAGCCAGTGCCGGCTGGCTTCGTATCTGGCGGCACACGTCCAGTCCGTCGATATCGGGCAGCATCATGTCGAGCAATATCAGATCGGGTGGTTGTGCTATCGCCTGGCGGAAGGCGTCCGCGCCATTCATTGCACACGCAACCGCGCATCCCATGCTCTGGAGCAACGAACGGATCAACTGGCGCATCACCGGATCATCGTCAACGATCAGAACTGCGCCGGCATACGCTTCGGGGTCTGGCGCTTCGTCACGAGATAATGGCAATTGCGTCTGCACGCCCGGGCTTTGATCAGTCATGGCTAGTACTCGGGCGGGTTCAGCCGGTAACCGACGCCGCGCACGTTTTCGATACATCCCATCTCGCCAGCTTCATACCCCAATCGTCGCCGCAACATGCGAATGAGCGGGCGCAACAGGGCGCTGGCTTCAATGGCATCAGTCTCAATGCCATGGCTGATTCGCACCAGCTCGGTGGGCGCGACGACATTGCCGCTATGGCGCGCCAGGTATGCGAGTACTTTGAACTCGCGCGCCGGTATCCTGATTTCCTGATCGCCGATCCAGACACGGTGCTGATCCGGCGCGACGCGCAACGAGCCAACGATGAGGATCTCGCCGCCCGGCGAAGGCTCCGGCGCAGCCGGTGGCTGGAAGGCCTGCGCGGGGGCAGCACGCGCCAGTTCGCGCGCGCGGCGTAACCGCCCTTCGATAGCGGCCAGCAGATCTTCCGGTTTGACCGGCTTGGTCAGATAATCGTCAGCGCCAAGCGCCTTCCCATAGCGGATGTCGCTTGCCATAGCACGGGCGGTAAGAAACACAAACGGCACCTGCACCAGGTGCGAGTCGGCGCGTACCTTCTCGTAGAGCTGGTAGCCGTTCATCTCCGGCATCGCGATATCGGCAAGAATCAGGTCCACGGGCTCATGCTGCAGGAGTTCCAGCGCGAGATGGCCATCTTGCGCAAGCAATACCCGATAACCTGCCGCTTCAAGCGTCAACTGAATGCCCAGAAGTAGCTCGGTCTGGTCATCAACGACCAGGATTGTCGCATTGGTGCTCATGGCGCCTCTCGTCTACCCGCACATCATGGTGCAATCTGTCATATGATACGAGTTACGCGGTCGTCTTGCAGACGACCCGCGTAACAGCGCTTCTAGCCTTCGGCAGAGCGGTATTTCTCTCTTATGATGGTGGTGTCTGCCGGCGCAGCCGGCCAACACCACCATCTTGATCGTGCATGCCATGCTGCCGCAGGCTCTGGCGGAGCCAGGAATACGCCACCGCGTAAGTCGTATCATATAACTGGAGTGACGCGGTCACGCGCGCAATCGGCCAGCCGGGCGCATGCCAGGGCCCGTCCGCTGGCGGGACGGCGTTCTTTGCCGCATTGCGACCGCCTTCCCGCCGCCGGATGATTGACTCTGGCGGGCGTGCCGCCCGCCAGGCCACCCTGCTGGTACGCCACCGCGTACGTCATGTTAATACGGGGTGCCTGTCAGGGTGACCGCGTACTCGTACCATTGTATAGCATACAACCAGATCGCATATATCGCCAGCTGGCGGGTTTGTACGGCATGGTAGCGGTTTTGGTCTATAATTTTGAAGACAATTGTGGTTCGTGCGGGTGGATCTTCGCGTGTCGCTCTACATCATCTTCATCCTGCTGCTGGCCTCATCGGCGAGCATCACGCTCTCACTGATTGCGTACCTGTGGCGAAGACGTGCCATGCCTGTCGCGCTTCCCCTGGCGCTGGTGCTGGGTGGTGAGTTTGTCTGGTCCGTGGGGTATCTGCTCGAATTGCTGGCCGTCGAGCTCAGGTGGCGAATCTTCTGGGACAATGTGCAATTCATTGGTTCCGACGTGGTTCCGGCTGCGATGCTGGCTTTTGCGCTGGTGTACACCGGCCGGGGTGAGTGGTTGCGCCGTCACCGGGCGCTCCTGGCGCTCATGCCCCTGATAGATACGCTGCTGGTGTGGAGTGATTCGTGGCATCACATGGTGCGAGGAGCGCCGCGCCTCGATACCGGCGGCGCGTTCCCGACGCTGGCGTACGAGTTCGGCCCGTGGATGACCGTTAATGTCGCCTATAGTTATGTGATCGTGCTCGTCGCTCTTGGTCTGTTGCTGGGCCATGTCAGGCTTGCCAGGCGTCGTCATCGGCTGCAAGTGTTCACCATCGTGGTCGGCGCATCAGGGCCGCTGATCGGCGCGCTGCTGACAATGCTGCGGATCGTACCAATTCCCGGCATGGCGGCGCTGGATGTCTCGCCCATCACGTTTGCGATCCTCAATCCTTTCTTGATCTGGGGAGTCTTCCGCCATCGCATGCTCGACCTTGCGCCGATCGCGCGCACGCAAGTGTTTGAACATATGGCCGATGGTGTGCTGGTCTGTGACATACGGCGCCGGATCATCGACTGTAATGTTCGCGCGGCGGCGTTGCTGCAGTGCGCGCCGGACGCGCTGATCGGGTCGCTGGCGGATGACGTGCTGGCAAGGTACGGCGGTGGTGCATTGTTTGATTTCACTGGCGAATCGCGCCTGGAACCGACGATGGACGACCTGGCGATCGATCTCTTGCTGACCCGGCTGATGGACGCTCGCGGTCGCCAGATTGGCTGGATCGTGACATTGCGCGATGTGCGGGCCGTGCGGAGCGCCGAGGCAGCGCTGCGCGAGAGTGAAGCAACATTGCGCGGCTTTTTTCATGGGGCGCCACAGCTGATGGGTGTGCTCGAAGCTCGCGGCGAGAATCTCTTCCTCGTCTCCTATAACGATGCATGCGCCACCTTTTTCGGCATTCCTGCCGGGCAGCAGATGCTGCGCCTGACGGGGGATGTTGGCGTGGGTCCCGAGTTGCTTCACTTCTGGCATGCGTGCGGCGCGCAGATTGCCCAATCTGGCGCCTCGCGGCGGGCGGAGTTGAGCATTCACCACGCCGGCCAGGAACGCTGGATTGATGTGATGGTCGCGCCGATCACCTCCGCCAGTGCCGCCTGGCCACGGTTTGCTGTTGTGATCGAGGATATTACCGAGGTGCGCCGCACACGCGAGGAACTGGTGCGAGCGAAGGAGGCTGCCGAAACCGCTGCTCAGGCGAAATCGGAGTTTGTCGCGAGCGTCAGCCATGAGTTGCGTACCCCGTTGAATGCAATCATCGGCATGACCGGTCTGTTGCTCGATACCAATTTGAGCGCCGACCAGCGCAGCTTTGCGGCAACTATTCGCGGCAGCAGCGATACCTTGCTGTTGCTGATCAATGACATCCTGGATTTCTCCAAAGCGGAGTCCGGTCGCCTTAATCTCCTGCCGCGACCATTCAGCCCGACGGCGTGCATTGAAGAGGCGCTGGACCTGGTGACGCTTGCGGCAGCTGAACGGCATCTCGATCTGGTGTATACAGTGGATGCCAGCGTTCCCGACCCGGTGGTTGGCGATTCGATGCGCCTGCGCCAGGTACTGGTCAATCTGTTGACCAATGCCATCAAGTTTACCGATCGTGGCGAGGTGGAGTTGACCGCAACCGCGATGCCGCTACGGCGTGGTGTCAGCATGCTCACGGTTGCGGTGCGCGATACCGGTATCGGCATCCCCGCCGACTGCCTGCCACAGATTTTCCAGGCGTTTACGCAGGTTGCACCGGCGGATCGTCTGCGACCTGGTGGGGTTGGTCTGGGCCTGGCGATCAGTAAACGACTCGTTGACCTGATGGGGGGCGAGCTCGATGTTGAAAGCGAGCCGGGGGTTGGCTCAACGTTTCGCATACGCGTGCCGTTCGAAGTGCCGCTGGTGCGAATGCCCGCCCCGGCATGTGTCCCGCCTCCGTTTGCCGAGTGTCGCATGTTGCTCGTTGATGATGGCGCCGCCAGCCGTCGAACGATTGCAGCACAGGCGGAACGCTGGGGTTTTCAGGTTGATCAGGTGGTGACCGTTGCAGAAATGCTGCCGCGTTTTGCAACCAGTCGCTATGATGTTGTATTGCTCGATGCCCAGTTGATGGCGGATGATCTGGCCATGCTCGCGCGTGAACTTGCCGGTGATACATTCGAACGACGTGTACCGCTGGTGCTTGTAAGCGCCGATTACCGGTCATTACCGAAACGTGATCGCGCACTCTATGCCGCCGTGATCCATCGTCCAGTCAGGCCTGGCCATCTTTTCGAGGCCCTCATCGAAGCAGTGAGTGGCAAGTACACCGCGCGTGCGTCGTTCCACGAGTCTGCGAATCGTCGGACGCTGCGCGTGTTGCTCGCTGAAGATAACCCGGTGAACCGGCTTGTCGCCCGCCAGATGCTCGAACGCCTCGGGTATGCTCCCGACGTGGTCGAGGACGGCGCAGTGGTGCTTGATGTACTGGGGCGGCAGTCATACGATGTCGTTTTGATGGACGTCCAGATGCCGGGGATTGATGGGATGACCGCCGCACAGCGTATTCGAGCGATGGGCGATCAGATCCATCAGCCACATATTGTTGCACTGACGGCGATGTCGTCGCCCGACGACCGGGCACGCTATCTGGCGTCGGGCATGGATGACTATATTGCAAAACCGGTTCGTCTCCAGGAGTTGCGTCTGGTGCTGGATCGCGCCGTCGCGAGTGTGCGGATGGCCGGCAGGGAAGATGAGACGGCGCACGGCACCGCAGTAAGCGCGCGAGAAGTTGCAGGCGAGGCGCACGTTCCGGTCAAGGGTGGCGCGCTGCTGCCCGGTGAATTGCTGCTTGACACCGTAGCCTTTCAGGAGATGGCGGCGGCCTTTGGTGAAGGTGGCGCCTATGCAATGCAGGAGACCGTGCGTGTCTTTCTGCGTGAGGCGCCACGCGTTGTGGAGGATCTTGCCCGGGCGCTTCACTGTGGTGATATGGCACGCGTGCGGCGATTGGCGCATACCCTGCGCGGAAGCAGTGAACAACTCGGTCTGCGCGCGCTGTCGGCTCGCTGCGCCGCGATAGAACGCGCCGAACCCGACGCTCTGGCAGCGGCTCCTGGCGAACCGGTGGTCGGATTACGCGCCGTGCTCAAGGAGACGCTGTCGGTGCTGCAGGCATATCGGCTGCCACGCTGATGTGAAAAATCGATCAGCCGGCGATGATCCGCTGGAGCATGCGCCCACGTTCGCTTCGGCCTGCAAGAAGCCGGATCTTGGCGCCGAGCTGGATCATATCAATTGGCCTGGTCTCACAATCGTCACAGCCTGCAGCGAGGCAGCGATCGTGCGTGGAGGTGGTGAGGTCGTCAACAATTGCGATGATCGGGATCCGGCTCGTCTGAGGAGTCGCCTTGATCCGCTGGACGACCTGCCATTCGTTCGCAATAGGAAGATTCATCGTGAGGACGATCAGGTCGGGGAGTTCAGCGCGCGCCAGGGCAATCGCCTGTGTGCCGTTGGTGGCCGTCAGCACCTGAAAACCGTCACGATTGAGCCGGGCGGCCAGTATCTCACGAATGATCGGATCGTTTGCGATGACCAGCACGCGTATCATGAATCGCCCCCCCTGGCCGCTTCAATAACCTGGCCTCTCCAGCGGTGAGCAGTAGCCGTGGTCTTCGGGCGCGCCACCGTTCCTGCGCGCCGCGCACCCCATTGTGGCGCAAGGTTGTTGCACGTTGCTCTAACATCAATACCTTGCAAATAAGGCGTTATGCACCGCACAGCCCCCCACCCAACCTCCCCCCGCTGGGGGGAGGAGTCGGACTCCCGCCCCCAGGGGGGGCGGGCTGGGGTGGGGGCGAAGAGCTTATTTGAAAGGTATTGGCTCTAACCATCCCTACGCGACCGCTGCTTCGACCTTCGTCCGTGGTTCATCACAGCGAAAGCTGATTGTCTGTGCTGAGTTCACCAGTAATGCCTCACGTTCGCGTTCCGCGATCTGAATGAAGAGCGTCGCCAGCGTCGGATCGAACTGCGTGCCGGCGCACCGCCGTACTTCGTTGATGACTGCATCAAGAGGCATCGCCTGGCGGTACGGCCGATCCGAAATCATTGCCTCGACCGCATCGCAGATTCCGAGAATACGCGCCTCGAGTGGGATGGCCTCGCCCTTGAGTTGCTGCGGATAGCCCTTGCCATCCCAGCGCTCATGATGATAACGCACGAATGCTGCCAGGTGCCGCAACCCGCGCGACTGTTCGAGCAAGTTGGCGCCGATATTCGCGTGCTGCTTCACGTATTCATATTCTTCGCTGGTGAGGCGCGTCGGCTTATGCAGAACCCGGTCGGAGATTGCGATCTTGCCAATGTCGTGGAGCAACGCCGCCTGCCGCACGAGTTTGATCCGTTCGTCCGGGAGGTGCAATTCCTGGGCGATGGCACTCGCATAGTAGGCGACTTTGGCAGCATGCCCGCCGGTAAATGGGTCGCGTGCGTCGAGCACACGCGCCATCATCTCGAGCAATTCGTCATTCATCTCCTGGATGGCCTGGTTGGCGCCGGCAATCTCGCGGTTGGCACGGGTCAGTTCGGTATTCATCCGGCGCAACTCGCGCACGCTCTCCTGCGTGCGCGCGACATACTGCTGCTGTGAGTAGCGCAGCATGAACGCCGGCAGGGCGAAGACAAGAATGCCGAGCACACCGAACGCGTTATATGCCAGCGCCAGGAACAGTCCCACGACCGCCAGGACGATATAATGGCTGGCAAGCCAGCGAAACTGGGTATGCCATGTCTCGAGTAGCGAGGCGTTTTTTGAGACACTGATGGCCGCGCTGATCAGCAGGCTGTCGATGGCGAAGGCCACGGCGCCGCCACCAATCGCCAGCCCCAGCAATACCGGCAATTCAGTGACGGACAGCGGCACGCCGAGGAGGAAGGGGGCGATCGCGATTGGCGTGGCCGCGAGAACGTGTGTGGCCCAGTTGAAGGTAATCTTGTACCATTCGCGTGCCGGTCGCCGTCGCCGTACCTGGTCGGCGATGGCGGTGCTCAGACTGAGCACGATGACGCCCGGTAACCCGCCAAGGAGTCCCCCGGCGATGATGAGCGCAATCGAGACCGACATCGAGTTGTCTTCGTACACGCTGATCTGGAGCAACTCGGCTGCCAGCACCAGTATCACCAGTGCCAGAAGGGCGAGTGGCGCGGATGGAGGCCAGAATGTCATACCCAGGATCGCCACGATGACACCAGCCGTCGTGACTGTTCCGACAAACAGGCCAATCCGTACGTCACGGCCGCGCGGCGTAGCCGGCGGAGCGTATACTGCAGTGTCGCTGGATGGAACCAGGGCAGCCAGCGAACTGGCAGGCGCCGGTGCGATCGGATCGCTCGGCGGCGCGGGCGTACCGGATGCGCCCTGGCCGAATGCCACGACATATTCCGTTTGGTTGGCCGGCGTCGGGTGAGTTGCGTCATATTCGCGCTTGATCGAATGGGGTACGGATGTGGCGGCGACGACCCGGTTGCGCCCCTGGAACTTCGCCTGGTAGACTGCCACATCAGCTTCATGGACAAGGTCAGTCATATTGTCTGCATCCTCAGGAAAGCACGCGACTCCGAGGCTCATCGTTGCGTGGATGGGAGTCTGTGTAGTCGGAACCACGAAGATGGCGTTCTCGACCGCCTTGCGGATGCGTTCGGCAAGTGCCAGTGCCTGATCATAACTTGACTCGGGCACGACGATGGCGAACTCCTCACCGCCAAAACGCCCGCAGATGTCATACTCACGCGTATTGTTGCGAAGGATTTTACCGATACCCTCAATCACAACATCGCCGGCAAGGTGGCCGTAGGTATTGTTGATTGAACGGAGCAGATCGAGATCGGCCATAATGAACGCCAGTGGTCGATCAAAACGACGGGCACGCTCCAGTTCTTCGGAAAAGAGGTGCTTGAAATGGCGCGCGTTGAATAGCCCGGATTTGCCGTCGGTCTGTGCTTCCTCTTTGAGCTTGGGCACGAGGAGCGCGCGGTACATCAATACCAGCGGCGCCAGGCCAGGCAATATGAGCCACGGGTCGCTTTGCCACAGGGCGCTGACGGCAATACCCATGCAGAGCAGCAGAAACTCGGGTAACAGGTTATCGATTGTCAGAATCCCTGACTCGCGCCATGAAAGGTTGCGCGCATACACGAACGCCTGGCCGAGCAGCAACTGACTGACAATCAGGTAGACCAGCGCGGCGATGATCATGGCAAAGACGGGCGAAGTATCGGCTGGCGAGCTGTATAGTGCAACCAGCTGGTGGTAGGTCCAGTATGCCGCATAAACGGCAATCAGGTGCATTGCGATGTTGAATGGCTGGATGTACCAGTGACGCAGATGATCGCTGCGATCCCAGAGCCGGGCCTTGATCCATTCGATGATCAGGGGTACGGCGATCACAGGCACAATAAGCTGTGGCGACAATAAAATGACAGCGGCAAAATAAAACACATTTGTGGCAAAGAACGCCGAATGATTCGGGCCTTCAGCTTTATACAGTTGCGCCAGGATGGCCAGTGCCGTGAGCACGACGCATGTCAACCATTGCTCGCGCGGCGTAGAGGCCGTAACGAACGCCGGCACCACCAGTGCTGTGGCATAGGCCAGGACACCGCCGATGTAAATCCATGCCTTACGCGACATTGGCGCCATCCCTTCCGGTTACAGTCTGGTACCATGGTTAGACAATGCGATGCCAGTTGGCGATGCCTTCGGGTGATGGCTGTTCCTGGCATCTGGTGGGGTTGTGCATGACTGCCTCCATACGGCGTTGTAACGTGACGATTGAGAGAGACAGTACGATAGGGAAGCGGCACGCCTGACGTCCTGGTCAGGGGTGCATAGGCAAGTGTCGGGCGGGCGTCGCCGGCTGAGCAACGCGGCTCATACCGGCGCGCTTATCCCGCCGGATAGTACTGTAACGCAGAGGCTATGAACCTTCTATACCACCAGTGTGGTGATTGTGAGCAAGTTCTGTGCAAGGCGCGTTGCCGCACGCGCTGGATGTGGCGTCCTGCCGGTGGGTGAACGCTGATCTGCGGCTGCAACCCCGCGCCTCCAGGGATGGCACGAACGGTTCCTCGTGCCAGCAGATGCGTTGCTGGCGCAGATGGGCATCATGCATTGAGCAGTTGGAGCAGGATATAGATCACCAGCCCGATGATTGCCAGCGAGATGATAAAACGGATGATGCCGCTCAAGATCTTGAACACAAGAACGACCGCGATGACCGCGATGATGATGACAATCAGTTGTTCCAGCGCCATTCTCCTTCCTGCGCTGATCTTGCCACGATTCTATATGCAGTATACCATCGTTGCGGAGCGTGTTCGATGTATGGTACAATGACGGACAGATCGGCGTGCGAAGGCACGCCAATCATTTAGCCAGCTCCGCTAGCACTCAACACATGCGAGTGCTAAGAGCCTGTCCGCATAACGGATGGTCAATGTCATTGCGAGCGCGAGCGAAGCAATCTCCTATCGCGCCGGTAGATTGCTTCAGCCACGCGTCGCTCGCTGCACGCGGTCACTGACGCTCCGCGCAATGACAGGCGGCGTAGCGGTTTTCGGATAGGCAGACTACGATGGTCATCATGCGCGGTTGTTGCTAGCATGTACGCTGTAGGGAACAGTCTATGACGTCCGATCTGAGCGATCGCCGCCGGCTGATCCTGAAACTGGTGATTCAGGAGTTCATTGAGAGCTCTCAGCCGGTAGCGTCAGAAATGTTAACCCGTAAATACCAGCTCAATGTATCGCCAGCGACGGTGCGGAATGAACTGGCGGCGCTGGAGGAGCTTGGTTATCTGACGCATTGGCACACCTCAGCGGGCCGTGTGCCAACCGACTCAGGGTATCGCTTCTTTGTCGAGAACCTGATGGATCGCACGCCGCTGTCAGCGACCGAGCAGCGCATGATCCGGCATCAGTTCTATCAGGTGCGTACCGAGCTTGATCAGTGGATTCAGCTGGCCGGTGCGGTTCTGGCGCGTACCGCACAGAACGCCTCGGTGGTGACCCCGCCGCGCGCCCAGCAGGCGCGGTTGAAACGCCTGGAGCTGATCGCTATTCACGAGACGACGGCGCTGATGGTGCTGGTGTTGCATGATGGAACGATCCGCCAGCAGACGTTATCGCTTGAGCCGGGAACGACCCAGGAAGACCTGAGCCGTTGCGCCGCGCGTGTCAATGAGCGCTGCACCGATGCACCGGTTGAGCGTGTGGAGGAGTTGCTGCGGACCGGGCAGACCCTTGAAGCGCCGCGGGATGCCGGTCTCGAACGCCAGGTGCTGGACCTGGTTGTTAAGGCAATGCACCAGTTCAATGAGCATCTCAGCGGTGATATTCATAGCGATGGCCTGATCGAGATCCTGAACCAGCCGGAATTCTCGCAGGTGGAGCGTGTTCGCCGGATGATCGAGATTCTCCAGAGCGGGCGCGGCCTGGGAATGCTGATTCCGCGTGCGCTGGCCAGCAATGGCGTGCAGGTGGTGATTGGCGGCGAACATAGCTATGATGAAATGCGTGAGTACAGCGTCGTGCTGTCGCGCTATGGTGGTGGTGAGATTGTGGGTGTGCTCGGCATTATCGGGCCGACGCGTATGGCGTATCCGCGAGCCATTTCCGTTGTGCGGTACATCTCCACCGTCATGAGCGATTTGCTGGCTGAGCTGTATGGTGCTGAAGGCCCATCCGAATGAAAGCTGGTTCGATGTCATTCCGATCATGGTGATTGATCGCTGGTGTACTGCAATGCAATCATGCGATCAAACGATCACGCGCAATCGCGATATTGGATGACACTGTAACTAACCATGGTACTGGAGGTTCATACATATGTCCGATCAGATGCAGATCTCGCCACACGACGAACAGCCTGAGGCAGTAGTGCCCGAGGAGGCGGTTGCGCCGGCCCGGCCCGCCGATGAGGGTCAGACGGCCGCGGACGTCGAGGCACTGCAAGCGCGTATTGCCGCGCTCGAGCGCGAGAATGCTGAACTCAAGGATCACTGGCTGCGTGCCGTGGCGGATTATAAGAACTATAAACGGCGCACCGATCAGGAACGGGCGGAGCTGATTCGTAGCGCAAGTGCAGCGCTGCTGCTTAAATTGCTGCCGGTCATGGATGACCTTGAGCGCGCCATGTCGGGCGTGACTGCTGATGTCGCCGCGACAGCGTGGTATGGCGGGTTCAAGTTGATCCCGCAGAAGTTGCAGGCCATCCTTGAGAGTGAAGGGGTGGCGCAGATGCAGGCAGTAGGAGAAACGTTCGATCCAACAAAGCACGAGGCGGTCATCTATGAGCCGGCGGAGGATGGGCAGGACGGCAAGGTGGTTGCGGAGTTGCAGCGCGGGTATATGCTGCGTGAACGGGTGTTACGACCGGCGATGGTTAAAGTGGGGCAGGGGAATGGTTGATCGGGCGATGCGCCCATCGCTCACGTATGATTCGCGCCTGTAGCTCACAAGGAGCGCTGGATGGGCAAGATCATTGGTATTGACCTCGGCACCACCAACTCGGTCGTCGCGGTGATGGAGGGCGGTGAGCCGGTGGTGATTGCCAATGCCGAGGGAAGCCGCCTGACGCCGTCAGTCGTTGCGGTCAACAAGGCGGGTGAACGGCTCGTTGGCCAGGTCGCCAAACGCCAGGCGGTCGTGAACCCGGAGAACACGATCTTTTCGGTCAAGCGTTTCATTGGCCGGAAGCTGGCCGATGCCATGGTCCAGAAGAGCAAGGCGCTGGTGCCGTATCGTATGGTCGAGGCACCGAATGGCGATGCCTGGGTGTCGATGGGCGGGCGCGAGTATGGGCCGCAAGAGATCTCGGCGATGGTGCTGCAGAAACTCAAGGCCGACGCCGAGTCATACCTGGGTGAACCGGTCACGCAGGCCGTTATCACCGTTCCAGCCTACTTTAATGATAGTCAGCGCCAGGCGACCAAGGACGCCGGGCGGATTGCCGGGCTCGACGTGTTGCGCATCATTAATGAGCCGACGGCATCGGCGCTGGCCTATGGCCTCGATCGTAACGGTCATGATCATGTGATTGCTGTGTACGATCTTGGCGGCGGTACGTTCGATATCTCGATCCTGGAACTCGGTGATGGCGTGTTCGAGGTGAAGGCGACCAACGGTGATACGCACCTTGGCGGTGACGATTTCGATCAGCGGGTCATGGACTGGCTGGCGACCGAGTTTCACAAGGAGTGCGGTATCGATCTGCGGACCGATCGCACGGCGCTCCAGCGCCTGAAAGAGGCGTCCGAAAAGGCCAAGCAAGAACTCTCTACCGTGCTGCAAACCGAGATCAGCCTGCCGTTCATTTCTGCAGATTCCAGCGGGCCGAAGCATTTGAACATGACGCTGACGCGCGCCAGGCTGGAGCAGTTGACCGGCGACCTGATCGAGCGTACGATTGGCCCGGTGCGCCAGGCGCTGGCCGATGCCGGCATGCGCCCCAACGACATTGACGAGGTGGTGCTGGTTGGCGGCCAGACGCGTATGCCTGCGGTGCAGGAGGCAGTGCGCCGCTTTTTCAATCGCGATCCGCACAAAGGGGTCAACCCCGATGAGGTGGTTGCCGTTGGCGCGGCGATTCAGGCGGGTGTGCTGGCCGGTGACGTCAAGGATGTCTTGCTGCTTGATGTGACGCCGCTGACGCTGGGTATCGAAACGCTCGGTGGCGTGATGACGCCGCTGATTGAACGGAATACGACCATTCCGACGCGGAAGAGCCAGGTGTTCTCGACCGCTTCGGATAACCAGAACAGCGTGGAGATCCATGTGCTGCAAGGGGAACGCGCCGAGGCGCGGGCCAATAAGTCGCTTGGTCGTTTCATCCTGGATGGCATCCCGCTGGCGCCGCGTGGTGTACCACAGATCGAAGTGACATTTGATATTGATGCCAACGGTATCCTGAATGTTGCGGCGACCGATAAGCGGACCGGTTCGGCACAGCATATTACGATCACGGCATCGTCCGGCCTGACCGAAGATGAGATCAAACGCATGATCGAGGACGCCGATCAGCATGCGGAAGAGGACCGGCGGCGGCGTGAGATGATCGCAGTGCGCAATGCGGCTGATAGTGCGGTGTATGGTGCCGAGCGCCTGTTGCGTGAGGCCGGCGACGCATTGAGTGCGGAATTGCGCACCACCGTCCAGGAACGCATAGATGCGTTGCGGGCGGTTGCTGAGAGCAATGATATCAAGGAGATTCGTAATCGGACGGCGGAGCTCTCGGTGGCGATGCAGCAATTGTCGCAAGCGGCAGGTTATCGGAGTGATGACACTGGCGGGGTGGGCAGTGTGGTCGAAGATGTCGAACGGTGACTGTTGAGCGTTCTGAGGCGTATATGACGGCCAAGCGCGATTATTACGAAGTGCTGGGAATACAGCGCAATGCCTCCCAGGACGAGGTGAAGAAGGCGTTTCGCCGATTGGCACGCCAGTATCATCCCGACGTCAACAAGGCAGCCGATGCTGAGGCGAGGTTCAAAGAGATCAATGAAGCCTACGAAGTGCTTTCCGACCCGGATAAGCGCGGTATGTACGATCGGTTTGGCCATGCCGGGCCGGCTGCCATGCCGGGGTTCGATCCGTTCGCCGGTTCGGATGCCTTCGGTACGATCTTCGAGGCGTTTTTTGGTGGGGCGGCGCGGGGCCCGCAACGTGGCCCGCAGCGCGGGGCCGATCTGCGCTATACCATGTCGATCACGTTCGAGGAGGCGATCTCTGGTGTTGAGAAGACGATCGAGTTTCGTCGTCTCGAAACATGCCAGTCCTGCCGTGGTAGCGGCGCCGAGCCCGGGACCGATCCGGTGCGTTGCCCTAAATGTGGTGGCCTCGGTGAAATCCGCCAGCGCGCGCCGCTCTTCAACATGGTCACGGTCACAACCTGCGATCAGTGCCGCGGCGAAGGTACGGTGATTGCCATCCCATGCCGCGAGTGCCGTGGCGAAGGTCGCGTGCGCCAGACGCGCAAGATGTCGGTGCGCGTTCCGCCCGGTGTCGATAGTTCATCGCAGATTCGGATCAGCGGCGAGGGGGAGGCCGGCCCGCGCGGTGGCCCGTATGGCAATCTGTATGTGGTGATTGATGTTCAGCCACACCCCTTCTTCATCCGTGAAGGCAACGATATCATTCTCGAACTACCGCTGAACGTCGCGCAGGCGGCGCTCGGTGCCGACATCGAGGTGCCGACCGTGGACGGAACCGAGCGACTGCGCATCCCACCCGGCGTGCAGACTGGCGTAACCTTTCGTCTGCGCGGCAAAGGAGCGCCATTCCTGCGGGGCAGCGGTCGTGGCGACCAGATCGTTGTGGTGCGAGTCGTTGTGCCGACAAAGTTGACCGACCAGCAGCGTAAGTTGTTCCAGGAGCTTGAACGTTCGCTCGAAGCGGAACCGATCGATGGGCAGCGCGATGAGGGATTCTTCGGACGTATCAAGAGTGCGCTCGGGTTGTGACTGTGAAGCGTGGCGCCTATGGCTGAACTGCTCTATGGCCGTAATGCGGTGCGCGAAGCGCTGCGCGCCCGGCGGCGAACGTTCCAGCGCCTGCTTGTCTCTGCCGGTGCGCAAGAGGCGGGCACTCTTGGCGAAGTCGTGCGGATGGCTGAGGAGGCCGGTGTGCCGGTCGCGCGCGTTGACCGGCGCGACCTCGACCGGCGCATTCGTGATGCTAACCACCAGGGTGTGCTCCTTGAATGCGGCGACTATCCGTATGCCGAGCTTGAGGATTGCCTGGCACTGGCGGAGGAACGCGGCGAGCCGGCATTGCTCCTGATGCTCGATCATCTCCAGGATCCGCAAAATATCGGTACGTTGTTGCGCACTGCCGAAGTTGTCGGCGTTCATGGCGTCATCATTCCGGGCCGCCGGGCCGCCGAGATTACGCCGGCGGTCGTCAATGCCTCATCCGGCGCGGTCGAGCATCTCCGCGTGGCCGTGATAACGAACCTTGCTGCGGCGATTGAACAGGTTCAGCACGCTGGCGTGTGGGTGGTCGGCGTTGAGGATGATCCGCGCGCTCAGGAGTATGATCGGGTGGATCTGGATATGCCACTGGCCCTGGTGCTCGGCGCTGAGGGCCCCGGGCTGGCACGCCTGACCCGTGAGCGTTGCGACTTCCTGGTACGCCTGCCCATGCGCGGCCAGATCGCGTCGCTGAATGTAGCCGTCGCCGGGAGCATTGTCCTCTACCATGCATGGCGTACACGCGAGGAATAGCATGAATCAGTCTGATGATGCACTGACCATCTTGCACGAGTGGGTGCAGTCGGAACAACTGCGCAAACATTGCTATGCGGTCGCGGCGTCAATGCGCCACTTTGCAGCGATCAACGGTGCCGACGCCGATCTGTGGACCGCGGTCGGTTTGCTGCACGATATGGATTTCGAGCGCTACCCGCAGATGCCACCGCCTGGTGATGCGCCTGCGGCCGCGGCGACTGCCATTCTGGCAGGCACCGTATCGGCGCCACCGCTGGAGATGCACCCGTTTGTTGGGGTGACCCATCTGCGCCGCAACGGCTGGTCGCCGGAGGTCTGTCGCGCTATTCTGTCGCATGCCAACTATAGCGGTGTGCCACGCGAGACGCCACTGGAGAAGACACTGGCGGCGGTTGATGAATTGTCGAGCTTTGTGGTGGCCGTCGCACTGGTGCGCCCGACGAAGAGTGTGTTCGATGTGGATGTGCCCGCGGTGCGCAAGAAGATGAAAGACAAGACCTTTGCGCGCGCCGTGAGCCGCGACGAGATAGTGCATAATGCCGAGGCACTCGGGATGCCGCTCGATGAGGTGATCGGTCAGGTGATCGCGGCGCTGCGCGCCGATGCACGGCGCCTGGGTGTGGCCGGGATCGAGCGCGATTGAAGAGTGCTTGATTGCAGGGTGTCCATGATCCCGGCTTCCTCACGCGACCTGACGCAAGCCGTGTCCAGGCGTGAGGTTCTCCTGCTCCGGTGCTGTGCATCTGGTGTCAGGCGGACATGTCCAGCGCCTTCATAAAGCGTTCAACGTCGGTCAGCGACGGCAGCGCCGGGATCGCGCCTGGCCTGGTGCATGTCAGTGCGCCGACTGCATTGGCGAAGGTTAGCGCCTCGCTGGCCACCTCGCGACTCACCCTGGCCAGTGAACCGAGCCGCTCGCGCTCAGGGAGCAGACGGACGATCATTGCCGCCATGAACCCATCGCCGGCGCCGGTCGTCTCGACAACCGGTACGCGTGGTGGTGCCAGTTCAATGCGGTAGTCACCATTGGTCACGATCGCGCCACGTGGCCCGCGACTGATGACCAGCAACTCGACACCGTGCGCCAGAACCGCCTTGATGCCGGCGTCCAGGTCACGCTGGCCAGTTGCCGTTTCCCATTCCTCTTCGCTGATCTTGGCCAGATGGCAGTAGCGGAACGAGTCCTGGATCACCTCGCGGGCAGAGCGCTGGTCGGGCCAGAGAGTGGGGCGGTAGTTGGGATCGTAGCTGATCATCAACCCGTGCGCGCGGGCGATGTCGAGCGCGCGGCGCTGCGCCGAGGCGCACGGTTCGTTGATGAACCCGATCGAGCCGTAGTGGAAACAGCGCGCCCCGGCAAAGAGATGCGCATCAATGTCGTCGGGCGACAGCAGCATATCGGCGCCGGGGTTACGGTAGAAGCAGAGATCCTTGCGCCCATCATCCCACACTGCCACGAAGACGGCGGTCGTGCGGGCCACGCGGTCGACCAGCAGGTATCTGGTATCCACGCCGGCCTGCGCCAGGCTGTCGCGCAGATAGAGGCCGAAGGGATCGTTGCCGACCTTGCCGACGAAGCGAGCGCTGAGCCCCAGGCGCTGTAACCCGACGGCGACGTTGGCCGGCGCGCCGCCCGGGGCCTTGATGAAGCCGGGGACGTCGGCAAGTGGCGCATTGTGGTGCGTTGCGACGAACTCGACCAGCAGTTCGCCCATGGAGACGACATCGGGCATGAACGTTCCTCAGTCAACGCCACGATCGCCGAGGCCAAGTGGCAGCGGCGCGGGGCGGGTCATTGTGCTGAGCATCTCGATATGATGTCCCTCGCGCGAGGCGTCATGAATGGCGTGCATCAAGTCGAGCACATGATAGGCCAGTTCACCGGAAGCGCGGTGCGGCCGCCCGGAACGCAGCGCCACCACCATATCGGCCACGCCGAGGCCGCGGCTATTGCGGGTAAAACCATGAGAGAGCGGCACGGGCGTCCATTCACGAGAGCCGGCGCGGCGCAGTAACACCGGGCCATCGAACGTGTTCGGGTCCGGCACGCTCAATGAGCCGTGCGAACCATAGATCTCAATGCGCGGCAGTTGTGATGCCCAGACGTCGAAGCTGGTAATGATCGTCGCTATCGCCCCCGAGGCGAAATCAAGCACGCCGGCGACATGGGTCGGTGTATTGACCTGGATCTTGTCGCCATAGTTGTATTCGTTGGTGATCGTGCGCTGGGCGAACGAAATCCGGGCCGACCCGGTCACACGCGCGACCGGCCCGAGGAGCGTGCAGAGCGCGGTCAGGTAGTAGGGGCCCATGTCGAACATCGGCCCGGCGCCCGGCTGGTAGAAGAACGTCGGGTTGGGATGCCAGCTCTCGGGGCCATGGCTCATCATAAACGCCGTCGCTCCGATAGGTTCGCCGATCCAGCCGTCGTCGATCAGTTTGCGGCAGGTCTGCAAGCCACCGCCAAGAAACGTATCCGGTGCGCAACCAACGCGTAACCCTTTGCGAGCGGCAAGTTCGAGCAAGGCGCGAGCTTCGTCGCGGGTGACCGCGAGTGGTTTCTCGTTGTAGACATGCTTGCCGGCCTGTAATGCTGCCAGTGCCACCGGCCCGTGCGCGTCGGGGGTGGTGAGATTGATGACGATCTCGACGTCAGGGTCGGCAAGAAGTTCTTCCACGCTGCAAGCTTTTGCCACGCCGTACTGTGCCGCGCGCGCATGGGCCCGGTCGAGATCGATATCGGCGACAGCAACGATGTCGATTGCGTCGAAGATCTTGCCGTTTTCGAGATAAATGCCACTGATATTGCCGCAGCCAATGATGCCGATCCTGGTGGGCATATGTCGGTCCTCCCTTTAACGGCTGGCCCAGAGCATCCCGCGCCGCACAAGTTCACGCGCCTCAGGAACGTCGAAGTCGCGGGCGACGTGCCCGAGCGAGCAGTATGAGACTCGTCCCTGCCCCCACATGCGCGTCCACACGACCGGCATAACCGTACCGTCAATCCACGGGCAGTATTCACCGCTGAACGTTGTTGTCGCCAGCACGGTATTGCTCGGATCGACGTGCATATAGTACTGCTCGGAATGCATGCGAAAATCGTTCAGACCGGCCGTGATCGGATGATCATGGTTCGCGATGTTGACGGTATAGTCAATGATATTGCCGGGATGTGCCACCCACTGCCCACCGACCATGAACTGATATTCGGTATTCTGGCGGAACGCATCGGCCATGCCGCCATGCCAGCCGGCATAACCCACGCCACTCCTGATGGCGTCGAGGAGACCATGTTCCTGTTCCCGGCTGATGGTTGCCATGGTGAACACCTGCACGATCAGGTTGTAGCGCTGCATCGCCTCGCGATTCAGGTATGCATCGAGCGTATCGCTGATCGTCACCTCGTACCCTTCCGCGCGGAGCAACGGCGCGAAGATATCAACGCATTGCTTCGGCTCGTGACCTTCCCAACCGCCCCAGACGAACAGGGCCGACTTCATTGTGACCTCCTGCTGTATCGCGCGGGCTTTGCCATATGCCGCGCCTGCGCACCCTGGCGCGCCATTCAACCGGTCTGCCGAAGGCAAGATGAGCGGTTCCACGCGCTGGCCAGGCGACCGCGTAACTCGTATCGTGCACAGGACGTATGCGGTTGCCCTCTGTCTTCGCCGTTCACCCATCATAGCACAGGAACCGCAACATGCTGCAATGACGTAACCGTTCACAGTTGGGGCAAAACGCCACGCCGGGAGGGAGGGCGTCCTGCCGTCTCGTCGTTGCGGGATACGCGGGCAGGTGGCCTTTGCTTCCAGGAGAAGGATGAACATGGACCCACGGGATGGTATTTGACGCAGCGGCGATTTCTGGCTACAATGTGCCGGTTAGAGCGGTCTGGCGCCGCTTTTTTGTGTAGTGGGCAGGTTGCGCCATGTTCGAGAGTCTCTCCGACCGGTTGCAGGCGGTTTTCCAGAAACTCGGCGGCAAAGGCAAACTGACCGAAGAAGACGTGCGGGAAGCGATGAAGCAGGTGCGCATCGCGCTACTCGAGGCCGACGTCAATCTCAAGGTGGTCCGAGAGTTTGTCAATCGGGTGACGGAGCAGGCGATCGGTGAGGAAGTCACCCGGAGCCTGACACCGGCGCAACAGGTCATCAAGATCGTACACCATGAGTTGATCGATCTGCTGGGCCAGGCCAATGTGCCACTGAATGAAGCGCGCCCCGGGCCGACGGTGTTGATGTTGATCGGTCTGCAAGGTTCGGGGAAGACGACCACTGCCGCCAAGCTGGCGCTGTGGCTGCGCAAGAAAGGGAAACGACCGCTCCTGGTCGCTGCCGATATCTATCGCCCGGCCGCCATCACCCAGCTTGAGGCGCTTGGTCGCCAGCTTGGCATTCCGGTGCATGCGGAGGGAACACACGTTGCTCCGCCGGAGATTGCGCGCCATGCACTGCGCCGCGCGCGCGACGAGGGTATAACGCACGTCCTGATCGACACCGCCGGGCGGCTGCAGATCGACGAACCGCTGATGGTGGAACTGGAACAGATCACTGCCATCACGGAACCCGCCGAGCGGCTGCTGGTGGTTGACGCAATGATTGGCCAGGAAGCGGTACGCGTGGCGGAGGAGTTCAATCGTCGCGTCGGGTTGACAGGTGTGATCTTTACCAAGATCGATGGTGACGCGCGGGGTGGGGCGGCGCTCTCGGTACGTGCCGTTACCGGCGTGCCGATCAAGTTTCTTGGTTCGGGTGAAAAGGTTGAAGCCAGCACCATCGAGCCGTTCCATCCGGATCGGCTCGCATCGCGCATCCTGGGCATGGGCGATGTGCTGTCGCTGATTGAACGCGCCGAGGCGATCTATGACGAGGAACAGGCGCGCAAGATGCAGAAGAAGATCGTCAAGGGCTCCTTCGACTTTGAGGATTTCCTGACGTCGATGCAACAGATGCGCAAGCTTGGCCCGCTGCAACAGATTCTGGGTATGATACCGGGGTTTGATAAGATTGCACGCAACGAGGAACTCGTCAGTGAAAAGGACCTGAAGAAGATCGAAGCAATCATCTTCTCAATGACCAGACAGGAGCGGCGCAATCCGGATCTGATCAAGGGCCGGCGCAAGGAACGGATCGCACGTGGCAGTGGCACACAGGTGCAGGAAGTGACGCAACTGGTCAATCAGTTTCGCCAGATGCAGCGCATGATGAAGCGCATGGCGGGCGGTAAGGGTGGTATTGATCCGCGCGAGTTGATGCGGCGGATGCGGTAGCTGATCATATTGGAGGAATGGATAACACCATGGTAACGATTCGTCTTCGCCGGATGGGCAAAACCAAACAGCCGAGTTATCGCCTGGTGGTTGCCGACTCGCGCTCGCCGCGCGACGGCAAGTTTATTGAAATCGTTGGGCACTATAACCCGGTACGCCAGCCAAAAGAGTTGAATGTCAAGGCTGACCGGGTGCGTTACTGGCTGAATACCGGCGCCCGGCCATCTGAGACAGTGGTGCGCTTGCTCAAGCAGGTCGGCGTTCTCGATGAGAATGGCAGGGCGACGCCGGTTCCCGTTGAAGGGTAGGGCCATGAAAGCGTTGCTCGAGTATCTGGCAACCAGCCTGGTGGATAATCCTGAGGCCGTCGAAATCAAGGAACGCACGGGTCGTTATACGGTGACGTACCAGTTGACCGTTGCACCCGATGAAACCGGGAAGGTCATCGGTCGCAGCGGGCGCGTGGCCAAGGCGATCCGCGATTTGATGAGCGTGGCGGCGGCACGCCAGAATAAGCGCGTGCATGTGGACATTGAATAGATCGGGCCTGGTGGATGCCGCCGGGAAGCAGTTCAATACGCCGGTTATCGTCTGTGAACCGGTTTCAGCACGCTGCATGGAAGAACCACCCGCCGCTGATGAGGTTTTGCTGATCGGCAGAGTGATCGATGCGTTCGGTCTGCGCGGCCAGGTGAAGGTACGCGCGATTACCGATCAGGTGGAGCATCTGCGCCGCCACGTGCGCACGGTGTTTCTTGGCGCGGAACGTCGCCCGTTCGCCCTGGAACGTGTCCTTGCACCAAAGGCGGGTGTGTTGATCCTGACCCTCGGCGGCATTGCCGATCGGGTTGCAGCAGAGGAGTTGCGCGGCGCCGATGTGTCGATCCGTGAAACCGATGCTGCCCCCCTCGCCGAAGATGAGTATTTCGTGCACCAGTTGTATGATCTCCAGGTCGTGACGAACGATGGGAGTGAGATCGGGCGTGTTCGCGAGGTGGTGCAGACTGGCGCAAATGATGTGATCGTCGTCGCGCGGCGTGGTCGCGCTGATGTGTTGCTTCCCATCATTCGCGATGTCGTGCAGAGTCTGGATATCGCCGGAGGCCGGATCGTTGTACGGTTATTGCCCGGCCTGATCGATGATGCGTAGCACCATCGTATGCTCTGCGTTGCGTGCGTTCCGGGCGCGTGCTACAATGTCGCCATGCCCAATGATGTCCCCGCTTCTCTCTATACGTTCCGTATCCCTGGCCTCGACCCGGAGGCGACTCCGATTGTTGGCCTGGGAATTGGCCTTGCCGGCCTGTTCCTCGGTTTGCGCCCCCGTCTCGTGCCCTGGCCCCTGGCGCTGACGGCTGCTGCGGCGGTGCTCTACCGCGACCCGGAGCGTGCGACACCGATGGATGATGGCGCGTTGTTTGCGCCTGCCGATGGCCTGGTCGCCGGAACGGCCGAACTGTACGAGCACCGATTTCTCCATACCGACGCGCTCCAGCTTTCGATCGACGTTTCGCCGCTCGATGTCGCCGTGCAGCGGAGCCCGGCAACCGGTACGATTGAGTATCTCGATCATCGTATGTCTGACGTGCAGGCGCCATGGCGGTGGCACATCAGAGGGGGGCGTGCCGGTGAGCAGCTGTTTGTCGGTATCGCAACCGATTGGGGCCCGTTGCTGCTGCAGATCACCGCTGGCACGCTTACAGCGAAGATGACACCGCTGGTGACGTCAGGCGACCGGGTTCACGCCGGTGATCGGATTGCCGTCGTGCGGTTCGGTTGCCGTGTCGATCTGCTCGCGCCGCGGGACCTGATCGAGTGGAAACCCGCACCGGGTGCGCGATTACGCGCGGGAGTCTCGCCGATCGGGCAGGTTGTGCCGCTGTAGCCTCCACCCGCCCCGGTTGGCGAATCGCTCACTCCCCTGCTGGCAAGGTGCTATGGTGCGCGCCGGTACGCATCGATCGCCTGGCGTAGCGTGGCCGATCGTAAACGCTGAATGACGCCGGCCGGGTACCCGGCCATCTTGGCGGCGTCACCCACGAACCGGATAATCGGGATGAGGGCTGCGGCGCGCAGCATGCTGGCCGCATCCAGTGCGGGCGCGCGCCGGCGCAACCGCCAGAGCGGCGTCCATGTGTATGCCAGCGCACCGGCGGCCAGGAGACCTGGCATCCAGGGATGGCGTCGGGCCAGACGCGCGATGAGTATGACGGTGGCATAGGTCGCATAACGGATCGCGTGGCGCGTGCCCCACAGCCCGGCCACACCGTCGCCTCGCGCGTAGAGGTAATACTGGCGGGCGAAAGCGGTAAGTGACGAGCGTGGCCGAAAGAGGACCAGCGCCTCGGGTGCGAAGGCGAAGCGTAGCCCGGCCTGCTTGAGCGCCAGGTCGAACAACACGTCTTCGCAGTGGCTGGCCCATTCGGGATAGCCGCCGACCAGTTCCCACGCCTCGCGGCGGAAGGCGCACGATTTGCCGAAGGGCAAAAAGCGCGCCGGGTCGATCTCCTGCGCCTCGCGATAATTGGTGGCGCCAAGCGTGAGCTCGAAGAGGCTGCGTGGCGCGGCGCGAAAAAAACCGCCGACAATATCGGCCTCGCCACGCCTGATGGGCGCGGTGACCTGCTCTAGCCAGCGCCGGTCGAGCGTCAGCCCTGCATCGGTGCAGGCGATAATTGCGCCCGATGCGTGGCGTATGGCGTTGTTGCGCCCTGAGGCGATGTTGAATCCGCCCTGGACCAGGCGCAACGGAGCGCCCGCCGCTATGTAGCCGCGCACGATGTGCGGTGTCGCATCACGGCTCTGGCAATCGTTGACGATGATTTCGTCGGGTGGTAGCGACTGGGCCAGCATCGAGTCGATCAGCGCGGCGATGTTGTCGGCCTCATCACGTACGGTGCAGACCAGCGAGATGCGGATATCACTCATAGCGTTCTATGGTTGTGCCAGGACCTCCGTCCAGGGCGACGAAGAATCCAGAAAGAGAACCAGTGCCGTATAATACCAGGAAACGAAGCGATGCCAGGTAAATCATTGCGACACGTTCTGTTGATACTGGTCATAGGGGCATTCGTGGCCGCGTGCGGCAACGCTCCCTCCGCATCGGCACCGTCGGCGTCTCCGACGGCTGTATCGCCTGCCGCCACGCAGGCGCCGGCGATTGCATCGCCGGTAGCGACAACGGCGCCGGCGATTGCATCGCCGGTAGCGACGGCGGCAGCGACACCTGCGCCAACCGCCGTGGCGACGCTGGAGCGTGGCCGTACACCGGAGGGGTATCACTACCTGGGAAGCGCCGATGCGCCGATCACATTACAGGAGTACTCCGATTTCTTCTGAACGGCGTGCGCGTTCCACGTGGTGGAAATCGAACCGAAGATCATAGAGGCCTATGTTGCTACCGGGCAGGTGCGACTCGTCTACCGGCATTTGCTGCAGATTGGCGAACGATCATTGCGCGCGGCTGAGGCCTCGGAGTGCGCCGGCGATCAGGGTAAGTTCTGGGAAATGCGCGAGGCGATCTACACTAATCAGGATGCGCTCTATGTGACGGGCGACGTTGCTGCGGCGCTGACCTACCTGGCGCAGCAGGTCGGCGTGGATGTCGCCGCATATAGCGCCTGTATGCAGACCGAAACGCACCGCTTCCGGATCGAGTCCGATTTTCGCGTTGCTCAGGAAAGCGGGATTCGCTCACGACCGGTGTTTGAGATCAATGGCCAGCGCCTGGTCGGTGTGCGTTCGTTCGAAGAGTTTCAACGCCTGATTGAGGCGCGGTAGGGCGCGGTAGGAACGGTGCGCGAACCATCCCTGCCGCGCTTTGCGCTTACGCAGCGCGCTGGCAGACCTGGCACAGACCGTAGACTTCCAGCCAGTGCCCTTCGATCTTGAAATTGAGCCGGCGCGCCAGTCCACCAAGGATTGTCTCGAGATCACAACCTTCGAATGCAATCACCGTGCCGCAGTTACGGCACACCATGTGATGCTGGTGTCCCTGTTCAACTGGAACGTAGGCATGTTCATTGGCGACATGCGTCTCTTTCGAAGCGCTCCAGTGAACCCGCGAAAGCCAGCCGTCTTCCACGAGCATGTCGACGGTGCGATAGATGGTGGCGCGCCCGATGGGGCCGGACTCGCCGCCAAGATCGCGGAACAACTGCTCGGCGCTGAATGGCTGGGTGTACTGTGTGATCCGCTCAAGGATGGCGCGCCGCGGGGAGGTCACCCGGTGTCCGTGTGCGCTCAGGTCTTTGAGCACGTTATCAGCCCACGACATGGCCCGATCCTCCACTACTGAGACGTATCCTTAATCTATCTATTATAGCATGCGTGTCTATTCCCGTGTAGAGTGCAAATGTATGATGATGGTCGGCATGGACGTACTGCTGTCTGCTGAATCTCGGTCTCATACGTTGTCTTCCGGAAGTTGAAATGTTGAAACGTGCTCTCATTCTTCCCGGGCTTGTACTTGTCGCTGGCGTGCTTGCGATGATTGTCATCCTGGCAATGCCGGCGGCTGGCCCGGTTCCAGTGGCGGCGCAGCAGGCATACCCGGCGCCGGCAACACCTCCACCACCTGCGTACCCTGCGCCGGCGACAGCATTGCCAGCGGCAACGCCAGTGTCGCCAGTTCGTGCAACTGCCACGCCCGCGCCGGCGACGGCAACAAAAGATGCAACGGCGACCGCTGTTCCAGCGATGCCAACCAGGACGCCGGTGCCGACGCGTGTTCCGCCAACCGCGGCACAGGTAGCGCAAGCGGTGGTACCGACGCCAGCTTCGTCGGATGCACTCATCTGTGTGCCCGGGCAGACAATGATCGTCACTGGCGTTGCGCCGCCGCGTGCGCCACTCTTACTCCTGTTCGGTACTCGCGTGGTTGGTGGCGGTAGCGCAACAGCGTCGGGTGATTTTGCCCTGCCGCTCACGTTCGGTGTCGAGCGTGCCGGGGTGCATACCATCACCGTGCAGGTGCGTGGCGCCAGGCAGGTGGTCCAGACATTGACCTGTGAGATGCCGCCGACGACACCGACGCCCGTGGTGCGCCGTACGCGCTAACGTGAACACAACCGACAGGTGTAGATGCTGGTGAAAACCACCACCTTGATCGACAACGGTACGTTCCAGGGGATTGCTGGATCGCTTGCGTATCGGGGCGGTCTGTGCTATGTTCTATCGCAGGGCTGGCATGGAAGGAGCAGAACGGGCGGTGGGTGCTGCACAAGATGATGCGCCATGGGCGCCGTGGGCGGCGTCTGTTCGTGCGGCGCTGATCCCCGGCTCATTGATCCCGGAAGAGCAACTGCTGCTGGTGCGCGATCTTGAAGGCCGCTCCTTTCGTCCGATGGAGCCGGCTCCCGGGGTGGTACCGCGCACCGGTGCGGTTCTGATCGCGCTGTACCCGGATGGTGCCGATCTGCGTCTGATTCTGACCGTGCGGAGCCACCATGTTGCAAGCCACCGGGGCGAGGTGTCGCTGCCAGGTGGTGCCACGGACCCGGACGATGATGGGCCGGTAGCGACGGCGTTGCGCGAATGTGCGGAAGAACTTGGAATTGCCGCCGATACCGTGGCCGTCTGGGGAACATTGTCGCCCGTGTACATCCCGCCAAGCAATTTTCGCATCACGCCGGTGATTGGCTGGTTGCCGGCGCTACCGCCGCTCATGATCAACCGGCATGAGGTTGATGCCGTGATCACGGTGACATTGCGCGAATTACTCGACCCGGCGACGGTTGTTGTGGAACGCTGGACATTGCGTGGCCACGATGTGCTGGTTCCGTTCTTTGCGATCGCCGGCCACAAGGTCTGGGGGGCGACCGCGCTTATTCTGAGCGAGCTCGTTGTGCGGATGCGGCGCGGTCTGATCGCGTATAATGCAGAGGCTTCCTGACGCGTGAGGAGTAAGCTATGACACTTGATGATGCTATTAATGACCTGTCACAACGGATCAAACGCGCCAGCCCGGATGCAGTGATCAAGGTGCAGCGCCGCTCAAATGAGAGCGCGGCGATACGCGCCTATGCACCAGCAGATCATGAAGAGGCGATCAAGGCGGCGACGCAGGAATTGACGCTCAGTTTGCTGACGGATGAGGGAATTGATGTTCAGGTGCTGGTGTACGACATCGCGACGTCACTATCGAAGGAAGCGCAGTAGGTGCCTACCCGAACATGCAGCAAATAGCGCTGGTGAATGAGAAACGAGTACTGTCATGATTTCGCTTGGTCAGTTGGGAAAAGCGGCGGGTATTGTGATCGGCACGGCGGCGGGTCTTGCTGGTGTGGGTGCCATCGCCGTGCTGCGCCGTCCTCTGCCGCGCACATCCGGTACGTTGCCGCTGCCTGGGTTGAGCGCACCGGTCCAGGTTATTCGCGATCGCTGGGGTGTACCGCATATTTACGCCGCCAGTAGCGAAGATCTGTTTATGGCGCAGGGGTACGTCCATGCGCAGGATCGGCTCTGGCAGATGGAGTTTCAACGCCGTGCCGCGCTGGGCCAGCTCGCCGAGTTGTTCGGAGCGATTGCGCTTGATTCCGATCGGTTCGTGCGTATCCTGGGGTTCGGCAGGGTTGCGCGGCGTGAGGCAGAGCTTCTTGATGACGAGCCGCGCCGCGTGATCGAGGCGTATGTGCGGGGCGTCAATGCATTTATTGAGCAGCACAGCGGTAATTTGCCGATCGAGTTTACCATACTGCGGCTGCGGCCACGCCCCTGGGAGGCGCAGGATGTGCTGGTATGGCCCAAAATGATGGCCCTGCAGTTGTCGGGGAACTGGAAAGACGAAATCATTCGCGCCCGGTTGATTGCATCGGTCGGCGTTGAACGCGCAGCCGCGATAGAACCGCAGTATCCTGATAGCCACCCACTGATCGTGCCGCCTGGCGTGACGTATGGTGCGGCGATTGGCGATGTTGCCCTGGAACGGGCGGAGGCAATGGCACGCTTCTTCCCTGATGGCGCTGGCCAGGGGAGTAATTCCTGGGCCGTCGCCGGCGACCGCGCAGCCAGCGGCGGGCCGTTGCTGGCCAACGATCCACACCTCTCCATCACCATGCCCGCGTTGTGGTATGAGAACCATCTCAGCGGTGGCGCCTTTCACGTGACCGGCGCCAGCATTCCCGGCATTCCCGGCGTTGTCATTGGTCATAATGAGCATGTTGCCTGGGGTGTGACCAATGGCATGAATGATGTTCAGGATCTCTATATCGAGAAGTTCGACCCCACTGATCCGGCCGGGTTGCGCTATGAATATCAGGGGCAGTGGGAACGGGCGGAACTGGTGCGCGAGGAGATCGTTGTTCGCGGCCAGCGTGAGGTGGTGATCGAGGATGTACGCATTACACGCCATGGTCCGATCATTACTCCGCTGGTTCCCGGCGCAGCGCACAATCATGCAGCGAATGGTGATGCGACGCACACCGAGCAGCCACTGGCGCTGCGCTGGACGGCGCTCGAACCAGGCCGGATCGTTAACGCTATGCTGGGGCTCAACCGGGCACGTGACTGGGAGAGTTTCCGCGCCGCGCTGGCTGACTGGACCGTCCCACCCCAGAACTTTACCTACGCCGATGTCGAGGGCTCGATCGGCTATGTCCTCGGCGGCGACATTCCATTGCGCGCGAAGGGTGATGGCCGGTTGCCGGTCCCCGGCTGGACAGGAGAGTATGAGTGGATCGGCGTGGTACCGCATGCGGAAATGCCGTATGCGTTGAACCCGCCTGACGGGTGGATCATTACGGCGAATAACCGGATCTTTGGCGATGGCTACCCGCACCCGATCCCGTCGGAATGGCTCAATGGCTACCGCGCCGCACGTATTCGCCAGTTGATTGAACAGACGCCCCGGCACGATGCCGAATCATTCGCGCGTATCCACGCCGATGTGCGCAGTCTTCCCGGTCTGGAACTGGCAGCACTTGCCGGGCGCCTTCCTGCCGAGGATCCGATCGCCCAGCAGGCGCGTGATGCCCTGGCTACGTGGAATGGTGAGTTGAGCCCCGATAGTACCGGTGGCGCCATCTATGCCCGTCTGCGCGAGCGATTGCTTACGACGGCGTATGCCGATGCGTCGTCTGCGCTGGGGTTGACCGTCGGGTTGGGGGCCTTCGCCGATCTGCCGGGGCGCGACATTGCCCGCCGGACGATCCCGCAGCTGTTGCGCCGCCTGACCGAACGCGATGACCGATTCTTTGGCGGGCGTACCTCAGACGAGATTCTCGCAACCGCCTGGATGGCAGCCATTGCCGAATTGCGCGCCGAGCTCGGCGATGATGTCGGTGCCTGGCGCTACGGGCGCATGCACAGTCTCACCATTCGCCATCCACTCGGTGCGCTGCCGGGCCTGGCGACCATCTTCAACCGCGGCCCGTTTGCAACCGGTGGCGATGTTGATACGGTGAATATGGGGCACCTGCCACGCGAGTTTGCCGGCCCACCGTTCTATGTCGCGCCGTCGTATCGCCAGATCTGCGATACGACCGACTGGGATCGTAGCCAGAGCATTCAGCCGACCGGCCAGTCGGGCCATCCCGGTAGCCGGCACTATAGCGATTTTGTCCAGCCCTGGCTCAATGTCCAGTACCACCCGATGCCCTGGAGCCGTTCGCGCGTCGAGGAAGTCGCCGTGGCGCGCATGACACTGCAGCCGGAGGGACTGGCCAACCAGGGCTGAGCGCCTGCCCAACAAACGATCCCTTCGATGGGCGTTGCGCGCTTCCCCGATCCGGGCCATGCCTGCGTGTAGCGCAGCGCCTGCCGGAGACCGCATCGAAGATGTCGAAAGAGGTTGTTGTGAGATCAGTACGACGCATACCGCCGGGGCCGGGCCAGGAATCCGTGTGGGATTACCCACGCCCGCCGCGTGTCGAGGCGACAACGCGGCGGGTGCACGTGGTGTTCGGCGGCGTTGTGATCGCCGACACGCGCCGTGCGCTACGGGTGCTGGAAACCAGCCATCCGCCAGCGTATTATCTGCCGCCCGACGATATTCAGATGGCATATCTGGCGCCAACCAGCCAGCGTTCATTCTGCGAGTTCAAGGGCACTGCCGGCTATTACACGGTTCAGGTTGGAGAACAACGCGCTGAGAATGCCGCCTGGTTCTATGCACACCCTGCGCCGGGCTATGAAGTGCTTGCTGGATATATCGCCTTCTACCCGGGTCGCATGGACGCATGTTATGTTGACGATGAACGTGTGACCGCGCAGGAAGGGGATTTCTACGGCGGTTGGATCACGTCGGAGATTGTCGGGCCCTTCAAGGGCGCTCCCGGTACGTGGGGATGGTAACGGCGGCGCGATCTACATCCGCGCCAGAATCCCCTGAATCAACGCGGCAAACGTCGGTTTTGCCGCCTCGCCGGCTGCCAGCACTTCTTCGTGATTGGCGGGCGGGCCATCCGGCAATGCCAGGTTAGTAATCAGCGAAATCCCCAGGCAGCGCATGCCCATATGGCGCGCAACGACCACTTCCGGTGCGGTTGACATCCCCACGGCGTCAGCGCCGAGCGCGCGGCACATGTGGAGTTCGGCGCTGGTCTCAAATGCTGGCCCTGAGAGCATCAGGTAAACACCCTCGCGCAGCGTGATGTTCAAGGTCGCGGCAGTTGTACGCGCCAGAGCCATCAGTTGTGCGTCATATGCACCGACCATTGCCGGAAAGCGTGGCCCGAGTCGCTCGTCGTTCGGGCCGCGTAGCGGATGATGCCCGGCCATTCCTGGCAGGAAGATGTGATCGGCGACCAGCATCAGGTCTCCTACCCGCCAGTTCCGATGGAGGCCACCAGCCGCATTGGTGACGAGCAAGGTGGTGCAGCCAAGCGCATGCAGCAGGCGCACCGGAAAGGTGATCTGCTGCATGCTGTACCCTTCGTAGAAATGGAACCGCCCGCGCATCACCGCAACGGGCTGGCCTTCCAGAACCCCGAGCGCCAGTTCGCCGCGATGCCCCACAACCGTTGATGGAGGAAATCCCGGCACCTCGGCGTAGGGAACGACGACGACATCGTCGAGTGCATCGGCCAGTGAACTCAGGCCGGAACCAAGGATGAGCGCAACCCGTGGCCTGCTGCTGCTGCGCGCGGCGATTGCCGATTGTGCGTGTGCGATCTGGAGTGTGAGATCGTCCAACATGCTGTCCTTGTCTCCATGTTTCCACATCTTGCGGGAAGGATGATAACGCACATCTTCGCACTAGATGCGATCGAGCAGTTCGCGTTTTTTCGCCTCAAACTCCTCCCTTGAGATCAAACCACGGTCACGCATGGCAGCCAGACGTTGCAGGGTATGCGAGATATCATCCACCGCCGCTTCGGGCGCACGGTCCTCACGTTCCAGGTAGGCTTCCAGCGCCTGTTGATCAAGGTAGGCATAACTACGTTTCAGGTCGCTACGGGCATCATTCATCGCACGCTTGAAATCGAGCGGGCGCGCCAGGCTGCGGAACCGGCTGATGCCCGACTCCGAGCCGGTAATGATCTCAATGTCGCCGAAGTTGAACAGGCGCCCCAGCCAGCTCTGGCGCAGTTCGACCTCGTTGATCTTTTCGAGCGAAGAATCGATCGCTTCGATATTGAAGATACCGCGCAGCAGAATGACACGCTGATCGGTAATGACATACTGCTCGTTCGACCAGCGAAAGTAGTCGAGCACTGCGCTTCCCAGCACCAGCAGGCTGATCGTCACGCAGACGAGCAATACCAGCACACCGACCTGCATCCCGGCCAGTACCTGGTTGGGAAATGCGGCCTGCGAGACGGCGCCGGCTGCAATCAGCACGGCCACGAGCACCAGTTCCGTGAGCACGTTGCTGATCAACACAAACACATGCTGGCGACCAGTATAGCGTATGGATTCGCCACGCCCCAGGAGGGGATCAATTGCTGTCATCGTTGTCTCCTTGAGCGAAACGGCGCATGCCGGTCGTATCGGCATGGTCGGGTTCTGCGAGGTGTTGCGTCAGTCGTACATCCTCGAGAAACGCGAGCGAGCGGAGGTCGCGCTCCAGGATCTGGTGCAGATAGGCGCGCATGAGGCGCTCCGCCTCGGCGCGGGTCGCCGGCGAGATGCGCAGGTCGCCGGCAATCTCCGGTGGTTGCGCTTGCAGATAGCGCAGTAATTTGAATGCCGGCAGACTCATCGGCGGTGCCTGGCGGTCAGCAATGGCGCAGCGAGGGCAGACTGCACCACCGGCGCTGGCACTGAAGCGGTCGGTCGATTCGGTGAGCAGTTCGCCGCAGACTGCGCAGATATGAAGTTGTGGCCGGTAGCCAAGTGCGTCGAGCAGATGGAGCTCATAGGCCCGCAGCGTCAGGTCTGCCGCAGCGCCAGCGTCGAGTGAGCGTAATGTTGCGAGGAGGAGCGCAAAGGCACGCCGGTTCTCATCTGCTTCTTCGACGAGACGATCGACCAGTTCAGCGGCGTAGTATGCAGCGCCGATGCGTTCCAGGTCGGTACGTAACCGGTCGAAGCGTTCAAGCGGGTTGCTCTGGGTCACAATATGCAAGTTGCGCCCGATGGCCAGCATGAGCGTTGCATGGGTGAACAATTCGATATGGCCCGCAAGCCGGCTACTGATTTTACGCGCGCCTCTGGCAACGACTCGCTGTTTCCCGAGAGGTGTCAGGATGGTCAGCACCCGATCGGCTTCGCCAACATCAGATCGCCGGATGATGACCGCCTCGGTTCGATAGACGCGATCGCGCATGGTTGTAGCCTGTGCCCCTTGCTGCCAGTGACGCGCCTGCGCCAGCAGATTATTATAGACTGCGTACCAGGCAAGGTCAATGGACCCGGCAGTTCAACTTGAGCATATCATGCGTCATACCGGGCGATCAGGTCGGCAAGCATGCAGAGGCGATCAACCGTAGCCAGTGGCGGAGGTACGGCGGGCGGCAGCATCAGGCGGTGGCGGTTGACCCAGATGGCCGGGATGCCCGCAGCGGCGGCGCCGCACAGGTCGTGTTCCGGCGAATCGCCAACGAAGAGCGCCTCACCTGGCTGGACAGCCAGTGCATCAAGCGCCATGGAGAAGATTGCCGGGTCCGGCTTGGCAATGCCGACTTCCTCGGAGACCAGGATGACCTGCATGGATGTTGCAAGGCCGAACCGTTCGATCTTTGGTCGCTGTGACCAGGAAGGACCGTTCGTGACGAGGGCGAGCCGGTAGCGGGCGCCAAGTTCAGCCAGCAGTGCTGGCGCATCCGGGTCGAGCGTGAGGGTATCGAACCAGATCTCGCGATACCGCGTGTGCGCCATGGCAATCAAGGTCGGGTCGCTGATTCCCTGGGTACGCAGGAACGCTGGAAGCTGATTGATCCATGTCTGTGATTGAAGCGCGGCATGCACCAGCGCCTCAAGATCGTGCCGGGTGTGCGCGGCGGCCTGAGCCAGCGCGGCGCGCAGACAGGCCGTCCAGTGGGCCTGCAAATCATAGAGGGTATTGTCCAGGTCGAACAGGATGGCTCGCAACATACGTGGCGCCGTTCTTAAGATAAGCCGGTCACACATCAGCAACCGTCTGCACAGATAGGGTTGTGCTGGTTGCGGTGACGCCGCCGGTATTGCACAACTCCGGCACGGTCAATCCGTTCGATACGGTGCTGGTGCACCAGATGCTCCAGGTGTGCCAGTGTCTCAGCCATCGCAAAGCGCACCTGGTGCGACGTCAGCTCTGGCAGCGGGAACACAACAGTACAGACATCGAATGCGGTCGCGCCGGATCCAACCGCCTGCTCCATTGTATCGAGCCGTTCCATGTGGTGCATGCGCAATTCGTCGATCCGCTCGTGAAACCGCGTGATCGGCGGGCCATGCCCGGGCAACGCCAGTGACACATCGAGGGCTGACAGGCGGTCGAGCGACGCCAGAAAGTGTGCCAGCGGATCGCCGCGCTCCTGGCCCCACAGGCCGACATTTGGAGTGATCTTGAGCAGAACGGCGTCGCCGCACAACAGCAGGCGTTCAGCGGCGCAATAGAATACCAGGTGATCATCGCTATGGCCAGGAGTTGCAATCGACACAAAGACACGATCGCCAATAGTCAGCGGCATACCGGGAGTCAGATGAGTCGTGGTCACCGGCGCAGGATGGGTCATCAATCGTAGCGCCGCAATGTCGGCTGCAACCGTGGTGATCATCGCGGCAGGGAGGCCGTGCATGCCGAAGAAGGTTGCTATCGGCTCGTAGGTACGCGAGCCGGCGGCCCACTGCGTGCGGGCAAACGCATCTTCGCCAGGCGACAGATACACGGGCGCACCAGATTGCGCCTGTAGCCAGCCAGCCATGCCATAGTGATCGGGGTGTGCATGCGTGAGCATGATCCGCGTCATTGCGCGCGGTTCAATGTCGAGCGCCGCAAACGCCGTCTGCCATGCCTCCTGAGCCGGCGAATAGTTGAGCCCGGTGTCAATCACCGCCCAGCCATCACCATCGCGCACCAGGTAGACATTGACGATCCGCAGTGGAAATGGCAGTGGTAACTGGACCTGATAGATATCCCTGGCAACTCGCATGGTATCATGCCTTGCACTACAGAGCGTAAGGAAGACGTGTGAGCGAAATTGACATTGCTGAACTGCGCGCCTGGGCGCGCGAATGCGGCGCGGTAGCGCTGCGTCTGTTCAACCGTGTTGAAGTGCGACGCAAAGCCGATCGCAGCCCGGTCACCGAAGCTGATGTCACGATCGAGCATATGCTGGTTGAGCGCATTATGGCACGGTATCCCACCCATGGGATCGTTGGCGAAGAGCATGCGCGGCTCGATACAGCGCGCGAATATGTCTGGGCGGTTGATCCCATTGACGGCACTGCATCATTTATTGCTGGCCTGCCAATCTGGGGGATCTCGATCGGGTTATTGCGCCATGGCGCACCGTATGCCGGCCTTGTGTATCTTCCCGTGGTTGACGAATGTTACTGGGCGGTTCATGGCAGCGGCGCATTTCTCGATGATCGGCCGATTATGGTGGCGGAACCGCAGGAATGGGACAGTGAGGACTGGCTGGCAATATCGTCGGATGCCCACCGCCGGCTCGACATTGATTTTGCCGGCAAGACGCGCAGCCTGGGTTCCGCGGCGGCGGCGATCTGCTATGTGGCACGCGGTACAGCGCTTGGTGCTATTCTGACGCAGGCATCGATCTGGGATCTGGCGGGTGGTATGGCAGTGCTGACCGCCGCTGGCGGTATCGGCGCCACGTTGTCGGGAGCGCCGCTGGACAATGCAGCCGCGCTTGATGGCTGGACGATGCGCGAGCCGCTCCTGTTTGGCGCTCCCTCGATTGTGGCGGCGTTACGGCAGCGAGTCCGGCTGCGCCAGTGACCAGCTGCAGGTCGCGCG
>JACAEQ010000116.1 GCA_013388755.1 Chloroflexota bacterium
CGATCATCCATCGCCACGGCCGCGCCGCGCCCCCCCGCCACCATCATCCATCGCCACGGCCGCGCCGCACCCCCCGCCACCATCATCCATCGCCACGGCCGTGCCGCGCCGCCTCTGGCCACACCCGGTGGTACAATATGCCCTGATTGGACGCATCGTTGCGCCGCACCATCAGTGAGGTCAGCCATGAAAATCGTCGTCATCGGCGGGGGGAGTACCTACACACCCGAACTTATTGATGGCTTCATCGCCCGTGGCACCCATCTCGGCCTGCGCGAGGTCTGGCTTGTCGATCCGAATGAGGAACGTTTGCAGGTAATCGGCGCATTCGCCCGGCGCATGGTTGGCCACGCGGGCGCGACATTTCAGATTGAACTGACCGGTGACCGCCGCCGCGCACTCGATGGCGCCGACTATGTCATCACCCAGCTGCGCGTCGGCGGGCAGCAGGCACGCCACGGCGACGAACTCCTCGGCCGGCGACACCAGCTCGTCGGCCAGGAGACGACCGGTATCGGCGGTTTCGCCAAGGCCCTGCGGACCGTTCCAGTTATGCTCGATATTGCCCGCGATATGCGCGAACTCGCGCCCCGGGCGATGCTGGTTAATTTCACCAATCCGGCCGGAATCGTCACTGAGGCGATGGTACGCCATGGCGGTGTGCCGGTCATTGGCCTGTGCAATAATGCTATCAACGCCCAGCGTGGAATTGCCCGCATGTTCAATGTCCCGCCGGATCAGGTGCAGATCGAACAGGTCGGCCTCAATCACCTGAACTGGATCCGGCGCATTACCATCGGTGGCGACGATGCGACCGATGCCGTGCTGCAGGCATACATGGAACATCTGCGCCACGATGAGGACCCGATACACTTCCCTCCCTGGCTCGTGCAGATGTTGCACGCCATTCCCAGTTCCTATCTTGAGTATTTCTATCTCGAATCGCAGATTATTGCTCGCCAGAACAGCGGTGTCCCGACGCGCGCCGAGGTGGTGATGGATGTCGAACGGCGCCTGATGGAACGCTATGCTGATACGCATCTGTGTGAAAAGCCGCCAGAATTGATGGAACGCGGCGGCGCGTACTACTCCACCGCCGCCGCTGCGCTTATTGAGTCGCTGCATACGAACAACGGCGCGGTTCATGTTGTCAATACGCGCAACAATGGCGCCATTCCCAACCTGCCCGACGATGTGGTTGTCGAGACGCCGTGCGTGGTCGAGGGGGACGGCGCGACCCCCATCCCGGTCGCCCCGCTGGCGCCCGCGATCCATGGCCTGACAACCCAGGTCAAATCATATGAACTGCTGACCGTCAAGGCAGCAGTGGAGGGCGATGAAGAAGCTGCGATGCTGGCGCTGCTCAATAATCCGCTTGGTCCTGACGCTGTACACGTCGAAGAAGTGTGGAACGATATCAAACGGACAAATCGAGGCATGTTGCCAACTTTCGAGCATAGGCTATGAGTGAATATGCGTTGCTTGCCGGCGCTGCGACCCGGCTCATCACACCATCGCCCGGCGAACGCCCGGTGTTCCTTGCCGGCTTTCAAAATGATCGCCGTGCGACCGGTGTGGATATCGATCTGTTCGTTCGCGCGCTCGCATTACGCCTCAACGAACACGTTGCGATCCTGGCCGTGTGCGACCTGATCGGCCTCGACCGCAACGATGTGCTTGATGTGCGTGCAACCCTTGACGCGCGCGGCGTCGACTCGTCCGGCCTGGTCGTCGCCTGTACGCACACCCACAGCGGGCCGGATACGCTTGGCCTGTGGGGCGAAGATCGCACCGTCAGCGGCGTTGATCGTCTCTATCTGGCGTCGGTCAAACAGGCGATTGTCGAAGCCGCCATCGAGGCATTGACATTCTGCTGCCCGGTTCGCATGCGCTGTGCAATGACACGTCTGCCGGGGTATGTCACGAACTTTCGCGATCCTGGCCTGGTTGACGACGAGGTGGCTGCGGTGCAGTTCGTCAAGCCGGATGGCGAGGTGGTGGCAACGCTACTGAACCTTGCCTGCCATCCCGAAGTACTCTGGAGCGAGAGCACGTTGCTGTCGGCTGATTACGCCGGCTATGCCTGCCGCGCGGTGGAAGAACGCGCCGGTGGCGTGGCGCTACATGTCTCCGGCGCTCTGGGTGGCATGCTCTCACCTGATACCGATGACCATACGCCGGCATTTGCCGGGCGGATGGGACGCGCCTATGCCACGGCCGCTCTGGACGCGCTGGAGGCCGCGCCCGCTGTCGATGTGGTTCGCCTGGAGACGCGCCGCGCCGAATTTGATCTGCCGCTCGCCAACCCGCTGCTGGCGCTGGCGCAACAGATGGGGGTCTTGCACGCTCGCGGGCCGGTTAACGGTCAGCTTTCGACATCGGTGACCTATCTCGATCTTGGCCCGGCGCAGATCATCACCGTACCCGGCGAACTGCTGCCGCGCCTGGGGTTCGAACTGAAAGCGGCGCTGCCCGGCCCCTGCAAGATCCTTATTGGCCTGGCGGATGATGAGATCGGCTATATTCTGCCCGACGACGAATTCATCACCCCGGTGGATTACGCCAACCCCGGCAGGCAGTATGAAGAAAGCATGTCGCTTGGGCCGGCCACCGGTTCGCTGGTGCTGGCCGCCGCGCATTCGCTGATCCATGATGATTGATACGGTTCAGCCAGATGACCGGTGAGCATGATTGGGCGCGCTATTGCCGCGAACGTGAAGCTGTCGAAGCCGCGTATGGCGTTACAGCCGCCAGCGTCGATCGCATGATCGCCACAATGCGTGCGTTGGGCGCGGCGCATGAATGCACCTGAAACCTTCAACTCTCAACTTTCAACCAGCGCTCTACAAGTTCCAGCCATGCCGCAGGCTGTTCCAGGTGCGGCGCATGCCCCGCTCCAGCGACGACCTGATTCTGAAGCGCCGGGTTCTGCGCCCGCATCGCTGCGGCAATTGCGCAGAATCTGGCGTCGAGCGCGCCGGTGATCAGCAGCGTTGGCGCCTGTAATCGCCCCAGATCATCCCAGAAGGAGGGTTGCGCACCGGTTCCCATCTGCCGTAGACTCGCCGCCAGGCCCGCCGGATCGCAGCGCAGGCGGCGTTCGCGTAAGCGCCGGCGGGTGGCTTCCGGCAGGTTCCGCTGGCTTTCCCAGAGCGGCAGGCGCTCCCATTCATCAACGAACGCGACGATGCCGTTACGCTCGATTCGCTCCGCCAGCGCTTCGTCGGCGGTGCGGCGCGCGGCGCGCTCGGCTGCGGTCGCTAACCCCGGTGAGCCGCTTTCAAGTATCAGAGAACGTACCACGTGTGGATGACCTAGCGCAATGCCGAGCGCCAGCCGCGCGCCCATGGAATAGCCGAGGATGTGCGCCGGCGTCGCGTTGCGTTCTGCCAGGAGCGTCGCGAGATCGGCCGCGACCGCCGGTACTGTTCCGCGCGCATGATCTGCCGGCGCGGCGGTCCTGCCATGCCCCGGTAGATCCACCCGTATGACACGAAAACGATGGCTCAGGCGCGGCGTCAGTTCGGCCCAGTTATCGCTGCTGCCGGTGAAGCCGTGCAAAAGCAGCAGAGGCGATCCTGCGCCGGTGTCTTCGCTATAGTAGGACAGCAATGTTGGCATCATGATGGGCAGTGTGCGCGTCATTACGTTATCCCGTCGTGTTGCGGCGCGGCTCCGGAATCAAGCCAATACTCCAGGCGAGTATTTCTCAATTGCCGGAAATCGCTCTGGGAGCTCAATAATCTGTACCGCGGCCTCAAATGCCTTCTTGTAGACTTCCAGTTCGCGGTGCGTTGTTATTTTTGTCGCCATATCTCCCCCTCTCCCTGTCTCCCCCTCCCCCTCTCTCCCCCTGTCTCCCTGTCTCCCCCTCTCCCAACAACTCCCGCAATCCCGCGCGCTGTAACTTCCCCGACGCGGTTCGTGGCAATTCATCTACGACACGCACGATACGCGGCAATTTGTACCCCGCCAGGCGCGTCCGGCAGAATGCCAGAATATCGTCAATGTGTACCGTCGCATCGCGGAGCACCAGCACCGCACCGACCTGCTGGCCCCATTCCGGCGACGGTACGCCGATCACTGCCGCATCAGCAACGGCGGGATGCGCGCGTACCACCTGTTCAATTTCCGATGGATAGATATTCTCGCCGCCGCTGATGATCAGATCGCTGCGCCGCTGAACCACCCAGAGATCGCCGTCGGCGTCGAGATAGCCGATATCGCCGGTCGCAAACCAGGCATCGCCGTCTGGCGCGCGTTCCAGCGGCATGTCACCCAGGTATCCTTGCATCAGCGTCGGCCCGCCGACGATTATTTCGCCATACATCCCCGGCGCCTGGTCGCGCCCGCTTTCGTCAACGACCCGCACCTGGCTGAAGATCAGAGGCTTGCCAACACTGCCAGGTTTGCGCCGCACATCCTCCGGCAGCGCGGTTGCGACCTGCGAGGCAGCCTCGGTCAGGCCATAGGTTGTCGCTACCGGCCATCCCAGGTGCGCCGCGCGCTCTGCCAGGTCGGGCGGGGTCGCCGCGCCGCCAAGCAATGCCAGCCGGAGCGCACACGGCGGCGTAGCCGGATCATGGCGTTCCAGTAAGCGATAGAGCATGGTCGGCACCAGCGAAATCAGCGTTACCGGCGCGGCGTATAAGCGCTGCAGGATCGCGTCCGGCTCGAAACGCCGCCAGAGATCGACCGCTGTGCCATACAGGCATGAGCGCAGCAGAATGCTGACTCCACCGACATGGTAGAGCGGCAGGACGCACAACCAGCGGTCGTGCGGCAATACGCCGATGCGATAGGCCGAACCCATCGCGCTGGCGAAGATTGCGCCATAGGTCAACAGCGCGCCGCGCGGAGTCCCCGAGGTTCCCGACGTGAACATGATCGCGAACGGGTCATCGAGGGTGATCGTTCCGGCGCGATAGTTCTCCACCGTGTCGGCCGGTAACTGGTCGAGGCGTATCACCGGCGGGCGATCGACCGGGTCAACGCAGACCATGGGCGGCGCGCCATTCAGTTCAAGCGCCACGCCCAGCGTTTCAGAGTCGCAGACCAGCAGCGAACAGGCCGCGCGCGCGATCTGCCCGTCCAGTTCCGCCGGAGTCAGGCGGGTGTTCAGCAGCGCCAGTGTGACTCCCAGACGCGCGGCGGCATACACTGCCAGCGCGGCTTCGAGTCGATTCGGCAGCAGAATGCCGAGCACGCCGCCGCGTTGCGTGCCGGCCGCCGCCAGGCGCGCCGCAAAGCCCGCGACCCGTTCATTCAGCGCGCGAAAGGTGAAGGTAGTGTCGTCAATGACGAGCGCCACACCGTCGGGGCGCGCCATCGTTTGCGCTGCAAGCCAGTCGTGCATCACGGGCGGCGTGGAAACTTCGAGAAGTCGGGCTTGCGCTTCTCCAGGTAAGCATTCTTGCCTTCGCTGCCCTCCTCGGTCATATAGAACAGCATCGTCGCATCACCCGCCAGCACCTGAATGCCGGTCTGACCATCGAGTTCGGCATTGAGCCCGGCTTTGAGGAAGCGGATCGCCATCGGGCTCTTGGCCAGGATTTCCTGTGACCAGCGCACCGCTTCGTCCTCTAGTTCTTCGACAGGAACGATGGTATTGACCAGGCCCATCTCCAGCGCCTGTTGCGCGTTGTACTGGCGGCAGAGGAACCAGATTTCGCGCGCTTTCTTCTGACCGACAATCGCTGCCAGATAACTGGAGCCGAATCCGGCGTCAAAACTGCCAACGATCGGCCCGGTCTGCCCGAAGACGGCATTATCCGCCGCGATCGTCAGGTCGCAGATCACGTGCAGCACATGCCCGCCGCCGATGGCATACCCCGCGACCGCCGCAATCACCGGCTTTGGCATGGTGCGAATATAGCGCTGGAGCTGTAGCACATTCAGGCGTGCGACCCCCTGGTCGTCGACATACCCTGCCTGGCCGCGCACCGTCTGGTCGCCGCCAGAACAGAAGGCATACTTGCCGTCCTTCGGGCTCGGCCCATTGCCGGTCAGGATGACCACGCCGACGGAGCTGTCATGCCAGGCATGCAGGAAGGCTTCGGTCATCTCATCAATAGTCCTGGGGCGGAAGGCATTGCGGATTTCCGGCCGGTTGAAGGCGATCCGCGCAATGCCGCCGCCGATATGATAGGTGATATCTTCGTACTGCCTGACTTCGGTCCACGCGACCAGGGTCGAGAGGTTGGGCGCAAACTGTGCCATTGGTTGTGCTCCTATGTTTGAATATTGTTATCCGCAAGTGTGGATCGAACAATGCTTTTCGGAGTTTCTTATAGCGCTTTCATCCTGAGGCGCGCAATGCCGAGAGGTTCGCCCTGAGTGCCTGATGGCTGGCGGGCCAATGGCGCCGGCAGAAACGATTGGTTGCTGCGGAGCGCGGGCGTCTCGCTCGCGTACGCTACGCGAGGGCAGGATGCCCTCGCCTCAATATGTTTCTGAGGAGCCTGCCGAACGGCTCGCAATGACAGCAGGCGAATATGCGAACCATGTCACAGGAATCCGGATTGCGCGGCGGTTTGCTGCGATCCCTATCCTTTGTTACCCCGAACGGAGTGAGCGGTCTGCAGTGCGGGGCAGCGATTCGCTGACTCACCGCATCGCGCTGCGGATTCCTCGCTTCGGCTGGAATAACGGATTGCCTGTGTCGTGCCGCACCGTTCAATAGTAACTGTGATGATCCTGACCTACCTCCGCGCAGATTTCATGACCGCACCGCGCCGTTCGAGATCGAGGCGTGCGTCGGTGCGGAGCTCGATGATGGTGGCGGTGCGCGCGGTGATGCTCGCACGAAACGCGCGCCGGAAGGCGTCACGTTCGGTCACCCGAACATACTCCAGACCATACAGCCTGGCCGCATGCGCGAAATCCAGCCCGTGTGGCGTCAGGAAATACCGGGTGAACTCCGGTTCGAATTGATTGATCGGCAGACGATGGAAAATGCCACCACCGTCGTTATTCAGCAATACGATCGTCACCGGTACGCCACAGCGCCGTACCGCCAGCAGGCCGTTCATATCATGGTAGAACGTAATATCGCCGACGATCGCCGCCAGCGGCGCATCAGGCCGGCCTGCCCCGATGCCGAGCGCCGTCGAGATATTCCCGTCAATACCCGACGCACCGCGACTGGCGTGGGCATGGATGCGTTTCGCTCCAGGCCGGCCAAACTGGTCGAGATGCCGTATCGGCAGGCTATTGCCGGTAAACAGCGACGATCCGGGCGGCAGCAGATCGACGACATCATAGACGGCTGCGGCGTCGAAATAGGTGCCGGTGGCCAGGGCATCATCCAGCGCGCTCCAGGCGCGCGCCTCGGCGTCACGGAATGGTTGCGCCCACCCGGTGTCACGCGGTGGCAGATGATCCAGCAGCGCGCGGATTGTTTCACATTCGTCGGCGGCCACGAAATGGCTCACCCGGTGGCTATCGTCGGCCCAGACGCCGCTGGCACGCACGTGTATCACCACCGGCGGGGCGGCGGCATCGAGATACTGGTTGAGCCATCTGGAGGTCGGCACCGCGCCGAAACGCACGACAAGTTCCGGCGCTGGCATCGTGTGCGCGCCGAACAGAAATGTTTCATAGGCGCCGAGCACATCGGGGTAACCGAAACGCACGCCGGAGATGCCGTCAGCTAGAACCGGGTAGCCGGTGCGGCGCCCCAGTTCGGAAATCAGATCGCCGAATGCGCCGTCCGGGCAGCGTGGGCCGCAGACGATCACGCCGCGCTCATGGCGTCGGAGCAGTGCTGCAAGCTCAGCGACCACTGGTTGCGACGGAGCGACTGCCGCGGCTCGCGACATCGCGGTGAACGGCAGGGTATCGGCGCGCTCGCGAGCATCTGCCGGTGCAGCGGTCAGATCGCCGGTTACCGGGGTGGGTTCGAGCGGCGAGCGGAATGGCAGGTTGATATGCACCACACCACGTGGCGAGCCGCTGGCGATCGCCATGGCGCGCGCCGCCAGCGTGCGCAGATTGCGCAACACCACGGCAGGCGGTGTGGCTTCAGGCAGGGCCGCGTCGACGCTCCAGCGCACGAACCCACCAAACATCTTCACCTGGTCAATCGTCTGATTCGCGCCGCTGTCGCGCAATTCATGCGGCCGGTCAGCGGTCAGCGCCAGCAACGGCACGCCCGATTGATGCGCTTCCACAATCGCCGGGAAGAAATTGGCCGCCGCTGAACCCGAGGTGCATACCACCGCCGCCGGCGTATCGGTCGCCAGCGCTACGCCAAGCGCGAAAAATGCCGCGCTGCGCTCGTCCAGATGCGACGATACCTGAATCGCCGGATGGCGGGCAAAGGCCAGCACCAGCGGCGTATTGCGCGACCCCGGCGCCAGGCAGACATGGCGCAGCCCGGCGCGCGCCAACTCGTCGACCAGGGTGGTGGCGTACAAGGTGTTGCGATTGGGCATGGATGTGTCCTGAGGCTACAGGTTCCAGGGTACAGGGTACAGGTTGCGGGTTGGCTTGATTAACCTTCAACCTTCAACGTTCAACGCGTGCAGCATCGGCCTGAACTTCAGGCGCGTTTCATCCCACTCCTTTTGCGGGTCACTCTCAGCAACGATTCCCGCGCCGGCATACAACCAGGCACGCCTATCCTGCGCCACCGCCGAACGTATCGCCACGCCAAACTGGCCGTCGAGCCGTTGATCGATCCACCCGACCGGCGCGGCGTACCAGCCACGCGGCGCCGGTTCCAGGATGCTAATCAGGCGCATTGCGACATCGCGCGGTTCGCCGCCTAATGCCGGGGTGGGATGCAGCGTCGCGATCACCGGCAGAATACCGCGAGGTTCGCGGAGGACACCGCTGATCGGCGTGTGCAGATGCTGAATGTTACTCAGCGCAATCACGCCGGTTGCGCCGACATCGAGCCGGCTGGTCAATGGTGACAGCCGGGCGCGCATCTGGTCAACCACAATCTGGTGCTCATTGCGATCCTTGGCGCTGTCGAGCAATGCCGCCGCCATGCGCTCATCTTCCTCAGGGGTCGCGCCACGCCGGATGCTGCCCGCCAGCGCCATGGTTGCGACCTGGTCGCCATCAACCTGTGCCAGCAATTCCGGGGTCGCGCCGAAGAATGCATGACCCGGGCGCGGCTCAAACAGGAAGCGGTACGTATCGGGATACGCCCGTTCCAGGCGCGCAAGCGCCTGGTCGACATCAATGGCCGGGTCGAAGGTTGCCTCGGCAAGCCGCGCCAGCACCACCTTTTTGAGATCGCCGGCCCTGATCCGGCTGGTGATTTGCCAGACGGCAGCCTCCCAATCGGCGAACGGCATCGGGTAATGCACACGTGCCTGCGACCGGCGCGGCGGCGATGCCGGCGGCGCCTGGAGGCGGTCGATCTGCGCCTGGAGCGCCTCGCGCAGATCGGCTTCCAGCGCATGCGGATTCTCGCCGGGCGGAGCGTGGACGTTCAGCGTCAACCAGAACATATCGCGCACACGAACCAGTTGATAGTGCGGCAACACAAAATGCGCCGGCGGGAAATCGGCCCATGCCAGGTCGGGCACGAAATCATCATGAAAAGCGAACCCGCCGAAGAGGCGCGGTGCGGCCAGCGGCTCGCGCTCGTCGAGCATGATCGCATTGCTGAACAGATCGCGCGCCTGATCCTCAATAGCTGCGAATCGATTCGCACCCCAGGCCATCAACTCGACGGCAATGCCCATCCCGGCGAACGCGACCCCGTCACGCGCGCTCTCCCAGAAACAACGTGACTGACCATGCGCATGCCGCAACAGATCCGCCGGCGATACGCCGGGGCATGGCAGGCTCAGACTGATCAACTGGCCGTATTTGCGCTGGAAGGTGTCTTGCATAGGATATGGCACACTGAATAAAACACCCGCATCTCTTGACAAATCATGTGAGGGTGCGTTCTTCTCCTGTGCATGCTCGCCTTCGTCTCTTCCCTCGTTCTCCCGCTCTCCCGTTTGGCCTTCTCCTGTTCTCACCCTGTCACCGGTCACCCTCATCTTCGACCGGATAACCAACACTACGCAACAGCAGCGGCACCAGGGTTGGCGGAATACGATCGGCAGGCGGATCTCCCGTAATCACCCAGCGAATAACCAGGTTGTAGATCGCGCCCATCCAGGCGTGCGCCACAACCGTTGTATCAACTGGCCGGATGTCGCCGACGGCGATCGCTTCGTCAAGGTGGAGCTTGATCAGCACGGCAAATCTGTCGGTCACCTCGAGCCGTTTTTTCTCAAAGGCCGCGCCTAACCCTGCGGCTTGAACCAGCAGGATCTTTGCCGGGCGACGATACTTACCAAACGTCTCGAGCACCGCAACAACCGCAGCCCGCACGCGCGCGATCCCGACCCGCGGTTGCCTGGCGATCGACTCGCTCGCGCGCCGCTCGAGCAGGTCTGCAAACTGATCGACCAGCGCCAGGAACAGCCGTTCTTTGTTCGGAAAATAGAAATAGATGGAACCCTTCGAAATCCGCGCTGTTTCAACAATATCGTCGAGCCGCGCATCGTGGTATCCCTTCGACGCGAAAATATCCAGCGCAGCTTCCAGAATGCGCTCGCGCGTTGATGACGGCTCACGCCGCGTCGGTGCCGGATGTTCCGAAGAGATCATCACTGTGCCTTCCACCAATCGACTGACTGGTCAGTACTGTTTACAGTATACCACAGGATCCGGAACGGCTCATGCAACAGCAAAGGCGCAGGCACCCCGGCGGGTATCCTGCGCCTCCCCTCAGTGACGAATGGCAAGATGGCTCACACGGTTCCGCCGCCGGCCACCATCGCGGCGACAACCGTCCTCCTATCAGCAATCCGGCGTCCAGAGTGCTTCCGGTGCGTTGCAGCGCTGCTGATCGGGCGGCGTCTGTTCAGGGCCAGGATTGCTGACCGCGCCACCCAGGTTCGTCGGGCCGCCGAGGGTCTGGATCGGCGGAACCAGGTAGATCCCGTCAGCCGTACCGTTCACGGCGGTTCCACTCCCACCCGCGACATCAAAGGTGGCGATGACCAGGCGCCCGCTATTCACACCCTCGGCCGTCACCCGGTAATGCCCGCTGCCGAGCGTCAGGCCCAGGTCTACGTCCACGCTGAAGGCGCCGTCGCTGTCGGCGGTCAGACTGGCCAGGCCAAGCACGGCATCGTCAGGGAACGTCATCCAGACACCCACCGGCTCATTACCTTCGTACCCTGAGCCGGTCACGCGTACCACGTCGGTGGGGCCGCTCCGCTCAAGCAGGGTCACCGTCAACCGGGCAACGGTTCCCGTGGTGAGCGCAACGAACCCTGGCTGGTCGCCGACATTCGACTCAATGACCGCCGGCACCGGATCGGCCGGGTCGGCGATGCTGGCCGCCTGGAAGCTCCCCGGCGTCACGTCGAAGCTTGCGATTTGCAGCCGCCCGCTGGCGATCCCTTTCGCCGTAATGCTGTAGCGACCCACCGGCAACCGCTCGTCAAGGTCGATCACCGCGAAGAAGTCGCCATTACCGTCAGCAAGCTGCGTCGGCAGGCTACGGACTGCATTGTTCGGCAAGGTGATCCAGAGCGCGACGTATTCATCCGGCGTGAAAAGCGCCCCGGTTACCGCCACGCCACCATTCTGGCGCGTTGACGCCTGCGCCGGATAGGCGACGCGGAGCTGTGCCCAGCCGCTTGGCGTGGATGAGCGCGCGCGCAACTCAAAGGGTGCAAACACCTGGTAACCACTGAACGTGCCCAGCGCCGTGAAGGTGTATCGTCCGGTCTGGTGCGCGTTGGTGAACACAAACGACGACTGGAAATTACCGATATCGCTGGCGACTTGCTGCGGGTAGTCGATCACCGTGCCGTCAGGTTGCGTGATCCAGACCGAAATCACCTCGTTGGGGAAGAAGTTCGTGCCGTGGATATTCACCAGCGCGTCGTGGAAGGCAAAGGCATTGAAGGTGCCATTGTCCCATACCGCCAACCGCGCCGGGCTGGCCGATGGCGCAGCGCCGGTGCGCGGCGTCACGACCATGTAGCCGATCGCCGTCTGCCGGCTGCCCCGCCCGACCGCCGTCAATTTGTAACAGCCATAGGGCCACTTGTTGGTGACCGGGAACTCAAAATAGATATCGCCCGCGACATCGGCGTGGTATGGTGGCAAGGCAAAATGCGGCGGAAGATCAACCACGCCATCAAGCAGCAACGTATCGTCCAGGCTGAAGATCCGACCGTCGGGGAACTGAATGCTGACCGTTACTCCTTCCTGATCCAGGAACCCGTGCAACTCCGAACCAAACATGTTGTTCTGGAACGTTGCCGCAACGAGCTGGCCGGTCGTTGAACAGACGGCCGTCGTCGGGCCGCGTACGATGTACACCGCGGCGGCGCTGGTCCGGCTGACGAAGAGGACCGTGATCAGGCCGATGACAGTGACAAGCAATACGACGGTGCGTTGGATGAAAGGCCGCGATTTCATGGCGGACACTCCATTCCTTCATTGAGCACACGGGAGCCGGCCGTGGCTTACTCTTGCGCGGGTTGGCCTGCTTCAAGCCTAGTGATTCCGCGCTATACTACCTAGCGGCTTATATGACAGCACGATGACAGGTTCATCACAATCCGGTTGCGAATGCCTGATAGATTGATGAGACTACGAAGCACGATCAGAGTATGAATCCTGTATTGTTGCGCTGCCCCTGGGCCGGCAGCGATCCACGTTATATTGCGTATCATGACCGCGAGTGGGGTGTTCCGGTCCATGATGACCGGATGCTGTTTGAGTTCCTCATCCTGGAAGGGGCGCAGGCCGGCCTGAGCTGGGCGACGATCCTGCGCAAGCGCGAGGCCTACCGTGCCGCCTTCGCGGGTTTCAACGCGGCGGCGGTTGCGGCATACAATGAAGCAGACATTGCTGCGCTGCTGCAGAACCCCGGCATCGTGCGCAACCGGTTGAAGATTGAGGCGGCGGTGAACAATGCGCGCGCCTTCCTCCGCGTTCAGGAGGCGTTTGGCAGTTTCGACGCCTATATCTGGCGCTTCGTTGATGGATGCCCGCACCAGAACGCCTGGCGCGTCATGAGCGATATCCCTGCTGAAACGACCGAGTCACGCGCACTGAGCAAGGATCTGGTGCGTCGCGGCTTTCGCTTCGTCGGGCCAACGATCATGTATGCCCATATGCAGGCAACCGGCATGGTGAATGATCATCTGGTTGATTGCTTCCGCTACTCGGAAATCAGCGGGTTGCGCTAGGCACGGAACTGGCTGTTCCGGCGTTTGCGGCCTCGTGTTACAATTCTTCCGGCATACTCGTTTTCGGGATATTGCCGGCGATACGCTCTATCCAGAAAGGCCTCTCGATGCGCAACACACACCTGCTCATGCTCGCGTTGCTCGTTGCCTTCGCCCTGGTGGGATGCGGCGGCGGTACGGCACAGCAACCCACAGCAACACCAGAGTCGCGCCCGACTTCGACGCCCCGCCCGACTTCGACGCCCCGCCCGACTTCGACGCCCCGCCCGACGGCCGCGCCGACGGCGACGCCTGCGCCGACCATCGCCACAGGGAGCAGCAGCGGGCAACTCCGGCCAGTCGTCATTGACCGGCTCGTTACGTTCCAGCACCCGAACGGCCTGTTCAGCATTGATGTTCCGGATGGCTGGAACGTTGACGATAGCAGCACCGATGCCGCCGCACTCTATCTCTGGACCGACGAGGCCGAGAATGCCCTCATTATTGTCAGCGTGTCCGAATCAGCCGAGCAGTTGACGCAGGACGAGTTGCAGGAGCGGCTCACCAGTTTCGTTGAATCATTCAGTGGTGAGCAAGATTTTTCAATGGACCCGCCCGAGCAGTTGCAGAGCGGTGGGGTGCAGATTATCTGGAGCTACACTGCCCAGGCCAGCGGTGGCGTACAGGCCAGACTGCTCGCCAATAGCTTCATCTACCAGAATGGCGACAAAGTATCACTGCTGACCTTCGGCATTCCCAACGAGCAGTTTGATGACCTGAAAGACTCGCTGAACGACATTCTGAACTCCTACGAGGTTGACCCATCCGTTCCACTTTCGGCCGACAGCGCAGTGAATCGCACCGTCTATGATTTCAGCCGCGATGACGGCAACTGGAGCGTCGAAGACACCGACAGCATCCGCGCGGCAATCGTCAATGGCACCTACGATATCACACTGCGCGATACCGACATCTACTACCTCACCGCGCCTGATTTCGACCCCACCACCGACCTGGAGGTGAGCGCCGATGTGCTGATCGTCGGCGACTCGCGTGCCGGTGTCGCCGTACGGTACGGGGTCGGCACGCCAAGCGACACGCGCGACTACTACACCTGCTGGATCGACGGCAATAATAGCTATGGCTGTTTTGTCTCGGTTAATGATCGCTGGACGACACTACAGGAAAAGACCAGCGCCAGGGCCATCAAGCCGGGGCAGGTCAACCGCGTGGCGCTGAGAGCGGAGGGCGATCGTATTACCTTCAGCGTGAATGGCGTCGAGTTGCAGACGTTCACGGATGGACGGGTGACGAGTGGCCAGCCGGCGCTCTACCTCGAGAACTTCAGTACCGAGGCAGGCGCGGTGTATGATAACGTCGTTATCACGACGCCAAAGTAAGTCCATTATTCACAAAAGCGCGCGGTTGCCGTGCCGCGCGCTTTCCTTTATAATGCGCTCCCGAGACGCATCTGCAATTGATCCGAATCTATGCGTCCGGCGTTGCCCAGGAGGAAAGCCGCCAGGCAACGCGGTGGTTCGCGTGTTGCGCGCGGTACATCTGACGACCTGAGTACAGGCGCGTAACATTGTGAGGAGAATACCTGTCATGAACCAGCTGGGCGAGCAGCTGCGCGCGGCTCGCGAAAGCCAGGGGATCAGCCTGTCGCAGGCCGCTGCCGAAACCCGCATCTTGCAGCGTTACATTGTTGCACTCGAAGACGGAGACTACCAGAACCTCCCCGGTGACGTCTATATACGCGGCTTTATTCGCAACTACGCGGCGTTTCTCGGCCTCTCCGCCGACGAACTCATCGAATGCTACCGCTACGAACGCGGCCGGACCGACCCGATCCGGATCGTTCCGGCGACGTCGAACCCTCGCGTGCGCGGATGTGTCGCGCCAAGCCTTATCGGCGTATTCTTCGTCGTCCTGGCGCTGGTGGGTGTCACCTACCTGGTATTGAGCGCCACCAACCGGATTGGCGAAAGCGCGCAACTCGCTGCGGCGCCGACAATCACGCCGCCGCCGGCACCCAGCCCGTTGCCGACCGTGCCGCCCGATGCAACCAGGCCGCCACTCGTCTCACCGACCGTGACTCGCGTACCGATCGCCGGTGTGGTGATGACCCCCGCGCCGACAAAGACGCGCGAGCCGGAGGCGCCGATTGTGCTGGAAGTACGCATCGATCCGGGCGATAATCCCGGGTCCTGGCTCGAGATCAAGACCGATGGCGAGTCGGTGTTTCGCCGTGTACTGGCACCGGGGCGCTCCGTACGCTATACTGCCCGCCGCAGTGTTTCGGTGCGCGCCGGCAACGCGGCGGTTGTCACGGTGGTCATCAATGACCAGGAACGCCGCCTCGGCGCAACACCCGGTGAGGTTGTCACATTCGACTGGCCGCCCTAGGAATAGTCGCGCGTTGTGCCATGCTGGCGCCCCCTGTCGTTTCGCACCTCGCCTCGGGCCGGTTGTCGCCCGGGCGCTTCACGAATCAACCCGGGAAGTGACATGCCTGCTGAGAGTACATTTGATATTGTGTCCGAATTCGATCGCCAGGAACTGGTGAACGCTGTTGACCAGGCGCGCCGCGAAGTGGCGACGCGTTTCGATCTCAAGGATACCAGAACCGAGATTGCCCTGAGCGAGAAAGAACTGACGATTACCACCGACTCGGAAATGTATCTGGCCACGGTGCGCGACCTGGTGCAGACAAAGGCGTTGCGCCGCAATCTCTCGATCAAGATATTCAAGTTTGGCGCGGTGCAGGAGATCAGTGGTGGCCGGGTGCGCCAGGTCGCTACGCTGCAACAGGGCATTCCTGAAGAAACGGCAAAAAAACTGGCGAAACTTATTCGCGACCAGTTTCCGAAAGTGCAACCGCGCATCCAGGGTGATGTCTTGCGCGTGGGCAGCAAGAGCCGCGATGAATTGCAGGCGGTCATCCGCCTGGTGAAGGAACATCAGGACGAGTTTCCGATTCCGCTGCAATTCACCAACTACCGTTAAGTGATGAAGTTTCATATTATTACGCTCGGCTGCCCGAAAAATCAGGTCGATAGCGAAGGTATGAGCGGCATCCTCGCCGCTCAAGGTCATGTTCTGGCCGCCAGCGCCGCCGATGCCGATGTGGTGGTCGTTAATACCTGTTCGTTCATCGCCGCAGCCCGTGACGAAACGCTTCGTGTTCTGCGCGATGTTGCTGCGCGCAAAACGCCTGGCCAGCGCCTGGTCGCCGCCGGGTGCATGGCTGAAAGCCACGGTGCGCTGGTTGCCGCGGTGCCTGGCGTTGATGCCATTCTCGGCACGCGTGAATGGATGCGTATCGGCGAGGTCGTCGAAGCAGCACACAATGGAACACGACGGGTGGAGGACGGTCACGCTCCACGTCCGGTCATCCAGCCGGATATCATTCCGCTCACGAGTTCCACCGCGTGGCCATCCCCTGCCTCTCTTCCCTCATCGCTTGATCTCGGCGTGCCCGGCGCGTATGCCGACTGGCGCACGGCGCCGATCCGCCGGCGCGCCACGGGTCCATCGGCCTATGTGAAAATTTCTGATGGATGCAACCTGCGCTGCGCCTTCTGCACCATTCCGTCATTCAAGGGTGATATGCGATCCAAGGCAGTGGGCGCCATCCTTGGCGAGGCGCAGGAACTTGCTGCTGCAGGGGTGAGGGAAATCGTGCTGGTGGCGCAGCACCTGACCGATTATGGCCGCGATCTGCGCCTGCAGGATGGCCTGGCGACATTGCTCAACGAATTGTGCGACGTGTTGCCCGCCGATACCTGGATCCGCCTGATGTATGCCTACCCACATGGCATCAGTGAGCGCCTGATCGCGACAATGGCGCAGCGACCGCAGATCTGCCGTTACCTTGACATGCCGCTGCAACATGCCCACCCGGATACGCTGCGCCGCATGCGCCGCCCGCCCGATACCGACCGCACGAAAGGTATCATCCGCGAGTTGCGCGCCGCAATGCCCGATATCGCTCTGCGTTCCACATTCATCGTCGGCTTCCCCGGCGAGACGAATGCCGAATTTCGCGCACTGACGGCATTTCTGGAAGAGATGCAACTCGACCGCGTCGGAGTGTTCCGTTATTCGCAGGAACCGGGAACACCGGCTGCCGCCCTGCCACACCAGGTGGCGCCGCGGATTATTGAGCGCCGCTGGCATACCGTGATGCAACTGCAACAGCAGATCTCGCTTGAGCGTAACCGTCGCTGGGTTGGCCGTCGTATGCGGGTCCTGGTGGAAGGTCAGGGACAGGCCGATGACGGCCGGCCACTGGCGATCGGGCGTTCGTTCCGTGACGCGCCCGAAGTTGATGGGCAGGTGTTCGTCTGGGGCGAGGCTGAGGCCGGCACCTTCATTGATGTGACAATCACGCAGGCGCTGGAGTACGATCTGTGGGGTGATGCAACTAAGTGCCTATCCGAAAAACCATCTGCCTCTTGTCATTGCGAGGAGCGTCAGCGACGAAGCAATCTCTTATCGCGCCGGTAGTTTGCTTCGCTAGCGCTCACAATGCCATCCAACCATCCGTTCTTCGGATAGGCACTAAGAGCCAGGAACCACAACCCCGGGTGTTGTCTGCAGTTCCTGGCCCTTGATCCTTCCGGTCGGCGTCAGCATCAGGTCAAGCGGCGACGCGCGACTGAATGTTCTTCTGGATGCGGCGCAACTCGCTGGGGTTGCGGCGCGCCAGATAATCAATCATGTAGTCAACCGCTGTGGTGCTATAGTCATCCAGCAAACCGTCAAGTACCTGCTGCACCACCATGGTCACGAAGTCGTCCTCGCTGATCGCCGGTGTATACACATAGGCCAGCCCTTCGCGATGACGGTGCAATACGCCTTTCTCGGCAAGCCGGCTCATCGTCGTCATTACGGTAGTGTAGGCGATATCGCGCTGCTGCGACAGCTTACGATGGATCTTCTTGACGGTGCTGCGTTCGTCTTGCCAGATAATCTGCATGATGTCGGTTTCAAGTGGACCCAGTACCTTGACCAGTCCATCTTTGGTCGGGCTAAAGCGGAAGCGCATGTTGAGCGGCATCGGCGCGACTCCTTTCAGTGGCGTGTGTTGCGCTGGGATTGATTGCCGTATGCTGGCGAGCGCCGACGGGTGTCGATATGACGCTGCGCTCTACTCACGTGTAGTGTACTAACGTCGCACGCAAACCTCAAGCCATGCGGATTACTGGCCGGTTACATAAGATTACGGCAGGATGACATCTATGAACCTTGCAGATGAGCGGGCGGCGATTGAAGTGGCAATGCGCGCATCCTTCCCGCAGGCGGAGGAACGTGTTGCGCGCTTTTATGCCATGCAGGAGTATCACCTTGGCTGGCGCGATGAGGAATTGCGACCGGCAATGTTTGATCCGGGCAAATTGCTGCGCCCGCGCCTCTGCCTGCTCTGCTGCCGTGCCGCAGGCGGCGATCCGCGCGTTGCGCTGCCGCTCGCGGCAGCAATCCAGCTCATCCATGATTTCTCGCTCATCCACGACGACATTGAAGATCAGGGTGAGACCCGGCGCGGGCGACCGACGGTCTGGAAACTGTGGGGGCTGGCGCAAGGGATCAATACCGGCGACGGGATGTTCGTCGTGGCGCACCTGGCGCTGCACCGGCTGGCGCAGACCGGTACGCCGGCCACGACGGTCCTTGATGTGCTGCGACGGTTCGATGAGACCATCCTGAAGATCTGCGAGGGGCAGTTCCTCGACCTGAGTTATGAGGGCGATTTGCAGATTGACGAGGCAGCATACCTGGCGATGATCGAGCGTAAGACGGCTGTGCTGCTTGCGGCGGCAGCCGAACTGGGCGCGCTCGTCGGTGGCGCAGACGAGGAAACGGCCCGCGCGTTCTATGACTTCGGGCGCGCGCTTGGCCTGGCTTTCCAGATCGAAGATGATGTGCTTGGGATCTGGGGCGACCCGGCACAGACCGGGAAGCCGTTCGCCGCCGATCTGTACCGTCACAAACTGAGCTTGCCCGTCATCTATGCACTGACGACCGCCCCGGATCGAGAGCGCCTGGCGGCGCTCTATGCCCGCCCATCCCTCGACGAATCAGACGTGCGCGCCATCCTGGCCATCCTCGACGCCACCGGCGCGCGCGTGTATGCCGAAGGCGCCGCAGCAGCCTTTCACGGCGAAGCGCTGGCGGCACTCGATCGCGTCAGTGGTGATGGTACCGCCCTGGCCACGTTGCGCACCATCACGACGAGTCTGCTTGGCCGGCGCGCGTGAGTGACCGTTGCCGGCCCACAAGTATCACTTCTCAATAATGGTCGTGATGCCATCCAACCAGGATGCACCCTCGGTACCCGCTGTGACCGGCATCGGCAACGACGCTGTGCTGTCCAGCGCGCCGTTCAGTGCACGTTCCGCGCGCGATAACGCCGGTGCCACCCTGGCAGGTGCTGGCGCCGGTACCTCTCCACCGGCTGGAACGGCTTGCTTCGCCCGCCTGGTGTGTTTTTCGGCCGGCGCACTCGACCCGGCGTGTGGGCGAGCTTCGACGCCATTCGCTGCAGCCGGCGGCACAGGCGCCGCAACCAGCACTGCTACCCGTTCCGATGCCGCAGTGAAGTTGCTGTCGTCCTGCGCCGATGCCTGGCTGATCAGGCTGTCACCAGGCGCGACGCCGGCGCGTGATCGCGCGATAATGGTGATCGTCGCCGGTTCGCCTGCCCTCGCCTGGACGGTGCAGATGACCGCCCCGGCGCTGTGGCACGATCCTGATGGGCTGTCAACACCGACAATCTCGATACGCTCATCAATAAGGTCGCGTACTTCAATGCTGGCCTGGTCACGCTGCGTGATTACCTGCAGGGTATAGTTGAATATCTGGCCCGGGGTGATTGAGCCGGTTGATGCCTGCTTGACAAGCGCCAGCGGGGCCTGCCCGATAGGAGCATCAGGTGTGGCGCGCTCAGGCGAACTGGTCGGCGCTACTGTCGGTACCGGCGATGGCTCTGCTTCCGATGCATGCGTTATGCCGGTGGTAAGGACGCACCAGCCCAGCAGCAAGATTACGATCAGAGCGATACTCGTGTGCGTCGTGTCTGACCAATGCCTCGTTTGCATGAGATGCTCCTTTGATGCTCAATCGTTGTCGCACACCTGCGGCGTTCGTGATGCATGCATCGTAACACCCGGCGCTGCACATCATGCAGAGGCATGTATGACAGTCCGATTTCAAGGCGGCGCATGGTATCAGGGACGCGCTTCGCGAGACCATCCATGAAGATCGCTCTGCTCAGCGCCGAATACCCACCATGCCCGGGCGGCGTCGGCGATTACACGCGCCACCTGGGCATGGCGCTGGCGCAACGTGGTCACCAGGTCATCGTGCTCACCGGTACGCCAGGTACTGTCGCCGATGGGGGGACACCACGCGTCTTCCGGCTGGCACTCGACCGCTGGAACTTTCGATGCTGGGGCGCGGTGCGCCGCGCGCTCGCCGACCTGCGACCGGATGTGTTGCATATCCAGTATCAGACCGGCGCATACGGCATGCACCCGGCGATCAATTTCCTGCCGGGCCGCCTGCGCATGCGCGCTGATCGGCCGCGCATCGTGGTGACGGCGCACGATCTCTTACCGCCGTACCTGTTTCCTAAGGCCGGCCCGCTGCGCGACCGCGTAACACGGCGGTTGATGATCGATGCTGATGCCACGGTGGCAACAAATGAGGAAGATGCGGCGCAACTGTGCCGGTGGGGTGTGGCAGAAGCTCACCGGGCGCCTGAGGTTATTCCTATCGGCGCCAATATTGGCGTTGCACCGCCGCCAGGATATGAGCGTGGCGCCTGGCGCCGTCACCTGGGTATCGCGCCGGACGAGACATTGATTGCCTATTTTGGCCTGATCTCGCGCAGCAAAGGGCTCGATACGCTGGTACAGGCGCTGGCCCATCTACCGGATACCTTCCGGTTACTGATTATCGGAGGCGAGGCCACGGCACCCTCCGACCGCGCCTATGCCGCCGAGATCCGGCGACGGATCGCTGCTGATGATCTGACCCGGCGAGTCATCGTCACTGGCCACTGTCATGAAGCTGACGTTTCGGCGCATCTGCTGGCGGCTGATATGGCCGCATTGCCATTTGCTGATGGCGCTTCGTTCCGGCGCGGTAGTCTGCTGGCGGTGCTCACCCACGGCATACCGACGGTGACGACCCGCGGTGCCGCAGCGTTACGCGATGAAGAGCACGCGCTGATCACGCCGCCCGGTGATGCCACCGCGCTGGCTGGCGCCATCGTGCGGCTGGCGAATGATATGATGCTGCGGTCGCGTCTGGGCGAGGCGGGCAGGGCGCTTGCGGCGCCGTTCTCCTGGCCGGCCATCGCTGCGCGCCATGAGCAGTTGTATCGCGCGTTACTCTCAGCGGAAGAGACGATTGGCAGCCGGCGATAGGTGTGCGCGGCCAGTGTTGCTCATCCGCCGGACGTTCCGGCGCCAGGAGTCGTGGCCGTCACTTCCACGCCTCGAAATGACCGGGAGTATGCCGGAAACAGAAGGGAGTAAGCCAGACCATGAAAACTACCGACATCTGCGACGCTTCTGATGGCGAAGTCCAGGTCGCCGCGCCGCTGCTGCGTGATTTTGGCGGTGTGCAGGCGTTCGCCGGTCCGATCGCCACGGTACGCGTTTTCGAGGACAATGTGCTGGTGCGTGGAGCATTAAGCGAGCCGGGCGATGGGCGCATCCTGGTCATTGATGGCGGCGGATCGCTGCGTTGCGCGCTGGTGGGCGACATGCTGGCGATGCTGGGGCAGCAGAACGGCTGGGCTGGCATCATCGTGAACGGATGCGTGCGTGATACTGCGGAACTGGCAACGATCCCTATCGGCATCAAGGCGCTGGCGCCGTGCCCGAGACGCAGCGCGAAGCGCGGCACGGGATCGCGCGACGAACCGGTGCATTTCGCGGGTATTCTGTTCGTACCGGGCCATCGGGTGTATGCCGATGCGGACGGGATCGTGGTCACGAAACCATAGGGAGACGGGGCGGGGCGCATCGCGATGCGCCCTGGCGCCGCCCGCCGTCAGGCAGGAATGCGCGCCCACGCAGCGTCAACCTGGGCGCGCGTCGCATCGAGGGCGCCGCCATTATCAATCACCACGTCGGCCTGAGCAACGCGGCTCTCCTGCGGCGGCTGCGCGGTGATGCGCGTCCACGCCTCGGCTTCGTCCATCCCGCGCATTTCCACCAGGCGGCGCAGTTGCTGCTCCGGTGGGCAGGTCACAACCCAAACCGCGTCGCACACCTGTTTCCAGCCTGCTTCGAGGAGTTTTACTGCGTCAATGACGGCGACCCGATGAGACGCAGCGACCTCGTCGAGCCATGCCAGAATACGTGTGTGGACGGCAGGATGCACAATCTGTTCGAGACGGCGCAACGCCTGCGGGTTGGAAAAGACAATTGCTCCCAGGCGCCGGCGATCGATCGGGCCGCCGGGCGTAACCAGTATCTCCTCGCCGAACGCCTCGACGATCGTCTGGTACACTGGCTCGCCGGGTTGTTGCACGGCGCGTGTGACCTCGTCGGCGTCAATGACCGCGGCGTCGCGTTCGCGCAGCATCGCCAGCACCGTGCTCTTGCCGCACGCAATGTTACCGGTCAGGCCGATCAGATAGAGGCTGTTGTAAGGCATACGATGGCGTCGTTCCTTAACGTTCGAGTTCGACATACTCCTGCCTGACCAGCGCGCTTTCAGGGACGCCGAAGCGCGCCAGCAACTCGCCGATCAGTTCGACCTTATGCTCGGCATCCTTGCGGCTCCAGGTGCGACTCTTGATCTCAAGGTACGGGCCAGGATGCCCATGCCCTGCCAGCGTGTCGAGGTTCACCGCAAAATCGGCGTCACGGTACAGAATGCGCCAGCGACGGCGACGCTTCTCGATGTCGATCACCCGATCCGGCTGAAAATACTCCCGGTAAAAACGAAGCGTGCGATCGGCAGGCGCGGTGTAGCGCGCGCGCCCGAACAGAATGGCCATCTGATACTCGCCACGCAACGCAGGCGAAATCAGCGTAATCGTATACTTCGGCTCCGCGCGCGCGCCCGGATCGGTGCGATGATCCTCGCGAATGCGGATTCGCCCGCGCCCTTCATCGTCCCAGACAAAGTACGTATCGTACTGCGTGCGTTCACTGGCCTTCGTCACGGTAATGCCGGGCTCAGTGAGCGAGTGCACGACCTGTTCAGCCTGACGGGCGTCGATCAGCGCCTTGGCCTGCACCTCAAAAATCTCCGACTGCTGGACGCCGCCGATCGCCAGTATCTTGTCGAGCAAGTTGTCTTCACGCTCGGCAAGAAACGAGTCGATCCGGTTGGCAATCGCCTGCGCGCGGTACAGCACATCGTCCTCGTTAATGGTCAGGAGCGCGTGGTCGCGCAGCAGAAAGCGGCCATCAACCAGGACGTCGCGTACATCGGCGGAGCGCGCGCCGTAGACCAGGTGCGAGTAGATGGCATCCGGGGCATAATGGTAGCGTGGCGCCGAGTGCAGCCGCCCCAGCACGACGACCGCAATGTCGGCGCGTTTGCCCGGCTCCAGCGAGCCAATCACATGGTCGAGATGGATGGCGCGGGCGCCGGAACTCGTAGCGAGTGCGAGCGCATCGCGCGCCGGCACTGCCGTTGGATCGCCGCTGACCCCTTTGGGCAGCAGGGCCGCGAGATGCACCTCGGTGAACATATCCTGGTCATCGTTTGATGCCGGGCCATCAGTGCCGAGACCGAGACGCAGATTGGCTTCGATGAAGCGACGGATCGGCGCGATGCCGCTGGCAAGCTTCAGGTTCGATGACGGGCAGGGAACCACACCGACATGCTGTTCGCGCAGGAGGCGGATGTCGTCTTCGGTGGCGTGAACGCAATGCGCGGCGATACACTTACCGTCGAAGGCGCCCACCCGTTTGGCATAGCGGATAGGCGTCACCTCGCGTTCAGCGCGGCTCTCGTCAACTTCGCGTTCGGTCTCGGAAAGATGGGTGACAAGCGGCACGGCATAGCGGCGGCAGAGTGCCATCGCCTCACGATAGATCGTATCGGTGCAGGTATAGGGCGCGTGCGGCGCAATCGTCGGGATGATGCGATCATGACCGTGCCACTGCTCAATAAACGCGCGTGCGCGATCCAGGCCCTCGTCAAACGATGCGGCGTCGGGAGTCGGCAGGCGCATCACCGTCTGGCCGCAAATGGCGCGCATGCCGGCCAGGTCAGCGGCGCGGGCCACTTCCTCTTCGAAATAATACATATCAACGAAGGTCGTGGTGCCGCCACGGATCATCTCAGCACACGAGAGCTGTGTGCCGGTAAAGACGAACTCGCGATCGACAAAACGGCTCTCCACCGGGAACATATAGCCAAACAGCCAGACATCGAGTTGCTGATCGGCGACCAGCCCGCGCAGCAGGCTCATAGGAACATGGGCGTGGGCGTTGATCAGGCCGGGAATGATGGCGCAACCACGGCAATCAACCGTGTCACGTGCGACAAAACGGGTGGTCAGTTCGTCTGCCGGGCCGACGGCAACGATTTCACGCCCGTGGATGGCCACTGCGCCATCGAGAAACACGCGCGCTGCGGCGTCCATCGTGACGACTGCACCATGCACGAGCAGAAGATCTACTTCAATCATACGTTGTATCAGGCTCCCGATGGAAACAAAGAGAAGCGGCCGAAAGGCAACCCGTTCAGCAAGATCGGCGACCGCAACCGCACCGGCAGGCCTTCGCGCGAGTCATGATGGTGTGGCGTCCGCCGATGTCACCCGGCGTTGCGACGGCTCACTGGTGTACAGCAGCATGAGCACCTGATCAACCGGCGTCACTGACGGTTGGCCGGGAATAAAGACGCCGTCGCAGCGCGCACAATGATACAGTTGTTGCCAGCGCTCACTGGCGCGGTGCCAGGCGACGATCGCCTTGCGCAGTTGCGCATCCGCGCGCGCCTGACGCCAGACGAAAACAGCGTACACGCCGACGAAGACAAAGAGAAAGGTGACAATCCCGGTAAAGACCGAGACGTCACGCAGGCCCAGGGGCAGGCTACCGCGCGGCGCGGTCGAGGTGACATCGGCCAGCACGGTGGCAACCATTGCGGCGCTGATGCCGATCATGGCGGCAAAGAAGAGCGTCGCGCAGCCCAGGGTAGTGGCCGCGCCGGGCGAACGCGGCGGCGCCAGTTTCGTCGCCAGCGGCGATCCGGGTTCATCGCGCACAATCGCACTCACGGGCCGGGTCATGTCACTCTGCGCACACTGCGGACAGACGCGCGGCGGATGCTGATCGGTCATCGTGTACAAACCCCTCCAGTACCGCCTCCCGGAAGGTCACACATCGCCGGACCCCTCTTCGGGTGGTGCCGGCATGCTGCCTCTGGCTCGTTCATACCATGGTCCAGATCTTCCGGGAGGCTCGATTCCGCGATTCGCAGACCAGAACTCCTTGCACACATTGGTACCTATCCGAAAACCCATGGGCATGCTGTCATTGCGAGGAGCGCCAGCGACGAAGCAATCTACCGGCCCGAGAGGAGATTGCTTCGCTCGCGCTCGCAATGACATTGACCATCTGGTTTTCGGATAGGCTCTTAGCACTCATCCGCATGGCGGATGGCTGGATGTCATTGCAAGCGAAGTGAAGCCATCAAGCGGCGCGAGCGGAGATTGTTTCAGCCACGCGTCGCTCGCTGCACGCGGTCACTCGCGCTCTGCACAATGACACGGAACGTAACGTTAAATAGGTATTTAGAAAGCTGCACCGGCTGGTGTACGGGCCTATGGCCGTTCACGTTGTGCCTCACGCCCTTTTTCGTACTCGTCACGCGTAATGAAGGCGCCCCCCTCAAGCATGCGACTCAGTTCGCGCCGGCGCGCATCGTACGCAATCTCGGCGCGCATCAAGCGGAAGCACCGCGAGTCCATGATTTCCTTCACCAGGCGATAGCCGCTCAGATCATCGCTATCGCCATACTCGGGCAGCAGATCATTCCGCGGATCGACACGCACGTGAACCATGGCGCCACACCGCCCGCAACGGACATACAGGTGAATGGCACCGTCGTTGTCACGCTGGCCGCCGCCAAACAGGCGTCGCAGAAAACTCATACAACCCCGCCGTCGCGCTCAATGCGCGCAAGTATACCACGGCCGGAATTGTTCCACGTTTCACGTTTCACGGTCCACGGTCCACATTCAACACCCGCCCCTCGGCAGCGCGTACCAGTCGATCCCAGATGGCGAGACGCAACCCCTGCCGCCCGGGATCACGCACCAGAATGACATCAACCCTCGCCCGCTCCAGTTCGCGCAGCGCAGCGAAGAGTCGTGCCGCCACCTGCTCCGGATCGGCGGAAGGCCCGAGCACGGCCATATACGCCGGCACATCAGCAAGATCCTCGATATCTTCAGCAAATGCCAGCACGCCAACCCGGTGCCCGGCGCCGGCCATTGCAATCGCCTCCGCACGCAGGCGGGCCAGCGCCGCGGCACGTTCACCGGCGACCATTGTCAATGGTGCATCAGGCGCGTAGTGACGCAACAGCATGCCCGGCGACGCCGCCCCGCGCCCATCAATGTCAAGGTAGCGCGGCGTAAATACCAGGCCCGGCAGCAACGACTGGAGCGCTTCGAACGGCACGCCACCCGGTCGCAGCAACGCTGGCGGGTCAATCGTCAGATCGACCACACTCGATTCAACGCCAATCAGCGTCGGGCCGCCATCGAGTACCAGATCCACGCGCCCCTGAAGGTCATCGAGCACATGGTTCGCCGTGGTCGGGCTGGGGCGACTGAAACGGTTGGCACTCGGCGCCGCGATCGGAACACCGGCGGCGGCGATCAGCGCCAGCGCCACGGGATGCGCCGGCATTCGCACGGCAACCGTATCGCGACCGGCAGAAAGGTTGGCCGGAACAACTGGCCGGCGCAGCAATACCAGCGTCAGCGGGCCAGGCCAGAAATGCCGGGCAAGCACATGCGCGATGGCTGGAGCATTATCGGCAAGGGTATCGAGTTGCTCCAGGTTGGCGATGTGGGCAATGATCGGGTCATTCGCCGGGCGCCCCTTGGCACTGAAAATGCGCGCCACCGCCGCGGCATCGAGCGCATTCGCTCCCAGGCCATAGACCGTTTCAGTAGGAAACGCTACCAGCCCGCCGGCACGAATCACCTGAGCCGCAGCGGCGATTGCGTGTGGGTCAGGCGCAGAGGGATCGACAACGATCACGCGAGTTGGCGCGGCACAGGTCACTTCAGTTCGTGGTAACCGCGGCGGTAATAGAGCAGCGGCGAACCTTCGCGGATCTCAGCATACTGCACCTCGCCAACGAAGATCGTGTGATCGCCGCCCGGTAAGGCATCGATCAGACGACATTCAAACGCTGCAAGTGTATCGTCAAGAAGTGGCAGGTCAAGCTGGCCGGTACGCCATGCCACTCCCGTGAATCGATCAATCTCCGGCGTCGCAAAACGGCGCGACAGGTGTTCCTGGCGTTTTTCGAGCACGTTCACCGCATATCGTCCAGCGGCGGCAATTGCATCGTGTGCCCTGACGTTCCGGTCAATACAGATCAGAACCAGCGGCGGGCGGAGCGAGAGCGAACAGAAGGAACTGACGGTCATACCGAACAGTTGCCCTGCATGTTCAGTGGTCACAACGGTCACGCCACTGGCAAAATGCCCCATCACCTGGCGAAAACGAAACTCATCAATTGGCATGCTGCCCTCATTATCATGATCACGGCCTATGGGTTGGCCCGAATACCGTCAACGCTACGAGTGCCGCGGTGGCATAGATTCCGCGTTTCTGGCCTGCGACAGTATGATACCCCCGCGTCATTTATGTTCATTATACGCCATATGGCGTGACAACGGCTTGTGTAAAGAGTTCGCTTACGGTATAATGATCTGGCAAGTATTTGTGCATCAGTGTGTGGGCTGTTCGCTGGCGCTTCGGGCGCGAGCCGGGGCCATCACGGCGCAACCATGCCGCCCGGTTCTGGCGTGTGAACGCTGGCTGGCTGGTGTTCCGTACACACCGGATCAGGGGGAAGAGGTGGCCTCAACCTCAATCGTGCTGGTTCACGCTCACGCGCTGTTTCGCGAAGGGCTGCGCCACCATCTGGCCGCGTCGGCGGAGTTTCGCATTGTTGGCGAAGCGAGCAATGGCCAGCAAGCGATCCAGATCGTTGATAACCTTGACCCCGACATGGTTGTGATGGAGGTCGATCTACCGGGTGTAAACGGTCTCGAAGTCGCGCGCGCAATCAAACGAACCCACCCGCATGTTGGTATTGTGCTGCTCAGTTCATCCATGGATGGCCTGCAGGTGGTCAAAGCCATTCGTGCCGGAGTCGCCGCCTATGTCCCCCGCAATGTCGCCCCCGACAAGTTGATGCGCACATTGCACCAGGTGCAGCGTGGCGACTATCCGATCAACGATCTGGTGCTGTCGCTTCCCGAGGTTGCTGCCCAGGTGCTTGGCGCGTTCCGCCAGATGGCGGTCGACGAGGATACACAGAGCATCTATTCGCCACTCTCTCCGCGTGAGTTGCAGGTGCTTGAACTGGTGGCCGCCGGACGCACCAATAAAGAGATCGCGGCCCACCTCGACATCTCGAACCAGACGGTCAAGAATCATGTTTCGTCCATCCTGCGTAAACTGGCGGTGAATGATCGGACGCAGGCCGTCGTGTACGCGATGCGCCGCGGCTGGATCAAGGTCGCATTGCCGGGTGAACCGTTGATGTAAGTTGCATCCCGGGTATTTCATGGTATGCTGTGCGCCAGCAATCGAACCTGGCCGGTTCGAATCGGTATATCGTCTGAAACAGGGAATCCCCCCGTCGCCCTGAGTACTGGGAAGACGACATGACTCGAACCCGCATCGTCTTCGTCCTCGCCGCGATTACTGGTCTGGCATTCGTGCTTACGGCCTGTGAGCAAACCTCGATCGCCGAACAGGAACGGATTCGCAGCATTCAAACGGTCGAGGCCTCAACGCCACCGGCAACGCCGCTGCCGCCATCGCCCACACCAACGCCGCTGCCACCATCGCCCACACCAACGCCGGGCCCATCGGCGACGCCGTTGCCACCAACAGCAACTACCGCTCCCTCACCAACCTCGCTGCCGCCGACACCAACGCCAAATCCGGCGCTGGCGCAGTATGGCCTCTGCACGCAGGCGGCGGGTGATCCGGCGGGCGGCCTGTTCAGTATGCGCGTTACGGCGATTACGACAACGGTTGAAGCTGCTTTCGAGCGCATTGAACTCTTGCTTGACGTTCCTGCCGACTCGGTGCAACCACACGCGTCGGCGCGTTGTCGCCTCGCGCCGGCGGTCCCTCAGGCGGTGGGTGAACCCGAGGTTACCGGATCGTACCTGATTGAGGTGCAACTCGACGGCTGGCTGCGTGATGAGGCGTTTCGCGCGTCGGTCGCAACGCCAACCGTGCCATTGAGCGGGACCCGGATCATCCGCGCAGCGGCGTTCCGTGTCGTACCTGATGCTCGGGCCGGCGCAACCCTCGCGATTGGCGTTGATCAGCCGCTACCGTTTCTGTTGCGCCTGGAGGAGAACCCGTACCGGCTGGTCGTTGAGGTCGCAAACAGCGGCCCGGTCAGCCAGGCCAGTGACATGCTACGCATGCCGGCCAGCTCACCCGCCGTTCCGCCTGCGCCGCTCGTCTTCCTCTCCGGCGGCGATATCTGGCGACTCGATGGCGGAACAACGACCAATCTGACGGAGGGCGCGCGTGCGGGGCAGTTTGGTGATGTGACGGCGCTGACGATCAGTGCCGGCGCGCAGCGTATCGCGTTCTGCGCCGCTGCGCCTGGCGCGACGGCCGATGATGTTGCGGCGGCGGCGACGCTCTGGATCATGGATCTTGACGGTAGCGGGTTGCGCCAGTTGACCCCGCCGGACCGGGGGCGGTCGTGCGCCGACCCGGTACTGTCGCCTGATGGAACGACCGTTGCGTATGCGGTGGACGAGTCGGGCGCACAGCCGCCACAGTTGCGAATCTTCTCGGTTCAGGTGTTCCCCGGCGCCCCTGCGGTCGCGCTGACGCCGTCCGGTGATGAGTGGAGCCGTTTCTCGCCCTGGTGGCTTGATGATGCGCGCCTGGTCTATGCGGCAACTGCCGAAGATGGCCGTAGCACGCTGTTTCTGCGCGAAGCCAACGGCACGGAACGCGATATCGGCGCCGCGCTCCTGGTGTCGGGCACGGGCGGGCAGAGCAGCGCGCGGTATCGTGCCTTCGGCCAGTTACTGGCGACATCCGGCGACGCGCGGATTGCCGTTGAAGCACTGCGCCTCGATGGCACCGGCGCCGATCTTCTCATGCTCAATGCCGCCGGCACCGAGATCGAACGTCTCAGCCCGATCGCCTCAGGGTACTGGAACCGCCCCGTCGCCTGGGGCGCCGACGGCACGCTCTATTATCTGTCTGCGCCGTGCGCTGGCGACGCGGTTTTTGAGTATACGCTGCATGCACGCGCCGCCGATGGCGCCGATCGCGTGCTGGCTGCCGGCGTGACGACCGGTGGCCTGGGGCCATTTGCGGCAACAGCGAGCGGTCTGGCGTATGTCACACTCGACCGGTTGCCGGACGGGCCACGCGGACCGTTGCGCATCATCCGCGACGCCCCTGCGGCGCTCTGGTACTGGGATGTGGCAAGCAACGCGCGCTCCCGTCTGGTCGAAACCAGCGGCGCGATCGGTTTCCCGGCGCCGTGATGGATATGCTCGGCATTGACATCGGCGGCACGTTCACCGATTTCGTGCTGCTACGTGATGGCCGGATCCGCATCCACAAGGCGCTCTCGACGCCTGACGACCCGGCGCGCGCGTTGCTGGAGGGCGTCGATCTGATCGGTGCGCCGGCGGCGATCGTCCACGGCACGACGGTTGCAACGAATGCCCTGCTCGAACGGCGCGGTGCACCGACGGCGCTGGTGACGACCGCCGGGTTCGGTGATGTGCTGGAGATTGGTCGCGGCGATCGCCCGATACTCTACGATCTGAACGTCGCCCGCCCGGCGCCGCTGGTTCCAGCCGCATGGCGCTTCGAGCTCGTGGAGCGTATGCTGCACGATGGCAGCGTCGTGCAGCCCCTCGATACCGCTGAACTGGCGCGCCTGGTCGACTGGCTCGGCCAGCAGCCGGTTGAGGCGATTGCCATCTGCCTCCTCCATAGTTACGCCAATCCCGCGCACGAGCAGAAGATCCTGGATGCCCTGCAACAGGCGTTCGGTGGAGCACAGGGCGCGCCACGGCGTGCCCTGTTTTTCAGCGCCTCGCATCGCGTGTTGCCTGAGCCGCGTGAATATGAGCGCACCAGCACCACCGTGGTCAATGCCTATGTCAGCCCCACGCTCGGGCGGTACCTCGACCGCCTCGGCCCCGCGCTGGCCGGGCGCAACGTGCGCTCCATCCGGATCATGGCATCCGATGGCGGCAGCATGGGTCTGGCGACGGCGCGCGATCTCGCCGCACGCGCAACCCTTTCCGGCCCGGCCGGCGGGATTGTCGGCGCGCGGTATGTTGCGGCGCGCGCCGGTTTCGACCGTATCATCACCTTCGATATGGGCGGAACATCAACGGATGTGGCGCTGGTGGATCACACCCTGCCACATACCTCCGAATCGCGGGTCGGCGGGTTGCCGGTACGGCTGCCGAGCCTGGACATTCATACGGTCGGCGCGGGAGGCGGCTCGATTGCCCGCGTTGATGCCGGCGGCGCGCTGCGTGTCGGCCCGCAGAGTGCCGGCGCCGATCCTGGCCCGGCATGCTATGGCCGTGGCACCCTCCCGACCGTGACCGATGCCAACCTGCTGCTTGGCCGTCTGCAGGCAGATCACTTTCTCGGCGGGCGCATGGCGCTGGATGTTGGGCGCGCGCACGCGGCATTCGCCACCCTGGCGCGCGACCTCTTCGGCACGCAGACAGCGGAGCAGGACGGCGTGCTCCGTGCCGCGCTGGGGGTGCTGCGCGTCGCCAACGCGCTGATGGAACGCGCCATCCGCGCCATTTCCGTCGAACGCGGCGACGATCCGCGCGAGTGCGCGCTGGTGGCATTTGGCGGCGCCGGCCCGCTGCATGCCGCGTACCTCGCCGGCGCGCTCGGTATGCGTGCTGTCCTCGTCCCACGCTATCCCGGCGTCCTCTCGGCGCTCGGTATGCTGGCCGCCGATGTCACGCGCGATAGTAGCCGGGCGTTGCTGGTGACGCTCGATACCCTGGACGCGGCGACGCTGACGGCGCAGATCGGCGCGCTGGCCGACGAGGCGCTGACGGCGCTCGCTGCCGATGGCGAGGGCCCGCAGCGCTGTCGCATCGAAGCCGTCCTCGACCTGCGTTATGCTGGCCAGTCGCATGAACTCACCACACCGGTTGGCGGATGGACCGTGGGGGATGGAGCATGGATGGTAGACGCATCTGCCGATCTGCTCGCCACGATCGCCGAACGCTTCCACACCCTGCACGAGCGGCGGTACGGTCACGCAATGCGCGGGCGACCGGTCGAAGCAGTGACCCTGCGTGTACGTGCCGTCAGCCCGCGCGACCCGGTCACCCCCATGCCCGGCGACCTGCCGTTACGCGACGCTCCCCTCGCGCCGCGTGCCACCGTGGATGCCTCACTGGCAGGCGATACCCCTGACCGTCAACCTGCCCCCCTCTATGAACGCGATGACCTGCGCGCCGGCGACGTGATCGAGGGGCCGGCGATCGTCGCGCAACTCGATGCCACGACCGTCGTTCCAGCCGGCTGGCGCGCCACCGTGGATGCCGACCTTAACCTGGTGCTGGCTGTTGTGTGACACATCGCTCTTGAGACATGGGCAAAATACCTCGCCCGGTCAGGAGAGATCGCCCTACCCGGATGGCTACGTAGATCGTACCATCACATACAGGATGTAGGCGACGGCGCATTGTTCGCTGTGCGCTGGCTCCCGGCGCCATGCACCGGTCCGCCGGGCACGGCATCCGGGTGATGCGTGCCAGCGCCGGTCACGGTCGGGGAAAGCGGAATGGCTGCTGCGAGCGCCGGTACCCTCGCCCCACTGACGGGCGAACCCTGCCTTGCGGGTGAGCCGCCCGCGATCCCAGGAGCAGGGTGAACAGTGACATGCAGGACCATCCATCAGGCGTGCATCACACCCAGAGAGAGGAGTAGAGCCATGGGCATCTTTGATTTTCTATTCGGGCGTAAGAATGACAGGCAACCGGCGCAACCGAACTACCCCGCGACCGGCGCAACGTCGCGGCTCAGCAACGAACAGGCGCTGGCACGCTACCGTTACCTGGTGAACACGGCGCCGCCTGAGACGATCGAGCAGGCGCACGCCGAGGCATTCGCGCAGATGACGCCCGAACAGCGCGCGTATGCGCAGCGAGAACTGGCGAATGAACTACCGTCGCACGAGCGTGCCGCCATGCCACAGTCGGACGACCCGCAGACTCTGGCGCGCATGGCGACGCGCGCCGAGTTGCGCCAGCCCGGCTCCATGGAACGGATCTTCAATCGGGCCGATGGCCCCGGCATGGGCGGTATGCTGGCCGGTTCGTTCCTTGGCGCGCTGCTGGGGGGTGTGGTCGGCAGCATGGCCGCAGCGGCAATCATGGAAAGTTTCGCGCCGGACGAACTGGCCGGCGGCATCGTCGAGGACCTGGGCATCGAGGAGGCTACGTCTGACTTTGCAGACTTCGGCGGCGATTTTAGCGGCGACGACCTCGGTGGCGATTTCGGTGGCGGCGACTGGTAAAGGACACCTGATGGGCAAATCTTCTGACTGGCGGCTTTAACCGGGGCGGTGACAAGGTTATTCTCTGGAATGTCACTCGCTATTCGCTGGAACGGGTCTGTGCGGAGGAACGTGCCACTGCTCGAGTAATACTGGCACGTCGCGCGTGGCCAGGTCCTCATACGTCTCGCGGCGCTGAATGAGACGCGCCGTACCGTCACTCACCAGCAGTACGGCAGGTCGCGGCACCAGGTTGTAGGTACTGGCCATGCTCAGGGTATAGGCTCCTGCCGCTGCAACCGCAACGATGTCGCCAACCACGGCGCGCGGCATGTGCGCATGGTGCAGGAGCACGTCCCCCGACTCGCAGTAGCGTCCCGAGATATGTACCGTTTCTTCCGCGGGCGCGTGGGCGCGCGTCGCCAGGATGGCGGTATAGTGCGCGCCGTACAGCGCAGGCCGGATGTTGTCGCCCATGCCGCCGTCAACATGCACGAACCTGGTTGCTGCACCGGGATCGTGGGACGGCGGTAGCGGCCTGGTCGCGATAACCGTATAGAGCGCCACACCGGCGCGCGCAACGATCGAGCGCCCGGGTTCGATGACCAGCCGCGGTAGCGGCAGGCCGCGCCGGGCGCATCCCTCCGCCAACGTACGGCCCAGGAGCGCGGCATATGCCGTCACGTCCGGGTGCTCCTGCCCGGAAACATATGCCACACCGAGCCCGCCGCCGGGATTGATCTCCGCGATGGTCAGCGCGTAGCGCTCGCGCAGGTGGGCGGCGCAATCGAGCAGCACGCCGACGGCGGCGGCATACGGTGCAAGGTCGAACAGTTGCGATCCAAGATGGGCGTGCAGCCCCACCAGGCGCAGGCCAGGCGTGTCGCGCAGCAGACCGGCGGCGGTATCGAGCGCAGCGAGTGGCAGACCGAACTTCGACGTCGCCTGGCCGGTCTGGATGTGGGCATGGGTGTCGGCGGCGATGGCGGGCGCAAGCCGCAGCGCGACCGGTTGCGGCTGTGAACGATGCGCCGTCAGGCTCACCAGTAACGCCAGTTCGTCCAGGTTATCCACCACAATCTGGCCGATCCCGGCCGCCAGCGCCTGCTCCAGTTCGGCGCGTGGCTTGGCATTACCGTGCATGTGAATGCGTTCCGGCGGGAACCCGGCGCGCAATGCGACGTACAACTCGCCGCCGGAGACCACGTCCAGGCCCAGCCCTTCGTTGGCGACAAGATGCGCGATTGCCGTGTTGAGCCAGGCCTTGCTGGCGTAGTGCACCGCCGACTCACCGGGATAGCCAGCGCGCAGCGCCGCGACGTAGGCGCGGCAGGCATCACGGAACGTCGCCTCGTCGAGCAGGTAGAGGGGCGTGCCGTACTGCTGCGCCAGTCCAGCCACATCGCACCCGCCGATGGTCAGTCGCCCGTGTTCGTCAATGGCAGCCGTTACCGGCCAGAGATAAGCGAGTTCCACTGTTCTTTCCTGTTGTGTGTTGGTGCATACTGAGCAGAGCGATTGCCGAGGCGGATCGCGAGCCACCCTTACGCGGGAGTACCACGCTCGCCAAGCAGCGCGCTCTGCACATCAGCAATGGCACTGCGTTCCACCAGAAGCAGCACCCGGTCACCAGGTTCCAGCATGGTGGTACCGCCCGGCACCAGACCCTCGTCGCCGCGCGTGATCAGCACCACCAGCGCGCCTCGCGGCAATCCAAGCTCCAGGATCGCGCGGCCACAGGCCAGCGAGCCGGGTGCGACCGTGAGTTCAATCAACCGGCTCTGCGTACTGACCTGCGGCACAAACTCCTGCGGGTAACGAAACACCGCCGCCGGCCGCTGCGCCTGGTGCACGCCGAGCTGGCGCGCCACCGCCGCAATCGTCGTCCCCTGCGCCAGCACCGACGTCAGCACAATAAAAAAGACCAGATTGAAGATCATTTCGGCGCGATCGAGGCCTGCCAGGAGCGGAAAGGTCGCCAGAACAATCGGTGCCGCGCCACGCAGGCCGGCCCACGAGACCATCAGCTTCGCGCGCCAGTCGTAACGAGTCAATGCCAGCGCAACAAACACGGCTACCGGGCGCGCGACGAAGATCAGAAAGAGCGAGAGCAACATTCCCGTGCCGAGCACTGGAACGATTCGCGATGGATAGACCAGTAAGCCAAGCACAAGAAACATGGCAATCTGCATCAGCCACGCGATGCCGTCATAGAAGCGCATCAGGCTGCGTTTATGCGCAAAATCGCGATTGCCGAGCACAATCCCGGCCAGGTAGATGGCAAGAAAACCGCTCCCGCCGATCAATGCCGTACCGCCATAGGTCAGCAGCACCAGTCCGACGACCAGCGCCGGGTAAAGGCCTTCGAGTTGCAGCTTCGCGCGGTTAATCAGCAATGCCATCAGGCGCCCCAGCGCATACCCCGCGACCGCGCCAAGCGTCATTTGCAGCACGAACGAGGGTATCAGTTCAAACAATGCGCGCGACGGATCGGCGAGCACCATCGTCAACCCGATCGTCAGAAAGACCGCGATCGGATCATTGCTGCCCGACTCAAGCTCGATCAGCGCCTCCAGGTTATCGCGCAGGTTCACGTCGCGGGTGCGCATAACAGCAAACACAGCCGCTGCGTCGGTAGACGAGACGATCGCGCCCAGTAAAAATCCTTCCAGCAGCGTGAAGCCAAGCGCGACATGTGCCAGAACGCCGACCAGCACCGCACTGATCAGCACGCCAAGGTTGGCCAGGATGAGGCCTGGCGTTAGTACCGGACGGATTGCCTGCCAATCGGTAGCGAGTCCACCGGAAAAGAGGATCAACACCAGTGCAATGACGCCGAGAGACTGCGCCACGCGGGCATCGTCAAAAAAGATACCCCCCGGGCCATCAGAGCCGGCCAGCATGCCGATCGCTAGAAAGAGGAGGGGCGCCGGTAATCCGAAACGAAAGGAGGCCTTGCCCGCAACGATGCTGATAATCAAGAGCAGGGCTACGACAAGGAGGGTAAGTTCAAGTGCCATCGCAGTTACAATGCAAGGGTCAGGAGCACTGATCGACCCCCTGACCCCTGATCCCCTGCCCCTGAACTCAGACCAGTTCCTTCAATACCGCCAGGGCCGCATCATAGTTCGGCTCCTGCCCACCAGCCGGCACATACTCCACATACCGGATGATGCCCTCGTTATCAACAACGAACACCGCACGGCTCTCGATCCGCAGTTCTTTCACATATGTGCCGTAAGCTGCACCAAAGCTCATATCACGATGGTCGGACGCCATTATGACCTTATCCACACCCTCGGCGCCGCACCAGCGACCCTGCGCGAACGGCAGGTCGGCGCTGACGGTCAGGATAGCCACGGTATCGCCGAGCGCGGCGGCTTCCTGGTTGAAGCGATGGGTCTGGCGCGAGCAGACGCCGGTGTCAATCGAGGGAATGACACTGATCACCAGCGGCTTGCCCGCGAATTGTGTACTATCGACCGACTCCCTGCCTCTGGTCAGGGTGAACGCCGGCGCCCTGTCGCCAACCTTCAGCTCAGGCCCCACCAGCGTCTTCGGCCCCCAGAAATCGAATGCATTCGCGCGTTCCATACGATCCTCCTCCTTCATCGTATCTCCACACGGTTGCGCCGCATCTCACCCGATACGCACCACGCTGGAGTGTGTGCTATCGGCCATCACCCATCGGCCAGGTTCATGGAGCAGCCGGTCCCGTACCGGCGGCGATTGCGATACGGTCCCATCATGCACGGTGACCATGGTTCAGTTGAGAAGTATCTTTTCTATTCATTATAATCGAATACGGACGATCGCCGTGTTGCGCGACGCCGGCGATTCTGTGCTCCCGTCGGGTTCCATGCTGCACCCGGCAGTGGTTCTCAAGTCGCGAACCTGAGGCTGCCTGATGAACCTGATCCTCGTTCTGTTCTCGTTGATTGTGCTGACGGCCAGCGGTGCCTACGTACTGGCACAGGACTGGCGCTCCGGCGTGAATCGGCTGTTCGTGCTGTATGTGTTGTCGGCCTGCGCGGTCATGTGTGTAGCGGCTGTACGCATCACAACTGCCGATCGCGGTATTGTATGGCAGAGTGCGACGCTGCTACCGGTGATCATGTCCGGTGGGAGCCTGTTACTGATCTGGCTGATCATGGCAATCTTTATTCCGCACCGGTACAGGCAACAGTGGGTACGCCGGGCGATCGGGTCGCCATATCTTTTGATCACCTTGCTCCTGGCACTGGAGTGGGCCAGCGGCGCACGACTGATCAACAGCGATATCGAGCGCACTGATGGAAGCTACGTTGTAATGGCGCACGGGCCGGCCTTTTTACCAGTGATCATCCTCTACTTTATCGGCGGGCAGTTTGTACCGCTGGGCATGCTGCTGACCATCGCGGTACGCGATCGTCAGCTCCGCGCGCCTGCGCTCTGGTTGAGCGGCGGGCTGGTTGTTTCGATGATCGGTGGTTCACTATCGGCGGTCATCATTCTGCCAGCACTAAACTATGTGAGCCTGTTGCCACTTTACCTGGCGTTCGGCTGGGTAACGTTGCGCTACCAGTTGTTCCGCCCATCACAACTCGCATTGCATACCGCCATCGAGCAGATACCTGATGGCCTGCTGGTGCTCGATGCACAGCGCCGGGTGCGGTTCGCCAACCGGGCGGCACGGCAACTGGTGGTGCGTAACGCCGCCGATGCACCGGCGCTGGAGGAGGCGCTGGCGCTGGAGGGGTTTCGGGAGGGGACCACACCTGACGATCGCCTGGCCGGGAGGCGGCGTTTCTGCCGTGAGGGCGAGATTGCAGCCACCGTGATGCTGGCGGAAGCGACGATCGTTGGCGATCATACGGCTGCCAGTGTCCTGTTACTGCGCGACGTGACGGCGATCGAGCGCCACGCGACGTCGCTGGCGGCGTCGCGTGCAGCGCTGGAAGAGCGTACCGCCGAACTCGAACGATCGCTGGCAGCCGTGCAGCAACGTGACGCACTGATCGCGCGCCTCGCGCTGCCGCTGATCCCCTTGAGTGCCGGCGTGCTCGTCCTGCCGTTGATCGGGCAGTTCAACACAGAGCGCACTGCTGTATTGCTGACAACCTTGCTGCGCCAGATCGAGCACCACCGCACGCGTGTCGTACTGCTGGATATGACCGGCGTTACCAGCTTCGATCGCTCACTGGCCGAAACCTTGCGCCAGGCGCTGGATGGCGCACGCCTGATGGGCGCACAACTGGCGCTGTGTGGTGTACGCCCCGATCTGGCCGAGAGTATCGTTCACGAGCAACTTGATCTACGCTGCGTACGTGTCTTCGCGAGTTTGCAGGAAGGCGTCGCCGCACTGCTGGATCGGCTGGAGCACAGGCGTGTCACCCCTACACCCGGCAACGCATGATCCCGCAGGGAAAACGGCATTGCGCCACCAATGCTGCGTCTGTGACGCCAGGGCATCCACGTCACCAGACATCCCCCTGCCGCCAATCTGTCTCGAGTTCATCCTGGAGGTCAAGGTCTGCCGGCGTGCCCGGCAACCGATAGATCATCACATCTTCGTCCGGCGTACTGAAGCGCTGCCCGTCCTTCATGAAGAACAACGGCCCGCGCCACATTTCCCAGCCGGAGCGGGCATAGAAGCCCGGCTCTGATGGTGAGAGCGCTGCTATATCATACCCCTGAAGGAGTGGCGGAATCGCCTGGATCACAAGCGTGCCAAACCCTTGCCGTTGCAGGTGAACTGGCGTGGCGACCGCTTCAACATAGGCGCAGGAGAGAGGCCGGCGCCGGCTACCGTACCTGAGCTCACGCCGTACCCATGCCCCGTGGGAGACGAGTTGCCCATCCTTGATCGCAAGGACATGCGTTGCGCCTTGAAGAAGTGCAAAGTACGGCGTGAAGTCTTCCTCATAGGCATCACGACAAAGCGCCAGGATCCGGGCTTTGAGGTCAGCGCTGAGAGCAGCGTGTTCAATGATATGAATGGCCGGTTTGAGCATCATATGAGGACGAGCGGTCGCACTATCGGTAGCAACGCTCTTCATTCTATTCGCAACGTCACGATCTCCGCCTGACCTGCCGTCGCCTCACGCAGCGCTTCCTCCAGCGAAGCGACCCGCCTCTCCGGCACGCTCAGTTCCAGCGTAACATCAGTGGCAAAGGTCTCACCGGTGATCGTTCCCTCGTGCGCGGCAATCAGCCGGCGCGCCGGTTCGTACGCCGTGTAGGGGACAGCGACCATGATGGCGCGGCGTTCGATCTTTTCTGTGCGCGGCAGTTCCGCCAGCGCCGCCTTCGCCGTGTCGCCGTAGGCGCGCACCAGGCCGCCGGTGCCAAGTAACGTTCCGCCAAAGTAGCGCGTCACGACCACAACCACATCGCCAAGCCCACTCCCGCGCACCACGGCCAGCACCGGGCGTCCGGCAGTGCCGGACGGCTCACCATCGTCACTCATGCCCGGTGTTGTGGTAGAACCATGGCCAATGACATAGGCGAAGACGTGGTGCGAGGCATCGGGCATCTCGGCGCGCACCGCGGCGATGAACGCCTTCGCACCGTCAACGGTTGCCGCCGGGCCGGCCGTGCCGATGAAGCGCGAGTTAACGAAGCGTAGCTCGACGCGCGCGCGGCCAGCAGGAATCCAGTGCGGGGAAGGGTCAGGCATGGATCTGGATCAGCGATACCGCCAGGTTACTGGCAGTCAGTATTTCGGCATCGAGGGGTCAACCTCGTCCGACCAGCGCAGGATGCCGCCTGCCAGGTTCTTCACCTTGCGAAAACCGGCCTGGCGCAACTGCTCGACGGCCCGGGCGCTACGCACACCGCTGCGGCAGTAGACCACCATTGCTACCGCGCTGTCGAGTTCATGCAGCCGTTCAGCCAGTTCATTGACCGAGATCCGCACCGCTCCCGGCAGGTGGCCGATCTCCCACTCGTTCGCCTCGCGAACGTCGAGCAGGAACGGCGGATCGCCGCGCTGGAGCCACTCGGCGACCTCAATCGGCGTGATTTCGACCGACGAATCGCGCTGTGCTTCCTCAGGTGTTATGCCACAGAATTGCTGGTAGTCGATCAGTTCAGTAATGGTCGGATGTTCACCGCACACCGGGCAGTCGGGGTTGCGGCGCAGTTTCAACTCGCGGAAGCGCATTGTCAGCGCATCGTAGAGTAGCAGGCGGCCAATCAGCGTCTCACCGCTGCCGGCAAGCAACTTGATTGCTTCGGTCGCCTGGATCGTACCGATCACGCCGGGGAGCACGCCAAGCACGCCCCCCTCGGCACAACTCGGCACCAGACCAGGCGGCGGCGGTTCAGGGTAGAGGCAACGGTAACACGGCCCGCCATCCTCTGGCGAAAAGACCGTCACCTGGCCCTCGAAGCGAAAGATCGAGCCGTACACATTCGGCTTACCAAGCATCACACTGGCATCATTGGTCAGATAGCGTGTCGGGAAGTTGTCGGTGCCATCAACAATGATATCGTAGGGGCGCATCAGGTCGAACGCATTCTCCGATGTGATCTGCGTCTCGTAGGTTGCGATATCGATATACGGGTTCAGGTCGCGCAGCCGCATCTTCGCCGACTCGGTCTTGCGAACGCCAAGGGTCGAGGTACCGTGGACCACCTGGCGTTGCAGGTTGCTTTCGTCCACCACATCAAAATCCACCAGGCCGATATGGCCGACGCCGGCTGCAGCAAGATAGAGCGCCAGTGGCGAGCCCAACCCGCCGGTACCGATCAGCAGCACACTGCCGCACTTGAGTTTGCGCTGCGCCTCCATACCGAATTCCGGCAAGATCAGGTGGCGCGAATAGCGGCGAATTTCCTCATTGGAGAGCGTGACTGGCCGCATAACAACATTCCTTCCAGCCATAACGAGCGTGCAACGTCCACCGTGCAACGTTCACCGTGCACCATCCAGCACACCACCCGCGATCGCAGGAATAATACTGACCGTCTCGCCATCAGCCACAGGAGTCTCGACCCCCTGCAGATGGCGGATGTCTTCATCACCGACGTAAACATTCACAAAGCTGCGCAGGGCACCCTGGTCGTTGTAGAGCTGCTTACCGAGTTGCGGATACTGCTCGCGCAACGTGGCGAGAATCTGGCCAGCCGAACCGGCTGGAAGTGTGATACTGGCATGACCGCCCGCGTACTGGCGGAGGGCGGTGGGTATCGTAACAGTGACAGGCATTGAACCTTACCTCATCTCTTCAGCAACGAACCGCGCACCATCATCAACCAGCAACCATGCGGTCAACTCGGCGGCGCGGCCGCGATGCACACTCTGTATCAGAAACACGAACCGCGACCCACTACCGATCGCCTGCGCGCCCATCAGATCACGTGGCGAGGGTACAGCCAAATGATCCGGGTGTGAGTGATAACACCCGACCACATCGAGCCCGCGCGCGTTGGCGACGCGATCGGCACGCAGATAATCGCGCGGATCAAGATAAAAGCGATCGCGCTGCGAATGGTCCGCGTCGGTTGGCGTCAACCCCACCTCTGCCGTCCAGCGATTAGGCGCAGGGAAGACATCCTCCACCTCGGTACGCATTCCAGTAATCCGGCCGAGCAGCAACCCGACGCACTCATTGGGATAGATCTCTTCGGCATGCTGCGCGATAGCGTGATACACGTCGCCGGTAAGAATGATCACTTTGCTGTTCCCTGTTCCAGCGTTGAACTTCAAGTACTAAATCCAATACCTTTCACATACGCCCGTCACCCCCACCCCGGCCCTCCCCCGCCGGGAGAGGGAGTCCGACTCCTCCCCCCGCCGGGGGGAGGTCGGGTGGGGGGCTGTGCGGTGCAGAACGCCTTATTTGAAAGGTATTGGTACTAAATCCCCTCGCCATCACGCCCGTCGCCATCCTCCCAGAAGCGGTCGCTCAGGTACTTGGCGGCGCCATCGCACAGGATGGTCACGACCATTCCCTGGCGCATCTCGCGCGCAACGCGCACGGCGGCAGCGACATTGGCCGCTGCCGAGACCCCGACCATCAATCCCTCGGCACGGGCCAGGCGACGCGCCATTGCAAACGCCTCCTCGCTGGTAATCTCCAGTGTGGCATCTGCAAGGCGCGGATCATAGATCCCCGGCACCAGCGCGGTCGACGCCATGTGTTTAACACCTTCGAGTGCATGGTACGGCCCGTCCGGCTGGACAGCAACCAGGCGCACATCAGGGTTCTGCGCGCGCAGGAAGCGCCCGACGCCAGTAAACGTACCGCTGGTACCGAGTGCGGCGACGAAATGGGTCACCCGGCCCCCGGTCTGCGCCCAGATTTCCGGACCGGTACTCTCCTCGTGGGCGCGCGGGTTTGCCGGATTATTGTACTGATCCGGGTAAAAATAGAGCTGCGGACGCGCCGCCACCAGTTCACGAATCTTACGGATGGCAGCATCCATACCTTCCAGCGGCTCCGTCAACACCAGGTCAGCACCAAGCGAGCGCAGGATGCGGCGCCGTTCCGGGCTGGCATTCGCCGGCAACGCCAGCGTAACGGGATAGCCGAGAGCCGCGCCGAGCGTCGCATAGGCAATCCCTGTGTTCCCGCTCGTCGCATCGGCGATCCGCATTCCGGGTCGCAACAGACCGCGACGTTCGCCATCGCGAATCATCCAGAGCGCCGGGCGATCCTTCACCGACCCGCCGGGATTGTACCACTCTGCCTTGGCGTAGATCGTCACACCCTGCGGCAGATCGGGAGCGATACGCGCCAGGCGCAGAAGCGGCGTGTTACCGATCAAGTCAACAATCGTAGCGCGCCGGTCAGGCGACTCACTGGCAATCGAGCGGGTCATGGTGCTGGCGACGAACCACAGACGAACCATTCAGCGTTCATGCCATTCCCTGCGATACGTTGCAAGCGCGATTTTCAGCGTACGAAGGGCCAGCGTCGCACAGCGCGGGCGGGCGCCGACAACCTCACGGCCAAGGATGTCGATCATCTCTTCCGGCGACAACGCATCAACTGCGGCGAACGGAGCGCCAACCATGCGTTCGCTCAACAATGACGCTGCCGCCTGAGAAACCGTGCACCCCTGACCATCGAACGATAACGCCGCGATATGATCGCCGGAAGGCGCGATTTTGAGATAGGCAATGACTGTATCGCCACACCCCGGGTCGCCGCCAGTCACGATGACATCAGCGTCGCCGAGCGGGCCACGATTGCGTGGATGCTGGTAATGATCCAGCAGGCGGGCGATCAATGCTTCACGATCCATTACGCGCCGCGATGTGCCAGTGCACGTGTTGCAAGTCGCTTCAGATACGCCAGCAGATAGCTGATGCCGTTCAAGCGTTGCGGCGAGAGAACCTGCTGCAAACCCATCGCGTAAAAGAAATCGCCAGGGATGGCCAGCACCGCCTCGGGTGTTGCGCCATCGAGACCTTCGCGCAGGAGCGCCGCATACCCGCGCACCGTCGGCGACTCCTCAGCAACGTCAATATGGAAGACCATGCGCCCGCCATGCACCTCAGCCGCGGCACGAACCGGCGTCATACACTCGTGGACCTGTTCCATATCGGCACGGTTATCACGCAACCAGTCGGGCAGTGGCGGCAACCGGTCGGCATACTCAAGCAGCAACTCAAGTTTCTCCGAACGGTCCGCCGCCTGAAACTCGGCAACGATCGCGTGCAGGTGTGGCGGAAGGCTGGCAGGAATCTCAGACATCAACGTCCCGACTACTTTTCAATCGGCAGACCAACGCCATTACCCCATTCGGTCCAGCTACCATCGTAGTTGCGCACCTTCGGATAACCGAGCAGATACGACAACACGAACCATGTGTGACTGGAGCGTTCACCGATCCGGCAGTAGGAGATCACATCTTTATCCGGCGTCACATTTTTGCCCGCATACAGCGCGCGCAACTCATCGGCGCTCTTAAACGTGCTGTCATCATGCACCGCGCTGGCCCACGGGATGCTGACCGCCGTAGGAATGTGCCCACCGCGCAGCGTCCCTTCCTGCGGATACTCCGGCATGTGCGTGCGCTCGCCGGAGTATTCCTGCGGGCTACGTACATCAACCAGGGCCGTGCCAGGCTGGCGAATATGCACCAGCACCTGGTCACGGAATGCGCGAATCGTTGTATCGTCACGTTCCGGAGCGTGATACACCCCGGGCGAGTAGGTTGGGACCTCGCGAGTAAGCTGGCGCCCCTCAGCGATCCATTTTGCGCGACCGCCATTCATGATACGCGCATCGGCATGGCCGAACAACTTGAACACCCAGAGCGCATAGGTAGCCCACCAGTTATGCTTATCGCCATAGAAGACCACCGTGGTATCATTGCTGATCCCTCTGGCAATCATGAGCTGCTCAAAGCGCGCGCGATCGAGATAATCGCGCACCACCGGATCGTTGAGATCAGCGACCCAGTCGATCTTGACCGCACCCGGAATATGGCCCTGATCGTAGAGCAGAATATCCTCATTACTCTCGACGAGCCGCACCTTCGGATCGTGCAGATGGTCGGCAACCCACGCCGTATCGACCAGCACTTCAGGATGAGCATAACCAGCCATATGCGTCTCCGTTATTCTGAAGTAGATAGTGCAATTTAATCAACTATATTCTACCGCTGTTCCAGGCGTGAGTCAAGAAGATTCACCTTCGCAACTATTCACACTTCACCTGAACATGATATCTTCCGTCGGCGGGCCGACGTGAACCGGCATCTGGGATACCGTCCAGCCGCCGATTCCTCATGGTCGGGGGTTCGGGGGAAGCCCCCGACCATGATTCGGTATCCCTTCACGCCGTTACCTTCAGCCACACATCCTCACCCTCGACCCGCACCTCAAAGACATCAATCGGCGCGAACGCAGGGAGGGTCAGAGCGCGCCCGGTACGAATATCGAAGCGCGAACCATGGAGCGGGCACTCGATGGTGCAATCGTCGGCATCAAAGGTACCCGCGCTCAACTCGGCATACGAGTGCGAGCAAATATCATCGGTAGCATAGATGGTCTCGCCAGCCCGAAACAGAGCGATCCGCCGGCCATTGTATTCAACGGCATGCACGCCACCATCGGGAAGATCGCTCTTTGTCGCGATTTTAATGAAATCAGACATTGGACAGGGCCCTCTGTAGTAACTGGTGACACGTATCGTGAAAGAGGTGTTGTTCCATCGGCGGAGCAGTAGTGCTGGCGCGTGGAGAAGCCTTCTCGCCGCCAATTCGTTCTCCCGGGGCTTGCCCCAGACGCCAATCGTGAACCCTCACGCCTGGCGGAGTGCCGGAAACACAAAGCGCGCCGCAATCGCACAACCTGTCGATCACGGCGCGCACCCGGTATGAGCCTATGTCGAACCAGGCATTACAGGCGGCCGTTGGAAGCGATCACCGGAAAGCGCGCCGGCAACCCGAGCGCATCGAGCAACGCGACCGGCTCATTGTCCAGCCAGCCCGTTCCGGCGTCGCGCCCGCTGGCCACCAGCACCGACCCGATCGGTGGCACGAAGATAATATCCACCGTTCCCTCGCCCGTTACCAGGCCAATCCGGTCGAGCTTCCCCGAACGCACCTTCACCCACAACTTGAGCGACATGATGCCAATCCGGGCAATTGACGGAGCGGCACGCTCGAAAGCCGGGTCGCTGGCCCACAGCACCTGACCATTCAGGGCACAGAGAGCGGCCGCATCAATGCCGGGATGCCGGCGAAGGGCAGTTGCAATATGCTTCCCCGCACGAGCGACCAGTTCTGGCGTCAAGGCGATCGGTTGCATTGGCGCAGTACCTCCAACGAGCGACAGCCAGTAGTACATACGACGCTATTGTACCATGCCGCATTACCATTGGAGTGCCAGTGCCAGGGGTCAAACATTCAACGTTCAATCTGTGACCACCAGCGTTGAACATCTGCAACCCCACACCTCCTACCCGACCGACCCCTCCATTTCGAGCTGGATGAGGCGATTGAGTTCGACGGCATACTCCATGGGCAACTCACGGGTAAACGGCTCCATGAAGCCGAGGACAATCATCGAGAGCGCATCCGCCTCACCGATGCCGCGGCTCATCAGGTAGAAGAGTTGCTCCTCGCCAATCCGGCCCACCGTTGCTTCGTGGGCCAGGGTGCAGCGATCTTCCTCGATCTCGATGAACGGAATCGTATCCGATGCCGACTTCTCATCGAGGATCAGCGCATCGCAGTTCACGTTAATCTTCGCGCCAGTTGCACCCGGAGCCACCTTCGCCAGACCACGATAGGTCGTCTTACCACCATTCTTCGACACCGACTTATTCGTGATGCGGCTGGTCGTATCCGGCGCAACATGCACCATCTTGGCGCCGGCATCCTGATGCTGCCCCTTGCCGGCATAGGCCACCGAGAGCACCTCGCCGCGCGCACCGCGCCCCATCAGATAGACCGACGGGTACTTCATAGTCAGGCGCGATCCAATATTACCGTCAACCCATTCCATACTGGCCTCTTCGTAGGCCACTGCGCGCTTGGTCACCAGGTTGAAGATATTATTGGCCCAGTTCTGGATGGTCGTATAGCGACACTTGCCGCCCTTCATCACAATAATCTCGACCACCGCCGAATGCAGCGAGTTGGTGCTATAGACCGGCGCGGTGCACCCTTCGATATAGTGTGCCGAGGCGCCTTCCTCGATCACGATCAACGTTCGCTCGAACTGGCCCATGTTCTCTGCATTAATGCGGAAATACGCCTGCAGTGGAATATCAACGTGCACGCCCTTCGGCACATACACGAACGACCCGCCCGACCAGACGGCCGTATTCAACGCGGCATATTTATTATCCGCCGCCGGAATCACCGTGCCGAAATACTGCTTGAAGATTTCGGGATACTCCTTCAACCCGGTGTCGGTATCGAGGAAGATCACGCCCTGCCTGGACCATTCCTCGCGCAACGAGTGGTAGACCACTTCCGACTCATACTGCGCGCCAACGCCGGCAAGAAACTTGCGTTCGGCCTCAGGAATGCCCAGTTTCTCGAAGGTATTCTTAATCTCCTGCGGCACGGCGTCCCAGTCCGTCTGTGGGCGCTCGCCAGCGCGCACAAAGTAATGGATGTCGTCATAATTCAGTTCAGCAAGCTCCGGGTTGGCCCACATACCAGAAAGCGGCGTCGGCTTCTTGCGAAATATTTCGAGCGCCTGTAGGCGACGCTTCAGCATCCACTCCGGCTCACCCTTCATGCCCGACAGTTCCCGCACGACACTCTCGGTCAGGCCCTTGCCGGACTTGAAGAGATAATTCTCCTCATTTCGGAAACCATACTTCGAGTAATCGAACTCCAGATTTGTCGCACTGACTGCCATTGGTATACTCCTCATACGCGATTCTTACAAATCATCATCATCGGGCGCGTGGCCCACACCATACAACCCGGCCTTCAGCGTTTTGAGCGCCAGCAGGGCGCACTTGATGCGCACCGGGTTGTGTTCTAACGGAATGCCGATCAAGTCGAGCAATCGCTCCTTACTGAACCGTTTTGCCTCTTCGACCGGCATGCCGATCAATTCATCGGTCAACATCGAGGCCGAGGCCTGGCTGATCGCGCAGCCGCGGCCATCGAAACGCACATCGGTAATCACGTCGTGCTCAATCCGCAGATCGAGCCGGATGCGGTCGCCACAGAGCGGATTATGCTCCTCGGCGCTGATGTCGGGATGCTCCAGCCTCCCGTGATTATGCGGGTGTTTGTAATGCTCAAGAATGAGCTCACGGTACAGGTCGTCCATGATCATCCAAACAGGTTACGCGCCTTATCCAGCGCCGCGACCAGCCGATCCACTTCTTCGGCAGTATTATACAGATAGAACGACGCGCGGGTCGTGGCTGGAACATTCAAATGCGCATGCAGCGGCTGGGTGCAATGGTGCCCGGCGCGCACGGCGATCCCTTCACTGTCGAGTGCTGCCGCAACATCATGCGGATGGACATCTTCGAGGGTAAAACTCAGCGCGCCGCCGCGCATTTCCGTCGTCTGCGGGCCATAGATGGTCAACCCCTCAACTCCCGCCAGTCGGTCGATGGCATACCCCAGCAACTCGCGCTCGTGGGCATAGATACGCGCCATACCGACTTCCTGCAGGAAATCAACAGCCTCACCAAGCGCAATCGCCTCCGCAATCGCCGGCGTACCGGCCTCGAAACGCGCCGGCACGTCGGCATAGCTTGATTCGTGCAGGCTGACGACTTTGATCATGGAGCCGCCGCCCAGGAAGGGCGGCATCTGCTCAAGGAGCGCGCGCCGCCCCCACAGCACACCGATGCCGGTCGGGGCACACATTTTGTGCCCGCTGAACGCCAGGAAGTCAATATCGAGCGCCTGCACGTCCACCGGCATATGCGGCACACTCTGCGCACCATCCACCAGGATGAGGGCACCGGCGGCGTGGGCGCGCCGCGCAATCTCCGCCACCGGGTTGATCGTCCCCAGCACATTCGATTGCTGCGTCAGCGCCACCAGCCGCACCCCCTGCAGTTGCGCATCGAGATGATCAAGCACCAGGCGCCCTTCGCCGTCAAGCGACAGGAACTCCAGCTTCGCGCCAGTACGCTGCGCCAGCATCTGCCATGGCACCAGGTTCGAGTGGTGTTCCATGACACTGAGCAAGATACGATCGCCTTCGCGCAGGTTCACATCACCCCACGAGCGCGCCACCAGGTTAATCGCCTCGGTGGTATTGCGCACAAAGACGACCTCGCGCTGGCTCCTGGCATTGATGAAGCGCGCCACCTTACCGCGCGCCCGTTCAAACGCAAACGTTGCCTCTTCGCTCAGCCGATAGACGCCACGATGGACATTGGCGTTGTAGCGCCGGTAATAATCCTCCAGGCAATCAATCACCCGGCGCGGCTTCTGTGATGACGCGGCGCTATCAAGAAACGCCAGTGTCTTGCCATTCATCGGCTGGCTGAGAATAGGGAACTCCCGCCGTAACGCGAGAATATCGAACTGGTCAAGAGTCATGCTGCTGGTCATGTGATTACGCCTGACCACTACAGCGGCGAGCAGCACCCGTGATCCGCGGACGCGTCCCCGTTTCTGTTCGCCGCGCGCCCCACCCGGGCGCAAGGTTGTTGCACATTGCCATAAGGCCCATCCAGAGCGGGAGGCTGTGCAGTGCGTCGAGCCTTATGGGCAAGGTAGTGCTCCTAGATCTTCGCTTCGATCATCTCTGCGATCCGCTGGCGCAGCGCCTCGGTTGGAATACGATCGAGCACTGGCTCGAAGAAGCCCATCACAATCAGATGAATCGCATCATCACGTGGAATGCCGCGCGAGCGCATGTAGAACAGTTGCTCCTCATCTACCTCGCCACTGGTAGACGCATGGCCTGCGCGGGCAACATCATTGGTGTCGATCATCAGGCCTGGAATAGAGTCACTGCGCGCCTTCGGCGTCAGGTGCAACGCATGTTCCTCGAGGCGCGAGACCGTCGCGCGACTCTGATGCTCAATCTTGATCATGCCGTCGAAGGTCGTATAGCTCTGATCCTTGACGACCGTCTTGAAATCCATGTGCGCTTCGGTTTTCGCGCCGATATGGCGCAGCCACGGTGCGGTCAACAGATTCTGATGGCCGCCGCCGAAGGTCGCCGCCACCCACTCAACGCGCGATCCATCCCCTTCAAGAGCAGTCTCGGCTTCAACATGCTGCACCCGCGCACCAAGGTTCACGGCGGACCACTCGATCGTTGCGCCGCGCCCGACGCGCGCTTTCTGCGCCCCGATGTGATACACATCCTCTCCCCAGGTCTGCACGGTCACGAACCGCAGGGTCGCGTCATTACCAAGGAACATCTCGGTGATCGGCGCGGCGAAGGCCTGGCCGGCGCCGGCGTCCGAGCGATATTCTTCCACGAAGGTCACGCTGGCGCCGTGATCCAGAATAATCAGGTTCCGCGCCACGATGGCATCGCCAGGCGCAGGCATGGTAAACGCAGCCGTCAGCGGCAACTCGACAGCGGTATTTTGCGGCACATACAGAAACACACCATCCTGCCACAACGCCGCATTGAGTGCGACAAACTTGTGGCGCTGCGAGTCAATTGCCGTGCCAAGATGTTGCCTGATCACTGCCTCGTGGGTATGCAACGCCTGCAGGAGCGGAGCAAAAACGACGCCCTGCCCGGCAGGATCGCGTTCCCAGACCAGGATGGTCGCGCTGGCGCCAATTGCTGCCGCAATCTGCTCAGCCTTGAACTTCGACAGATCGGTGCGGCGCCAGAAAGGAGGCTCAGCGGCGGCAAAAAAACGCCACGCAGCCATGCGCTGCTCGGCCAGCCATGCCGGCTCGCCCGCTGCCTGTGAAACATCAAGTATGGTCGTGTCGCTCAATTCGGCAAGGGTGGGAAACGTCTTCATGGTTAGCTACTCGCAACCTCCTCGCGGATGAAGTCGTACCCCTTCTCCTCAAGTTCAAGCGCCAGTTCCGGGCCACCCTCACGCACGATCCGCCCATCCATCAACACCGACACATAGTGCGGCTTGATATAGTTCAGCAGGCGCTGGTAGTGCGTAATGACCAGCACGCCCATATCCGGATGCTGCTCGTACAGGGTGTTGACGCCCTGGGAGACGATTTTGAGCGCATCGATATCAAGCCCCGAGTCAGTCTCATCCATAATCGCCATACCGGGCTGCAACATCGCCATCTGCAGGATCTCAACCCGCTTCTTCTCGCCGCCGGAGAAGCCTTCGTTCAGGTAGCGGCGGGCAAAACCTTCATCAATACTCAGCGCCGCCATCTGCTCACGAATCTGCTTGCGGAACTGCGCCATCGGAATTGCGGTCTCTTTCGGATCCTTGCCCTCCTCGGCACGGTGCGCATTGATTGCCGCGCGCAGGAAGTTCGCTACCGTCACTCCCGGAATGGCCACCGGGTACTGGAAGGCGAGGAACAGGCCGAGCTTTGAGCGCTCATCCGGCTCCAGTTCAAGGATGTTTTGCCCCTGGTACCAGGCCTCGCCACCGGTCACGGTATAGCCTGGATGCCCCATGAGTGTATAGGCCAGCGTACTCTTACCGCTGCCGTTGGGGCCCATGATTGCGTGGATCGACCCTGCCCTGACGGTCAGGTTGACACCCTTGAGGATCTCTTTATCCTCAATGCTGACGCGCAAATCTTTAATGACGAGATCGCTGTTCAATGGAAACTCCTGTTCTTCATGGTGCACAATAGCTGTTTACTGAGACGCCACGTCCCTGTGTCCATACCGCCGGCGGGGCGACGGCGCTGGCGCATGTGACCGCCATCCCGCCGCCGGCCCCGGATTCCGGAGGCTTCTCCCGGACCTCAACGCGCCACCCACCACACAGGTCTGTCTACCTACACCTCACTGCCGGATGGCCGCGCGACGTGGAAATGGCAACTACGCCGTCCTTCACGGATCGTCCCCTCGATCTGCACACGTTCGCCAAGGACCTGCTCAAGCATCCGCCGTTCCATCGAACAGACGCCGGCATGTTCCTGAGCCACATCATGATACGGGCAGGAAAAGACTTCCAGGCTACCGCCAGGCTGCACCTCGACGGGGATGCCGCGCGCCTCGAGCATCGCGCGCAGGTGTATCAGCCGTTCCTCCAGATCCTCGCCGGTGACCTGCCCACGATATTCTTCGGCAAGCCGCCGGCCAACAGCATCAAGGAGCGCATCGAGACGGTCGGCACCTTCGCGGCTGGCAATCTCGCGCAGCAGCAATGTGACCAGCGTATCATACTCTTTAGGAAACAGATCCTCAGCGCGCGCGGTCAGCGAATACACCAGCCTGGGCCGCCCCGGCCCACCGCGCGCCTGGCGCGTCATCAACAGACCTCTGGCCTCCAGGTGCGCCAGGTGCTCGCGAACCGCCGTTGTGCTGATGCCCAGCAATTCCTCAAGCTCTTTGATCGTCGCTTCGCCGCTCCGCCGTAAGTGTGACAGTATTCTTCCCGCCGGCGAGTCCTCTGCATACTGCGTCAGTGCCATCGCGCGTCCCTCCACATCTCTGAAGCACAGTATACCAGACGTCACGGCTATCGTCAATAAAAACAGTAGAAACTGTGAAAATACATCAGGGGATCAGGGTCAACGACTTCAGCAATCACGCTGACCCTGATCCCTACCGCAACATGCAACAACCCCTACCCCCCCGCTCGCCCGAGCCTTTCGAGCGCATCCTTCATCCGCCCAAGGCCCTCCAGAAGCGTTGCCCGTGGGCAGCCGAAGTTGAGCCGGACGAACCCTTCACCGCCAGCGCCAAACGGCGGGCCGTCATTGAGCGCCACCTTTGCCTCACGGCGGAAGAATTCGTATGGGTTTTCCTCGATGCCGGCCTCGCGACAATCGAACCATGCCAGGTACGTCGCTTGCGGCACAGTGGTCTTGATGCCCGGCATCTGTTCGAGCACATACTGCACCGTGACATTGCGATTGGCCGTGAGGTAGGCGCGCAACTCATTCAACCAGTCGTCGCAGTGGCGATACGCGGCATCCATCGCGGTGAGACCCAGACAATTAAGCCAGGGAACGATCCCCGCAGTTGCCGCAGCCAGCCGCTGGCGCAGCTCAGGGTTGGTGACGACGGCGAAACTGGCCTTCATGCCGGGGATGTTATACGTCTTGCTTGGCGCCATCAGGGTGATGGTTCGGTCGGCGATCTCGGGTGCGAGCGTCGCCATGGGAACATGCTGTGTATCGTCGAGCAACAGGTCGCAGTGGATCTCGTCGGAACAGACAATCAGGTTGTGCCGTTCGCAGAACTCGGCCATACGCAGTTGCTCTGCGCGACTGTAGGCTTCGCCCGTGGGATTATGCGGGTTACACAGGATGAAGAGGCGCGTCCGGTCGGTAACGGCGGCCTCCATGCGCTCATAATCAATCCGGTAACTGAACGTCCGCCCGTTGGGAACCAGTTCCAGTTCGGCCATCTGCGTGACGCGATCCTGATTGGTTGGCGCGGTGAGAAACGGCGGGTACACCGGCGTCTGTACCAGCACACCATCGCCCGGGGCACCAATTGCGCGCGCTACTGCATTGATGCCGGTGACCAGGCTCGGGATGAACATAATCTGTTCAGTGGTCACATCCCAGCCATACAGGCGCCGCAGCCGGGCGCAGATCACCTCGGCCAGTGCAAGAGATGGCTTCTCATAACCAAAATCGGCCATGTCCACGCGGGCGTGCAGCGCCGCGAGGATCGGTGGTGGCACTGGAAAATCCATGTCTGCAACCCACATCGGCAACACATCTTCATCGTAGAGCTGCCACTTCATACTGCCAGTATGGCGGCGATCGAACGGCTGGTCGAAATCGTACGGCATAGGTTCTCTCCCGAACGAGCGCGGAACACAAGGCTTCAGTATACACGATACCGGCGCCATCCCGCTGGCGCGTAGCGTAACATCGTTGCATGCACCTGTCACGAAACGCATCCGGGCGCCGTGTGTGTATCTTCAGGGCATTCACCGGCGTTATTCCATGCAGAGAGCGATCCTCTGGCGCTCTTCACCACTCATGGATTCCGATGACACCGTTCTATTTCAATCTAGCCTTCCCGGAAGATGGACAGGGTTCTATGTGCCTACCCGAAATATGATACACCTCCTGTCATTGCGCGGAGCGCGAGCGACAGCATGCAGCGTGTGACGCGTGGCTGACGCACGCTCCGCTTGCACCGGTCGATTGCGTCGCTTCACGCGCCATGTAACCATTCGTTCTTCGGATAGACACGATATAGCCGTGGTACACGCATGTTGTAGTACTATGGTAGCTGGCAGGAACAGAGAAACCGCTATGCTATGTGAACCGGATCATGGCCGCCAGGACGCGACGGCATACCGCTGCGTCGCCGGGCGGCGGTACGGATGGAAGGAGCGAGGGGTGGCGGCGAGAATCCTTGTCGCGGATGACAACCCCGCGATGTGCGAGGCGATTACGCGCTTTGTCGAGGCGGAGGGGCACACGGTTCTCGTGGCGCGCAACGGGCGCGAGGCGCTGACTCTGGCCATGCGCGACCTGCCGGACCTGGTGTTGCTTGACGTGACCATGCCGGATTTCGATGGCTTTGAGGTATGCCGCCGGCTCAAAGCTGATGAACGCACGGCGTTGATCCCGGTCACGATGCTGACCATTCTCGATGATGCCGAGCACCGCCGGCGCGGCATCGAGGCCGGCGCAGACGATTTCCTCACCAAGCCTTTTGAGGAGCGTCTGCTACGCGCCCGCATCCAGACCCAGCTACGCACCAAGCGCCTGACCGACCAGCTCGAACGCACCGAGAGCATCATTTTTGCGCTGGCACTGGCGGTCGAAGCCAAGGACCTGTACACCGAGGGGCATCTCTGGCGTCTGGCGCGCTACGGCGAGCAACTGGCGATCGCCGCCGGATTCCCGCCCGAAGATACGCGCGCCGTCTGGCGCGGTGGCCTGCTGCACGATATCGGCAAGATCGGCGTCGCCGACAATATCTTGCGCAAGCCGGCCCCGCTGACACCTGAAGAGTATGCGCAGGTCAAGGAGCATCCTGAGCGTGGCGCGCGAATCATCGCCCCCATGCGCTTTGCGCGCGAGGTTGCACCCATTGTCCTGGGGCATCACGAGCATTGGGATGGCAGTGGCTATCCCTATGGCCTGCGGGGCGACGCGATCCCGATCGGCGCGCGAATCATCGCGATTGTTGACGCCTACGACGCGATGACCACCAACCGGCCGTATCGTGGCGCACTCACGCGTGAGCGCGCACTGCAACGGCTCCGCGCCCGCAGCGGAATCCAGTGGGATCCGGAACTGGTGGCGATCTTTATCAGCCTGGTGGAGCAGAAGCGCCTGGCCGAGCCGACCGAAGCCGACATGGTACGATGCGTCGGCATGGCGTCGCAGAGCCGCATGGCCTGACACCACCGCCACTCACGATCTTCTGGTGTCAATACCTGAGGGCCACCAATCCGTGACAGTGGCGCTCATGGAAGCGCGCCGGCCGTCGTGATGGGTATGGTAAAGAAGAATGTCGAGCCATGCCCTGGCTGGCTCTCGACCCAGATTCGCCCGCCATGCGCCTCGACAACCAGTTTGCAGAACGTCAGGCCAAGCCCGGTGCCGCCCCGGCGCTCGCCTACCTGGCCGAACTTCGTGAAAATCTTATCACGGTCCTTTGGGGCAATGCCGATGCCCTGATCGCTTACCGCCACCAGGAGCATATCAGCATCGCCATCCGGCGCGATGCCGGCATGGACCGTCACCCTCCCGCCGCGCCCACTGAATTTGATCGCATTACCGACCAGATTCTGGACAACGCGCACTGCAAGACCCGTGTCGGCGTAGACGGCAGGCAGCGGCGCATCAAACTCTGTCTGGATCATGATACCACGTTCTTGCGCCAGCGAGGCGAGTTGTTGCGTCGCGGTCATGATAACCCGGCGCAGATCCCCGACACGTCGATCGATCGGCATGCGCCCCGCTTCGAGCCGGCTGATGTCGAGCAGGGTATTGATCATTTCCAGCATCTGCGCCGCGCTGGTGTTGGCAATATTGAGCACATTGCGCTGCTGGTCGTTCAGCTGGCCTGATACGCCACGCATCATCAACTCGATCGACGCCATGACGCTCGACAGGGGGCTGCGCAGATCGTGCACGATCATATGTGTCAGATCCTGGCGCAAACGTTCGGACTCTTTCGTCGCCGTAATATCGCGCAGAACCAGCAGTACGCCGCCGCGGCTATCGCCGCTGCTTTGCGCCCGCAGCACCGACCACTCAAGGTACCGCGATTGACCTGGATTGCCACTGAGTTCACCGGCCACAAACTGCTCGACGCCGGCGAGTGTTGCGTCAATGCCGCGCCGCAACCGTTCCCATTCCTCCAGGGGATAGGCCACCGCCTCGCGCCAGCGCATCAGAAACGATCCGATCGTTGCGCCATACGTCGCCTGTTCATCAAGCGCGACCAGTTCGTGGAGCGCAGCATTGGCAACCGCTACGGAGGCATCGGGGCCGATCAGCATGATCCCTTCGCGTGTTGATGCCAGGATCGACGCCATCTGGTCGCGAGCAGTACGCACTGCCGAAAAGAGTTCAATGCTTTCGACCGCCACTGCCGCCTGCGACGCAAAAAGGACCACCGTCTCGCGATCGGGCGGTTCGGGCAATGCATCAGCATACGCAACACACACACATCCCAGTGTGCGCTGAGTTGCGCGTAGCGGCACCATCAACACGGCACGCACGTCCGCTTGAAGCGGCATCGCCTGGTCAAGGATCACCGTGTCGGGCCGTCCAGTCGTAATGACGCGGTGGAGCAAGGGAAGTATGTGCGCATCGCATGGCGGCACAGTACCGATCGCAACCGCAGCCTGCAGGTTGTCCGCGTGGGGGAGCAGCACCGTCGCGCCGATCGCGCCAGTCATTTCAGCAATACCGCGTGCCGTCATGCCGAGGATTTCGTCGGGGCTACGCAACGTTGTATTGATCGCCACGCCAAAGGCGTTCAATGCTGTCAGGCTGCGCAGGTTCTGTTGCAACTGGTCGTTTGTGCGCGCCAGTTCCTGAGCTCGTCGCGCGAGCGCCTGGTCGATCTGGGCGAACTGGCGCGCGTTCTCGAGTGCAATCGCCGCGTAATCGGCGAGCGCTTCCAGCAGACGCTGGTCCTCAGCCGTAAAGGGGCGCCGATCGCGCCGGTTGAGCACTTCGATGACGCCCTGCACACCACCGACGCCACGCACTGGCGTCGCAAGCAGTGTGCGCGTCGTGTAGCCGGTCGATCGATCGGTTGAGCGATCGAACCGCTCATCGGCCTGCACGTCATTGACGATCACCGACTGGCCCGTTTCGACCACATAGCCGGCGATACCGGAGCCGCGCCGCAACCGCTGGCCCAGCAGGCGCTGCCCGATCGGGCCGGTGGTATAGGCAAACACCATGTCGCCGGTCGCCTCATCGGCCAGCAACAACGATCCCTCTTCAACATTAAACAACTCGGTGACCTGGTTCATGATGACGCCCGGCACCTGCTGCGGATCGATCGATGATGTGATTGTGCGCCCGATGCGGTTCAGCACGGCAAGCTGGCGCGCCTGGCGCTCAGAGCGCTCGTAGAGCCATGCGCGGTCGAGCGCGGCTGCGGCGTGCGCAGCAATCGTCATCAGCAGATCAACATGCTCCTGGCGGTAGGTATAGTCTTCACGGGAACTGGATATGGTCATCACGCCAATCGCGCGATCATGCACCATGAGCGGTAGCCCGAGCCATGCCCGCCCAAGCACCTGGCCGGCGAGTTTGTGTGGCTGTAGCCCACGGCGTTCGCACTCGGCGCTATAGTCGTTCACACGCAATGGCCGGCATTCCTTCACAACGACCCCCGCAAGGCCAACCGCTGCCTGCCAGCGTTCGCCTGCCGGCAGGCGTTGACCTTCATGCGCCAGGTAGAGCAGTTCAAACTCACTGGTCAGCGAGTCATGCAATGCAATATAGAATGTGTGGACTTCGACGATCCGGCGGACCGCCGCATGGATCGCCTCCATGAGTTGCTCAAGATCGAAGGCGCCACTGAGGAGCCGGCCGATCTCATTGAGGGTCTGTAATTGTGTTGCTCGATCATCCTGCCGGCTGGTGCTCTCCAGGAATGCCAGGGCCGGGCCGGCCTGCTGTGCGATCAGGCGCAGCAGCGCGGCATGTTCAGGCGACCAGGCCGGGCCGAACAGGCACAACCAGCCGGTCAGCGTGCCAGCCGCCTGCAGCGGAGCATAGCACACAACCCCGTGATCATCGTTCGCGGTGATAGCAATCTCGCCTGCATTGAGGAGCGCCAGTTGTGCAGGGTCTGGCGGTCGCAGCGGAACGACGCCGTGGAGCAACCGTGGTTTGCCGGAGCTATGGTACACAACCTGGCAACCGTGCGGCGCCAGCGCCCGCTCAATCGCCGCAACGACCCGCGCAACTCCCACAGCAAGCGACTGTGCCTGCGCCAGATCAGCGCACAGTTGCTGGAAGACTGCGATACTATCAACATCGAGAACGGAAGAGTGGGCCATGGCGGTCGGTTTTCAGGATACACCAAGCCATTTTACCGCCAGTTTACCAGAGATTGCCACATCTGGCAAAACCGGGCAGGCAGGTGACCGTTCACACATGGGGTAAAACGCCACCCCGGGAGTGAGGGCGTCTTGCCCTCGCCGCGGGATACGAGGGCAGGCAGCCCTCGCTCCCGGAAGAAGTGTCAACACTATCGCGCAGGCAGCGCCGCACCATCGGCGTGCTGTTCACGGTCGGAGGTTGGGGGGGCCGGATCGAGACGCCACACCGGGGCATCTCGCCATCGCAGTAGACCGGACGCGACCACGCTCAAAAGCCAATAGTGATGATCGTACGCCCGGTGCGATCCTGGAAGAAGCCGACGCCGTCCTGGATGAGCCCGACATAAAATCCCATGCGTCTCTCCGGCTGGCGAATGCGAATGCGCCCGACGACCTCAGCCTCTTCGCCCGGCATCAGGAGATCTTCTTCGAAGGGAACGCGCCATTGCTCCGGTGGCCGGGGCGACACGGCCCACCGGTAGGGATACCGCTTGGCAGCGCCGCCACTATTGGCATCCCAATCAACACCAACACGCCAGAAGCCACCCGATCGCACTACATATGCGCCATTCTCGACCGAAGAGAAGACCTGGTCGGTATCATACTCATACCCTGACGGCGGCCCATAGGTGCGGATCGGGACGTCGCCGCTATTCCTGACACGCATGGTCACGGTAATGACGTCGCCGAGCATGACCGATTGCGGCGCCATATAGCTGTACGTGATCGTTGCCTCTGGTTGCCCACCGCCTGCAACGGTGATTGCGCCGCGCTGTTCCACCAGATTACCGAAACGGTCCTGTGCCCGGATCGTGAACGTATACACGCCGTCCGGCAGGAGCGTGCCATCAACCGTGCGGCCGTTCCAGACATGCTTCTGCAACTCTGGTCGTTCAGTAGCCGCGGTTACGAAGGGATACGTTGTGACGCCATCAGGCGCAGTCAGGACAATATCCACCGTCGCGGTGGTTGGGAGCTGGTAGGTAATCTCCGCAACATCGTCGATCGCATCGGCATTAGGCGAGATGGTTGCAGGCGCGACCACGAGGTTCTCAATCAATGGCAGTGGTGCATCCTGGCCGATGATGGTCAACGTCTGTTCCGCCACCTGGCGTTCACCGTCGTCGCCAACGGCTTCCACACTCAGGCGATAGGTTCCACCCGGCAGCGAACGTCGCAGCAACACCGGGTCTTCGGTTGGCGCGGTGCCGTCGAACCGCAACGCATACGGCTCGCCGGAGGGCGCGCGCGGTTCATCGCGGCGCAGGGTATACCGCACACCCTGGGGATCGATCAGCGCCACAGTGACGCGCGCCGGGCGACCAATCGTGTAGCTGATCGTCACTGTCTCACCAGCGCCGGTCGAGTGCAGTTCAGACGCCGAGATGGTTACGTTGCTGAGCAAGGGACGTGCAGCGCATGACGCAAGGAGCAGGAGTGTGGCTGCTGCAACAAGCACGGACAGAAAACGGAGCATGCTACTGTCTGTCGTCTTCCTGAACCCGACGAAGCGAACGCCGGCCGGATCAGGCGGCATCGTCAACCACTGGTATGGCCGGGCGCGGCCTCTCGGCGGTCATCGCGCCATGGCGCCGGCGAAAGAGCGCCAGCGCGATCACGCCGAGACTGACGCCGAACCAGAGGGTACAGAAACGGATAATGATCGTCGCGGTTGTTGCGGGGCCGGCGGCCATTGGCATCAGCAGCACCAGCAACCCGGTGCTCGACGCCTCCGAGACGCCAAGCCCGCCGGGCAGGAACGAGGCCAGGCCGAAGAGCGTTGATGCCGCAAACACAAAGGTCGCTTTCAGCAGGAGCGCCTCGCCCGTTGCACCGAGCGCAAGGAGGACGTAGTAGAACGCCAGGCACTCGCCAAACCATGACACCACGCTGATCACGGTTGACACCAGGAGCAGCCGCCACGATAACAGGCGACGGCTGCTGTCGTACGCGGTCGTTACGCGGGGCGCCAGCCGTGTACCAGACGGCAACCGCGCCAGCAGTGTAAGTGCGCGTGTCATGAGCGGCTGCGATTGCACCAGCAGCAACCCGGCCACCGTCAGCGCCAGGAGGGCAACGAATGCCGGGCGTGCCGGCGGGTAGAGCGTCAGCCCGGCAGCCATCAGCAGCAACATTGCCAGGCCATCGGTAATACGCTCCGCCAGCACAATCGGTGCCGAAGCGGCGACCGGTGTGCCATTGATCCGCTTGAGCAGCGCCGATTTCAACACTTCGCCCACCTTGGCAGGCGTCACGGCCATCACCATACCGCTGGTGAAGAGCAGAGCGCTGTCATAGCGCCCGACACCATGACCCATATCCATGCGGCGCAGGTAGTAGTCCCACTTGAGCCAGCGCAGCACATAGTTCAGTAGCGTCAGGCCGAGCACACCCGGCAGCGCCAGCCAGTCAAACGAACCGAAACTGGCAGCCACCTCACGGATATCGCTGACCAGGCCCAGAACAATCACCACCAGCAGGCCGAGGGCGAGCGACATGAGAATACTGCGGCGCAGATGATCGGGCACAACAACTCCGTGGACGGCCGGAATCCATCACTCCCGGCATGGCATTGGTATCAATGCTGGTGCTGAACCAGCTCCACAAGCACGCCCTGGCAGCTCTTCGGGTGCAAAAACGCCACCAGGGTATGATGCAACCCCGGGCGCGGCACTTCATCGATCAACTGGACACCGCGCGCCTTGACTTCCGCCAGGGCTGCGACAATGTCGTTCACACGGTAGGCGACATGGTGCATACCGGGGCCGCGCTCGTTCAGATACTTGGCGAACGACGCTTCTTCGGACGTGGGTGCAATCAACTCGAGGAGCATGTCGCCAACTCGCGTCGCCGCAACCGCCATATGACGCTCCGGCATCGCGATGCGCTCCCACTCGGTGATGCCGAACGTACGGCTATAGAACGCCACCGCATCCTCAATGTCGCGTACCGCAAAACCGATATGATCCACTTTCTCAAACACAGGCGCCTCCTCGTCACATGCGGCTAAACCAGCGGCAGTGTAGCATCTGGCACGCACCGCGTCAATCAAGGCCATCGGGATTGCCAGTCACCGCATCTCGCGCCCGCCGTTGACATCAAGCGTTGCGCCGGTCACGAAGCTCGAAGCCGGGCTGGCCAGGAAGACGATGCAACGCGCAATTTCCTCCGGCTCGGCGTAGCGTTGCAATGCCAGTCGCGTTCTGGCGTAATCCGGCGCGAGGCTGGCGACGGTCTCGCGCCCCATCGGCGTTAATGCAATACCCGGCGCAACACAGTTGACCCGCACCCGTGGCGCGAGCGCACGTGCCGCGCTCTTCGTCAGGTTCACCACGCCGGCCTTGGCGGCGGCGTAATGCGCATGGTGCGGCGCGCCGGTTGAACCGGCAACGCTGGCAACGGTGACAATCGCCGCATTATCGCGCAAGAAGGGGATGACGGCACGAAGTGTGTAGAACGCGCCATTCAGGTTTACACCAATGATGGCGTTCCATTCCTCGGGCGTTACCTCGGCAAGTGGCGTGACGATATTGCGCCCGGCGCACACGACGACGACATCGAAGCCGCCAGTTTCCACACCGGCTGCCTGGATCGCGCTGGCGGTCGCAGCAGCATCAGCAGCATCGAATCGGGAGAGCCAGGCGCGTCGCCCGGCAATTTCAATCGCCGCCGCCGTCCGCCGCGCACCGTCCGCATCATTGCCGAAGGCCACGACCACGTCAGCGCCCTCGTGCGCCAGCAGGCGCGCCACCGCCGCGCCAATCCCGCTCGACGCGCCGGTGACCAGCGCAATCTTGTTCTTCAGACCGAGATCCATGCCTTACTTGCTCCCAAACGCGCGATGCACCAGGTAGTCGATCGCCAGAAACAGCGCCACACCCATCAGCAGCAACGCCCACCAGGGTGTAGCGACCCAGATCACGATCCACACCCGGCCAAGGATCATCCAGAGGATCCAGAGGAATACGACTGCCGTCACCAGCGATGCAACCCGCCGCCCAATGGTGTTCATGGTACGCCCCCCGGAATGTAATGAACCCTGCCCCAATGTACGCATGTACCGAGAGCAGGGTTCCGTTGCAGACCTGGTACGGGAGACGGGAATCGAACCCGTGACTTGAGCTTGGAAGGCTCTCGCGTTACCACTACGCCACTCCCGCGTGGTATCCTGATTCTAATCGGGCGTCGCTTAACCGTCAAGGGGATGTCCATGCTCCTATCACTGACCTGCAATCCTGCCATCGACCGGGTGTTGATCGTTCCCGGCTTTCGCAACGCTGAAGTCTGCCGTGTGGCCGAGCGCAGCGATGCTGCCGGTGGCAAAGGGTTCAATGTCGTGCGCGCGGCGCGCACACTTGGCCTGGCGGCGCGTGCATGCGCACCACTCGGCGGTGAAAACGGGCGTCATATTGCGACGCTTGCGGCGGCCGAAGGGATTGACGGGAGCTGGCACTGGCTCGAGCAGGGTGAGTCACGTATCTGCTTGCTGATCACCGATCCGGAATCGCGCGACCATCTGACGATCAATGAACGCGGCCCGACGATGATCGCGGATGACTGGCGCGCGTTCGCCGAACTTGCATGGCGATGTGCTACTGGCGCATCGCACGTTGCCATTTCCGGCAGTGTGCCGCCCGGCATCCATCCGCAGCAGTACGTTGACCTGCTGCGTGGCCTGCCATCTGGCACACAGATCTGCGTCGACACCAGTGGCGACACACTGGTTGCCGCGCTGGATCTACCGGTTGATCTGTTGAAGGTCAACGGGCACGAACTTGGCGCAGCATTGGGAAGCGATATCAATACGCCGGATGCGGCGCGCGCGGCTGCCACCGCCGTGCTGCAGCGCGGCCCGCGAATGGTCATCGTGACGCTGGGTGCACAGGGTGCAGTGGCAGTAGATGCCTCGGGTGCATGGTGGGCGCGGACACCACCCATCGATCCGATCAGTACTGTGGGAAGCGGCGATGCTGCATTCGCGGGCATCATCTCCGTTTTGCATACCGGCAGGTCGCTTGCCGAAGCGCTGCGCATGGGTGTGGCGTGTGGCGCAGCCAACACGCTGCTGGTCGGCGCGGGCCGGTTGCGCCTGGACGATGTGGTGCAGCTCCATGCGGCCAGCGAGCTTATGACACTGGCCGGGCCATGGAGCGATGCATGGTATACTGTCGCTCCTGAACATCGTGGCGGTTCCCAGGAGACGTGTGAATGATCACGGGCTCGCCGTTGCACAGGGAAGGTCATGGAAGACGTCAAAACAATCGTGGAACGAATTGCAGCGAATGTCGAGCAAGTGATTATCGGCAAGCGCCGCGCGGTCGACCAGGTACTGACCGCATTGTTATGCAAAGGGCACATCCTGCTGGAAGATGTGCCCGGCACCGGCAAAACCATGCTGGCCAAAGCAATCGCCCGTTCCATCGGGTGCAGCTTCAAGCGCATCCAGTTTACTCCCGATCTTCTCCCTTCCGATGTCACCGGCATTTCGATCTTCAATCAGCGCACGCACGAATTTGAGTTTCGTCCCGGTCCGGTCATCGCCCAGATTGTGCTCGCCGACGAGATCAACCGTGCGACCCCAAAGACCCAGAGTTCGCTCCTCGAAGCGATGGAAGAGCGCCAGATCACCGTCGATGGCGCCACCTATCCCCTGCCGGCTCCATTCATTGTTCTGGCGACCCAGAACCCGATCGAGTATGAGGGCACCTTTCCGTTACCCGAGGCGCAACTCGATCGTTTTCTGATGCGCATCCATATCGGCTACCCTGAGAAAAGCGACGAGATTGCCATCCTGCGCCGCCAGCGCCAGGCACATCCGATCGACGCGCTGGGCCAGGTTGCCTCGGCCGAGGAGTTGATCGAACTCCAGGAGCGCATCAAAACGATCTATGTTGACGAACTGATTGAGGATTATATCGTTTCAATCGTGACCGCGACGCGCAACCACGAGGACGTCTATCTGGGAGCAAGCGCACGCGGTTCGCTGGCGCTCTACCGTGCAGCACAGGCCTGGTCGGCGCTTGTCGGGCGTGACTATGTCATTCCTGATGATGTCAAGGCGCTGGCTGAATCGGTGCTGGCGCATCGCCTGATCATCAGCCCATCCGCCCGCATCCGCAATATCACGGCGGCGACAGTTATCTCCGATGTGCTTAATTCGGTGGCTGTGCCGGGCGCACGTGCCGGGCGCAGATTCGAGCGGCCCGCGCGGTGAACCTACCTGCTGCCTGACCGCTGCTTCCAGCCAGTATGCAATTCGTCCGGCGCATGGCGCAAAAAGAACAACCCTGCCTCCATGCGGTTACTCACTTTCAGTTTCGCCAGAATGTTGCTCACGTGTTTCATCGCCGTGTTGTAGCTGATATCCAGCCGCCCGGCGATCTCGCGATTGCCCAGGCCTTCGGCCAGTAACTGCAGGATCTCGATTTCCCGCGCCGTCAGATCGTGCAGACTTGCCGCCGGCCCACTCACCGCCGGCGGTCGCACCGCGCGCCGCATCACATCTGCCGCAAACAGAAGTTGCCCCTCCTGAAGTCGCCGTACGGCGTGCAGGTATGCAGCGGCCGGTAATTCCTTCGACAGGCATCCCGCCGCGCCGGCAAGAAATGCCTGGGTCTGCAAACCTGCCGCCTCGTGCTCATACGCCACCAGCAGTAGCAGCGCCGTCTGCGGTTGCAGCGTGTTGAGCATGTGGATGTATTCGAGGATGTCCCCGCCGGGCAGGTAGCGATCCAGGATGACGATCTCAGGTTCAGTGTCGATCATGCAGCGATCGAGACCTTCAAGGTTGTCCGTCTCGCAAACAACCAGGTATCCCCCACTCTGGAGATGGTGTGCCAGGCTCTGTCGAAACAGATAGTGCCGATCGGCCAGCACGATTCGCGCGCGCCGCGAGGCCATTGCTCGCCTCCCCGGAAGAGTTGCAGTACTCCGCCGGCAGTTGCGCAGTACCAGTGTTGCGCCAGCAATACCGGGATACAGGTACCTGAGATGCGTACTGTTGCACGTACAGCATGTCGTAACGGTAAGATACGCAAATCCATCATAGCACATGTCTCCACGCGCGTGCTATGGTGCATCGCAGAACGTTAACGAAATCCCAACTGGTTACGCCTCGACTGCTCAGATGATGTCAAACGACTTCCTGGCGATCGCGTGGTACGCCGGCGATGGCCGGCATTGCTGTGACCTGTGCCGGCCATGCCGTCGCATGCCGGCGATCGACCGGGCCGGGTTGCACGAGACAAACACATGACCGTTGCCATCAACACGACCATTCGCTCACCAAACTATGGTTCGCGCGGCGATCGTCCGGTATCCATGATTGTGCTGCATGCGACCGTTGGTTCGGCACGCAGTGCGCTGGCATGGCTCACAAATCCGTCGGCACGCGTATCGGCGCACTATCTGATCGACAAGGCCGGCCAGATCTTCCGCCTGGTGCCGGACGAACACGCTGCATGGCATGCCGGGCGCGCCACATGGCGCGGCGAAACAGCGATTAATGAGGTGTCGCTTGGGATCGAGCTTGAGAATGCCAACAATGGTTCCGACCCGTACCCTGCGGCACAGATTGATGCTCTGGTATGGTTGACGCGTGAAAAGGTGGCGCAGTACCGCATCGCACCCGACATGGTCGTGCGCCATCTTGATGTCGCGGTGCCGCGCGGGCGGAAAAGCGATCCGGCCGGATTTCCCTGGGCCAGTTTTCTGCAACAGGTGTTTCCCGAATTGCCCGCCATCAATCCAGACCGTTCGCCGCGCCCCCGCCCTGCCGACCGCGCCGCGCTGGCCCGGCTGATCCTGGCCGAAGCGTATCGCCAGGTCGGGGCAGTCGAGTGGCCCGATTGGGCGATGACTCGTCTGGCCCGCACCGCGGGGCTTGGCTTGCCGGTAGCGCCGTCGTTCGATCTGACGGTTGCCGGGCGCAACTATATCGGCCAGTCGTTCGGACGCGAGACCCTGGCCAGCCCGATTGGCGACTGGCGGCGCGTCGAGCGGCTCGGTACGCTGGTCGCGCCGGAGCAGCAATCGCTACGCGATGCACTATTGCGAGCAGTCTACGCGCAGGCGGGTGAGACGTACCGGCCTGACTGGGCCTTTCACCAGTATGCGCTGCGGACGCCGGTCGGGCCGCCGTTAAGCGCCAGTTTCCGTGTACGCGCCGGCGGCGCCGAGTGGTCAGCGGCAATATACGCGCTCGATACACTCTATAGCCCGGTTGGTCGCTGGCAGGAGGTAGGTCGGCTCAGCGAACTGGCAACCCGGCGCGAGCCACATGATCCGCTGGCGCAGGAACTGCTGGAGCGCGTGTACGAACGCGCGGGCAGCCAGTGGCGGCCGGCCTGGCCATCGCAGCAGTACGCACTGGAGCAACGGCTCGGCGCGCCGCTCGGGCCAAGTTTCCGTGTGTCGTTTGAAGGGCATGACTATGTCGCCGAAGCATTCGCGCTCGATGTGCTCTATTGCGTGATCGGCGACTGGGACAATGTCCAGCGCCTGAGCGATCTGCTCAAATCATAGCGCTCTTTCAACAACACAGCGCCTGTACCGCGCGTCCTCGTTCCGTCGCGCTGCTGCATCCCCGCTCGATGCCGTCTGTGTCTCGCCCCGATATGCGACATCATCACATGTGCAGGGACCCGACCAGTGAGCCGGCGTTCTGGTTGTTCGGCTCACAAGCGAGGAGGCGCAATGTTCATCCCGATCAGTCACAACCATGCCGAAGCCGCCAACTCGTCGGGACGCCGCCTGTTCGGCGCCACCCGCAGTGTGCGTCATCCGGATGTCGATGCACAGACGCGCCGGCTCGGTGATTATGGCGCGGGCGCATTCCGTACTACGTTGCTCTTGCTCGGCGGAATTGAGCTTGCGTGGCGTAGCGCGTCGCCGGGAAACGTACCATTGCTCACGGCGGCATCGTTGCTTGCAGCGACGATGTTGCTGGCCGGCCTGGCCTGGCGCGCACCATTATGGCTCACGCTGCTTGCCGACGGTGCTGCGGTCATGCTGCTCGTCCTGGCAACCGGGGGAGCCGCGAGTCCGTTTCTGACCCTGATCCTGGCGCTCATTCTTCAAGGGGGATTGCTCGGCGGTGAGCGCGATGCGGCTGCCGGAGCGGGCGCTGGCCTGGTGGCGTTGCTGCTGATCTCGGTACTCGATCCGGCCGGTGTGAACAGTCTGTTGATCGAGATTGCCATGATCCATGCCATCACCAGTATTCTGGCAGTCTGGTGGATTCGCCAGGCGCGCATGGCGCTGGCGCACCTGCGCGACGATGCAGCGCAGCGTACCCGCGCCGACCAGGACTGGCACGATGCGCGCCGCGCCATCGAGTGGCAGCGTCAGAATCTGGCGGCCCTGGGCACGTGCAATTCGACCGCCGAACTGTTGCAGCGCGCAGCCGAACGAGCGGCGGCAATCGCCGGCACGCCCGCTACCCCTGATACCGCTCCAGATGGGGCGCCAGGGGGCTGGCACGTGCTACCGCTGGCAGCTATCGGGCGACTGATTGTTCGCCGCACACCTGCCGAACTGACGCGCCTGCAACGTGATGCGCTCGATCACCTGGCGGAGATCGCCCGGCAGCGAGCGGAAGTGTTACGGTCAACCAGCGCGCTGCAGCGACATCACGATGCACTGGCGGCACTCTGGGAAGTCGCCGGCATGCTGCGCGCGGCGCCCGACCCCGGCCGCGCCGCCACGGAAGCCTGCCGGCGGATCGCAACTGCGCTTGATCTGGACTGGCTGGCGTTCCTCGGGCTTGATCAGCAGCACACGCTTGCGCCCTTGCTGCTTGTCCGCGGAGGTAGCGCCGGTACGGCGCCGCGTCTGCATGCAGCGCAACTGCGGGTTGCCGCCGAAGCGCTGCGCGGCGGGCGGTCGCTGGTGCGTGCCGAGCAGGGTAAGACCCTGGCCTGCCTGCCGGTTCGGGTGCAGGGTGAGACATCGTTCGTCCTGGCGGCACGCGGCATGGTGGATGAGGCTGCACTGCAGGCGCTGCTGATGCTGTTCGGCGATCTGGTTGCGGAACGGCTGGTCGAGGGCTGGAGCCTGGAAGTCGGGAGGTAATGCTGCAAACTCGATGGCGTCAAGACGACGAGTGACGCGATGGACCGCGCGGAGTGCAAACGGAGGTCTGGAGGAGACCGCATAACGCTCACGCTGAAGCGCCGGGAGTCACATCTATGGCTGAACAGATTCAAATAGGTATGACGGTCATTCTCTTTGTCGCTGGCATCAGCATGCTGATCTGCGGTCTGGTGATCATTATGACCCGTGAATACCAGGAGGCCATGCGTTCGCTGGCAGGCCAGTCGTCGCGCCTGAGTGGAAAAGCACTGGCCGATATTGGCGTGCAGGCGGCGCTCGATGGCGCGGCGCACTTGCTTGAGTCAATCACGCGCCTGGTGCAGACGGCAATCGGCACCGGTGCATTCCTCTGCCTGCTCGGCACCATTATCTGTGGTCTCGCCTTCTGGATGCTGACCATGGTTCATGGGTGATCGCTCGATAAGGAATCATCATGGCAGTACAACTTGCTGGCTGGGCACATAGTTATCTTGAGGCGCTCTGCGCGCAGCCACGATTTGGCGCAGCGCGCACGGTCGCCCCGCTGTGGCTGGCGACCGACGCCGGTCTGGCCTCCGAGCCGGGCGCTCCGGTTGCGGCGCCGCTTACCATTCAGATGGCGGCCGAAGTGTTTCCGCGCCTGGTGCTCTCTGGCCCGGCAGGTGCAGGAAAGACAACCACGCTCCGCGCGCTTGCCGTCGGCCTGGCAGAAGCGCTACTGTCGGGAAATGGGCGGACGGCATGGGGCGGGGCAAGCGCGCCGCTGCCGTTGTATGTCGAACTGGCGCACTTCCAGGGGAGTATTGAGGCGACTCTTGCGGCCGAGTTCGGCGTTGGCGCGCCACCGCCGATCGATGAACTTGCGCGTGAGCGGCCGCTGCTCTTCATGCTCGACGGCCTGGATGAACTGCCTGTCGCCGCTCAGCTTGCCAGCCTGGCGGCACTCTCACACACGCTGGCGGCAGCCGGCGCCCAGACGCGCTGGATCGGCACATGTCGCAGTGAGCATCTGGGGCTTTTTCGCCCCTGGCTGAATGGCGCCGAAGTGCGGGCGCTCCAGCCGCTCCGCCCGCGCGATGTGACCGCGCTGGTACAACGCCAGGCTGGCGACACGGCCGCCGCCTGGGTACAGCGCAACGATGAGATTGTGCGCCTGGCCACGCGCCCGCGCTGGCTTGCGGCCCTGCTGGATGCGCGCGAGGCACTCACCACTCCTTCGCCGGGCCGTGGCCACTTGCTGGCGACCTGGATGCCCGGCGTTGTGGCGGCGGCGCTCGCGGCGCATCCACGCGCCGTATCCGTTGCGCAGGCAATCGAGGCGCTGCCGGAAATCGCCGGAGCGCTGGATCAGCTGGGCCAGGAGAGCCTGGCGTTTGATGAGACGATCGCCGCTATCGAGGTAGGTGAATATGTACCCGGCGCGCAGGCCGCACTTGGCGGCGAGCGCTGGTCGCCGGTTGTCGATCGGCGAACGCTGCGCGCTGCAACCGGCGAAGCCGCGTTACTGACACTGATTGATGCAGGGATCCTCAGCTTTGATGCAGAGAAGCGTACCGTCACCTTCCGGCACCCGATCCTGCGATCATTTGCACAGGCCATGCTCCTGGCGCGTACACGCCCGGAAAGCTGGCCGCCCGCCATCCTTGGCCGCGCCTGGGTTGACGCCGTCATCTTTGCCTACAGCCTGTCCACCGACCGTGAGGCCGTCTTGCGACGCCTGCTGGCAAGCGGCGCCGTCGGTCTCACAGCACGCTGCCTGCTCGATGCCGAGGCGCCGTCAAGTTACGACGGCCTGCTCGAACGCAGCGGCACGTTAACCCCACCGCTGCGTGTCATGCTGGCCGATGCATTTGCCGCCGAGGGCCTCGCGCGCGCTGCACTGGAACAACTGGAGCGCGCCGGCGCCGAGGGGTACGACGAGGCCGGGTTGTTTGGTCGCCTTGGCGATCTCTACAGCCATGCCAGCCAGTGGCGCCTCGCGCGAGCCGCGTATGAACAGGCGCTGGCGCGTGAAGCCGATGACCTGCGCTACCGGCAGCAACTTGGCGTCGTGTGTAGCCGTATGGGCGAACTGGAACAGGCGGCGCTGGCGCTCGAGGCAGTACTGGACGCGCAGCAAAAGCGATCGGCCGCCGCGGCGCATGAACTGGGCCATGTCTATGTGCAGCAGGGACGGTTCGCGCACGCACTCGCGGCATATCACCAGGCCGTGCAACAGCAGCCCGGCGAACCGGCCTATCGGCGCAGCATGGCCACCGCGCTGCGGCGCCTTGGCCGCGCTGAGGAAGCCGAGGCGCAGCTGCGCGAGTTGCTCGCCGAGCACGGCGGTGATGCCGCATCCTATGCCGAACTCGGCGAAGTGTACGCCGAGTCCGGTCGCCCCGCCGAGGCTGCCGACTGTTATACACGCGCGGTGTCATTGCGACCCGACGACTCGCAGCTCTATGCGCGCCTTGGTCGCCTGCGCCGCGTCCTCGGCGATCTGTCAGGCGCTCGCGCCGCACTGCAACGCGCCGCAGAAATTGATGCCGCCGACGCGGCCCTGCAGTACGAACTTGGTCAGGTATTCGAAGCGTGCAACGAGGTTGAGAGCGCGCTGGCCGCCTATCGTTCGGCTGTGGCGCTCGACCCGCGTTGCGACGTGTATCAGCGCCGGCTGGGGGCATTGCTCCGCGATTGTGGCGATGGTGATGCCGCAGCAGCGGCGCTGCGCACGGCGCTGGAATTACGTCCAGAGAGCGCCGAAACCTATGGCGAACTTGCCGAGTTGCTCTGGCGCTCGGGTGATCACGAACAGGCGCTCGACGCATACCGGCGCGCATATTCGCTTGCGCCGACATCAGCCGATTACGCCCGCGCCCTCGGTCTGGCGTATGGCCGCCTCGGACGCCTCCGTGACGCGGAGCGGCTGTTGCGCCAGGCGGTGGAACTCGCGCCGGATCGCGCCGAACTGCACTATGACGCCGGAATGGCCACAGAAGCCGTCGAGCAGTGGGATGTGGCGCTGGCATACTATGAACAGGCGGCAGCGCTTGCCCCTGATCATGCCGAGTATGCTCGTGCCGCCGGTGCGTTGCACTTGCGCTGCGGCAACGTGAAACGCGCGCGCGCTCTGCTGGCCGTCGCTCTGCGCCATGCCAGGCACGATCCGGAGACACTCTTCCAGCTCGGGATGCTTCATGCGTCCGCCGGCGCCTGGCGCCTGGCGATTCGCGCACTCCGGCGGGCGACTCGTTCGGGGAATGCGGTACGCTACGAAACGGAACTCGGCCGGGCGCTGCTGCACCTCGGCCAGGCTGATGAAGCCTGTGCCGCCTTTGAGCGTGCGCTGCACGCGCAACCGGATGATGTCGCCACACTCGACGCGTACAGTGCGGCGCTTGAGGCGCGCGGCCGCATGGAAACGGCATATAACGTTGCGCGACACACTGCGCGCCTGGCGCCGGGGGAAGCCACGATCCAGGCGCGCGCCGGCAGTATTGCGCTGCGCCTGGGGCGGGTCAACGAGGCGCTGGAATTGCTCGATCGCGCGGTTGCGCTCGACTCGCGACTGGTGGACGCCCATATTCATCGTGGCCGGGCACTGTTGCTGCTTGGCCGGGCGGAGGCTGCCCTGGCCGCGGCTCACCACGCGCGCTCACTGGCGCCTGATCGCGCGCTGCCGTGGGTACTGGCCGGTGAGGCGCTGATTGCGCTTGATCGCGACCCGGAAGCGCACCCACTGCTTGAACGGGCCGTGGCACTCGACGAATCGCTTCTCCCGGCGCATACCGCATTGCGCGATGTGCTGGCGCGGGCCGGTGATTATGCTGCCGCGGTCACCGTCGCGTTGCGCGCCGTCGCGCTTGCACCTGGCGATCCCGCGCATCATATGCGGCTTGGCGAGTTGTTGCTCGAGTCGGACGATCTTGTACGTGCCGAGGAACAGCTTCAGCGTGCCTTACAGCTGGAGGCACAGCACGACAACGAACCGGGGGGCGCGATCAGCGCTGAATGTCATGCCCTGCTCAGCCGGGTGCGCGCCCGCGCCACCGATTGGGAGCGCGCCATCGAACATGCGCGCACAGCCGTTGCACTCGCGCCGAACGAGGGAGCGTATCGCGCATTGCTTGCCGCGGCACTCGAAGGTGCGGGCAACCTGGCGGCTGCAATCGCCGAGCTGGAGAATGCTGCCGCGCGCGAGCCGGAGCGCGCCGACTGGCAACTGCGCCTGGGGCAGTTCTACCGGCGCGCCGGAGATAACGCAATGGCATTGCCGTACCTGCGCCGCGCAGCATCGAGCTCCGGCAACGCCGACGACTATCGTCTGCTCGGTATGTGCCTGCGGGCGCTCGATGACCTGCCTGCCGCCGCAGAAGCCTTTGAACAGGCATTGCGGCTGCGCCCGGACGCCGCCGCCTGGCGCGTGGAACTCGCCGAGGTGCACACGGCGCGTGGCTGGCATGGCGAAGCGCTCGCCGAACTCAACCAGGCGATCACCGCTGCGCCTGGCCTCGCCGGCATCTGGCGCGCCCGCGCTCGCGCGCAACTGGTTGTCGGCCAGGTGGAAGGCGCGCGTGCCGACCTGGTCGAGGCATTGCGCCGTGATCCGCGCGACGCCGAAAGTTACGCACTGCTGGCCGGGGTTTTGCTCGATCTTGGTCATCCGGCGCGCGCGCTCGATATTGCGCAGCGAGCCGTGGCGCTGCAACCGGAGGTGCCGCAGCATCGCCACGCGCTGGCGCGCGCGTTCCGGGCCAACGGCCGGCGCGCCGAAGCGGTGCAGCAGCTTCTGCGTGCACTTGATGCATCCAGCCCGGCTCAATGGTGGGCCGACCTGGCCGATGATCACCTGGCGCTGAACGATCTGCCAGCCGCACGCGATGCACTCGAACGCGCCGTCACTGTGGCACCCGATGATGCGTCGCTGCATTTCCGCCTGGGTGACGTCCTGGCGCGCCTGGGCGACCTTCCCGCTGCCGCCGGGCACCTACGCGCCGCACTTACCCGCCGGCCTGGCTATGCCGCAGCTCATGCCCGGCTGGCCGACGTCTTGCTGGCCCAGAACGACAGCACTGCGCCTGGTGTGTACGATGGCGCAGTGGCCGTGCATACCATACCTGCGTCCCTCGAACAACAACACGCGACGCTCCCTGACGCGGCAGTGGAAGCTGCGCGCCTGGCCGTGGCGCTCGAAGGGCAATGTGCCGATCACTGGCGCGCGCTTGGCGTTGCACTGCGCGCACAGGGGGCGCTGGCCGAAGCGATTGGCGCCTTACGCCGCGCTCACGAGCTTGATCCCGAAGCGCCCCGGTTCGCATTCCTGCTGGGACTTGCACTGCTCGAACACAGCGATCCAGCCGCTGCGCTCTCACCGCTCTCTGCGGCCGTCACTGCGGCGCCGGAAATCGCAGCCTATCATGGCTATCTTGGCGTGGCACAACGCGCCATGGTCACGCTCATCACCGATCCCGACGCATTGCGCGCCGTACCTGCCGAACGCCGCACAGCGCTCGCGCAGGCACGCCGCGCGTTGCAGCAGGCAACCACCATCGAACCGAAGAATGCGCGCTGGTGGTACGAGCTCGGCCTGGTTGAGCAACAGGCAGCCTGCCATCCTGCAGCGGTCGAAGCTTTCGATCGCGCGCTGGAACTGGAGCACGAAGGCGGGGAGACACCGGGCGAACATGGTGTGGCACAGGAAGACATCGTGCGCTCTCGCGCACTCTCCCGCTACCTGCTCGACCGCGCCGATGACGCGCGCGCCGATCTGGAGACGCTGGTCCAGATCGGCGCGGCCCGGCCGGCTGACCGGTACCTGCTGGGACGCGTGCTGCTCGACCTTGGTGATGCTGCGGCTGCACGCGCTGAACTGTCGGCTGCAATGGCCGACCCGACGCATGCACCGGCCAGGCTGCTCCTCGGGCGGGCACACCTGGCGCTGGGCGAGACGCACGAAGCGATCGCCGCCATGGAACAGGCCGCCGATCTGCGGCCGGATCATGCGCCAACCGCGGCAGCGCTCAGTGAAGCGTATGCTGCCGCCGGGCGCCACGAGCGCGCAATTGCTGCCGCACAGCGTGCCGTGCGACTCGACGCCGCCGCTGCCGGGCATCACCAGTTGCTGGCAACCCTCTATGCCGTCAGTGGTCGCTTCCACGAGGCACGCGCCGCGCTCATTAACGCGATGACCCTGCAACCGAACGTTGCCGCCTGGCACGCCCAGATGGGCGAGATTTGCCTGCAGATGGGCATGCACGATGCAGCGCGCAGCGCCTATGCGCGCGCGGTGCAACTTGCACCCGATGATGGCACCTATCGCTATGCACAGGCGCAATTGCTCGCCCGCCAGGGACGAGCTGGCGAGGCGCGTCAGGCGCTCGAACACGCTATCATGCTCGAACCTGACCGCGGCGCATGGCATTATGAACTCGCCGAAGTCTTGCAACGACAGCGCGATCCGGCAGCACTCGATCAATACATCGCCGCAGTCCAGCTTGCACCTGATGAGCCGCGCCACTGGCTCGGCCTGGCAGGCGCATTCCTCGCCCGGGGCGAGCATGACACGGCCCGGGAAACGGCGGAACGCGCACTCCTGCGCTTTGGCGATGATCCGGCGCTGCATACGATCGTCGGGGCGATGCTCGAAGAGGAGGGGGATCCTGCCGGCGCAGCGTGGCACTATGAGATCGCGCTCGAACGTGCGCCGCAACACGCCGAGCACTGGTGGCGACTGGGGCGGGTGCAACTTGATCTTGGCGATATGAATCGCGCTCGTGAACTCCTTGAGCGTGCCCTGAGCCTGGACGCCGATTCGCCCGAGGCTCATGCGGCACTGGCACGGCTCTTCGCACGCCAGAACGATGGCCGCGCTGCGCTGATCCACAGCCAGCGCGCCGCCGAATTGTGCCCCGATGAACCGGCCTTCCAGATCCAACTCGCTGAAGCTTTTGCCTACCTGCGGCGCTTCGATGAGGCGCGCCAGGCGCTGGAGCGTGCCGTGCAGCAGGCGCCCGCCGACGCGGAATTGCTGGCGCGCTACGGCGAGATGGCCCTGGCCGTCGGGTTGCATCACGAGGCGCTGGGGGCATTTGAACGAGCCATTGACCGGAATCCCGACGAACCGCGTTACCACTTCCTTGCTGGCCGGGCGCACCGCCGCATGAAGCACTATAGCCGGGCGATTGAACGTTTCCGCCGGGCGGTCAAGCTGCGCCCGGGCTACAGTGAGGCGATTATTGAACTGAGCACGCTCGGCCCACTGGCGTTTGTCGCGCAACACCTGCGCGGCGAAGGCGACGTTGCAGCATAAGCGCGCGGCGCAATCGTTGCAATGGAGGAGATCCATGGTGTCACATATTCAGATCTGCGATGTCCCGTTTCCTAATCCACACCCCCCCGATCCGGAGCCGGATCCGCCGCCGGATTGGAGTGCCTGATCAGGAACATTCACGTCCATCGTGACGAACTGGAAAGGACCGGCATGACCACCACGGTTAAGCCGCTGCCGGCTACGGTTGACGCCGAGCAGGTGCGCAGCGCCATCGAGCTTGCACTACGCCTGGGTGATCCGGGTGCTGCCTGGCGCGCAACGCATGCGTTATTACGGGCGTTCCCTGATGCCGTCGTACCCCGGGTGCTGCTGGGCCAGGCATTGCTCGACGCCGGCAATGCGCCGGTGGCGGTTGACTATTTTCGGCGCGCACTGCGTCTCAATCCATTCGATGCGGTGGCCTGGGGTGGCCTTGCCGGCGCCCTGGCGCGAACCGGCCAGCAGAGCGCGGCGGCGGCGACGCTGAGTCGCGCCGTATTCCACGACCCGCTCGGCAGTGAAGCGCTTGCCCCCGGCGTTGCCGACGGGCCACCCTTAGCTGGTCTCGGCGTGGTCTACCTTCGCCGCGGTCATGCCGACCTGGCGGTAGCCGAACTGGCCGTCGCGCTGGAACGCTATCCGCATCGTGATGACCTGCGCCTCTATTACATCGAAGCGCTGCGCCGCAGTGGTGACCTCGCCGCCGCCCGCCATCATGGAGCGCTGGTTGCGCCGGCATACGCTGAGCGCCTGCCGGCGTTGCTCGTTCGCGCAGCACTTGATGATCACGCCGTCACTGTGCGCAGACGTTGCGCGGAACTTGACCCCGATGGGCGCCTGACGCGCCGCTTCTTCGCGCCTGAACGCCCACCCTGGCCCATCCCGCCTCCGCCGCTCGTGCGCTGGTCGGAGGAGTTCGAACCAGTTGGCGCATACCTGCCACTTGCTTCGGGGCAAAAGGCACAGGCGCTCGGGAGCAACCATGATGCCGGCGAGCCTGCGCTGCCCATCCAGAAGCGGGCCGTGGGCACACCGCAGGCCACGCACGGTGCCGGGTGGCAGGGTGAGAACCGGCAACATGCCTCTCGACCCGCTCCACATGATGATGCAGGTGCACGGCAGAGAACAACCGGCGATCTGCCCGATCATGCACTCAAGGATTTCATCGCCGCAACCGAGCAGGTTCGCCATCGTCTCGCCGATATTGGCGCGGCGCCGCGGCCTCTTGTTCCATGGGCCGACGGGCAGGCGTTCACGCAAGTGGTGCTCTCATCGCGGGCGGAACTACAGCGTCGCCTCGGCGCAGACGGCTTCGCTGCGGTTGATCGCCGCCTGCAACAGTATGCCCAGGCGTTGCGCCGGCGCGGCCTGGCTGCGCATATCTGCTACTGTGACGATGAGGCCTCATTACGGCTCGATGACGGGATCATGGCGGAGCCGGTGCGCGGCGATGCCGGCGGTCTGCGCGACCTGGTGCGAACACTTTCCGGCGCGCTCGCCGAACATGGTCGTGAGCTTGGCGCTGTGCTCATCGTCGGCGGTGACGAGGTCGTGCCATTCCACCGGCTGCCAAACCCGATCCCGGACGACGATGTGGTGGTGCTTTCCGACAACCCCTACGCGAGCGATGATCCGGGATACCTGGTGCCGCAACGGATTGTCGCGCGCCTGCCGGAAGGCGATGGCGGCGACTCATCTCTCCTGCTTGCCCAGCTCGACCGGCTGACGGCATACCACTACGGCAGTCGTCCGCGAACGCGCGCGTCGCGCTCGCCGATATCGCTGCCAGGGCTGCGCCAGCCGCACCCGATCGCAACGATGGACACGCTGAGCGCCGGCTATTGCGCCGAGATCTGGCACGAGACTTCGCGTGCCGTTCTCGATGCGCTTGCACCGGCAGCCCCACTCCGGTCGAGCCCGCCGCTCCATGCGGCCAATCTCGACCTGCGCGACCTGGGTGGCAGGCGGCTGCTCTACATGAACCTCCATGGCGCCGCTGGCCTGCCCAACTTCTATGGCCAGCCGGATGCCGTCTGGCCTGGTGCAGCGACGCGCCTGCCGGTCGCATTGCGGCCCGATCAGGTTGACGCTGACCTGGTGGATGGGGCGCTGTTGCTGAGTGAGGCGTGTTACGGCGTCGAACTGGCCGGCCGCACGGCCAGAACATCCATCCCATTGCGGGCGCTGGCAAGTGGCGCGCTGGCAGTGGTCGGCGCAACCGTCAATGCATACGGCAGCCTGGCGACTCCCCTGATCGGCGCCGATCTCCTCTTCCAGCGCATGCTGGCACATCTCGCGCGGGGGGTGCCAGTGGGCCGTGCATTGCACCAGGCGCGCATCGAGTTTGCGCAAGAGATGTATCGCCGCCAGGGGTTCCTCGATGATGTTGACATCAAGACATTGATCGAGTTCGTATTGCTCGGCGATCCGTGGGGAGCGACGCATGAGCCAGTCGCTGCGTCCAGATCCTGGCGTGAGGAACGGACAATCGTGGCAGTCGAACGGATGCCGAAGCCACGTCCCAAAGCAGTACTCGACGAGACCGAGGCGCCGCGCGAGGCGCTCCGTCGCGCGCGCGATATTTTGCGCCGGGTCCTGCCAGGCGCTGCGGCGTTGCCGTTGCGTATCACCGCGCAGATCAACCCGCGTCGCCAGCGCAAGAGTGATCCGGAGCGCGACCTGACGTTCAGTGCGCGCGAAAGCCGTCCCACAGCCGATGGTCACTACCTGGCCCATGCCGCCCACATCACCATCAGCGGCGAAGCTGTGGTCAAAGTAGCAATGACCCGATAATCGTGTATATTTCGCAACGCCGGGCGCATCCGGAGGAACGAACAATGACTGACCGCGTACCCACCAGCAGCGTTCATTCGACCTCGACCAGCGAACCGTCGTCTCGTTCGCCCGGGCGAACCATCGGGATGCTGGCCGTTCCGCCGCTCACGCTGGTGCTCCTCGCTTTTACGTTGCGCGCCGGGCGCGCCGCCGATCTGGTGATTGCCGGGCTGGCCATGCTGGCGCTGGCACTGGCTGCCGCCATATTTGCGGCTGAAGAGTGATGGCTGAGGGCATCACTGACAGGACTCACGCACTCGCGTGGACCGACTCGTCATAGCCTGTGGCAGCGTGCTCCTCGCGAAGAAGGGCGGCGCGTTACTGCAACTCGTTCAGCGCCTTCACCGTGGCCTCCAGGATATCGCGATCATGCTCGGTGAACCCGAGTTCTACCAGCGCTTCGGTCACCGGTCGGAGCAAGACAGGCGAGACGACGGGACCGGCCGCCACGCTGCTCGCGCTCTGAGCCGCTCGCACTTCGCGCCGCCCGCGCTCCGCCATCCCGGCGACCTCCCACAATGGCGCATCGCGCACTGGCCGGATGTCGCCCCAGCCATAATGGTGCGCCAGAAACCGCACATATCCCAGCGCGGCAGCATCGAGCGTATGCTCGCGCGCCACGTATGCTCGCGCCGCCTGACCCATTGCGTCGGCAAGATCAGGTCGTTGGGCAAGCAAACGGCAATACGCCAGGATGAGATCGCCTTCCGCTGGATCTGGATCAACCTGCGCCACAACTCCCCGGGGAAGTTCGATAAATGAGCCACTGGCCGTCACCAGTGTCGGCCTGCCAGCGCCCAGCAACCGCAGGAGACTGGCCGATGTCTCACCGGCCGTCGGGTGGCGCAGGTTCAGGCAGATATCGGCCGCAGCAACATAATCCTCAAAATCGGCGCGCGAAACATAGCCGGTGATCGTGACGGCGTCGGCAAGGCCGGCGCGTTCCACCACGGCGCGCGCATCATAATTTGTCGAGATGCTGCCAACCAGAAGGTACCGGACCGCGGGCCATGTCTCGCGCAGTTCACGCAGCGCCCATAACGCCGGCTCCAGGCGTTTGTACGGGTTGATATGGCCGAAGGATGCCAGGATCAGCGCATCCAGCGGCAACCCGAGGCGCGCGCGCGCTTCGGCGCGTGGAACAGCGGGCGGAAGCGGTACTCCCATAGGAACCAGCATCGCCGGCAGATCGGGTCTGAGGGCCGCAACGCGTTCCAGGACATACCGGCTATGTACCAGCATACCGTCTGCGCGCGCCAGAACATCTTCACAAAAAGGAAAATCGAACGCCGCAGCAGTAAAGCGCCCGCGCAGCATTAATTCGGCGACGCGCGCCCCATCCGCGCCATACCGCCGCGCCATCTCAGCGCGGTAGAGGTCGATCTGGCCACGCGACGCCACCATCTCCTGGAGCATGAAATGGTGCAGCACAAAATCATGGAGCACCACCACACCCGGAATCCGCTGCAATGCACGCCAGATTCCCAGGTGCGCCGGGCTATTACCCATATGATAGATGATCGCGTCGAACGGGCGCCGGCGCTGATCCCGCTCAAGCCGGCTGATCGGGCGCACCTCGAGGTGGCGCGCCAGTTGCGGATTTGCCGGTCGCAGACCATCTTCGACGTACAGTGTGATTGCAACGTACTTGCCGAGATAGGGCAATAATTCTTCGCTGTAGTCGGAGATGCCGGACGGCGCGGGATTGACCGGGGAGGCGTAGGCGATCCGCTTCATAGCTAATCAAACGCCGCTTCGGAACGCCCGGCGAACGCATCGTGCAGCATGCGCACATAGCGCGGCATCAATGGCGGCAGATGATCGGGCGCATAGTAGGAGAGTGATACGAACTCGGCATGATCAGGTTGCAGGATGCCGCCCATAACGCGGCAGGCAAAGAACGCGCTGACAATCTGGGCCTGATCGCCGTTCGGATAGGTCCACTCAAACTCACGGCCAGTGTACAGGCCGATCAACTTTTCAACCGTGATGTGCAACCCGGTTTCCTCCAGCACCTCGCGTACCAGCGTGCGCGCCGGCGTCTCGCCAAGCTGCACCACACCTGATGGCGGCGCCCAGAGCATCACGTCGGTGCGCTGACCGAGCAGCACATGCCCGTGTTCGTTGGCAATAAATGCACTTGCGGCAAGCTGCAACAGCCGCTGATGACCGACATAACTACGCAGCCAGGTGGTGTAGTTGACCATCATTGGCGCCCTCGAAGATGATAGCGAACGATCACGTATCGTCTGTTGTGATGTGGTGCGGCGGGCGAAGCCGCCGCACCGTACCACATTAGAGCCTATCCGAATAACGCTACGCCTCCTGTCATTGCGAGGAGCGCGAGCGACAGCTTGCAGCGAGCGAAGCGTGGCTGAAGCGATCTCCGCTCGCGCCGGTAGATTGCTTCGCTTCGCTCGCAATGACAGCCAGTCCGTTTTTTCGGATAGGCACTTAGTATCGAGAGTACCACGCCGCCGCAGGTTAGAACGACGCTCCAAAACGCGCCATCGCCTGACTCGTCTCAGTTACACGACGTACGTGGTTGCGTACCAGCAGGGTGGCCTGGCGGGCATGCCGCCCGCCAGGGTCAAGCATCCGGCGGCGGGAAGGCAGTTGCAACGCGGAAACGAACGCCGTCCCGCCGGCGGACGGGCCCTGGCATGCGCCCGGCTGGCCGATTGCACGCGTGACCGCGTCACTCCCGTCAGTTAGAGAAATGCAACGTATAACAATCGAGCCGCAATTATACCATCCTCCCGGGTGTCGCATTCTATGCTACAATCGCTTCGACACAGGCCGTGACCTCTGGAGGGACAGATGGAGATCATCGTCTACATCGTCAAGTACGCATTTATTGCTGCGCTGGCAGTGGAAGTTGTGTTGATCGGGCGCGCGATCGCCGGCGTGGCGATCGAGAAAGCCCGCGCCCCGAAGGCCGCCCCGGCTGCGGAGTAATTGCCGGTGCGGCACACACTGATGCACATCTCGGATCTGCACGCCGGATCGCCATTTAATCCGCGTGTGGCGGATCAACTGGCACGCGAGGCACATGATCTGCACCCCGATCTACTGGTCATCTCAGGCGACCTTGTGCAGCGTGCCGACTTTCCTGCCCAGTGGGCGACCATTACGGAGTATCTGCGGATCCTGCCGGAACCACGCCTGATCATCCCCGGTAATCACGATGTGCCGCTGTTCAACCCGCTCGCGCGACTGTTTCGCCCGCTGGATGTCTATCGTCGTTACATCACGCCCGATCTCAACCCGGTCTTCGAACGCCCTGGTCTTGCGGTTGTTGGCGGCAATAGTGCCCATGGTCTGACCGTGGATGGCGGGTATGTCAGCCGCGCGCAGCGCGAAACGATGGAACGCACCTTTGCACGCTGGCCCGATGGCGTCTGTAAGGTTGCCGTTCTGCATCACGGCGTTGTGCGCCCGCCTGGCTGCGAACGACGCAGCATCATTCGCAACGCCGACGATGTCATCCGGATGCTCGATCGCAGCGGTGTCGAATTGTTGCTGTGCGGGCACCATCATGTTGCCTATGTCGGCACCACCCGCGATGTGCGCCCCGATCTGCAGCACGGAACGATCATTGTTCAGAGCGGCACCAGTACGTCGCGGCGCGTCAGGCATGGCGAACATGGTAGAAACTCGTACAATGTCATCACGATTGAAGATGGAGTGATCCGTATTCGCCAGCATCTGTACCACGAAGATACCAGGCGCTACGTCGCTTCCGCCGAGCACGTGTTTCCACAACGCTCCGCCCACGTCGCCACGTGAGTCGCATGCTTGAAGGGACGGCACACGATCGTTCGGATCTGTCGACATCAACGGGTGGCGCCGGGGGCACGGCGGCAGGTAATCCCCGGCGATACCCGGGGTATGTGTGGGCCAGCCGAACCGGCCAGACGGATCATCAGTATGACCCTCGAGCAAACATCTGAACACAAAGTTGATACCGGGCCGCTGCCGCCATTGCCACCGGAGCCGCCACCGCGCCGGCGAGCGCCAGCATGGGGTATGATCGCCGGGGTTGCCCTGCTGGCGCTGGCAGCAATCGCCATCTGGTGGTTTACCCGTCCGCCCGACCCGATGCAGGATCGGCGACCGGTGCAGGTGGTGCAGCAGTTTGTTGCCGCTACCGAGGCGCGTGATGTCTCCCGGATGCTGGAGTTTGTCGAGCCGACCGATCTCAAGCGCCAGATCAGCCCTGAACTGCGCGCATATATGGAATATGTCACCGGACTACAATTTGATGACAGCACGTACACGCTGGTGGATAATGACGGCGTCACTGCGCATGTGCGCCTGACCGGCACCGTTCGCTATACCATTGATTACGGTACGGTTCATTCCGGTACAAGTCCGGTCGACTCACTCTTCGAACTCGTCATGCTGGAAGGGTCATGGTATCTGCGGGGCATGACACTGCCTGAGATTGAACGGTGATCGTGGCTTATGCCGTTCCGTACACTCCTGATCTTGCCGCTCGTCCTGCTCCTCTCCCCTGTCGCTCCCAGCGATCCGCGTCTCGACGATCAATGGGCGCTGCGCCGGGTTGGCGCCTCGTGCGCCTGGGATCGTACGACAGGTAGCGCGAACGTCCTGGTGGCGATCATTGACAGCGGTGTTGATCTGACTCATCCCGATCTTGCCGGCCGCCTGCGTGCCGATGGCTACGATTTTGTTGACAATGACGACGATCCGCGTGACGAGAACGGCCACGGCACCCACGTCGCCGGAATCATTGCCGCCACACTTGATAATGAGGAAGGCATCGCCGGCCTGGCGCCGGGGGTGATGATTCTGCCAGTGCGGGTGATGAATGCGCGCGGTAAAGGCTCCGATTTCTCGATTGCCCGTGGTATTCGCTTCGCCGCGGATCGCGGGGCACAGGTGATCAATCTCAGCCTCGGCGCAACACTGATGGTCAGTGCCGACTCGTCATCCCCTGAGGTCAATGATGCGTTGCGCTACGCCCAGGATCGCGGGGCGCTTATTGTCGTGGCAGCAGGGAACGACTATGTTCCACTGCCGAATGCTATCGCCGTTGATAACCCCGATGTTCTGGTGGTTGCGGCGACCGACTCGCGCGATCGCAAGGCCGACTTTTCCAACTCCGGCCCGTGGGTTGGCGTAAGTGCGCCCGGCGTGCAGATCCTCTCGACCATGCCAACCTACGAGGTGTTTCTGACCAGCGATCGCGTGCCGCGCGACGAGCGTTTCCGTAATGGATACGACTATATGAGCGGCACCTCACAGGCAGCGCCGTATGTCGCAGCGCTGGCGGCGCTGCTTTTTTCGGCCCACCCGGAATGGGACGCCGCGCGGGTCGCGCAGGAGATCCGCGCCGCTGCAACGGATATCCGCAGCATCAACCCGGAACTGCAACTCGGCGCCGGACGCATGGATGCGTGCAAGTCGCTTGGTGGCCCGCCGGCAGCCGAGGTGCAACCGCCACGACTCCCTTCGTCGTCGCTCAATGAGGCATTCTTCGGTTTGCTGGCGCTGGCTGCGTGTGGAGTCACCCTGATCCTCATCCTGCTGGTGATCGGGCTGGCCATTGGCGGGCGCCGGCGGGCGCCCCGCCCGGCGCCGGCACCGGCGCCAGTCTATGTTCCGCCGCCATCGCCAGTTCGGCCGCAACCCTACCAGCCAGTCGTACCGCCGGCACCGCAACCAGCCCCTGCCCCGGCAGCACCAGGCGCCTGGGGCTCCCTCACCGTGATCGCCGGTCCCGCTCAGCAGCGCAACTACCCGCTCATTGGCGTTGAAACGTTGATCGGGCGCAGCGAAGAATGCCAGATCGTGCTAATCGGCGATGGAACGATCTCACGTCGCCATGCCATCGTCCGTAACGATGGCCGTCAGGTGACGGTCGAAGATGCCGGCAGCAGCCACGGCAGCTACCTGAATGGTCAGCGCGTGACCCGGCCAGTGCCGGTGCGTCGCGGTGATGTCTTGCAGGTCGGGCAGAGCCAGTTGCGGTTCGATTGATGCAAACCGGCAGTGGCCCACCCCTCGGATGGCTCAGTCATGCTTATCGTCGCCGCGTTCACTGCCGTGCTCGCTGCCAAATGTCGCCAGCAAGCCGTCGATCAGTTGCTGGCGCTCCAGTGGTGAGAGATTCGCCTCCGGATGGAGCGGCAGATAGAACCAGAGCGGCATCTCGCCCTTCTGTACCGTTTCCGCTGCTTCGTCTCCTTCATTCTTCTCTGGTCGACCCCATTCCGAGACATTGAACTTCGCGCGCCCTTCATTGACATCGCGCACGATCAACCACGAGACTGGCGCAACCTGGCTGTACCACGGCCAGACGGTCTCGTTACTATGGCAGTCGGCACAGGCGCGGAAGAAGAGCGCCCGTGTCTGCGGCGTATCCCATACCGGCTCGGCCAGAACGGGCGGGTTGGCCCCGGCGCGACCCGCGGGAATGAACTGGATAATCAGCAGCAATCCGATGACCCCGCCGAGCGCGATTGCCGCGATGCGGCGCGCGTTCCCTCGACGTGATGCAGGTGTTGATGAACTGGCCGTACCAGCGGTCATGGTGTGCTCCTTGTGTGGGTATCAGCTATGTCTCATTGGCGCCGTGGAGCGAGTCGATCCGGTCCGCTTGACGATTGATACCAGTATACGATAGATGGTCAGGAAGAGAACACTCGTCCCACTGGACCAGTAGAGCACGCGGGCCATGTCCGTCTGGCTGTCGCTACCGCTCGACACACCATGCGCCAGCGCCAACGCGAAGACAACAAAGCTCAGGAAGTGGACCAGTCGCCATAGACGCCGACCGGTGGCCGTATTACCCTTGCGGCCGGGCCACGCAGCCACGATGTTCTGATCCGGATCACTGATACTGGCAGCGGTATCGCGCCGGAGCACCTGCCCCATGTCTTTGAGCGGTTTTATCGTGTCGATCCGGCGCGCGGGCGTGAGAACGGCAACGCAGGTCTGGGGCTGTCCATCGCACAAGGCCTGGTCAGGGCCATGGGTGGCCAGATTGCGCTTGAAAGCTTCCCGGGGGTAGGCACCACGGTGTGTGTGACTCTACCGCAGGCCCACGCCTGATCCGTCAAAAGATGGACATCGGGCCGCCTTTCCGGGGGACGCCATGCGCTGCGTTCTGTGGTACGCTGGTACCAGCGCAGCACCATGCATGTTGCGGTGAAAGGAGTGTCTGATGGAACCTGACGTATCAAAGAACGCGAAGATTATCGGTATCGTTCTGGTCGTTCTTGGTGCGCTGAGCCTGCTGCAGAATTTCGGTCTACTTGGCTTTGTGGCGTCGCTGGTCTGGGCAGCCATGTTCGCTGTCGGCGGTGCTGTCTTCCTCTATTTCTTCTTCCGCAACGCGGCACACTGGTGGGCGGCCATTCCGGCGGGCGCCCTGCTGGGGATTGCCGTAACGATCGGCGCGAGCGAATTGCCCTGGATTCCCGGTGGTGTGGTCGGCTCGCTCTTCCTCGGTATGCTCAGCCTTGGTTTCCTGGCAATCTATCTGACCGACCATTCGCGCTGGTGGGCGGTGATTCCCGGCGGTACGCTCCTGAGCGTTGCAGCGACTGCGGCGATGTCCGAGATCCTGCCCGGTGAGGCGACCGGCGGCGTTTTGTTCCTCGGCCTGGCGGCAACCTTTGCGCTGCTGGCGCTGTTGCCGGGCGCACCGAAACTGCGCTGGGCCTTCGTGCCGGCGGCCGTGCTTGGCGTCATGGGTGTGCTCTTGATGATGTCGGCGGTGCAACTGGCAAGCATTCTCTGGCCGGTGGTTCTGATCGCCGCCGGGATAGCACTGCTGTATCGGAACCGCCATCGCGAGATCTATCGCTAATGTCGGTAACGTATTCGGTATCTGATGCGGTGTGGCTTCGCCGCGCCGCATCAGAACCAGAATCCCTATGGGCCGGCGGCCCGAACCACCTGAAAAAGGGAATGCCCTACCGGCGCTCTCGTGCCTCAAAGGAGCGACCTGGATGAATATGGCAGCTTCTGAACAACAGCCACGATCTCGTCCTGGCCTTGTCGGACCTGTGATCCTGATCGGTCTGGGCGTGATCTTCTTGCTGAACAACTTTGGCATCATCAACTGGAACATCTGGAACACGCTGTGGCGTTTCTGGCCCGTGCTCTTGATTGTTGCCGGTCTTGACCTCCTCATCGGCCGGCGCTCGACGCTTGTCTCGCTGCTCCTTGCGCTCTTGCTGGTAGTGGCGCTTGGTTTCGGCGTCTGGTATCTGAACGCGCAATCACCGGCAGCGATGGGCAATCTGGTCATTCAACCAGTCGAATACCCCGCCGAAGGGGTGATGCGCGCCAGTATTGAGATTCGCCAGCAAATCGGCGAGTTGCGCATAGCCGCAATGAGTGAGCCCGATGGCCTGATACGCGGGACGATCGCACTGCACGACGGTGAGCGGCTGACACGCGAATACAGCGTCAGCAACGGTGTCGCCTACCTGGCGTTGCACGAGGAAGGGCCGCTCCGCCCTCAGGTAAACGAACCCTCGTTCGATAACCGTCGCTGGGATCTACGCCTCAACCCCGATCTTCCCCTCAGCCTGAATATCAGCGCGGGCGTCGGGCAGACGACGCTCGACCTGGGACGGTTGCAGGTGACGGCACTTGACGTCGGCACCGGTGTGGGTGACGTCATTGTCACGCTACCGGCGCAGGGCGTGGTGCGCGCAACAATTGGCGGCGGTGCTGGCAATACCACCGTGCGTATACCGGCGGGTGTGGCGGCACGCATCGAAACATCGCGTGGCCTCGGCGATCTGAATGTGGCCGGGCGCTTTGAACGGCAGAGCGATCAACTGTACGTCTCACCCGATTATGAGAGCAATCCTGCTCGCGTGGATCTGAAGGTGAGCGGTGGCGTCGGTAGTATTCGCATTGAAAGCGTGGTCGTACCATAACCAGGACAGTCGTATGACAGCACTCTGAGGAGGAGCCGTGCAGCGGCGTCGCGCAGGGTGAATGCCGTCGCCCCTGATAGGTGTCATACTGGTGGCAACCTCCATTTTTCCCACGCCGGGTGCGCGGCTCGCAGGAACAGAGGCGCGGCCGCGGGTCATCGTTGCTGCTCGCCGCCGTGGAACAATGGTATAATGTCGCTCCAGTTTTAATACACGCACGGTGGAGGAGTGACGGTGACGATCAAATCGGACCGCTGGATCCAGGCTATGGCACAGAATCACGGCATGATCGAGCCATTCGTCGCCGAACAGGTGCGTGGCGGCATTATTTCGTACGGCCTCTCCTCGTATGGCTACGACATGCGCGTGGCTGATGAGTTCAAGGTGTTCACGAATGTATTCAATACGCTGGTCGATCCAAAGTATTTCGATCCGCGCTCGTTCGTAGATATTCGGGGCGACTATTGCGACATTCCACCCAACTCGTTCGCGCTTGCCCGCTCAGTTGAGTATTTCCGTGTTCCACGCAATGTGCTCTGCATCGTCCTCGGCAAAAGCACAATTGCCAGGTGCGGCATTATCGTCAATGTAACGCCGCTTGAGCCGGAGTGGTGCGGCTACGTGACGATCGAGATTTCGAATACCACACCGCTGCCGGCGCGGATCTACGCCAATGAGGGCATCGCGCAGGTGTTGTTTCTTGAGGGTGATGAACCGCCGCGGGTGTCGTATGCCGACAAGGCGGGCAAATATCAGAATCAGGTCGGCGTGGTACCGCCGCGGATGTAACCGTTACGTTTGCGGTGGGATCAGGGTGGCCGCCCGCGCAATAATGTCGCGCACCTTTTCATATCCGGCACGCTCCTGCGCATCGCCCGGCGTTACCCATTCAGCGGCACTGATCCCTTCTGCGGCTTCCGGCGTCGCGCTGGCACTGGTCGTGCGCATCAGAAAGAACGTCACGCGCTTGCGGTATGGTACGCCCTTTTTCCGGACGGTGTAGGTGATCGTCCCGATCGGCGCACCCAGCTCGCCGGTGAGACCAGTCTCCTCGTGCACCTCGCGCACGGCTGCCTGCTCCACGCTCTCGCTGTCGTTACGGTGCCCTTTCGGCAGGGTCCATCTGCCATACCGATCGTGGATCAGCAACATGAGCACCCGCCCATCGTCGTCATACCGGTAAACGACACACCCTGCCGCGTCGGCATCATCTGGCATCATGACACTCGCCTGTTTCATCGCCCGAAGAAGACCTGTTGCACCCACTGCTCCAGGTTGAGCGCCCATTGGGCCAGCGGCGTGCGCGTCGTCCACTCGCTCAAGGCCGCCAGTTGTCCCGTCGCCAGCAAGACGCCCATCAACACCAGCAGCGCGCCGCTGATCAGGCTGGTCGTATGCAGATCAAGCTGATACCCCGCAACGTTCAGGCTGAAGCCACGCCCGCGCATCACCTTCCAGAACGTAGAACCTGTGCCGAGGCGACTAAAAAAGGTTGCCACGATGATCAACGGTGTTCCCAGGCCAAGTGCATAGATAAACGACAGAATCGCACCCTGCAACACGGCGACCCCTTGCGTTGCCAGCAGTGTCAGCAGCGCCCCCAGAATCGGCCCGACGCACGCCGTCCATCCCAGGGCAAAGGTCGCGCCATACAGGTAGGATCCCGCAATGCTCGCCGACGGGCGTGAGAGCGTCTTGATGCCCGTGAACCCTTTGCCCAGCATGCTGGCGATACCAAAGGCAATCACGACGAGCCCGCCGATGAAGGTCAGGGTATCAAGGCTACGAAACAGGATCTGACTGAGCGCCGTGGCTGTAGCGCCCAGCAGGACCATGGTTGTCGCCAGGCCAAGAAAGAACGCCACCGTCATCAGGACGATGCGATCGCGCTGCGCCTGGAAGGTGAATGCAAAATAAGCCGGCAGGATTGGCAAGGTACACGGCGAGAGGAAACTAAACACGCCTGCAAGAAACGCCGCTGGCGCGAGGATGAGCAGGCTGGCGCCCGTCGGAGCGACAGGGCTGTCGCTCCCCAGGCCCAATAGCGCGATGACGGCGAAAAGCAGCACAACACCGGCGCCCAGAAACACCATGCGCCACGGAAAGCGTGCCTCAGGTGACACAACAGCCCGGTTCGAATCTGGACGTGACATGGCTATCTCCACGGGTGGTCGCCACCGAACAGATGACGATGATTGCGCTTTGCTGGACGACAATGCCACCTCGAAATCCGACAGTCCCATGCACTCACCGTGCTTGACAACGGATCTTCGGATGGGCACCGTCCCGTTCCATGGCCCGCGCCTGTTCGTCCATGCGATTATACACATACTCCCGCCATCCACGGATGAACGTGCAATGAGAGCCACCGGCACCCCGGCCTGCAATCACATCCAGCCCATGATCGTCTTGGCGATGTCACGCCCACTCGCGATCGCCAGATGGATGCGCCCCAGACCGACAGTATAGTCGCCGGCAAAGAACAGACCGGTCCGAGTGGCGTTGAGCGCGGCACTATTGGCGACGCCATCCGGCAGCGCATAGCGCCAGCCCTGGCGGTCGTACCACAGTGGCTTACTCACGTCTTCGCCCAGCGCTACACTTGCCAGTTCGATCACCGCCAGCGCCAGCTCATCAACAGGCGCATTCCAGTGCTCCATGCTGAAATGCCCCGCCATCTGAACGATGATCAGACTGTGGCCGGGCGGGCAGCGCTCCGGCCCTTTGGTATGTTCGAGCGCCAGCCAGGCGATCGGATGTCGCCGGTCAACATTGATCAGAGCATAGAATGGCCGATCAATCAGACGATCATACGCCAGGGTCAACGTGAGGCATCGCCGGTAGGGAACCCGCGACAACTCGGCGAGGATCATCTCGCGCGCATCGGACTCCAGATCGCTCGCCGCGACGATCTCAGCGGTTTGCGGCGCAGGTGGCGTCAGCAGCACCGCGTCGGCGGTGCCGAGCTGCACGCCGGTGGCATCGAACAGCGCCCAGCGCGCGGTTCCTGGCTCCCGGCGCAACGCCGCAACGCGCGTCTCGCGCCGTATATCGAGCCCATCGCCAAGCAGTTTCCCCAGGTGATTGATGCCACCGGCATAGGTCCAGCTTTGCTCAGCATTGAGCGCCGGGTCGCCAGGAATACGCTCCCCTGCCGCGCCAAGCACCCACACCGGGCGCTCGACGCGACGCAGACCGTCGGATGGTAGTTCTGCGGTCAGCAACTGGCGCATCGCCTCGTCAGACGCCTTGATCACCTGTGCGCCATGATCGAAAATGGCACCGTCGCGGCGGCGCGTTGCAACGCGCCCGCCCAGGCCGCGGCTTTTTTCATAGATCGTGATGGCGAGATCAGGGCGGTGCCAGCGCAATTCGCGCGCCGCGCTCAGGCCTGCCATACCGGCGCCAATGATTGCCAGGTTCATGTGCCCTCCGCGAGTGCATACGAGCATGCGGCATCGTATGCATCGTACCATGCTTTTCCCTTCGGCGGAGAAGCAATACCCGGTTGCATTCAGACATACAACTGTACTGCTGGCGCACCCGGGTACGCGGGCGGGACGCTCGTACATCCAGCATTGAATGACTGCCCCCATATCGCACCAGACACGTGCTATACTGCAGTCTGTCGCTGCCTGACCTTATCTTCGTTCGGGAGTATCGTGGCATGTCCTATCGCCTCGTCTTCGCTTTGATCGCCCTGATGCTGCTTGCCGCCTGTGGTGCGCAGCAGCAAGTCGCGCCCGCCGGTGGTTCCATTACGCCGGTCTTTGCCTTTACCGAGGCCGTTGTCGGCCCGAATCGTATTGCGCTCGGCCTGATACGTAATGGTTCGCCCATCAATGATCCAGGGGCGAAAATCCATCTGCGCTTCTTCGATCTCGATGATACCAGCTCACCGGTCAAGTTCGAGTCCGACGCAACCTACTATGGTCAGGGGCTTCCAGCGGCGATCTACATCGCCTACCCCACCTTCGATCGTGCCGGTAACTGGGGCATCGAGGTACAGACGACGCTCAGCGGCCAGGCCGAGCCGAGTGTCGCCCGCCTGCGCCTCGAGGTCAAACAGCGCTCCGAAGCGCCGAACATCGGCGACCGGGCGATTGCGGTCAGGACATTGACCATACGCGACGTTCCTGATCCATCGCACCTTTCGTCGGGGCGTGTCGAAGATGTGTCGCTGTACCAGATCAGCCTCGATGAGGCGTTGAGGAATGGCAGGCCGACAGCGCTGCTGTTTGCAACACCGGCCTATTGCCGCACTGCTGTCTGCGGCCCCAGCCTCCAGGTGATCCAGGGCTTACAACAACGCTACGGTGACCGTATGAACTTTATTCATGTCGAGGTCTTCCGCTACCCGTTCCGCGAGTCATTCGAGGCGCAGACGGCGGTGTTCCAGAAACTGGCCCGGGAAGGTCGCGCGCCGGGCCCCGAAGAGCGCAATGTCGGCCTCTCGGACCCCATGATCGCCTGGGGGCTGCCCTCCGAACCGTGGTTGTTCCTGATTGATGGCAGCGGCACGATCGTTGCGCGCTACGAGGGCGGCATTACAGCGGAGGAACTGGCACCGGCAATCGAGAAATTGCTCGCCGGCGAACCACCGCAGGGATGACCACCTGTTGCTGTTGAGTTTGCCCAAACGTGTGAAACACCCGCGCCAGTGGCAGTCGGTGCGATCCCGGAGCATCTCCGGGGGGCATGGCACAACCATGTTCCACCTGGCAGCGCCGCCTCAACCGCCGCGACGACATCATCCGGCGCGCTGCTGCCGTTGTCGTGCCGCCGGATATCATCTCGGCGCCACCTGCATTCGACAGGAGCACACATGCGACTGGTCACGTTCCAATTCATCGATCGGCGCTCGCGTGCCGGCGCACTGCTCGGCGACACGCTGGTCGATCTGGCGGCAGCCGCACCGCTGGTGTTTGAGGAGCAGGCGGATGCGCGCTGGGATCTGCTGGACATACTGCGTGGCGCGCCCGAGGGCATGGGGCTCGATGGCGCAGCCGAGATCGTCGCTGCCGTCATCGACCAGCTCGGTGGCGACGCCAATGATCTGCACCGGGCGTCCCACTATGGGCCGCTCGCCATTGGCGGCGTCGAAATGCTGATCCCGCTCGACGAAGCGCGCCTTCTCGCGCCGCTACCGCATCCCGCCAGCCTGCGCTACTTCGATGCGTGTGAAGATCACGTGGCAGCCGTGGCCCGCCTGCACGGCGCCAGCGTGCCGTACCCATGGTATGAACGCCCGTTGTTCGTCTTTGGTAACCACAACGCAATCTACGGTCCTGATGATCCTGTGCCGCTCCCGCGTACTCGCGCCCTTGACTATGAACTGGAAGTCGCCTGCGTGATCGGGCGCACGGGCCGCGACATCTCGCCACAGGACGCTGGCGACCATATCGCCGGCTATCTGCTTCTGAACGACTGGACCGCGCGCGATATGCAGCGCGAGGAACTCGTGGCCGGTCTTGCCTTCAGCAAGAGTAAGGATTTCGCCACCTCGATCGGCCCCTGGCTCGCTACACCCGATGAATTGCACGAGTATGAACTCGGCGACGGTCATCTGAATCTGAACCTTATGGCGCGCCTCAACGGTATCGAGCAATCACGCGGCAGGTTGCGTGACCTGACCTATTCATTTCCACACATGATCGCCGCCGCATCGCAGGATTGTACCCTCTTCCCGGGCGACATCATCGCCGGTGGGGCCGTCGCCGGCGGATCATTGCTGGAGGTTACCGGCAACCAGGGCCCCTGGGTCGAACCAGATGACGTTGTCGAACTGGAGGCGACCGGGCTCGGCCTGCTACGTAATCGGGTTGTGGCATGAGCCCGCCGGCAACTGGCGGTGCGCATCTGCAACGCTCCGGGTGGCGATATCTGGCCATCATTCTTGGCATTGCGTGGCTTACGACCCTCGTCACCACACGCACCGCTGGCCCACCTGTCTGTGATGTCGGCGCTGGCGACGATATTGGCTGCGCGCGCGGCTTCGAGACCCGCGAACGCGACAGCCACGGATCGTTCCGCTGGACCGATGGCCAGGCTGCTGTTGTTCTTGCGGCATCTGGTTATGGCGCGCCACTCGTCGCTGAAATGTCAATGGCGGCGCCACGCCCTGCCGATGTGCCGCCGCCACGCACACATGTCACGGCCGGTTCGACGGCGTTCACCATTGCACCAGCTTCTGCGCCGCGATGGTACCGTTTTCTGGTATCCCCGGGATTTCCTGCTGGCGACGCTCTGACCATCAGTATCACCAGCGATACGTGGAAACCGCCACGCGATCGGCGGGACCTCGGTGTCATGCTCTATGCTGCGCGTATACGCCCGCCGGGCCTGGCGGCGCTCCCGCCGGTGCTGCACACCCTTGCCATGCTTGCGTTTGGCCTGGCAGCCGCTCGAGTAGCGCGCAATCCGGGGCGCCATCCGGCGCGTGGTGCGCTGCCCGTTCTCGGCGCCCTGGCCACCATTGGTTGTGTTGGTGCACTCTGGGTCTGGCTGCCTGCGCGCAGCGTTCCATTTCTGCCCCTGTATGCCCTGCTGACCGGCGGTATGGCATTGCTGGCGTCCTGGCGCGCCAGCGATGAAGCACCCCGATCTGCCGGTCGCTGGCCCTGGCCGGTTCTCCTGGCGCTGGCAGGCGGCGCTGCAATTGATGCGTTGTTCGTCACGGGCCTGGTGCGTGGTCCGTGGAGCGTGCCCGCCGTTGCGATCCAGGCCAGTCTGACCATGGGTGCGGTCTGGAGCATCTCGCGCACCCCGGCGCCCCACCATGCGGCCGTTCCTGCGCTTCAACCACCTACGTCTCTGCTGGCGCTCCTGCAGCTCGCACTGTTCGTACGGCTCCTGGCGCTGGCCATCCGGCTCCTCGGCGGCGCCGGATCCAGCGATCCGGACGTCGAATTATTCTACAGCTATGGCCGCGCAACGCTGGAGCTTGGCGTGCCACTTGTCGAGTATCCCTCCGGCGCACTGATCCCCTGGGCATTACTGGCGTTGCCTGCCAGCCGCGAGCTCTTTGCGCTCGCGCTACCGCTCGTCAATACCGGCGCCGACGTGGTGATCGTCTGGGCGATCTGGCTCATCGCCCACCGGCGGTCGCGAACGGCGGAGCCAGCCAGTCAGGAGGAAATCAGATCCCGGGGGCATGCGCTCGCATTGTTCTATGCGATCTCACCGCTCCTGCTCCCCTTCTGGCATGGCAAGTACGACTCGTTGCCGACCGCGTTTCTCACACTCGGGCTGGCAGCATTCGCGTGCGAGCGTTCGCTGTGGGCGGGGGTGGCGCTGGGAGTGGGAGGGACGATCAAGTGGGTTCCCTGGCTCGCAGCGCCGGGGCTGGCGCTCTCTCTGCTCAGGCCGGCGTCTGGACGGGAGGTGCGACATGTACGTCTCGACGGGCGACTCCTGCGGTTTGCAGCAGGCGGTGTGCTGGCTGTGACCGCCGTCTCGCTGCCGTTTGCGGCGTACAGCCTCGAGCGATTCCTTGCGCCGTACCTGCTCCAGGGCGGTCGCGCCATTACCGGCGAGAGCCTGTGGTTCCTGGCACTGCTGATCGCTGAGCCGGCATTGTGGCAACGACTACCCGCACCCTGGGGGCCGGTAGAGACAGGCAGCGTTCTGCTCGCTACGGCTGTCGCCACCCAGCTGGCAACGCTCCTGGGGCTCACATTGCTACCGCTGGCGCAACGATCGGGGGCGTGGCGCGCACTGGCGCTGGCGGCGCTCATCCCTGCGGCATTCCTGCTCCTGAACCGCGTGTTCAGCCCACAGTACCTCGTGACGATCACCAGCGCGATACTCGCTGCCGGTGCTGCCGTGGTGCGATCCCGCCGTGATATGCTGGAGATGACAGGATGGCTGATCGTGGCGCAGGCCGCCAATCTCCTGGTCTGGCCGAACACCATTGCCTGGTGGCCAGCGGCGTCGGCACTCATGTTTGCAACTGCACTACTGGCGCTGATGCGGGCCGCGATCGCGCGGTAGGGCGGCCCGCGCGCCACGTTTACCGCCCGACTTCCGCTGCAACCGGGAACGCCCCGATCTGCAACATCATCGCCGATCCATCATAGCTCCACCAGGCTTCGGCTACCTTGCCATCAGCGAACAGCTCGATCGTAATCCCATGCAGCGTCACCGAGTTTTCACTCGGCGGGATCGTTCCCAGAAAGCCGGTATGCGTACCGGTCCATGTCCAGCGCACGACCACGCGATCACGCTCGGCGATCAGATCGTCAATGGTCATGTGCATATCCGGGAACGCAACACGCAAGCGCTCAATCCAGCGTTTCAAGGTCCGGCAATCGCCCACCTGGTACGCCGAAGGGTCATGATTGACAAAGCCAGGGGCAAAGACGTCGTCAATCACATCCAGCTTTCCCTGGTTCCAGACCGATTCGGCGACATAGCGTGCAATTGCCCGATTGGCTTCAACATACATGGCGTCGCCTCCTTCTTTGCGCTGACCGGCCTCCCGTCCTCATTGCCGGTTGCTTCGGGCGCCTCACTGCGCCCCTGCAAGTCGTGCAGCGCCGCCCGAAATGGCGATACGCCGCTGCATGCACCACCTGCCTGACCGCATGCTCTACCGGAGACATCTGTATGATGAAGGGATGACCCCGCCGCATTCATGGCGGACTCACCCCCATACCCGTCATGGTAGCCGTAGACTCACTCTTGTGAGTAGCGCAGCGAATACGTAGGGTGACATTCCGACAACTTATGGTACAATGCGCCGCTATTATGCTGCTCTGCGTTGAACGGCGTCCTGCGATCGCCAGGTGCGACTTCGCGGCGCCTCGCGCTCAGTTTGCAACGCTCAATTCGCCTGCCGTGAAGCACCTGATCCTCGCCTGCATTCCATTCCTGGTCGCCGCATGCAGCATGGCGTCGCGCGTGCCGCCCGCGAGCCCCGCCGGCGACAGCGTGACGCCCGGCCATACTTCTGTACCTGCGGCGCCAACCAGCAGCCAGGTCGCTGGCGACCCGGAAGCATTTCGCGAATACTGGGCCAGCCACGATGGCATGACGACACTCGGCGAGCCGCTTGGCGAACCGATTCTGCTCGATGGCGTGCTCACCCGGGTCTACCGGCGTGGCCTGCTTGTCGCCCGACCGGAAGGTATCACACCCGCCCCACTGCCGCCAGGCTGGGGCACTGCGCCGCCTGCCGACCTCGAGGTTCTGCCCGCTGCACGATGGCAAGCGACGCTCACGGCGCCAGCCACTGCATTACCTCTCACTCCTACCAGCGTGCGTCTCGCCGTTCCGGGGTACAGCGGCCAGGCCGAGTTGCGTCTCTATGATGGGTATGGGCAGCCTGCCGGGCGCTGGCCAGTCACCATCACGGCAGGAGCTGGAACCGTTGTGGTCCAGCCGACCGGTGCGCTTGGAGCGCATAGCGGCCTGCTGCTGATAGACGGCGCCATCGCCGGTGGTGCGAGTCTGCTGTACACGCTCGATGCGGAAACATCCCTGGTCACCGGGCAGGAGCGTTTCGATACACTCTACCCGGCGATTCGCCGCTTCATGGAGCAGTGTGTACTCGACTATCGCCTTGACGGTGGTTTCGTTCGCGGCTATCGCTCGCCCGATAACCCGCTGCTCTGGCTGCGCGATCATACCTACCAGGCGCGCGGGTTCCGCTACTTCGAGCAGGATGTTGTCAGCCTGATCGATGCCTTTCGCCGCGCACAACGGCCAGACGGCAGTTTTCCCGATTTTCTTGCTCGCCCGACGCTGGGTGTCCTGCAGCCCGGTCGCAAACAGGTCGAGGCCGACGTCGAGTTCCTCTTTGTGCAGGCGGTCTATGAAGCATGGCAGGTCACCGGCGACGATGCCTGGCTCCGGGCCAATCTCGCTGCCATGCGCCGCGCCGTGCGCTACACCATGAGCGACCCCCTGCGCTGGGATGCAGAGCGGCAACTGGTGAAACGCCCATACACGATCGATACCTGGGATTTTGCCTACGGCCCGACCACCCGCGATCCAACGACCGGCAGGCCGGCGCCGCGTCACTGGATCGACGATACGACCATCTGGGGCATCTTCCACGGCGACAACACCGGGCTGGCGCATGCGCTGGAACTTCTGGCGCGCGCCGAAGAGCGCGTCGGCGACGCGGCGCTGGCGGAGCAGTGGCGTGACGCAGCGGCAGGGATCATGGAGCGGCTGAACGCCCTTAGCTGGAACGGTCGCTTTTATACGCATTTTGTTCCGCTCGAACCGTTCGATACGCCGGGCGTCGATGAAGCTGAACAACTGAGCCTGTCCAACGCCTATGCGCTCAATCGCGGGGTGCTACGGCGCAGCCAGGGGCGCGCCATTGTGCAGGAGTATTTCGATCGCGGCCTGCGGCGCGGTACAACCTTCGCTGAGTGGTATAGCATCGATCCACCGTTTCCTGCCGGCAGTTTCGGCCTTGCCGGGCGGCCAGGCGAACAACCGGGCGAATATGTCAATGGCGGGATCATGCCACTTGTCGGCGGCGAACTGGCGCGCGGCGCATTCCGCTACGGCGCCGAACGCTACGCCTTCGAGATTCTGCACCGGTATTACTTCCTGATCAGTACCACCGGCGCAACCTATCTCTGGTACTATCCAGCAGGTAATCCGGGGATCTCAGGCGTTGATACGCTGCCAACCGACGGCTGGGGGGCCTCCGCCATGCTCGGCGCGCTGATCGAGGGCGCGGCAGGGATCGAGGAACGCGATGCGCGCTACCGCGACGTGTCGCTTAGCCCGCGATGGATCTTCACCGATGATGTGCAGAAAGCGCGTGTGACGGCGCGCTATGCGGCCTCGGACGGATACGTCGCGTATGCCTGGCGCCGCCTGGCGCGCGGCGTTGAGGTAACATTCACCGGCTCGGGTGAACGCGCCCGGCTGCGGCTGCCATTGCCGGAAGGAGTGACGGCGCCGACGCGGGTACTGCTCAATGGAGCGCCGCAGGACTTCCGCCTTGAGGACGCAAGCGGCAGCCGCTACGTTGCCTTCGATGTGAACGCGCCGTCTGGCACGGCACAGGTCCAGTGGTGACAACCGCGGCGACGTTCGCTGTTGTGCTTATCGGGCGCGCCGCCGGTACGGTTCCCGGCAACCTGCCCGCGATGAGCTCCACACCGATCACCTCCCGAGGCGCCACGCCCGGGCGACGATCACGAATCGCCAGTCACACTAGAGCGCATCCGTCGGCTGATTCTTGCGCCGGAACGGTCCGGTCAGCGCATCCACCACGCGTTCGATTCGCTGTTGCGCCATTGCCGTCAACCAGATAACCGGGCGCGCCGCCAGTGTCACCGGGCCGCGCAGCGGCGTGCGTGCCACAATGACCGTGAGCGCCAGCACGCCGGCGGAGATGGCAAACTGCGTCAATTCTTCCAGGTGAATATGCCACAGCTCTTCCGCCAGCAGTTCGGCGCCGATCGCCAGCAACAGCAGGAACGCCCCGGTCTGGAGTGCCGGCTCCCAGGCGATCATACGAGTAAAGATGGTTGCCGCAAACCGCATGACCAGAATACCGATCGCCACGCCCAGCATCACCACCCAGAACGCATCCGACAGCGCCACCGCAGCAATCACGTTGTCAATGCTGAATGCCAGGTCGGCCAGTTCGATCGCCAGCACTGTCGGCCAGAACCCGCCGCGGACGCGCGGCGCCTCGGCATGGCCGGCCTCGATGCGGTGCGCGTGGTATAACTCGGCGAAATGGTGAAACGCCAGATAGACGAGATATGCCGCGCCGAGGATACGTAGCCACGGCACATGGATAATCACGCTCGCCAGCGCCAGCATCAACCCGCGACCTATGTATGCGCCCAGTAACCCCACCTTCAACGCTGCCTCGCGTTGATTGCCGAGCGTTCGTTGCGACCAGCTGGACAGAAACGCCAGCCGCGGTGGCCAGGGGATCGGTCGATCGCCTGGCAGGTGCGCCACCATCGCCCCAAGGACGGCGGCATTGTCGATTGAGAGGATGCCTTCCAGAAAAATTAACTGGATGATGATGGTTATGGCGCTGATATCCATGGTTGACACATTCTTTCCGGCAGCACATCATTCTGGCCCGGGTGTGCCCGGCATGGGTAGAACTCGGCTATAATACCGTGGCTGAAATACATACGCTGGCAGCGCCGCATATCATAACATATTCAAAAACATACACAACAGAAGGGAGCCCACCAATGCCGGTCGTCGCAGTGATCGGCGCCCAGTGGGGCGACGAAGGCAAAGGGCATATCGTTGACATTCTTGCCGAGCGGGCGCGGCTTGTCATCCGTTACGGCGGCGGCAATAATGCCGGCCACACGGTCGTCAACCGCCAGGGCACGTTCAAGCTGCATATCGTGCCATCCGGCGTGTTCGACCCGGCGACCGTCAACATTATCGGCAGCGGCGTTGTTGTCGACCCGGCCGTGCTCTTACGAGAGATCGCCGATCTTGAAACGCGCGGTATCTCCACTACCAGGCTCTTCATCAGCGATCGGGCGCATGTGATCATGCCCTACCATGTCATGCAGGATCAACTCGACGAGGCGGCGCGTGGCGAGGCGAAAATTGGCACCACCGGCCGCGGTATTGGCCCGGCCTATGCTGACAAAATGACACGGATCGGTATTCGCATGGGCGACCTGCTCCACGAAGAGACGCTCCTGCGCCGTCTGCGCCAGGCGCTTGACGTGAAGAACAGGCTGCTGACCACCCTCTATGGTGCACAGCCGCTCTCGTTGCACGAAACCTTCCTGAAGTATCTCGAATACGGTAGTAAACTCGACCGTCACGTGACCGATGTTCACCCGATCGTTCAACGTGCGCTTGAGAAGGATATGCCGATTTTGCTTGAAGGTGCCCAGGGCGCACTCCTCGACATTGATCACGGCACCTATCCGTACGTGACGTCATCGCCGCCGGGAGCTGCCGGCGCCTGCCAGGGTAGCGGCATTGCGCCATCGTACCTGACATCGGTGATCGGCGTCTGCAAAGCCTATACGACGCGTGTTGGCGAGGGGCCCTTCCCGACCGAGGTCGATGGCGCCACCGCTGACACCTTGCGCCAGATCGGGACGCCCTGGGCCGAGGTCGGCACGACGACCGGGCGCCTGCGTCGCGTCGGCTGGTTCGATGCGGTGATGATGCGTTACGCCGCGCGCCTCAATGGGATCGACACGCTGGCGATCACCAAGCTCGATGTGCTCGACACCTTGCCACGCATCAAGATCTGTGTCGGTTATCGGCGCAACGATACCGAACTCGACTACCCGCCGGCAAATAATGCCGTTCTCAGCCAGGTCGAACCGATCTACGAGGAACTACCCGGCTGGCAGACGCCAACCACCGCCGTGCGTAGCTTCGACAGATTACCCGCCGAGGCACGCGCCTATGTCGCCCGTGTGTGCGAGCTTGTCGGCGTCCGGCTGGGCATGGTCTCGATCGGGCCGGCCCATGATCAGATTATCGAGGTCAACCGGGTGATCTGATCGACTGCCCGGGGACGAGTAGACGCGCCTGGAACTGCTATGGCGCACCGCCGGCGGAACCATGTGCTCCGGGTCGTGGTACCCGCTCCCTGGTCCCTGGCGGTGCGCCCGGCAGCCGCAGGTGCGCTCAGGCGTGGCGGCTCACGCCGATGACGAGCGCTCGTCCGGCATCAAGCTCCAGTAGTGTGGTAGGTACATGCTCCGGTGGTGAGCAGAGACGCAGATCATCGGCCAGCGTCTCCTCGCGTACATAATCGCCCCAGGCGCGGAGCATCGCCTCCACCTCGGCATCGCCGTCGGCGCCGCCAAGGAAGACGATAATGCGGTCACTGATGGCGAAATCCGCTTCCTTGCGCGCATCCTGGATGTTGCGCACCAGCTCGCGCGCCAGCCCTTCCATTGTCAGCTCGGGGGTCAGCGTCGTGTCGAGAGCCACCAGCACGCCGCCATCTTCGGCAACCGCATATCCTTCAGGCGAGGTGCTTTCGACCAGTAACTCTTCAGGCAACAATTCCAGTTCCTGGCCTTCGACGGTCAGTATCACCGGCTGCCCTTCCTCGACGGCGCGCGCCGCAGCGCTCGCCGCATTGCCGGCCAGATCGCGCAACGCCGCCGTCAGAGCCGGCACCAGCCTGCCATACTTCTTTCCCACCAGACGCAAGTTCGGCTTGAACCGGTACTCGACCAGGCTGGCGGCACTGTCGAGGTAGCGTACCGTCTTGACATTGAGTTCGTCACGCAGCTCGGCCTCGAAACGGCGCAACCCCTCGGCCTCCGCCGGCGTCGGCACACGCACCCACATCTCGCGCAGCGGCTGGCGCACCCGGATACCGGCGGCCCGTCGCGCCGCCCGGCCGATAGAAACAGCGCGCAACAACGTCTCGGTATCGGCGACGAGTCGCTCGTCCAGCAACGCCGCGTCCACCTGCGGCCATGCAGCCAGGTGCACACTGTCCGGAACGCCCTCGATATCGCCGTCGGCGCTCAGGTTCTGGTATATTGCCTCGGCGACAAACGGCGCAAATGGCGCCAGCAGTTTCGTTACTGTGAGCAGGCAGGTATAGAGCGTCGCATATGCTGCCTGCTTGTCGCTATCATGCTCACTTTTCCAGAAACGCCGCCGGTTGCGCCGGACATACCAGTTTGACAGTTCATCAACGAATGATTCGATTTCACGCGCTGCGGTTGTGACATCATAGGCCTCGAATGCTGCGGTCGCATCGCGCACCAGGCTGTTGAGCCGCGCCAGCGCCCAGCGATCAATAGCACTCAGGGTCAGGAGATTCGGGGTTGTCTCTGCTGTGCCGGCATGGCCGGCGGCGCCGTTCCCCCGCAACCCATCACCTTGATCCGGCTGCCAGCCATCCAGATTCGCATAGGTAACGAAAAACGCATACGTGTTCCACAGCGTCAGCAGGAACTTCCGCAGGCTTTCGCCGACCAGGCCTGCCGAAAAGCGCCGCGGGCTGCCGGGAGGCGCGGCAGTGAACAGGTACCAGCGCAATGCGTCGGCGCCATGTTCGCCCATCACGGCCCATGGGTCAACCACGTTGCCTTTCGACTTGCTCATCTTCTGCCCTTCCGCATCGAGGATGTGCCCCAGGCAGATCACATTCTTGAAGGCCGGCCGGTCGAACAGCAGGGTCGAGAGCGCGTGCAGCGTATAGAACCAGCCGCGCGTCTGGTCCACCGCCTCACAGATGTAGTCGGCCTGTTTCGCCGCTTCATAGATATCAGCGTTCTCCATCGGGTAGTGCCACTGCGCCACCGGCATCGCACCTGAGTCGTACCAGCAGTCGGCGACGTCGGGAATGCGCCGCATAACGCCGTGCTGCGGGTCCACCCAGGTGATGTCATCAACATACGGCCGGTGCAACTCCAGACCCTGCAGGCTGCGACCAGCCTTCTGTTCGAGTTCCGCCAGCGAACCGATGCATTCGGCATAGCCGTCTTCCGCCATCCAGATGGGCAATGGCGTGCCCCAGTATCGCTCGCGGCTCACGGCCCAGTCAATGTTGTTCGCCAGCCAGTTACCGAAGCGCCCTTCGCGAATATGCTCCGGCACCCAGTTGATGATCGCATTGTTGGCGACCAGCCGATCCTTCAGCGCCGTGGTGCGGATGTACCATGAGCGCTTGGCATAGTAGAGCAGCGGCGTATCACAGCGCCAGCAGAACGGGTATGAGTGCTTGACGCGCCCGCTCTTCAGCAGCAAGCCACGTTCGTTCAGGTTGCGCGTGATATCCGGGTCGGCCTGTTTGAAGAACTTCCCGGCAAAACCCAGTTCGCCAAACTCGGGCAATACGGCTCCCGCAAGATCGACTGAAAAGAGCGTCGGCAGGCCGTACTTCCGGCCAATCTCAAGGTCACCGTAGGCCGGCGCAATATGAACGATGCCGGTGCCGTCTTCGAGTGATACAAAGTCATCAGCGACGACCGTGTAGGCTCGCGACATGTCAACAGTGTCACCCGGGCCAGGGACGCCGTCGAACAGGTTGTCGTAGCGCACACCGACAAGCTCCGTGCCGCGGAAGGAACGTTCGACCGCGACCCCCTCGCCGAGCACGCCGGCGACCAGCGCCTCGGCGAGCAGCAGGCGCTCACCCTGGTGCGCAACGACGAAATACGTTGCATCGGGCCTGACCGCCAGCGCCACATTGGCCGGCAGCGTCCAGGGGGTTGTCGTCCAGGCCAGGAACGACACTCCGTGGAGCGCCGGGGTAGGCGCATCATCGCGCACACGGAACTTCACCCACACACTCGGGTCGTCAATGTCATCCTTGAAACCCAGTGACACCTCATGATCCGAGAGTGACGTGCCACAACGCGGGCAATGCATGGAGACTTTATAGTCGCGGAACAGCAGGCCGCGATCCCATAGCTGGCGGAAGATCCACCAGAGCGACTCGATATAGTCGTTCTCATAGGTGATATAGGCATCTTCGCTGACCCAGTAGGCGAGGCGCCGGGTGAACTGCTTCCACTCCTGAATGTATTCCCAGACGCTCCGGCGACATTGCGCATTGAACTCCGCCACGCCATATGTTTCGATATCGGGTTTGCCGCTGAAGCCGAGTTTCTTCTCGACCTCGATTTCGACTGGCAGGCCGTGGGTATCCCATCCCTCGCGGCGCCCGATGATCCGGTAGCCCTGCATTGCGCGGTAGCGGCAGATAACATCTTTGAAGATGCGCGAGATAGCATGGTGCAACCCGGGGCGCCCATTCGCTGTCGGCGGCCCTTCGTAAAAGACGAACGGCCTGTCGCCCGATGCCAGGCTGCGTTCAACCACCTGCCGCTGTTTCCACAACTCAAGGATGCGCTCCTCGAGTTGCGGAAAATTGACCTTGCTATCCACCGGCTGAAAGGCCATGTTCATCCTCCTCCTGCGTCCATCGCCCGTCGCCCGCCAACAACAAAAAACCTCGCCCCCTGCAGGGACGAGGCATACACCCCGCGGTACCACCCTGGTTCAGCCGCCACACACTCGCCAGTATGGCATGTACGGCTGCACTCTCTGAGGCGCCAGCACGCCCCCGCCTGGATAACGGCCGGCGAGGCCGGAGGAAACTACTTGTGCATTGGGATGTGAATTGTGCAGGCTGGTCGTCGCACGTTCAGCTTGCGCAATTCCCCATGCTCAATTCCGTTCGCTTCTCGGCTCGGGAGGGATCTTCGGCGATCACCCCGGGCGCGCCTTGCACCATTCGCGCGCTCGCTGGCCGGGTCACTGGTCGCGTACTCGTCTCCGTCAACGCCTTTGTCGCATTATACCATACTGTACGCCACGAGCGTCGGTCCTGAGCAGGATGCCTCGGCATCCTACCCGGGTTCCGGCCCGGTCGCTGCCGGACGCGCCGGATCGCTGCACCAGTCGCTCCACGACCCCTCGTAGAGCACAACGTTCTGCCAGCCGGCGCGTTGTAGTGCCAGGACACTATGTGCTGCCGTGACGCCGGAACCACAGTAGCAGACGATGGTCTTCGCCGTACCAGCGCCGAGTGCGCCATAGCGTTCACGTAATGCTTCCGCTGAGCGCATGCGCCCGTCGGGCCCGACATTGCCGGCGTATGGCGCCGACACCGCGCCCGGAATATGGCCGGCGCGTGGATCGATCGGCTCCAGGATACCTTCGTACCGCTCGGTGGCGCGCACGTCAATCACCAGGGCGTGTGGGTCCCGCCGCAGAGCATCGACCATGGCGGCATCAACGACCATGGCACGATTGGGATGCGGCACGAAGAGCGCTGGCGGCGGCGCGGGAGCATCACCCACTTCAACCGGCAGACCTGCCGCCTGCCAGGCGGGCCAGCCACCATCCAGCAGTGACACACGATCGTGGCCGAAGTAGCGCAACAGCCACCAGAGACGCGCAGCATATGCTCCGCCGGCATTGTCGTAGGCAACGACATGGGTCGCCGCGCCGATTCCGGCGCGACTGGCCGTTGCGGCAAATGCCTCCGGCGCCGGAAGCGGATGGCGTCCCGGCCCCTGACCTTTCGGCGCAGACAGGTCGGTATCAATGTCCAGGTAGATTGCGCCGGGAATGTGCGCCTCGCGGTATTCAACGCGCCCGCGTCCCGGCTCCGTCAGGTACCAGCGTAGATCGACGACACGCAGCGCCGGATCGTCCAGGCGCGCCGCAAGCCAGTCGGGGGTCACCAGTGGTTCGACTGTCATGGATCTGATTGTATCCTTCTACTCCAGGCACATACGGCGTACACGCGAGCGGCAGGCGGGCGCGGTAACCGGCCTGCGCCAGGCCATCAACGGACCGGCGCGAGCCGTACCTCGAACCTGCCGACGCCTTCATCCTTGTTGCTGCCGATGATCAGGCGATACCCCCCACTTTCGGGCAGTGTCAGCACACCGGGATCGCCACAGCCGAGACAACGGCTGTACACTTCGGCGCCGGACGGCGCCAGAAGGATCAGCATCAGCTGAGTAACCGCCGCGTCGCGCCGCACAACCGTGATCGCAACCTGCTGCCCGGCCTGCGCCTCGAAACGATATTCATTCCTTGCGCCGGGCGTGTCGATCCGTCCTGCCCCGGGCCCGGGCTGGTCGCCGGCGATAATGGCGTCGAGGCCAATCACGAACTCGCGTGGCGGCGGCACATTATACACTCCCAGTTCATATGTACCGATCGATGGCTCCCGCTCGCTGCCGACCACCAGAGTGTACGTGCCGGCACGTTGCAGGACGAAAGCGCCCGGGTTACCGCAGCCGAGGCAGGTGGAGAATATCTCACCACCGATGGGATCGAGCAGCCTGACGCGCACCTGGCTCAACGCCTGGTCACGCCGGCGCGTAACAACGAACACCTGCTGCCCGGCCTGCGCCTCGAATACATACTCCTGGCGCGCACCAGGGCTGACGATTTGCCCGGCGCCAGGTTCCGGCCGGCCAGCGCCAATGCCGGCGTCGAGAGTGATGGTGAAGCGTTCTGGCGGTGGAACGTCGTATATCTGGAGCCTGAATGCGCCGGCGCCTGCGTTTTCAGATCCGCTCACGATCAAGACATACTCGCCACGGCTTCGCAAGAAATGGACGCCAGGGTTGCCGCAGCCAAGACAGGAGCGAAATACCCGGCCCCCACCCGGTGCCACCAGTTCAAGGCCGACCTGCTGCATTCCCTGGGCGTATTCGCGCGTCTCGACAAAGATCTGCTGCGGCTCCTCGATGGTGAATACATACCCCAGGCGCGTGTTGCGCGCACGAATCTCACCGGTAATCAGCTCGCCGATTCTGTAGGGAACCGTGTTGATGGGTCGTGGCTGGCCCGGCGGCAATGGCGCGTCGCTCGCCACGCTGGTTGCCAGTGTGACGGCGGTCTGTTGCGCTGCCGCAAGCGTTGGCGCCAGCACGGTCGCCTGCTCGGAGACGTTACCGACGGTCTGTGTGGAGACGGCTTCGAGTGTCTGCTGCGCGGCGATAAAGGTTGGCGCGGCTTCCGTCACACGCTCCAGCACTTGGTCGATCCCTTGTGAAACCTCCTGGCCGATGCGGCGCACCGCCAGCGTGATGCCAACCACGGCGGCGATCGCCACCACCAGCGTGATGATACCCAGCACACCACATACGCCCGGGCCGCGGCGCTGTGCCGGTGCCGCGGCCGGCAGCGGCGGAGGCGCCGGCAGTGATCCGGGAACAGATGCCGGCATGGTTTCCTGCGATGGCAGGGTTGTGCGATCGGCGACTGGCGGGCCGGCCTGCGGTATGGATGGCGGGCGAATATCAGGGGCAACCATGGGGCGCCCGGCCACGACCGTCGCCTCGACCTGCGGATGCGCAGCCGGGGGGTGACGGGTGCTTTGCAGTGCGCGGCGCATCGCAACAGCGCTGGCAAACCGTGCTGCCGGGGCGAGCGACAGCGCCTGCATCAGGATCGCGCTGACATCCTGCGGCACCGATGGGTTGGCGATATGCGCCGGCTGGAGCGGATCCGGCTCACGCGTGATAGTGGCAGCGGCGCGGGTGAGCGCATCGGGCGGCGGTGTACCGGTGATGAGGTTGTAGATGGTGGCGGCAAGCGCGTACAGATCGCTACGTGGCTCAGTACCAGAGCCTTTGATCTGTTCGAGCGGCGCATACTGCGGCGTATACCCGAAGACGCTGCCGGTTATGGACTGGCTGTGCGCCACTGCTCCTTTCGCCAGACCGAAATCAAGCAGGATGATCTCGCCACGCGGCGTCAGTTTCATGTTCTGCGGCTTGATGTCGCGATGAATGACCGGCGGCTGCTGGGAATGGAGATAGCTGAGCGCATCCAGCAGCGTGTCGGCCCACGCGAGCGCCTGCTCCACCGGAAAGGGTGAGTCACGGCGCGCCAGCAGCGTCGCCAGATCGTCGCCGGGGATGAACTCCATGACCAGGAACTGCCCCTGATCATCAACAAAGTGATCGATGACGCGCGGCAGTGCCTGATGGCGCAGCGATGCCAGGAGTTGCGCTTCGCGCGCGAAGGCGCGGCTCAGCTGATCCCCCTCGACAATCATCTGCTTGAGCGCCACCGGGCTGTGCAGACGCTGGTCGAACGCCTCATAGACCGCGCCCATGCCGCCTTTGCCGATTGCGCGAATAACTTTGTACCGTCCATTGATGAGCGTATCAGGCGCCAGCATGCAGCTCTCCTTGTACGCGGTAAAACGACATCACTCCTGTCAATCTCACGAGTTACGCGGTCGTCTGGCGAACGACTCGCGGAACCGCTCAATTTGCCTTCGGTAGAGCGATACCAGGTGCCTGTTGGAACAACGAACGCTACGCCGCCTGTCATTGCGCGGAGCGCGAGTGACCGCGTGCAGCGAGCAACACGTGGTTGAAGCACGCTCCGCTCGCGCCGGTTGATGGCTTCGCTTCGCTCGCAATGCCATCCAGGCATCCAGGATGCGGATAGATACTCATCTTCTCCTGTCACCTTGATCAGGAGTACCACGCTGCCGCAGGCGCCCTAAGACGACAGCTTGCAGCGAGCGAAGCGTGGCTGAAGCAATCTACCGGCGCGATAGGAGATTGCTTCGCTCGCGCTCGCAATGACATTAACCATCTGGTTTTCGGACAGGCTCCAAACGCACCATCTGCGCCACCGTGTGACCGGTGCATGGTACAGGATCATTTGCCCATCTGTCGAGTGTGGCGGGCGGCGACAGGTTACAGTTTGGCATCTCGCAGCAAGGCAGGCAATGGGTATTCACCCGCGCCAGTAGCGCGGTGGCGCAAGCTCATCGGCCTGCATTTCATCAAGATTCGCGATCGTCAACTCGCCGCGCATGTCAAGATACTCGACATACGCACCGGCCTTCTGGAGCGCGAGCAATTCGTCGTAGCCGGTGGCACCGGGGTAGAGTGACGCCGCAAGCTGATAGGTGGTATGTGGCTCGCTGCACAATTCACGCACCTGGTCGAGGCGCTGCTGTTGCGCTTCAACAATCCGCCCGATGCTCCGGTGCAGATCGATCATCGGTTCACCATGACCGCCGAGTGCCAGGCGGATACCGGGTAGCGCATCGATTGCCCGCAGCGCCTTGAGGTAATGATCGAGGCCGGTGGCGAGAGTAATACTCTCCGGTGGAAGGAAGATCGATGTTTGTGGCAATACGTGATCGGCACTGAGCAGGATATCGCCGACGTGCAGGCAAATCTGGCCGGGACAGTGCCCGGGAACGTGGTAGACACGAAACAGATCATCAATGGTATCGCCGTCGCGCAGCGTCGTGGCCACATCTACCGAGTGGAACAGGTCCTTGCTCCAACCATAGAGTTGCATCAGCGCAACATGTTTCTGTGGGGGCGCGCCTGAGCGACGCAGAAAGACCGACACGGCGTGGCGAGCAAGCGTCAGACGCTCCTCATGATGGGTCAGAACGCGCCGATCGAGCTCGTGGACGGCGATGGGCGCGTCGGTGAGGCTGCGCACTGCCGTCAAGCCACCATAGTGATCGATATGTGCGTGGGTAATGATCACGCGTCGCAGGTCGGTCCAGGTCAGGGGTTCATGCCAGTCGGTGCGTAGATCGGCAAACGCGGCGCGCAAGTCGGTCGTACTATCGCCAAGGCCGCTACCGGTATCAATCAGGGCAGCATAATCGCCGGCGATCACAACATACACGTTTGCCATCATGGCAGGGAAGACGCGCAGCGGCATGCGATAGATCCGTATGCCGCCGGGCGCTTCATGGCGTGTTATCGGCTCGGTGGTCACAATGGCTCTCCTCAAGACGTGTATACAGGGCGGATGCGGCATCGGCCAGCGGCGCCAGTTCAAGGGCACCGGCCAGCCTGGCGGCCGTGAGCAGGAGTGGAAGCACGGGCCAGGGGTCGCCGAAATCGCGTTCAATCCGGGCAATTTCGATGGCCGTGCGCGTGTATTCGGGAAGGAGCGCACGGTGAATGCTGTATCGTATGGCATGCGCCAGTGTTGCGCGGGCGCGCTGCAGATCCCCCTGAATGGCGGCGAGCCGCGCCAGGCCATGATGTGCGGTCACATATACAAAGCCGTACAACTGCTGCGGCGATTGCAACCCGGCCTGGATATGTGTGGCCGCCGCCGCAAGATCGCCACGCGCCAGCGCGGTCATCCCCAGACCGACCTCAACACTGGCACGATGCGACTGAAACGCCGGTACGCCGGCGAGTCGCGCACCCATTTCCGCGAACCGCCGCTCGGCCAGCGCAAGCTGGTCATCCAGCAACCAGAGAAATCCCTGGTGAATACGTGGCCAGATCGAGGCCCAGGCCGCCTCAGGCGCGCGCGCGGCCGTCTCCAGGCTACGTTCCAGCCAGGCATCCGTCTCGCCCGCTTTGCCAGCCAGCGCGTGGAGATGCGCCAGTTGCAATGCCGAGACCACTGCCGCAGGTGCCTGGCCGGTTGCAACCGCCAGGGTGTACGCCTGCAGCAGGCATGGGCGGGCGTCACGCACCAGCCCCTGCATCAGGGCGGCCCAGCCAATCTGAAAGAGCGCTGCCGCAGCATCATCCGGGCCGAGCAGGCGCGGTAATTCTTCGGCCGGTTCGCCCGGGATCGGTGGAGCGATCACAAACGGTGGAAGATCGTACCAGCCGCCATCCGGCACGGACACCAGGTGGACCTCGGCGCCATCACCCGCTACAGAGCGCGGGCCATCTTGCTGGCGATGCCGGTCACTGGCCCGGTCTGATTGGCGGCCAGCAGGCGCGCGCTCGCCTGTGGCGATTGGCGTATCGTGCTGCAGGATAAGCGCCGTACGTCGCAACATATCCGCAATCACCGGCAGTGGTTCGGTGGAATCGGAGCCATGGCTGCGTGCCGTATGGGCTGCACCGATTGCGGCGGCGCCGGCAAGATCGCCCATCAGCGCGCGCAACAATACCATGCGGCGCGGCGCTACGATCGGTGGTGGTGCGATGCCAGTCTGCTCCGCCCAGCGCTCGAAATGCGCCGATGTCGCTACGATTCCATCCCAATCCAGCAATGTTTCACAGGTCAATAACCGGCCAGCAAAGGCGCGTTGCATAAGTTCCGGCTCGGCGTCTGCGCCAAGGCGCTCACCTGCAGCGATCGCGACATCATAATGCTCAAGCGCATCATGATAGCCGAACGCGCGGCGCGCGTGATCGCCAGCAGCAGTTGCGTAACGCAACACATCGGCATCGGCGGCTCGACCGGCATGACAAAAATGATACGCCAGTTCGGCAGCGCGTTCGGGCAGGTCACCCTCCAGCGCTGCGATCGCTTCACCGATGCGGCGATGCAGCAGGCGGCGGCGTGGCGATGAGAGGGTTGCTGCAGTGATGGATCGCACAAGATCGTGACTGAATGCAAGGTTCGCATCCATATCCTCAACCAGAATCTGGCGATCGAGCAGCGTCTGTGTCGCCTCCAGCGCAACCGCGCCGCCAAGCCGTTCGATCACATCGAGCGAGACCGGGCGACTGATGAGTGCGAGTTGTTCTACCAGATCGCGCGCTGCTGGCGGTAGCCGATCCAGGCGTGCCTGAACCAGATCGCGGATCTGCGGCGCTTCAGATGGATCGGGCAATGGCACACCCGCCTCAAGTTCCGGCAGCAGGGCAGCCAGTGATGCAGCGCCGCGCGTTTCGAGCAAGGCTTGCAGGGTCACCATCAACGCCAGCGGATTCCCGCCGCTGCTGCTCGCCAGGCGTGGTGCCAGCCGCGCGACCCGCTCGGTATCCACACTGGCCAGGCCGGCCAGCAATTCAGCGACCGCCGGCGTATCGAGGCGGTGGAGCACCAGGGGGCGCAGCAGCATGTCGCGGCCAAGGGTGCGGAGCAGGCTATGGAGCGCAGGATTCTCGGCCAGTTCATCGGCGCGGTAGGCGAGGATGAGCAGTAGCGCGCGCCGTGGCGCCTGGCGGGCAAGCCGGTTGATGGTCGCAAGGGTTGCTTCATCCGCCCACTGCGCATCATCCAGCGCAATGACCAGCGGCAACAGACGCGCCAGGGCAAGCGCCAGTTCGATCAGGCCATCGATCTGACGATTACGGCGCTCGTCAGGTGGAACGGCGGGCAGTTCCGCCAGATCCGCGATACGTTCACGCAGGACGGGAAACAGGTCAGCGATCTGAGCCAGGGCAAACTGTGGCAGGCGTCGCAGGCGCGGCTCAGGAGTCGTACGTAGCAGTGGGCGTAACGCCTCGCTTACCGGCGCAAAGGGCAACCCTCGCTCAAGCGGCGTACAACGCAATTCCAGCGTCAGTGCACCACGATCGGCCGCGATCCGGAGAGCTTCCGCCACCAGGCGCGTTTTTCCAATACCTGCCTCGCCAACCACGGTCACAATGCCGCCCCTGCGCTGGTCAAGGTCGGCAAACCAGCTACGTAATGCCGCCAGTTCGTCCTGGCGCCCGACGATTGGAGTAGCAGATGGTGCAAGGAGCGTCGCCGCAGGCATGGCCGGCGTTGTGGGAACCCGCGTTGCGAAACCCACCCGATTGCGACCAGCTTCCCGCGCCCTGCGATCCTCGGCACGCTGGCTCGCTGCACCGGCCAGATCGCCACGCAGAATTGCCGTGTGTAACGCCTGGGTCTGGGGTGAGGGAACGGCGCCGAGTTCGTGATCGAGCATGTGACGATAGCGTTCATAGCTCTGCAGCGCGCCGGCCATGTCGCCAGCGAGCGCCTGGGCGCGCATCAACACGCGCCAGAGAGGTTCCGAGAGTGGAGCGATTGTGAGACCGCGGCCCGCCAGTGTGGCGGCAGCGACATGGTCGCCTTGCTCAAGCTTCATGTCTGCCAGCCGATGCAGCGCATGCAGATAACGCGCGCGCAGCCGCTCACGCTCGATCAGAACCCATGGAAGCTCTTGCTCATCCTCGAGAAAATCGCCGCGATAGAGGGCAACGGCGCGTTCCAGGCTGGTCACTGATGTCTGTGGGATGAAGGGGACAACGTTCGTGGGGGCCGCAAGATGCTCGGTGAGTGCCAGAAACTCATCGAGGTCCACCCACGCGCCGCTCTCGCTGTTCCAGGCGTAGCCGCCGGAACGGGTGAGAATATAGTGGCGCGATGCGCGACCGGCGGCAGGCTCGAGTGTGCGGCGCAAATTGCTTATGGCGCTGCGCAGATTCACCGCCGCTCCGGCGACATCGGCGCCTGGCCAGAGCCATTCATACAGGCGCTCCGCGGCAACCGCCCGCCCACGCGCGGCCACCAGGATGGCAAGTAACCGCCGCTCCTGCCGCGAGCGCCATGCCGAGTCGGGCAAGGCATGCCCTGCACAGGTCACCGTCAACGGCCCGAGAAGCTCTATCCGCAGCTGATCAGCCATCAGCACAACCTCATGGCGGCGTCATGCCGCATTGCATCATGAGTATACCATGCGCACCCGCGGTTCGCATGATGCCGGGGTGGGATGGGTGTGACGAACTGTCCTGCATATCCCTGCCAGATGCGAGCTTCCGGAACGCTCCGCCTGATGAGCATGTGGACCTGATGGCGCAGGTTGAGTGTCAGTCAGCCGGACTGGCGCCGCGTGGCATGCTTCCGGGAAGCTGTTCATTCCGCAGCCTGATTCGTGACACCTGCTGCGAGGACGGGTGATTCGGTCGGCGGTGGTTTCGGTGCGTTGTGGAGCGGGTTCAGCGGTGTACGACGCACGCGCTACAGACGGAAGGGGCCTGCGACCTGGAAGCGAAGCGCCCGCCACCGGCGGAGCGTGGCGGTGGCGGCTCGCCGTGACACTGAACTATCACCAGGTTCAGCGTTGTGTTTTGACGGATGCTGGCTTGCCCTGGTACGGTGTCGCAGCATCCTGCGCATCATCCGGAGCCGTTGCCTTGACACGCAGGCCAGCGACCAGTGTGCCGATCAGGAGCAAGCCCATCGCTGCGAACACGGCGATCGTCAACGGCGACTCTTTTGCCGCCAGTTCGTAGCCAACCGCAAGGAACGGCAGCACCATCAGCAGAATCGCGACAATCGTCCAGATACGATTTGTGTTTTTCATGGGTCGCCCCTCGCAACACAGTGGAGCAATCAATCAACAGGACGTATAGTACCACGCTTTTGCGATAGAGCTGCAACCCGACCACTGCGTCTTTTCCGGCTCACCGCTTTGTCAACATCTACACCTTCGGCGGCAGAGGGTGATGTGCGCATGCCCTGCTGGCGTCCTTCTCACACTTGACGCTGGTACATCGCTCGGGTATGCTTCCCGGCTACTGTCATACAGCGGATCCTGTGCCGCAACGCAACTCGTATCACCCAGGCGTCTGGAGCCATAGAGTAGACCATGGATTATCAGCAGGCGCTCGACTATCTCTATTCATTTATCGGCGGGGAACGCGGCGCCCGGCGCCAGCCGCCCGCCATGAACCTGGTGCGCACCCGGGCATTGCTTGCAGCGCTCGGCGATCCCCAGTGCGCCGTTCCATCAGTTGTTATTGCCGGCACCAAGGGTAAAGGATCAACCGCTGCGTTCCTTGAGGCAATGATGCGCGCGGCCGGCTTGCGAACCGGCCTGTGGACATCACCGCACCTGCATACCTACCGTGAACGGATTCAGGTGAACCGGCGACCGATCAGCCGCGAGGAACTGGCGCGGGCCGTCGAGGCGATCCGTCCGGCTGTGGAGCTGATGGCGGCCCGGCCCACCGGGGCGCCGGTGACATTTGCGATTGGCTTCGCACTCGCATTGCGCTATTTTGCCGAACAGGCAGTGGACGTGGCCATCCTCGAGGTTGGGGTCGGCGGCCGGTTCGATAGCGCTGCGGTCGTAACCCCTGTGGTGAGCGTCATCACGCCAATCAGTTATGATCACATGGATCTGCTTGGCGACACGCTCGCGCAGATTGCCTGGGAAAAGGCTGGTGTGATGAAGCCAGGCGTACCCACAATCAGCGCACCGCAGCATCCAGAGGCAACTGGTACACTGATCCGCTGCGCCGCAGAGGTTGGCGCGCCACTCTACGTTGTACGCGATGCAGCAACGGATCGAGCCGTGCTCATTGAGCCGCTTCAGACCGGACCCTGGCCCATCCCTGCCGAACACTATCTGGAGGTCGAACCGCAGCAACGTTTCCGGCGCGACATAACGCCATCGCTTCCCGGCACGTTTCAGGTGGTCAATGCACGCCTGGCAGTCGGCGCGGCCCTGTTGCTGTGCGACAGCAACATGCCGATCGGTGATGACGCCATCGCCACCGGTCTGGCCGAGGCGCGCTGGCCGGGACGCATGGAGATTGCCGGTGACGCGCCACTGGTCGTGCTCGATGGCGCGCACAACGGCGAGTCCATCCGCCAGCTCGTCGCCTCACTCGATACACTGTTTCCGGGGCGGCAGCGCGTGTTCGTTTTTGGTACGTCGCGCGACAAGGATCTGGCGCGCATGTTGCCGGAACTGGCGGCGGCGGCTGATGCGCTGGTGCTCACCGCATCGCGCCACCCGCGCGCAATGGTTGCACTTGACGACTTGCGCCAGCGTGTTGCGCCGTTCCTGCGCACAGGCACACCGCTCATCACCGTACCGGACCCGGTGGAGGCGCTGGCGCAGGCGCGCGCGCTCACTGCCTCCACCGGCCTGGTCTGCGTCACCGGTTCGCTCTTCGTTGTCGCTGCTGCGCGCGAGGCGCTCGGCCTCGCCGAGGAGCGCGACTGAACCGCTCGTCACGGGCGCGCCACCAGCGGCAAGAAGATCGCGCGCGCCGGTTGCAGGATGAACAGCCCGCCTTCGTCATCGGCTACGTACACCCTTCCGCCTACACAGGTGACATCAACGGCACGACCCGGCGTGTCATAGAAGCCGACTTCGACCGGATGCGCCGGATCGCTTATATCGATCACGCGCAGGCCGGCATAATCGTCGGCAATATAGGCATACGGCCATGCGATGGCGATGCCGTTTGCCATCCCCGGCGTGTCGTAAGCCCCAACCGCAACCGGCGACAACGGGTTGCTGATATCCACGATCTGCAACCCTCCGCCGAAATCGGCAACATAGGCAACATTGCCGGCAACTGCAACGTCAAACGCAAATGACGGCGTATCATAGGAGCCTGCTTCGACCGGCGGGACGACGTTGACCCGGATCACGCGCAGGCCGCTGTTGTACGCGGCGATGTAGGCATATGGCCATTGCACGGCAACCCCCATCGCGTAACCGGGTAGCGTAAGCCTTCCCAGCTCCCAGGGATCGGCAGGATTGGAAATGTCAACCAGGCGCAGTTCTTTCGCCACGGCCAGGTACGCATAATTGCCGGCGACGGCGACATCCTTCGTCCCCCCTGCCGCCGGGTAGACGCCCTGCAATAACGGCGCGCCGGGCGTGCTGACATTGACGATGCTCAGATCGTAGCCGTCACTGATATATGCGCGCCCGCCCGACACAGCAAGCCGCCACGCATACCATGGTGTACGCACCCACCCAATTTCGCGCATCGCTGCCGGGTCGGCCACCGCAATGATATGCAGCCCGCGATCGCGAACGCCCAGGTAAGCATAGTCGCCTGCAACGGCGAGGCCGCTGACCGGCGCAAGTGCCGGCAAGGCACCAGTGGTGCGCCACTGCGAGATAAGGAGGACACGCAGGCGGCCCCCGAAATCAGCGACATACGCATAGTTTCCGTCAATGGCGACTCCCAACGCCTTGCCGGGCGTGTCAATCGCTGCCACCAGCTTCGGCGTCGTCCGATCGGTTACATCGAGAATCGTCAACCCGTCGAGGTTGCTCGCAATGTACAGGTATGGCCACTCACCGGCAATCTGTGCGGCATATGCCGGGTTCACCCCGCTGGTATTAACCTTGACAGGGCTGGCAGGATTGGTGATATCCAGGATGATCAGGCCTCCATCACCATCCGAGACATACACGTCGCTATGCACAAGTTTTGCGACGTTCCTGGCGATCCCGGGGGTATCATACGAACCAAGCTCGGTGATAGCGGCCGGGTTGGCAACGTGGAGAATCTGTAGGCCTCGATCACCATCCGCCACATACGCGTGGTTGTTGCTGCTGTCAATCGTCACATGATACGCAGTTCCCGGCGTATTGAAGACACCAAGCTCAACCGGTGCAGCCGGGTTGGCAATATCGACGACGCGGAGGCCAGCGAGACCGTCGGCGAGGTAGGCGCGCGAACCACTGACATGCACATGGTACGTGACGCCGGGCGTGTCGAAACTGCTCACCAGTGACGGTTGGGTCGGGCGCGCCACATCATAGATCTGGATACCCCGGCTACCGTCGGCGATGAGCGCGTAGCACCCGTACAACGCGATGCCATAGGCCTCGCCAGGCGTATCATACGTGCCGATCACCTGCGGGTGGAGCGGATCGGCCATGTCGATCACGTACAGTCCGACGGGTTGCGCTGCTACATACGCATACCGTCCCCCTACCGTCACGCCGAACGCATTTCCGTCAAATTCGGCGAACGCGGCTTCAACAGGCGCAACCGGGCTTGAAACACTCATGATCCGTAGGCCATCCGCACCGGCAGCGACATAGGCGTAGCCGCCGGAGACCACGACACGGCGCGCGATATCGCGGAACGCAACGAAACCCAGGTCGCCGGGCGCGGCAGGATTGCTGACATCCACAACCCGCATGCCGCCGTCATAATACCCATAAGCGACATACGCCTTCCCGCCCGACACCCTGACATCGCGTGCATGCCGGATATAGAGCGAACCGACATCAACCGGCAGCAACGGGTTTGCAACATTCATGACCGTCAAGAAGTAGAGATCAACGACATAGGCGTATGTTCCATCGACGGCAATGCGCGTTGTGTACCCCCGCGTCAGGTGATACCCAACCTCGATCGGGTGCGCCGGGTCGCTCACATTGATGATCCGGATACCGCCATTATCATTGGCAAGGTAGACATACCCGCCCACCAGAGCGACCCCCCAGGTGGTATGCATGGTCACGAACGAACCGGCCTCGACTGGCGCTAACGGATCGCCAACATCAATCACGCGCAGGGCGTTGCCGTCCGCCACATAGGCATACCTCCCGGCAACGGCGACATCGAGCGCGGTGTTGGGTGTATCGTACCTGCCAAGTTCGCGTAACTGTGCGGGATTGGTAATATCGAAGATGAACAGCCCGCCTTCACCATCCGCCACATATGCACGGCCCGCATCCAATTGAATATGTTCGATGATCCCCGGCAGAGGGCGTGATCTGCCGACCGGTACAGGATTCGCCCGGTCGGCGACATTCACTGCGACCAGGCGCGAACCCGTGCCAATGTAGGCAATATCGCCCTGGATGGCCACCGCGTGCACTGTCCCACCGATCTGGCCGACAACCGGGACATACATCGCCCGTGGCACGACGCTAGCCGGTGCAACCATCGCGTTGGTTGCGGGCAGCAACAGCGCGAGAAACGCCAGCATGAGTAGCTTGATCTTCATGGCCCACACTCCTCCAGATCGCCGGTTTCCGGCGATCACCCCGGCGCCTGCGCCCGGTCGGGTGGAGAAGCAGCGCCATGGATGCATCGTCTGCAGGGTACGGTGGCGGCAGACGTTTGGAACAGGCAAGGAGGCGTGGATCGCTGAGCGCCATTGTGCGGCTGCTCACGGCGCCGTGCCATTGCCACGCCGCAGCACGTGCAGACGGCCAGGCGCAGGATGCCGAAACATGCACGGTACAGCCTGGCAAGGCCATCAGCTTTGCATCAGTGTAGCACCAGATGTGCCGCATTGATGGGAAGATCCATCTACGGTAGGGGAAGAGACTGTCACCGCCACACTGGTCCGTTGAGGATGTCACGACATATCGTGCATGAACCTGTCAAAAGCAAGCTACCTGAGGGCCAGCGGGGCTTGCTGGCGCTCCCCGGGCGACAGTGCGCCGGGTTGGTGCCGCATCGCAAGCTTCCCGGAAGCTGTTCATTCCACAGAATGTTTCGTGACACCCCTGTTGACCCGCTTGTGAAAATGCGTATAATTCCGAGTTAATCTTCTGTTCCTCCACTGGAAAGGTGGTAACTCCTCCAGTTCCTCACCATGCGTCTCTTCTTACGGTCAACTGCGCCGGGTGCATCGTGTTCGTGGCGTTCCGCAGTGCAGGCGCGTTCACGACCCGGCTTATTGTCAAGGAGGACACCATGCGAGCATACGGTCCGGAATACATCCATACGATTGGCCTCTTCGGCCATGGCGGCAGCGGGAAGACCACGCTGACTGAGGCGTTGCTGCTCACCGCCAGGGCCATCTCCCGCACGGGTCGCGTCGAAGATGGCAATACCGTCTCCGATTACGATCCCGACGAGCAGCGACGCCGTATGTCGATCAACCTGACCATCGCGCCGGTTGAGTGGGAAAACAACAAGATCAACCTGATTGACGTTCCCGGCTACGCTGACCTGATCGCCGAGACGGCCGCGGCCATGCGGGTGGTGGATGGCGCAATCATCGTGCTCGATGCCGCCGGTGGCGTCGAGGTTGGCACCGAGATTGCCTGGCAGGCCGCGCGTGAAGCGGGCGTGCCCACGCTGCTCTTCATCAACAAACTCGACCGCGAAAACGCGAATTTCTTCCGCTGCATCGAACAGGCACGCGAATTGCTCGATGAGTCGGTCGTGCCGATGCAACTGCCGATTGGCGCGCAGCGCGAGTTCGCCGGCATCATCTCATTGCGCCGCCAGCGCGCATGGATGATCTCCGAGAAGCATGACGGTGGCTTCGTCGAGGCCGATATCCCGGCTGAACTGATCGATCTCGAACAGGAGTGGCGCGAAAAACTGGTAGATCGCATTGCCGCAACGAACGACAACCTGATCGAGAAATACCTTGAGGGTGGCGCGGATGCCCTGACCCAGGACGAACTGAACAGCGGCCTGCGCGCAGGTATCGCCAACGGCTCAATCGTCCCGGTCTTTTGCGGTTCGGCGCTGCAGGTTGCCGGTATGGCCCAGTTGCTCAATGGCATTCTCGACAGTATTCCTTCAGCGGCGCGCAACCAGGTGACGGCACGCGATCTGCTCTCCGGCAAAGATGTTCCATTGAAGGCAGCTGCGTCCGAACCACTCAGCGCCCTGGTATTCAAAACAATCGTCGATCCGTATGGGAAGCAGACATATATTCGGGTATTCAGCGGCGAATTGAGTGCAAACTCGACCGTGTTCAACCCGCGCACGGGCAAAGATGAACGGATCGGGCAGCTCTATATGGTGCGCGGCAAGGAACAGACGGCCATCGCGGCGATCGGGCCGGGCGACATCGGCGTCGCCACCAAACTTGGTGATGTCAGTACCAACGACACACTCTGCGCGCATGATCGGCCGTTGCAGCTCGCGCCAATCGTCTTCCCGGCGCCGGCATTCACGGCAACGGTCAGGCCGAAGACCCGCGCCGACCTCGATAAGCTTGGCGGTGCGCTGCATAACGTGATTGAGGAAGACCCGAGTCTGCGCGTGTCACGCGACGCGATTACCGGCGAAAGTCTGCTCTCAGGCCAGGGCGAATCGCACCTTCAGATCGTCGCCGAACGGATGAAACGCAAGTTTGCAGTTGATGTTGACCTTGATCTGCCGCGCGTTCCGTATCGCGAGACGATTCGCGGCAAGGCTGAAGCGCAATACCGCCACAAGAAGCAGACGGGTGGCGCCGGCCAGTTTGCCGATGTCACCATCCGCATCGAACCACTGCCGCCCGATCCGAATCGCCAGGATCCGCTGGAGTTCGTCAATGCGATTGTCGGCGGCGTCATTGATCGATCGTTCATTCCATCGGTCGAGAAAGGGGTGCGCGCGGCAATGTCGGAAGGGGTTGTCTCCGGCAACCAGATGGTTGACGTCCGGGTAGAATTATTCGACGGCAAGATGCATCCGGTCGATAGCAAAGATATCGCCTTCCAGATCGCCGGCCACGAGGCATTCAAACTCGCGGCGCAAAAGGCCGGCCCGACCATCATGGAACCGATCTACCAGCTCGAGATCACGGTGCCCGAGCACTATGCTGGCGACATCATGAGCGACATGAATACGCGTCGTGGTCGCGTGATGGGGATGATGCCGGAAGGCAACGGACGCACCACCATTACGGCGCAGGCGCCGCTGGTCGAGATCTTGCGCTACGCGACCGATCTGCGTTCGCTGACGCAGGGGCGCGGCCGCTTCTCGATGACGTTCGATCATTATGAAGATGTGCCGCCGCACCTGGCGCAGGCGCTGATTGAAGCACAGAAAAAAGAGCATAGCTCGGGGCATTGAGGCACAGGTGCCATACCTGTCTGGTGTTCCACGCTCAGTGAATGTCGCGTGATGGTTGTTTCGTACCTATCCGAAAACCGCTACGCCGCCTGTCAGTGCGCGGAGCGTCAGCGACCGCCTGCAGCGAGCGCAGCGTGGCTGACGCAATCTCCGCTCGCGCCGCTCGATTGCGTCGCTAGCGCTCGCAATGACATCCGGCGGACCGTCCGCCCTGGTACTGAGATTCCTCCCTCCACGCAAACCGGGCGTTCGGCATGATACGCCGAACGCCCGCGTGCATGCACACAACTTTCACAAGCGCGCTACATTTCTGCCGTTCACACATTTTTCATCGTCTGATATACTACGGTAACCAGTACGACACCACGTATCCGTTCCTGATGGTTCATGTGACCGGTTCCAGGCCGAAAGTTTCGATCCTGGCGGGTATGCAATCTTGCCCATCGTAGCACGTTGAACTACCAGCGCGCATTTGCTAGCCGACTTCGATCCCTGTCGATCGCTGGTCTGGACGAGTCAGGTATCCTCAACCTGCCGCTCATGGAGATCTACGTTGAACGTAGCATCTCCAGCGATTATGCGTCTACTGGCGCCGGCGAACAACTGTCGCTGGCGGATCTTGCGCGTGAGCCGCGCGCACGCCTGGTGCTGGAAGGCCGCGCCGGAAGCGGTAAGAGCATCGTGTTGCGACGTCTGGCGCTGGTGTGTGCCGCCGCGGTTACCGGCGATCCCGATGGTGCAGCGATGCCACTCTCTGACTGGCCGGCGCCCATCCCGCTACCGATCTTTCTTGACTTCTCCGCAGGTACGGCAGTGCCTGACCCGGCGACCGATTCGTGGGCGCTCATTGATGCCCGGCTCGCAGCACACGATCTGGCCGCATATGCCCCCGTGGTGCACCAGGCGTTACACGCCGGCGAAGCGCTGCTGATCCTCGATGGCGTGGCTGGCGGTTCCGTGGCCGTTGTTGATCGTCTGGTCGCAACATTTCCTGGCAACCGCTTTGTCATCTCCTGCCGCACATGCAATGATCCATTGCTGCAGCGCCACGGCTTCCGGCGGCTGCGCCTGATTGACCTCGACCGCGCACATATTGATGACATGGTGGCTCGTCTGCTGACGGCGATCAGCCGGCGGCGCGTCACGCGCGATCCCGCGCCGCCACTGAATGACCGGATTGCGGATCTGCAGGGTCGCCTGCTGCTGGACGACGGTCTTCGTGCACTGACCGCCGAGCCACTCGCGCTGGCGATCGCAGTTGTCACCGATATTGGCGGGCATACGTTACCTGGCGCGCGTGCCGTGGTCTATCAGCGTTTCATTGATACGCTCTGGAGCAATGTTGAAGCTGCGCCGCCAGCGGCGCTTGGCCCGCTGGCGCTGGCATTTCATATGGCCATGGCCGATGGCGCCCGCGAAAGCATATTGCCGCACGCAGATGTCATGGCACAGCTCCGTGCCGGGCTCGCCGGTGCCGACGACGCCACTATTGCCAGGGTACTCGATCATGCGCTGGTTATCGGGTTGCTGGAACAGGTGCATGGCGCCAGCGGCGATGACACCCTGTACAGGATGCCACGCGCACCATTGCGCACGTTCCTCGCCGCAAGCGTGCTGGCGCGCGCCGATGACTTCGCGACACGCGTCCCCGTTCTTAGCGGCGACCCCGCCTGGCGCGAGGCGCTGATGTTTGCCGTCTGGCAACGTGAAGGCGCAATGTCGGGGACGGCCGCGCCACTGCTCCACCACCTGCTGATCAGGGAACAATCGGTCAATGACGCGAGCCGGCCAGCAACGGCCCGTGCCGCTGTGACCCGCCCGGCGCCTGCGACACCACGAATGCCGGCTGCAGTACCGGCGCACAACACTGTTCTGCTCGTGGCTGCGTGCCTGGAGGCGCTGGCCGGTGCAATTGATGACCAGGCGTTGACCAGCGCGGTGCGGCAGCAACTGCTGGCGATCATGACCGATCAGGAGGTCGCTGCGCCGGACCGGGTGCATGCCGGCCTGGCGCTTGGCCGTCTGGGCGATCCGCGCTTCGCCGACCTGATGCCGCCGCTGGCCCGGATTGACGCTGGTGTCTTCGTCCTGGGAAACAATACGCCGGGCTATGATGATGAAGGGCCAGCACAACGCGTTGACCTGCCGGCCTTCCAGATCGGTATCTACCCGGTGACCAACTACGAATATGGGCGTTTTCTCGCGGCCCACCCTTCACATCCGCGGCCACGCTACTGGTTCGATCCGCGCTTTAATGGCCCGTCACAACCGGTTGTCGGCGTGACCTGTCATGAAGCCTCGGCCTATGCTGCATGGCTGAGCCGGCAACTTGCCGCGGCCGGCCGGTTGCCGGCCGGTATGGTTGTCCGTCTGCCGCTGGAGAGTGAATGGGAAAAAGCCGCTGCCTGGGGGCCGCGCGCGCGCCGGGCGCGGCGCTTTCCATGGGGCGATCGCTGGGAAACCGGCCTGGCGAATATCGCAGAGACCCGCACCGGACCTGATGGGCACGCGCGCTGGGCAACGACGCCGGTCGGATGCTTCGCCGGCGGCGCGAGCCTCTATGGTGTCCACGACCTGATAGGCAATGTCTGGGAATGGACGGCCAGCGAGTATGCCAGTTACCCCGGGGCGCCGGTGCCGTTTCTCCAGCGCCAGAGCTATGTGCTGCGCGGATCGTCATTCAATTCGACGGCTATCAACGCGCGCGCCAGTTATCGCGGCAGTCACCTCCCACCCCAGTACTGGCGCTACAACCTTGGCTTTCGAATTGTCATCGGCCGGCCGCTTCCGCAACGAGTCGACGAAGATTCCTAGAGTGACGTGCAGAATGATTGAACCTTGCGCGTGCCGGGAGCGCGGGCGTTATACGTGCACCATGCGCGCGATCCCGATGATAATCCGTTCTGCACGTCGCTGGAGTGCAGTTCCAGGCGGCCCGGTCGAATATCAGGTGAGTGACGACCGCCTCCAGATAAGCCGCGCCCGCTCCACGATCAACAATCGCCAATCCGTAATCGCACCGGGCCGACCGGTGGGCACATCCGGTTATTTCCTGCCGGCGTATACGTTACGGCAGGTCAATCCGACCGTACTGCCCACTCGAGAGGATACACAGGCTGTGGAGATAGCATTCGTCGATTCGTGGGTACAGTCAAGCGCGGAGGGTAGCGGCACCGCCGTAGCCATCGGAGGGTTGCAGCGCGCGCTGCACACCCGTGGCGTGCGGGTGACGCGCCTGGCGCCACCGCAACCCTGGCCGCATAATCTGACGGCCCGCCGTCTGTTATTTAACCTGCACCTGCCCGCACTCCTGCGCCGGATGCGGTATGACCTGGTCGTTGGCTTCGATATTGACGGCTTTCTCTGGTCATGGCGCGATCGCCGCACACCATACGTGGCGAGTATCAAAGGCGTTCTGGCCGAGGAGTCGCGCCAGGAGCGTGGCGCCGTTCGCCGTCTCCTCTGGTCGCTTTCGCGCCTGGAAGGGATCAATGCGCGCAACGCCGACGGCGTCATCACCACGTCGAACTACTGCCGGGGGGCAATACGGCGACACTATGGCGTAGCCGAGCAACAGGTGCACCTGGTGCCCGAAGGGATCGACCTGGCGCGCTGGCGGCGTATCGCGCGCGATGTGCCACGCGCGAGCGACGGCGCAACCATCCTGTGCGTCGCGCGCCAGTATCCGCGCAAACGCGTCGCCGATCTGCTGCGCGCCATGCCGCTGGTACGTGCCGTCATCCCGCATGCGCATGCCGTGATCGTTGGTGACGGGCCGGAACATGCAATGCTCCAATCACTTGTCGCCGAATTGCGCCTGGAGTCGGCGGTGCGCCTGATGGGCTCCATCCCCGACGACGACGACGTGGCGCGGATGTACCGCCACGCCGATGTCTTCTGCCTGCCAAGTATCCAGGAAGGATTCGGCATCGTGTTTCTCGAAGCCATGGCCAGCGGCCTGCCGATCGTTGCAACCACTGCGGCAGCCATCCCGGAAGTCGTTCCGCATCGCCAGGCCGGGTTGCTTGTGCCACCACGCGATGTCGGCGCGCTGGCCGGAGCACTGATCGAAGTGCTGCAGAACCCGGAACAGCGCGCGGCATACGGCGCCTTCGGCCAGGCGTATGTCGAGGCCTACGATTGGCGCCGCGTCGCTGACCGCTTTCTCGACCAGATCGCGCCGTTTACCGATCACGGCGCGCTCCGTGCCGCATAGGAGGAACGATGAACATGCACGAACCTGTCACCCGGGCGTCGGTCGCCGCGCGCGACACATCCGACCCGCTGGGTCGCTTTCGTGATCTGTTTCATCTTCCCGATGGGTTGATCTACCTTGATGGCAATTCACTCGGGCCGTTGCCCCGACGCACCGTCGAGCGGATGAACCGGATCCTTGAACACGAATGGGGGCGCATGCTGATTAAGGGCTGGACGGCATGCGAATGGATCGATGCGCCGGCGCGTGTCGGTAGTAAGATTGCTCGCCTGATCGGCGCCCATGCCGACGAGGTGATCTGCGCCGACTCGACGTCGGTGAATGTCTTCAAGACCCTGTCCGCAGCGCTGGCGCTCAACCCTGATCGCACGGTCATTCTGTCAACCCCGGATAATTTCCCGACTGACCTGTATATCGCGCAGGGCCTGATACAGCAACTCGGCGGCAGGCATGAACTCCGCATGGTTGACGCTGCGGACATCGAGCACCACCTCGACGAGAGCGTGGCCGTCCTGACCCTCACCCATGTGAATTACAAGACCGGGCGCATGTACGACATGGCGCACCTCACGCGCCGTGCCCATGCCTGCGGTGCCCTGACCATGTGGGACCTGGCGCATTCGGCGGGAGCGGTGCCGGTGGACCTGAACGGCACGGGGGTTGATTTTGCGGTGGGCTGCGGCTACAAATACCTGAATGGCGGGCCCGGGGCGCCGGCCTTTCTGTACGTTGCCCGCATATGGCAGGATCGCTTCAGCCAGCCGCTCTCCGGCTGGATGGGGCATGCCGCGCCATTCGCCTTCGCACCGATCTACGAGCCGGTGCCAGGTGTTGGCCGCTATCTGTGTGGGACGCCGCCGATCCTCAGTATGAGCGCGCTGGAATGCGGCGTCGACATCCTGCTCGAGGCTGACATCCAGCACATCCGCGAGAAATCGCTGGCGCTCACCGATCTGTTTATCCAGCTTGTCGAAACACGCTGCGCCGGGCATGGCCTGGATCTCGCCACGCCGCGCGAGCATGCGGTACGTGGCAGTCAGGTCAGCTTCCATCATCCTGCGGGATACGCAATCATGCAGGCGCTGATCGCCGCCGACGTTATTGGCGACTTTCGCGCGCCGGATATTGTTCGTTTCGGCTTCGCCCCCCTGTATACGCGCTATGTGGATGTCTGGGACGCCGTCGAGCGCCTGGCGCAGATCTTCGAGACGCGGGCCTGGGAACGCCCGGAATATGCTCAGCGTAACAAGGTCACGTAAGCTCACGGTTCCACGGCCACCGCGTCGAGCGCCTGTGACAGGTCAGCGACAATATCGGCAGGCTCCTCGATCCCGATCGAGAGCCGTACCATCGTCTCGCCGATACCGCGTTCGGCCCGCTGTTCCGGCGTGAGTTCGCGGTGTGACGCGAGCGCCGGCGCGCTGGCCAGGGTATAGACATCTCCCAGCGAGGTCGCTGGCAATACCAGCCGTAATGCATCAAAGAATCGGTGCAACGCCGCGCGACCGGTATTGCACAGTTCAAACGACACCATCGCGCCGAACAGGCCGCCAAACGATTCGCGCGCCAGCGCGTGTTGCGGATGCTGCGGCAGGCCGGGATAGTACACCCGCGCAACTGCCGGGCGCGACGTGAGCCAGGCCGCGATTTCGCCGGCGGAGCGGCACTGCTGGCGCACACGGAGCGCGAGCGTTTTCAACCCGCGCAGGATCTGTTGCGCCTCAAACGGCCCGAGCGTTGCGCCCAGCAGCCGCGCCTGGCGGCGGAGCGTATCGCGGAGCAGACCCGTCCGCGCGACGACGACTCCTCCCGCAACATCGCCATGCCCGCCAAGATACTTCGTCGCGCTATGTACCACCAGATCGGCGCCAAGCGCAAGCGGTTGCTGCAGGATGGGAGTGACAATCGTGCTATCTACCACCAGGCGCGCTCCGGCGGCGCGCGCCCGTTGCGCCAGCGCGCGAATATCAACGACCCGCAGGATCGGATTGGAGATCTGCTCCACCAGTACCACATCCGGCTGATGTGCGGCCAGCGCGGTATCAACGGCGGCCAGATCACACATGTCGCACGTTGTGATTGCCGTTCCTCGCGCCGCAAAGAACTCCTGCAACAGCACCGTGGTTGTGCCGTACACATCACGCGCCGCCAGGATGGCGCGCGGCGCGGGCGCGGTGGCGCCACGCGGGGTTCCCGCCGCCAGCAACGCGGCATGCATGGCCGCCATCCCTGACGCATATACTGTCGCGCCCGCGCCGCGCTCGGCGATGCACATCGCCTGCTCCAGCGCGGCAACGGTCGGGTTGCCGTGGCGCGTGTAGGTGTAACTGGCCTCGTCTTCTGCAGCCTGGTTGAGTGCTGCGAGGCTGGGGTACAGATACGTTGCGCTGGTATAGATTGGTGTGGCAGTTGGTATGGCTGCCGGCGCGGGCGCGCGTTCGCCGGCATGAACCAGGCTGGTCTGCAAATGCCAGGTCGTTTGTGGGTCAGGCTCCATAGCAGTTCCTCGTAGACGGTACCGGGCGACAGGCGCGAAAACGGGCAGGCCGAGCGCCATGGCGGCACTCTGCTGGCATTCCTCGCGCGCAGTGTAGATCGAGCGCGCCGTTTCGTCCAATCGCATGGGACGCCGGGACGTCATGGAACGTTCTGCGGAATAAACAGCTTCCGCGAAGCTCCCCCATGGAAGGTAGATCAACGCGGCCGGCGCAGCGCCTGTGCTATACTTACAATCGCAGCCGCCGGTGCGCAGCGCCGACATTGAGCAGACCTATGAGCCAGGTGATCGAGCTACTACGCAGCGGGGAATACCGCACAAAACTGGACCAGTGCATTCATTGTGGTCTCTGCCTGCAATCCTGCCCAACATACGACGTCTTCGGTACAGAAATGGACTCGCCACGCGGGCGCATTGCGTTGATGCGCGCCGTGAGCGACGGGCGGCTTACTGATGAGCAGATTGATGGCGCGTTTGCGACGCATATCACCCGTTGCCTGGCATGTCGCGCCTGCGAGACGGCATGCCCCTCGGGTGTGCAGTATGGCGCGTTGCTGGAACCGGCCCGTGAACTGGTTGAGCATCGTCGCGCACCTTCGCGCGCTGAACGTGTACTCCGCTGGTTCGGCTTACAGCAGTTGATGCCGTATCGCGGGCGGCTCAAGTTGCTCGCTGCGGCGCTCTGGCTGTACCAGGCGCTCGGCCTGCAATGGCTGATCCGGCGGCTTGACATCCTCCCATCGCACCTGAAGGCAATGGAGGCGATCATCCCGCCGCTGACGCCGCGTTACCTCGATTATCGCGCGCCGGCTCCGGCGCTTGGCCCGGCGCGCGGGCGGGTGGCGTTTGTCACCGGCTGCATTCAGGAGGCGTTCCTCGCGCCGGTGAACCAGGCAACGGTGCGCGTGCTGCGCCGCAACGGCTATGAAGTGATCACGCCTGCCGCGCAAACATGCTGCGGCGCGGCGCACACCCATGTCGGCGATGTGGAAGCGGCACGCAACCTGGCCCGGCGCAACATTGACGCCTTCCTCGCCGAAGATGTTGTGGCAATTATCGTGAATGCCGGTGGCTGCGGCCTGGCGCTGAAAGAATACCCGCACCTCCTCGCCGGCGATCCACGCTACGCGGACCAGGCACGCCGGTTTGCAGCGAAGGTGCGCGATGTCAACGAGTTTCTGGCCGATAACCTGCACCGCCCACCGCACGGCGAATTGCGCGCCCGCGCGACTTATGTCGATTCGTGCCACCTGCGCCACGGGCAACGGGTATCCCGCCAGCCACGCGACCTGTTGCGCGCCGTGCCCGGCCTGGAACTGGTAGAAGTGCGCCAGCCGGACCGGTGCTGCGGCAGCGCCGGCGTCTACAACATCGCTCAGCCGGACATCGCCGGCCAGGTACTTGATGCGAAAATGGCCGACGTGGCAGCGACCGGCGCAACACTGGTGATTACAACCAATACCGGTTGCCACATGCAACTCGTCGCCGGCGTGCGTAAGGCCGGCCTGAAGGCGCAAGTGATGCACGTCGTCGAGGTGCTCGACGAGTCATACCGCCGTGAGCAAGGGCGCCCATGAGTGTTGACACGCTGGCAGAATTGCGCACCCTGCAACTCGAACTGATTGCACTGGCGTGCAGATGGGCACTGCGCCAACCATACGACCCTGAGCATGCTCGCCGGCGCCGGCAGCGCGCATTATTGCTGGCGCACGACCATTACCGCGCCCATGTTCCCGCTTATCGCCGGCTTGCCCACCAGGAACAGATCGGTGCACTCGATACGCTCACACCGATCATTGAGCGTATGATGTCAACCGACGACCTGTTCAAGAGCTATCGCCAGCAATGGCTCGATGACGGCGATTTCGCCGCAATGACCGGCTGGATTGCCGAGTTGCACCATCGCCCGCTACAGATCGATGTCGCCGGCGTGACAACGATTGACGATTGGATTGAACGGCTGGAGGCGGCAGATGTGCGCCCGGTCTACAGTTCAGGCACGTCCGGCACGTTTTCCTTCGTTCCGCGCGACGTCGCTGGCCTGGCGCGCGTTCGCACCGCCAGTGCGTCGTACCTTCTGCCGCAACTGCTCTACGACCGGATTGGCGGGCCACTCGAACGCACGCTTACCCGCCTCGCGGCGCGCCTGCTTGCGCCTGCGCCGTTCGAGCGGCTGCTGCGCGCGATCAGCCCGCGTAGCTACGATGGGGTGTTTCTCGACTTTCGCCATGGACGCACCGGTATGCAGGCGATCGGGCGCGAGGCAGCACCGGTGTTTCGCCGCCGCTCCTTTCTCTACGACAGCAACCTGAGCGCAGCAACACTGCGCAGCGTGGCGCGCGGCCCGCGTACCGCGCGTGACCGGGAGAATCTTGAACGCCTGCACACCGAGACCATCGTCAACCGCGAGGCCAACTTCAACCGGGTGCTCGACAGGATGCGCGACTCGGTCGCCGACGGGCGCAAGGTGTTCATCTTCGGTGTTCCGTTTCAGTTGAAGGATCTGTGCGAACACGCGCTTCGTTCCGCGCGCGAAGTGCGCCTGCGCGACGGCAGCATGGTGCTCTTTGGCGGTGGCTGGAAGTCGTACACCGGCGAACGTATCCCGCGTGCCGACCTGATGCAACTGGTACACGACGCGCTTGGCATCCCGGAAGTTCGCGTCATCGAAGGATACTCGATGACCGAGATCAATGTCATGATGGTGCGCTGCGTCCATGGGCGCTTTCACGTTCCACCGATCATTGAGCCGGTCGTGTTCGACGAGGCGCTCGCGCCGTTGCAGGGTGCTGATCTGCGTGGCACGATTGGCTTTCTCGACCCGCTGGCGACTGCCTATCCCGGCTTCGTTATCAGTGGTGATACCGTGCGAATGGTGGATGGCCCCTGCCCTTGCGGGCTCGTCGGGCCCGCGGTCACCGAGATCAGCCGTGCGGCGCGCCGCGAGGTGAAGGGGTGTGGCGGTGTGATGGCGTCACTCAGAGCATAGTTATGATGGAATCATTCTGCGCCTCATATCAGTTGCTCACCTTGCACGGCGGCGTCGTTCGCGTGCCGTTCCTGGTCAGGGGGCAGGTGGTTCCACCGCCACAGATCGAGCCGGCAGAAATCGAAGCAGCATTCGCCCGGGCCGAATCGGATGCCGTCCACGTGACATTGCCCGGCGCCCAGGTGTTACGCCTGCCGCTCATCGACCGTACCATGCGCCGCATAACCGCTGGCTGGCGTTACCTGCTGATGCCATCCATCAGGCCGCCTGACCTGATCGAGCTGGACCTTGACGCACTGGCATGTGGACCATACGCTCTACCCGCTGATGCCGGTGCGGTGTACCTTGAAACACTGATCCACGCCATCACAGACAACCTGCCGCTTGTCGCGCGCGTGATCGAACTGGAACGGGCGATTTCCGAACTACCCGAAGCGTTGCTCAATGCAGCATTCGTGGCGTTTGCCGCCGGTCTTGACGGCCAGGCTGCCCGGCGCATGCTGGATGCCGAACTGTCGCTCTGGAATATCCCCGGCTCGAGGTTCCTCGAGGAATGGGTCGAAGTGCCCGGCACACCCCTTGCCGACCCGGCAGCCATCACTGGCCGTGCGATCACGCCCGCGGCGCCCGCGGCGCCAACTCTCATTCGCGCCACACCAACCCGCCAGCTCCACATTACCGCCGGCAACGCGCCTGGCATTCCGATCATTTCGGCGCTGCGCATGCTCCTCACCCGTTCAGTCGGTGTGATCAAACTGCCGGCCGGGGCCATCCTGCCCGGCGCATTGCTGGCGCTCGCCGCCGCATCAGCCGCTCCTGACCATCTGCTTACCCGTCACCTGTCGGTGGTCTACTGGCCCGGCGGCGATGAGTCGGTCGAACAGGTCCTGTTCGCTCCCGGCGCGTTCGACCGGATTATCGTCTGGGGTGCACCCGGAGCCGTTGCGTCGGTACAGGCACGCGCCGCATTCACCCGCACGATCACGTTTAACCCGCGCTACGGCGTGTTGCTTGTCGGGCGGGAAGCGTTTGACAACCTGGAAGACGTCGTGCTGCGCGCCGCGCAGGATACGCTGATCTATAATCAGAAAGCGTGTAATGCTGCATTTGTGCACTATGTCGAAGGTGACCCATCTCAGGTCACCATGTATGCCGAGGCGCTGCGCGCCGCGCTGTCCCGTTGGGACGAACTCGCGCCGCAGGTTGTTCCACCGGCTGTGCGCGGCCAGGTACGCCGCATGCGTCGCGGGCGCTACGTTGCCGCCGGCTGGCACCTCAACGAACGTGATGGCGAGTACGAGTCCGGCGTGATCGTCGTTGATGATGAATTCGACATGCTGGATCATCCGCTGTTCCGGCTTGCCGTCGTCCGGCCAGTTACGCGTCTGGAAGATGCGCTCACCTTTCTGAGCCAGGCGGTTTCAACCACCGGCATCTACCCCGAGGAACGCCGCCTGGGGTTGCGCGACCGGATCGCGGCGCGTGGAGTCAGCAATATTCTACCGCTCGGCCAGTGCGAGCGCGCGTATGCCGGCATGCCGCACGATGGGATGGTTGTTTTGAGCGAACTGGTGGATTGGAAGAATGGGTGACGGCGCTCCCCGTACATCATGGAAGTGGAGTAGCATCGTGGAACCAGTTGATACGTTGACCATCGTTCAGAGTGCGGCGCGCCTGGATGACCCGCACGTGCTGAGCGATTTTCGTGACCGGCGCAGTCTGCTTGGCGCCATCTTCGAGGCGCTGGTGCAGCCCGACGAACATGGCGATTACGCGCCGCTGCTTGCGGAACGCTGGGAGTGCGCCGCCGATGCCCGTACCTGGACCTTCACGCTGCATGACGGAGTGCGCTTCCATCATGGCGAACCGCTCCGTGCTGCCGATGTTGTCGCATCGCTGGAGCACGCGATCGACCCGGCGACCGGCGGCGAACTCGGCACACAGGGCGTCTATCGCAGCTATCTGGCGGGGGGCGCGATCACGGCGATCGACGATCGGACAGTACGCATCATCACGCCTGCTCCGCTCGCCGATCTGCTCGACCTGCTGACCGACATCCCGGTTGCGCCGGCCCACGCATGTTCCCGCCTGGTTGAGGAGCCCATCGGCACCGGGCCGTACTGCGTGGAATCCGTCGCACCCGGCGAAGTGACCATGCGCGCTTTTGACGACTACCGGGGGGCCCTGCCGCCGGCACAGCGCCTGGTGTGGCGCGGCGAACCCGACGCGGCGCGGCGCGTGGCAGCGCTGGCCGACGGCAGCGCCGATATCGTCGCCGACGTTCCGCCTGGGCACCGGGCGGAACTGGCCGCGCAGGGGTACCTACTGGCCGAACGCCCCGCCTCGTTGTGCGTCATCTTTATGTGCAACTGCTTCAGCGGCCCCTGTACCGATGCGCGGGTGCGCCAGGCGCTGAACTACGCGCTTGATATTGACGCGCTGATCGCCGCGGCGTCTCCCGGCGCGCGCCCGCTCAATGGCCCCCTGACACCGCTGCACCTTGGGTACGACCCGGCGACGCCGGCCTATCCGCACGATCCGGCGCGGGCGCGCGCGCTGCTGGCCGACGCCGGGTATGGCAGCGGCCTGACACTGACGATGGATGTGCCGGCGATCCATCCTGATGAAGCGCCGTTGCTGGCGGAGGTGATGGCCGCGCACTATGCACAGGTAGGCGTGCATGTCGACGTGCGACAACACGAGGATCGCCCGGCGTATGCCGACATGGTGCGCGCCAGACGCTTCGGCGATCTCTGCTGCTTCGATTCCAGCCCGATGAGCAGTTACCGGGTGCTGCGCGAAAAGATCGACTCGCGCCTGCCTGGCCCGTGGTGGGAAGGGTACCATAACGCGGCGGTCAATGCCCTGATTGACGAGGCCGCAGCAACGCTCGACCGTGGTGCACGTATGGCAAGCTACCGGCGTGCCTACCGATTGATCCGTGATGATGCGCCATGGGTCTTTCTGTACCATCCAACGCTCGCCTGGGGCATTGGCCCGCGGGCGCGCGGCTGGCAGCCATCGCGCGATGGAAGGATTCGCGTGAGATGAACATTGCGGTTCCTGGATCCGGCAACGGCAGCTGCACCGTCGCATTTGATAACGACAAAAAGCGTTCACACCGCAACGCCAGCGCGGAGCGGCAACGTCTGGTCGCGCAGGCGCCCCAGGGCCGGGCGAAAGAATCGCGCACCCTGGGCCTGCGGGAGAGTATGTGCGTACCATCGGTTATTCGGATAACCACCAGGGAGGCGACCTTATGCGACTGGTAGGTAAGCGAGTTGCGATTCTACTGGCTGAAGGCGTAGAGGACCTCGAGTTTTATGTGCCGATGATGCGGTTGCAGGAAGAAGGCGCAGACGTGGCGGCAGCCGGTCTGGATATGCGCCCGGTACACGGAAAGAACGGGCTGGAGATGACACCCACGACCACCATTGCTGAGCTACGCGCTGATGATCTCTTTGCGCTGGTTCTGCCCGGCGGCTGGGCGCCGGACAGGTTGCGCCGCTATCAGGCAGTGACCGATCTGGTGCGGGCGATGGATGCGGCTGGCAAGGTGATCGGGATTATCTGTCACGGCGGATCGATTGCCATCTCGGCAGGGATCGTTCGTGGCCGCCCGGCGACCGGTTCGACCGGCATCAAAGACGATCTGATCAACGCCGGAGCAACCTGGGTTGATGAAGCGGCCTTTCGTGACGGGAATCTGGTCTGGGGGCGGGTGGTCGCCGACATTCCCGCCTTCTGTCGCGAACTGGTCATGGCGCTGGTGGAACGGGCATAACCCTGTGTGTTGCTGCTCACCCGCACATGGGGCCATTAGTACCAGTACCTTGCAAATAAGCTCTTCGCCCCCACCCCGGCCCCTCTCAGATGTAGGGTTTTTCGCCGGATGGCTTTGTGATGCGAAAAAACGAACTCGACATGGTGAGTGCCTTTTTTCGCATCCTGATGCCAAAAAAGCCACAAGCGTTGCAAAAACCCTACACTTGA